>NZ_JACVZC010000028.1 GCF_016658545.1 Pseudomonas sp. S37 | reverse complement strand
CCCCCGCCCCCCCCCCCCCGGGCCCCGCCCCCCCCCCCCCCCCCCCCCCCCCCCCCCCGCTCCTACACAAACCACATCAGGGCTGCACCGCCACTGTCAGTCAGCTGTGACCAGCTTGGCCTGCCCCAAGTTCGCCAGGCGGATACTGTCTTGTGCCTGCTGGATCTCGCCCTGGCTGCCGATCGGCCCCAGGCGCACGCGGTGCAGGGTCTGCTGGTTACGCACGATCGAGCTGATGAACACCGGCGCGCTGACCATGGTGCTGAGCTTGGAGCGCAGCAGTTCGGCGGCGTCCGGGTTGGCGAAGGCGCCCACCTGCAGGAAGCTGCCGCCGTTGCCGCCAGGCACGTTGTTGCCACCGACCTGCACCGGCACCACCGGCGCCGCATGCTGCTGTGGCGGCGGGGTCCATTGCTCGACGCGCCCGGTACTGGCCGGGATCGCCTGGGTCTGAGCCACCTGCGGCTCTTTCAGCACCATCGGCGGCGTCTGCCCGCGCTGGGCCCACCATTGCTGCGGGTCGATGCCCTCGACACGCACATGCGCAGTACCGATCTCGGCATAGCCGAGCTTTTTCGCTGCAGCATAGGACAAGTCGATGATGCGGTCGGAATAGAACGGGCCACGGTCGTTGACCCGCAGGACGACGCTACGGCCGTTGGCCAGGTTGGTCACCTTGACGTAGGCCGGCAGCGGCAGGGTCTTGTGTGCGGCGCTCATGCCGTACAGGTCGTACAGCTCGCCGTTGGCGGTGTTCTGCCCGTGGAACTTGGTGCCGTACCACGATGCCGTGCCCTCGGCGCGGTAGTTGCGCGAGTCCTGCATCGGGTAGTAGGTCTTGCCCAGCACCGTGTACGGGTTGGCCTTGTAGTTGCCGGTGTGCACGGTCGGCGTGGCGTCGGGGATTTTGTTCACATCCACGTCCCACCACGGTGCGCCGTCCTTGTGCGCCCGGTTGATGTCCAGGCCCGGCTGGCTGCGCACCGCGTTGCCACTGCTTTGCTGCTGGGTCGGGCGGCTGGAAGAGCAACTGGTCAGCACCACACCAACGGCGAGGCAGGTCAGCAGCTTGAAGGAATTGGCAGAGATGATTGCGCGCATTACTTGACGCCCCGTACTTGAACCAGCTGTTCCGCGAGCTGATGCACCGCCATGGCATACATCACGCTGCGGTTGTAACGCGTGATCGCGTAAAAGTTCTTCAGGCCCATCCAGTATTCGGGGCCATTGTCACCCTCGAGACGGAAAGCGGTAACCGGCAGATCATCGCGCAGCGAATCATGAACCGACCAGCCCAGGCTACGCAACTCCCCGACCGTCTTGACCGGTTCGATACCGGTGGTCAGGCCCTGTTCGGCGCGCTCGCCCTGGACCCAGGCGCGGCTGACCACGCCCTGGCCGGCAACCCAGCCGTGGCGCTTGAAGTAGCTAGCCACGCTGCCGATGGCATCGTCCGGGTTGTTCCAGATATTGATGTGGCCGTCACCGTCAAAGTCCACCGCGTAGTTGCGGAAGCTGCTTGGCATGAATTGCGGCAGGCCCATGGCGCCCGCGTAGGAGCCCTTGAGCGTCAGCGGGTCGAGCTGCTCGTCACGCGCCAACAGCAGGTACTCGCGCAGCTCCTTGCGGAAGAATTCGGCCCGCGGCGGGTAGTCGAAGCCCAGCGTCGACAGGGCATCGATCACCCGGTAGTTGCCGGTATTGCGGCCGAAGAAGGTTTCCACGCCGATGATCGCGACAATGTACTGCGCCGGCACGCCGTATTCCTGTTCGGCACGCGCCAGTACGGCCTCATGCTGGCGCCAGAAGTCCACACCACGGGCAATGCGCGCATCGGTAATGAACATCGGCCGGTAGTCCTTCCACGGTTTTACCCGTTCGGCCGGCCGCGAAATGGCATCGAGGATCGACTGCTTGCGCTGCACCTCGCGGAACACACCCATCAGCTGTTCAGGGGCAAAACCGTAGTCGCGGCTCATCTCGCCAACGAACTCAGCCACCTTCGGCGAGCCGTCATAATCGCCGGCATGGGCCAGCTGTACAGCGCCGAACAGGCCCACCGCGCCGATCCACGGCGCACAACGGGCAGCCCAGTTACGCACTGCTTGCATGAAATTGTTCACCTTATTCAAACCTGCGCGATCCATTTGCGGTGCGTATGGATCGACATTAAAACGCCAAACGCTGACAACAGCGTCACCAACGATGTTCCGCCATAGCTGATAAAAGGCAGCGGCACGCCCACCACGGGCAGCAGGCCGCTGACCATGCCGATATTGACGAACACGTACACAAAGAAGGTCATGGTCAGGCTGCCCGCGAGCAGCTTGCCAAACAGGGTCTGCGCCTGCGCGGTGATCATCAGGCCACGGCCGATCAGCAGCAGGTAGACGATCAGCAGCAGGCAGATACCCACCAGGCCAAACTCCTCGCCAAGCACGGCGATGATGAAGTCGGTGTGGCTTTCCGGGAGGAAGTCCAGGTGCGACTGGGTGCCGAGCAGCCAGCCCTTGCCGAATACCCCGCCCGAGCCAATGGCCGCCTTGGACTGGATGATGTTCCAGCCGGTGCCCAATGGGTCGCTTTCCGGATCGAGGAAGGTCAGTACCCGCTGTTTCTGGTAGTCGTGCATGACAAAGAACCACATCGCCACCGCCACCGGCACTGCCGCCGCCAGCACGCTGAGAATCCAGCGCCAGCGCAGGCCACCCATGAACAGCACGAAGGCGCCAGAGGCCAGGATCAGCAGCGCTGTCCCCAGGTCCGGCTGACGCACGATAAGAATGAACGGCACGCCGATCAACACCAGGCTTATTGCCACGTGTTTCAGGTGCGGCGGCAAGGTGCGCTTGGACAGGTACCAGGCGATGGTCGCCGGCATGATGATCTTCATGAACTCCGAGGGCTGGAAGCGGATCACCCCGGGGATGTTGATCCAGCGCGTGGCGCCCATGGCGTTGTGGCCCATCACGTCCACCACCACCAGCAACATCACCCCTACCAGGTACGCCAGTGGCACCCAACGGGCCATGAAGCGCGGTTCCAGCTGGGCGATGACGAACATCGACACCAGGCCGATGCCGAACGAGGTGGCCTGCTTGAGCAGCAGGTCCCAGTTCTTGCCACTGGCCGAATAGAGCACGAACAAGCTGCCGGCCGCGAGGGTCAGCAGGATGACCAGCAAGGGGCCATCAATATGGATGCGCTGCAGGAAGCTGGCGCGCCGACGCATCACATCCTCACTGGAGAGCATGCGATCGAAATTGTTCATCACAGGGCCGATTCCTGGGTAACGGTGGCAGGCGCGAACTCGGGCTTGAGCCGGCCATTTTCGTCGAGCAGCCAGGCGTCCATGATCTGGCGCACCACCGGCGCGGCCACACCCGAACCGGACTCACCGTTCTCGACCATTACCGAAACCACGATCTTCGGGGCTTCAGCCGGGGCAAAGGCGACGAACAGCGCATGGTCGCGGTGGCGCTCCTGGAGTTTGTTGCGGTCGTACTTCTCGCCCTGCTTGATCGCCACCACCTGGGCGGTACCGCTCTTGCCGGCAATGCGGTACTGGGCACCGGCTGCGGCCTTGCGCGCCGTACCGCGGGCGCCGTGCATCACCTGCTCCATGCCATGGGTAACCTTGGCCCAGTCGGACTTGTCACGCAGCACGATGTCTTCCATCGGGTTGTCGTCTACCGGCTGCTGGCCTTCGATGGTCTTTGCCAGGTGCGGGCGGTTCCACACACCCTTGTTGGCGATCAGTGCCGTGGCCTGGGCCAGTTGCAGCGGCGTGGCCTGCATGTAGCCCTGGCCGATGCCGAGGATCAGAGTTTCGCCTGGGAACCAGGCCTGACGACGCGTGGCGCGCTTCCATTCACGCGAAGGCATCAGCCCGGCAGACTCTTCGAACATGTCGAGCGATACACGTTGGCCAATACCGAATTTGTTCATGTAGCTGGACAGCCGATCAATGCCCATCTTGTGCGCAAGGTCGTAGAAATAGGTGTCGTTGGAACGCATGATCGCGGTGTCCAGGTCGACCCATCCATCCCCGGAGCGGTTCCAGTTACGGTATTTGTGGTCGTAGTTGGGCAACTGGTAGTAGCCCGGGTCGAACACCCGGCTACTGGCATTGACCACGCCACTGTCGAGGCCGGCGATGGCCACCGCAGGCTTGATGGTCGAACCTGGCGGGTACAGGCCACGCAGCACACGGTTGAACAGCGGCCGGTCGATCGAGTCGCGCAGCTCGGCATAGGCCTTGAAGCTGATGCCGGTGACAAACAGGTTGGGGTCGAAACTGGGCTGGCTGACCATGGCCAGGACTTCGCCTGTTCGCGGGTCCAGCGCCACAATCGCACCACGGCGGCCACCCAGGGCGGCTTCGGCGGCTTCCTGCAGCTTGATGTCCAGGCTCAGCACAATGTCCTTGCCCGGCTTGGGGTCGGTGCGCTTGAGCACCCGCAGCACCCGGCCCCGGGCGTTGGTTTCGACTTCCTCGTAACCCACCTGGCCGTGCAGGGCATCTTCATAGAAGCGCTCGATGCCGGTCTTGCCGATATGGTGGGTGCCGCTGTAGTTCACCGGGTCGAGGGTTTTCAGCTCTTTCTCGTTGATCCGCCCCACATACCCCACGGAATGCGCAAAGTGCGCACCCTGCGGGTAATGCCGCACCAGCTGCGCCACCACCTCGACGCCCGGCAGGCGGAACTGGTTCACCGCCACCCGGGCAATCTGCTCTTCGTTGAGTTCGAACAGGATCGGCACCGGCTCGAACGGCCGGCGCCCCTGGCGCATGCGTTTTTCGAACAACGCCCGGTCATCATCCGTCAGTTCCAGCACTTCGACGATGGTATCCAGCACTTCCTGCCAGTTACCCGCACGCTCGCGGGTCATCGACAGGCTGAAGCTGGGCCGGTTGTCGGCAACGATCACGCCGTTGCGGTCGAAGATCAGCCCGCGGGTCGGCGGGATCGGCTGCACATGCACCCGGTTGTTCTCCGACAGCGTCGAGTGGTAGTCGTACTGGATGATCTGCAGGTAGTACAGCCGCGCGATCAGCACGCAAATAAGCAACATGATCGCCACTGCGCCGACCACGACGCGGTTACGCACCAGGCGGGCGTCTTTCTCGTGGTCCTTGAGACGGATCGGCTGCGACATCGGACTGCTTACAGGCTCATTTGTGGTAAGGGTGCCCGGACAACACGGTCCAGGCGCGGTAGATCTGCTCGCCGATGAGTATCCTTACCAACGGGTGCGGCAGGGTCAGCGGCGACAGCGACCAGCGTTGCTCGGCGCGCGCGCAAACCTCAGGCGCCAGGCCTTCCGGGCCTCCCACCATCAAATTGACCGTACGCGCATCCAGCCGCCAGCGGTCCAGCTCGGTCGCCAGCTGCTCGGTACTCCAAGGCTTGCCATGGACCTCGAGGGTGACGATGCGTTCCCCGGGCTGCACCTTGCTCAGCATGGCTTCGCCCTCCTGACGGATCAGGCGGGCGATATCGGCATTCTTGCCACGGGTGTTCAGCGGGATTTCCACCAGCTCCAGCGACAGCTCGGCGGGCAGGCGCTTGGCATATTCATGCCAGCCTTCCTCGACCCACTTCGGCATGCGCGAGCCGACCGCAATAAGGCGCAGACGCACAGCGCTGTCCTTATTCGCGGTCTTTGAGCTTGTCGGAGTACTCGTGGGCATGGTCCGGGCTGTGGTGCTTGCCATCGGCAGCACGGCTTTGCTCGGCACCCTGCCACAGACGCTCCAGGTCGTAGAACTGGCGAGCGGCGGCAGTCATCATGTGCACGATGACGTCGTTCAGGTCCAGCAGTACCCAGTCGCTGTCACCCTTGCCTTCTTCGCCCAGTGGCTGTGCGCCCTTGGCCTTGACCGCTTCGCGAACCTTTTCGGCCATCGCGTTGATCTGGCGGTTGGAGGTACCGGTGGCAATGATCATGTAGTCGGTCAGGCTGTGCTTTTCACGCACGTCGATGACCTGGATATCCTGGGCCTTGACGTCTTCCAGCGCGGCCTTGGTCACTGCGACCAGTTCTTCGCCGTAAATTTTCTGCTTGGTCATATAAAACTCGTTCAACTCGTTGGATGAGGCGCCAGAGGCACCGTCAGTTGGGCGCACGATACAGTTCGTGCGCCTCGATATAGGCCAGTACGGCGTCCGGCACCAGGAACCTCACCGATTTGCCGCTGGCCAGCAGCTGTCGGATCTGTGTAGCCGACACCGCAAGCGGTGTCTGCCAGACGAACGAAATATTTCCCGCCGGGCCGGACATGGCGGTGGGATCGCTCTCGGAGCGCGCAGCCAGCAGGTTGCGCAGCTCGTCAGGGGGTTCTACGTCGGCATCCGGGCGTTGCAGCACCAGGATGTGACAGTGTTGCAGCAATTCTTCCCAGCGGTGCCAGCTGGGCAAGCCACAGAAGGCGTCCCAGCCCAGCAGCAGGAACAGCTGGTCGTTGCCGGCCAGTTCGGCGCGGATCGATTCCAGTGTGTCGATGGTGTACGAGGGCTTGTCACGCTCAAGCTCGCGGGCATCGACACTCAGGCACGCCACGCCCTGCACCGCTTCGCGGACCATGGCCAAGCGGTCTTGCGCGGCCACCTGCGGGGTGTCGCGGTGTGGCGGCCGGGCATTGGGCAGCAGGCGCAACTCGTCCAACCCCATGAACTCGGCCACTTCCAGCGCGCTGCGCAGGTGGCCGATGTGCACGGGGTCGAAGGTGCCGCCTAGAATGCCGATGCGCCGGACTGCCTGGGCCTTGCTCAACTCAGCAGGACCCCTGGCCGCGCAGCTGGCCGTCGCCGATCACCACGTATTTTTCGCAGGTCAGGCCTTCCAGGCCGACCGGGCCCCGGGCATGCAGCTTGTCGGTGGAAATGCCGATTTCCGCACCCAGGCCGTACTCGAAGCCGTCGGCAAAGCAGGTCGGGGTGTTGAGCATGACCGACGCCGAATCGACTTCAGCCATGAACTGGCGGGCTTCGCCCTGGTGTTCGCTGATGATCGAGTCGGTGTGGTGCGAGCCATAGTGGTTGATGTGCTCGATGGCCTGGTCCAGGCCGTCGACGACGCGGATCGACAGGATGGCGTCGAGGTATTCGGTGTGCCAGTCATCTTCTGTGGCCGGTTTGGCGTCGATGATCGCCCGGGTACGCTCGCAGCCACGCAGCTCCACGCCCTTGTCGTGGAAGCGGCGGGCCATCTCCGGCAGGAAGCGCTCGGCCACCTGCTGGTCGACCAGCAGCGTTTCCATGGCGCCGCAGATGCCGTAGCGGTAGGTCTTGGCGTTGAAAGCCACGTTCCAGGCCTTGTCCAGGTCGGCATGCTGGCTGACATAGACATGGCAGATACCGTCCAGGTGCTTGATCACCGGCACGCGGGCATCGCGGCTGATGCGCTCGATCAGGCCGCGGCCGCCGCGCGGCACGATCACGTCGACGAATTCCGGCATGCTGATCAGCGCGCCCACGGCTTCGCGGTCAGTGGTCTCGACCACCTGCACCACGGCTGCCGGCAGGCCGGCCTCGGCCAGGCCACGCTGGATGCAGGTGGCAATGGCACGATTGGAATGGATGGCCTCGGAGCCGCCCCGCAGGATGGTCGCGTTACCCGACTTCAGGCACAGGCTGGCGGCATCGATGGTCACGTTCGGGCGAGATTCGTAGATGATCCCGATCACCCCCAGCGGCGTGCGCATCTTGCCGACCTGGATGCCCGACGGGCGGTAGCTCATGTCGCGGATGGCGCCGACCGGGTCCGGCAGGCTGGCCACCTGGCGCAAGCCGGTGATCATGCCGTCGATACGCGCCGGGGTCAGGGCCAGGCGGTCTAGCAGCGCTGGCTCCAGGCCGTTGGCACGGCCGGCGGCCAGGTCCAGTTCGTTGGCGGCAGTCAGCTCGGCACGTGCGCCATCCAGTGCCTCGGCGGCGGCTTGCAGGGCGCGGTTCTTCTGCGCAGTACTGGCACGGCCAATCACCCGGGAAGCCTCACGGGCAGCGCGACCCAGGCGGGTCATGTAGTCAAGAACGGACTCAGTCATGGGTTCGGTGTCTTGGCGAAAGGGGAAATCGGCTGATTATAACTGCCGCGCAGGTATACGCCCAGCGGCGGGAGGCGGATGGTAGAAAATGGCGGGGGCAATGTGCAGGAAAGATGTAACCGGGGTTATCGAAAATTCTTTCTCCTGTTGCGACCCTTTCGCGGGTAAACCCGCTCCCACAGGGGCTGCACATGGCCTGAGTCCTGTGCTGTACCTGTGGGAGCGGGTTTACCCGCGAAGAGGCCGGCCCTGCCAACATCACTCCCGATTCAGCCTCGATTAAGCCATTCATTGCTATCATCCCCGCCTCCCCAGCCGCGAACCGCCCGCATGCCTGCCCTGCCCGACAGCTTTTTCGACCGCGACGCCCAGACCCTGGCCAAGGCCCTGCTGGGCAAGGTCATCCGCCATCGCCACGGCGACCTGTGGCTGGCCGCGCGCATCATCGAGACCGAGGCCTACTACCTCACCGACAAAGGCAGCCATGCCTCGCTCGGTTACACCGAAAAGCGCAAGGCCCTGTTCCTCGACGGCGGGCACATCTACATGTACTACGCCCGCGGCGGCGACTCGCTGAACTTCAGCGCCCACGGGCCGGGCAACGCGGTGCTGATCAAGTCTGCCTATCCTTGGCAGGACGCCCTTTCGGGCCCCAACAGCCTGGCACAGATGCAACTGAACAACCCCGACGCCAGCGGCCAGTTGCGCCCGGCCGAACGCCTGTGTGCCGGGCAAACGCTACTGTGCCGCGCCCTGGGCCTGAAGGTGCCGCACTGGGACGCCCAGCGTTTCGACGCCCAGCGCCTGTATGTGGATGATTGCGGCAACCGCGTGCCAAGGGTGATCCAGGCCGCCCGCCTGGGCATCCCGCACGGGCGCGACGAACACCTGCCCTACCGCTTCGTCGACGCCGAGTACGCGCGCTTCTGCACACGCAACCCTTTACGTCGCGGCCAGGTCGAAGGCCGTGACTTCTCCATTCTCGAACAAGGAAGCTGAACATGGGCCAATGGCTCGACAGCCTGACCGCTTGGCTCGGCGCCAACCCGCAGTGGCTTGGCCTGGCGATTTTCCTCATAGCCTGCATCGAGTGCCTGGCCATCGCCGGCATCATCGTGCCCGGCACCGTGCTGCTGTTCGCCGTGGCGGTGCTGGCCGGCAGCGGCGCCTTTACACTGGGCGAAACCTTGCTGCTGGGCTTTCTCGGCGGCATCCTGGGCGACGCCTTGTCGTACACGGTGGGCAAGTACTTCCACCAGAACATCCGCCGCCTGCCGTTGCTGCGCCACCACCCGGAATGGATCGGCAGCGCCGAAACCTACTTCCAGCGCTACGGCATCGCCAGCCTGCTGGTAGGCCGCTTCATCGGCCCTCTGCGGCCCATGCTGCCAATGGTCGCCGGCATGTTCGACATGCCACTGCCGCGCTTTATCGCCGTCAGCCTGGTGGCCGGCGCCGGCTGGTCAGTGGCCTACCTGCTGCCTGGCTGGGCCACGGGCGCGGCCATGCGCCTGCCGTTGCCGGAAGGCTTCTGGCTGGATGCCGGGATCATTGCCGGCACCCTGGCGGTGCTGATCGGCCTGAGCCTGAACAGCAGCCTGCGCGACCAGCGCCACGGCACCCGGCTGGTGGCCGGCCTGTGCTTCATCGCCCTTGCAGCACTGTTCCTCGGCTGGCCGTACCTGAACGAATTCGACCAAGGCGTGATGACACTGGTGCAGGAGCACCGCAGTCAGGCCATAGATGGCATCGTGGTGCTGGTGACCCGACTGGGCGACTTCCGCACCCAGTTTTTCCTTGGTGGCCTGCTGACCGGGCTGTTATTGCTGGCCCGACAATGGCGCCATGCGCTGTTCGCCGCGGGCGCGCTGATGGGCACGGCGATTGCCAACGGTTCCCTGAAATGGCTGTTTGCCCGGGCCCGGCCAGAGGTGCTGAGCGACCCCTTGACCAGTTACAGCATGCCCAGCGGGCACAGTTCTGCGTCGTTTGCGTTCTTTCTGGTGCTGGCGGTGCTGGCCGGGCGCGGGCAGCCGCCGCGCATGCGCCTGACCTGGGTGCTGCTGGGCTGTATTCCGGCGCTGGCGATCGCCCTGTCACGGGTATACCTGGGGGCGCACTGGCCGACCGACATCCTCGCCGGGGCCATGCTGGCGTGCTGTGTGTGTGCGCTTAGCCTGACACTGGTGCAACACAAGCAGACGCTGCCGGCCTTGCCGCAGCGGGTGTGGTGGCTGGTGTTGCCGGCGTGTATTGCGCTGCTGGCGTTCTTTGCCATGCATGCGTTGCCGCAGGCCTTGTTGCGTTATCAGTATTGATTTTGCCTGTACCGGCCTATTCGCGGGTGAACCCGCTCCTACAGGTATGTCACAAGATTCAAGACCTGTGCTGCACCTGTGGGAGCGGGTTTACCCGCGAAGAGGCCCGCACAGGCAATGCAAACGGATCAGGCAAACAACTCCCCCTGAATCCGCTCCAGCAGCTTCTGTATCTCCCCCAGCCGCTGCTGCGGCGAGTCAAGGGTCAACAGGTCCAGCTTGTCCTCTTCCATGAA
Source organism: Pseudomonas sp. S37 (assembly GCF_016658545.1). Classification (GTDB taxonomy): domain Bacteria; phylum Pseudomonadota; class Gammaproteobacteria; order Pseudomonadales; family Pseudomonadaceae; genus Aquipseudomonas. The sequence goes on along the minus strand of NZ_JACVZC010000028.1, from coordinate 45,943 downwards.
CGGCAGCAGGTACGCCAACTGGTTGGCCAACGCCTGCCGCCCGTCCACCGGGCGTGGCATGTCCAAGGCTTCGACCATCGGGTGCTCGCCCAAGGCCACCAGCAGTGCCAGCAAATCGTCATCCGCCTCCTGCAGCGGGCTGTCCGCGTGTTCCGGCAGCCATTGCACCTGGCCCACCAGCAACTGGTCCTTCTGCACCTCGGTGCTATCCAGGTTGAAGCGCCGCACACCTTCAACGCGAATACCCAGCAGGCCGTTATCCTGCTGCACAAAGTCGCGGATCACCGCTTCACAGCCGATTGACGCGACCACCGGCGGCGCCTTGCCGACCTGCTCACCTTCCAGGATGCACACCACACCAAACCCTTCGCCCTGCTTCATGCAGCGCCCGATCATGTCCAGGTAGCGCGCCTCGAAAATCTGCAAGTCGAGAAAGCAGCCGGGAAACAGCACGGTGTTGAGCGGAAACAGCGGTAGTGTCATCACAAGTCCTCAAGCTACCAGGCTGACCGCCAGCGGCAGGAACACCGCCGTGGCCACGCCCATCAGGCTCATCGCAAGGGCGGCAAAGGCGCCGCATTCGTCACTTTCCTGCAGGGCTACCGAAGTGCCCACCGCATGCGCCGTCACCCCCAACGACATACCGCGCGCTTCGGGGCTGTGTACGCCAAAGCGGCTCAGCAGCGCCGGGCCGAAGATGGCGCCAATCACCCCGGTAATCAGCACGAACACCGCTGCCAGGGCCGCCACGCCGCCAATCTGCTCGGCCACCAGCATGGCAATCGGCGAAGTGACCGACTTCGGCGCCATGGTCATCAGGATCATGTGTTCGGCGCCGAACCACCAGCCCAGCAGCAGGCAGCACAGCGTGGCGAACAGGCCTCCGACTACCAGCGTAGTAAAGATGGGCCAGAACAGCTGCCGGATACGCCGCAGGTTGAGGTACAGCGGCACGGCCAGGGCCACCGTGGCGGGGCCCAGCAGGGTGTTCATGATTTCGGTGCTCTTGCGGTATTCGCTGTAGTCGATGCCGCACACCAGCAGCACGCCGATCACCAGCAACATCGACACCAGCACGGGCTGCAGGAAGATCCAGCGGGTTTTCTCAAAGGCGGCCAGCACCACCTGGTAGGCCGCCAGCGTGATGCCGATGCCAAATAGCGGGTGGTGAACCACTGCATCGAGTGCGCCTTGCCAGTCGAACATCATGGCTGCTCCTCGCGCTTGCCTTGGCGGTGCATGAGTTTTTGCATCAACACGCCGACGAACACCAGCGTCACCAGGCAGGAAATCAGCAAGGCGCCGGCAATCGCCCAGAAGTCGGCAGCGATGTCCTTGGCGTACACCATCACCCCCACAGCCGGCGGCACCAGCAGCAGCGGCAGGTAGCGCAGCAGGCTGCTGGCAGCTTCGTTCAACGGTTTGCCGACCTCACCACGGGCCATGAGGAAGAACAACAGCAGCAACAGGCCGATGATCGGCCCCGGCAAAAACGGCACAAACAGGTGATTGATCGCCGTCCCCAGCAGCTGGAACAGCACCAGCCAGGTCAAACCACGCAACAGCATAAGCATCTCCCTCGGGCATGGCCGCCATTATAAGCACGCGCAGCTATAGACCGATATTCGCCGAAAAACGGGCAACTTGACTGAAACGGTTCGCCGTGCTGATCTTGCACTTTCGTACCAACTGACAACCCGGAGAGTCCGCGATGCCCCATGTACCGGTTACAGCGCTTTCGCAATACGTTGGTAAGGAACTGGGCCGCTCGGCCTGGCTGAAGATCGACCAGCAGCGTATCAACCTGTTCGCCGAGGCTACCGGCGACTTCCAGTTCATCCATGTCGACCCGGAAAAAGCGGCAAAAACCCCGTTTGGCGGCACCATCGCCCATGGCTTTCTGACCTTGTCGCTGATCCCTGTGTTGATGGAGGACATCCTGGTACTGCCGCAAGGGCTGAAGATGGTGGTGAACTACGGGCTGGACAGTGTGCGCTTCATCCAGCCGGTCAAGGTCGACAGCCAGGTGCGCTTGAAGGTGGACCTGGCCGAAGTGACGGAGAAAAAGCCGGGGCAGTGGCTGCTCAAGGCAATTGCCACGCTGGAGATTGAAGGTGAAGATAAGCCTGCTTATATAGCCGAGTCGCTTTCGCTCTGCTTTGTCTGATTCACCACGCCCCCCCCTGTGGGAGCGGCCTTGCGTCGCGATTGGGCTGCAAAGCAGCCCCAGCAACTTCTGAGTCGATGCTGAAATCCCGGGGCCGCTTTGCGGCCCAATCGCGACACAAGGCCGCTCCCACAGGGTCCGCGCCTGCCCTTCTCTACAAACCCCACGCACTCGCGTAAACTGCCAGCCTTCGCGCAGCCTAGGGCTGCCCTCTGTCGATTTACCAAAGGTGCCCGCCATGCCCTGGCTGCAAGTACGCCTGGCCATCAGCCCGGAACAAGCCGAAACCTACGAAGACGCCCTGCTTGAAGTGGGCGCCGTCTCGGTCACGTTCATGGACGCCGAAGATCAACCGATCTTCGAACCCGACCTGAACACCACCCCGCTGTGGTCGCACACCCACCTGCTGGCCCTGTTCGAGGCCGATGCCGACCCTGAGCAGGTGTTCGCCCACCTGCGCCTGCTGACTGGCGCCGAGCTGCCCGAGCACCAGGCCGAAGTGATTGAGGACCAGGACTGGGAACGCAGCTGGATGGACAACTTCCAGCCGATGCGCTTCGGCCGTCGCCTGTGGATCGTGCCGAGCTGGCACGATGCCCCTGAAAAAGACGCGGTCAACCTGCTGCTCGACCCGGGCCTGGCTTTCGGTACCGGCACCCACCCCACCACCGCCCTGTGCCTGGAATGGCTCGACGGCCAACAGCTCGACGGCACCCAGGTGCTGGACTTCGGCTGCGGCTCGGGCATCCTGGCCATCGCCGCGCTGCTGCTCGGCGCCCGTGAAGCGGTCGGTACCGACATCGACGTGCAAGCCATCGAGGCTTCGCGCGACAACGCCCAGCGCAACGGCATTGCCGACGAGAAGCTGGCGCTGTTCCTGCCCGAGCACATGCCGGCGATGCAGGCCGACGTGCTGGTTGCCAATATCCTTGCCGGCCCGCTGGTGTCGCTGGCGCCGCAACTGTCCGGGCTGGTCCGCCCAGGTGGCCTGTTGGCGCTGTCGGGCATCCTCGCCGAACAGGGCGAAGAAGTGGCCGCCGCCTACGCTGCCGACTTTGAGCTGGACCCGATCGTCGTGCGCGACGGCTGGGTGCGTATCAGTGGTCGGCGCCGCTAAGCGGGCCTAGAATACTTCTCTGCACAGCTCCCGGATCGCCGCATGACCGACAGTTTCGTCACCCAGTGCCCGCATTGCCAGACCAGCTTTCGCGTCACTCACCACCAGTTGAGCGTGGCTCGCGGCGTGGTGCGCTGTGGCCACTGCCTGCAGGTGTTCAACGCTGCCAAGCAGCTGCTGGAGCAGAACCGCAGCGCCAGCGCCCCTGCAGCGCTGCCAGCAGCCCCTGCGGCACCTGCCGAACCAGCGGTGGAAGCGGCGATCCCTCCTGAACCGGCCCTCAGTGCACGCAGCAGCACCCCTGACGAGGATTGGGCGCTCACCGCCCAGGCGCTTGATGCACTGGACCTCGACAAGGAACTGGAGCGCCTTGAGCGCCGCGGCCAGCCTGCCTCGGCGCACCCGGCCAAGCAGGATGACGGCTTGCAGGCGCGGCGCGACGAACCGCAAGCAGACGAACATGTCGACGACCTGTTCGGCACGGCCACCGACGAGCCCTTCGAGCTGCAGCAGCCAGCGGAACCCGCGCCTGTGCTGCTGGAGCCGGAGCCCCTGGAGCAGGACCTGCAGCCCGGCCCCGGCGAGCGCACCGAACCGACCCTGGGCGGCAACCTGGAGCTGGACATCGACGACGAACCGCCCGTGCACCGCACGGCCGAAATCGATGAGCCCGAGGTATTCAGCGAACCCCTGCGCGCCAGCGATGACGAATTGCCGGAAAAGGGCCTGAGCGCCCGCGACGATGAGCCGCTGCCGCTGCATCTGTCGGCGCGCGACGACGACCCGGTCGAGGCAGTGCCTGGCGAGCGCCTGGAGCCAGGCCTGACCAGCAGCCTTACCAGCAAACCGTCGCGCAAGGAGCCGCTGGTCGATGTGGTCGACGACCCACTGCAACTGGGCTGGGAAAAACCCGCACCCAACTGGGGCAAACGCCTGCTGTGGGGCGTGCTGACCCTGCTGGCCGCTGGCCTGCTGGCGTTCCAGTACGTGTGGTTCCACTTCGACGAAATGGCCCGCCAGGACCAGTATCGGCCGATCTTCCAACAGATCTGCCCGCTCGTCGGCTGCCAGGTGCCCACCCGCGTCGACATTGCCCGGATCAAGAGCAGCAACCTGGTGGTGCGCAGCCACCCGGACTTCAAGGGCGCGCTGATCGTTGATGCAATCATCTACAACCGCGCACCGTTCGCCCAGCCATTCCCGCTACTGGAGCTGCGCTTCGCCGACCTCAATGGCCAGCTGATTGCCAGCCGCCGGTTCAAGCCCAGCGAGTACTTGTCGGGTGAACTGGCCGGGCGTGGCGAAATGCCCAGCCAGACACCGATCCACATCGCCCTGGACATCCTCGACCCAGGGCCGAAGGCGGTGAACTACAGCCTGAGCTTCCGTTCGCCGGAATAAAAGGGCAGGCCCTCCTCCCCCTGTGGGAGCGGCCTTGTGCCGCGAATGGGCTGCAAAGCAGCCCCCAGCCCTCACTCGCACCAAAAGTCATAAGCCGACAACTGTTCAGATTTTATCCAAATCCATCTTTATCCGGTCACCGAGAGCGGGTATCATGCCAACCCTTTTTCGAACTCCAAGATTCGGCCCCACAACAGGGATCACCTATGTCGGCGGTACGCATCGGCCCATACACACTACGCAACAACCTGATCCTCGCGCCCATGGCCGGGGTCACGGACCAGCCTTTCCGTACACTTTGCCAGCGCCTGGGCGCCGGCATGGTGGTGTCGGAAATGGTCAGCAGCGACATGAGCCTGTGGAACAGCCGCAAGTCGAGCCTGCGCCGCATCCATGAAGGTGATCCCGAGCCACGCTCGGTACAGATCGCCGGGGGTGATGCGCAGATGATGGCAGCGGCGGCACAGGCCAACGTCGAGGCAGGCGCCCAGATCATCGATATCAACATGGGCTGCCCGGCAAAAAAAGTCTGCAACAAAGCTGCAGGCTCTGCTTTATTGAGAGATGAAGCCCTGGTTCACGAGATCCTCCACGCCGTGGTCGGCGCCGTGGATGTTCCGGTAACCCTGAAGATCCGCACGGGTTGGGACCGGGCGAACAAGAACGGCCTGAACGTGGCGAAAATCGCCGAGCAGGCCGGCATCCAGGCGCTGGCGGTGCATGGCCGCACACGCGCTGACCTGTACACAGGCGACGCCGAATACGACACCATCGCTGCCATCAAGCAGGCGGTGTCGATCCCGGTTTTTGCCAACGGCGATATCACTTCGCCAGAAAAGGCCCGGGCGGTGCTGGACGCCACCGGGGTCGATGGCCTGCTGATTGGCCGGGCTGCCCAAGGGCGGCCATGGATCTTTCGCGAGGTCGAGCATTACCTGCGCACCGGTGAATACCTGCCGGCGCCGCAGCTGGACGAAGTGGAACGCATCCTGCTGGAGCACTTGGCCGCGTTGCATGCCTTTTATGGCGATGTGATGGGCGTACGTATCGCCCGCAAGCACGTTGGCTGGTACCTGGCAACACGACCCGGCGGCAAGGAGTTTCGCTCCCGGTTCAACGCTTTGGAAGACACACAAGCGCAGTGCGCCAACGTTCGTGCGTTTTTCAGCGAGCGTCGACAGAGCCTTGAGACAGAGGACGGACAAGGGGTGGCCGCATGACGATGATGACCGAGAATTTTGTGAGTGGAACAACGCCCGTGAGCGACAACGCCAACCTGAAACAGCACCTGAACACGCCGAGCGAAGAGGGCCAGACCCTTCGCGACAGCGTCGAGAAGGCGCTGCACAACTACTTCGCCCACCTCGAAGGCGCGACCGTCACGGACGTGTACAACCTGGTGCTCTCCGAAGTCGAGGCGCCCCTGCTCGAAAGCGTGATGAACTACGTGAAGGGCAACCAGACCAAGGCCAGCGAGATGCTCGGGCTGAACCGAGGCACCCTGCGCAAGAAGCTCAAGCAGTACGACTTGCTGTAAGCCAGAATCCCAACCAGAAAAGGCGGCTCCCTGAACAGAGGCGCCTTTTTTGCTGACTCCACCGCGTTATTGGAACCCGAAATGACCGACCAGACTACCCGCCTGCCAGTCCGCCGCGCCCTGATCAGCGTCTCCGACAAGACCGGTATCCTCGAATTCGCCCGTGAGCTGCAACAGCTCGGTGTCGAGATCCTGTCCACTGGCGGCACCTACAAGCTGCTCAAGGACAACGGCGTGAACGCGGTGGAAGTGGCCGACTACACCGGCTTCGCCGAAATGATGGATGGCCGGGTCAAAACCCTGCACCCGAAGATTCACGGCGGCATCCTCGGCCGTCGCGGTACCGACGACGCCATCATGAACGAGCACGGCATCAAGCCGATCGACCTGGTTGCGGTCAACCTGTACCCGTTCGAAGCCACCATTTCCAAGCCTGGCTGTGACCTGCCAACCGCCATCGAGAACATCGACATCGGCGGCCCGACCATGGTCCGCTCGGCTGCCAAGAACCATAAGGACGTGGCCATCGTGGTCAACGCCAGCGACTACGCCGGCATCGTCGAAGGCCTCAAGGCCGGTGGCCTGACCTACGCCCAGCGCTTCGACCTGATGCTCAAGGCGTTCGAGCACACTGCCGCCTACGACGGCATGATCGCCAACTACATGGGCACCATCGACCAGGCCAAGGACACCCTGAGCACTGAAGAACGCAGCGAGTTCCCGCGCACCTTCAACAGCCAGTTCGTCAAGGCCCAAGAAATGCGCTACGGCGAGAACCCGCACCAGAGCGCGGCGTTCTACGTAGAAGCCAAAAAAGGCGAAGCCAGCATTTCCACTGCCGTGCAGCTGCAGGGCAAGGAACTGTCGTTCAACAACGTGGCCGACACCGACGCCGCGCTGGAGTGCGTGAAGAGCTTCGTCAAGCCGGCCTGCGTCATCGTCAAGCACGCCAACCCATGCGGCGTGGCTGTGGTGCCTGAAGAAGAAGGCGGTATCCGCAAGGCCTACGACCTGGCCTACGCGACCGACACCGAGTCGGCATTCGGCGGCATCATCGCCTTCAACCGCGAACTGGACGGCGAAACCGCCAAGGCCATCGTCGAGCGCCAGTTCGTCGAAGTGATCATCGCCCCGAAAATTTCCCAGGCTGCCCGCGACGTGGTCGCTGCCAAGCAGAATGTTCGCCTGCTGGAATGCGGCGAATGGCCAGCCGAGCGCGCTGCCGGTTGGGACTTCAAGCGTGTCAACGGCGGCCTGCTGGTACAAAGCCGTGATATCGGCATGATCACCGCCGATGACCTGAAGATCGTCACCAAGCGTGCGCCGACCGAGCAAGAAATCCACGACTTGGTATTTGCCTGGAAAGTGGCCAAGTTCGTCAAGTCCAACGCCATCGTCTACGCCAAGCAGCGCCAGACCATCGGTGTGGGCGCCGGCCAGATGAGCCGCGTCAACTCCGCCCGCATTGCTGCAATCAAGGCCGAGCATGCTGGCCTGCAGGTACAGGGCGCGGTAATGGCTTCGGACGCGTTCTTCCCGTTCCGTGACGGCATCGACAATGCCGCTAAAGTGGGTATCAGCGCCGTGATCCAGCCGGGTGGTTCGATGCGTGATGCCGAGGTGATTGCTGCTGCCGACGAGGCAGGTATCGCGATGGTCTTCACTGGCATGCGCCACTTCCGCCACTAATTCAGCTGGCCGAGCATACCTCGGCCCCTGTGTAGGAGCGGGTTTACCCGCGAATACGATGGTGGATTCACCGCCGCATTCGCGGGTAAACCCGCTCCTACACAGGGGCCGAGGTTCGCCGCCATATAGAGGTTTTGACATGAAAGTTTTGATCATCGGCAGCGGCGGCCGTGAGCACGCCCTGGCCTGGAAAGTCGCCCAGGACCCACGCGTCGAGAAAGTCTTCGTTGCCCCGGGCAACGCCGGCACCGCCATTGAAGCCAAGTGCGAGAACGTCGCCATCGACGTCTGCGCCCTGGAGCAACTGGCCGACTTCGCCGAAAAAAACGTCGACCTGACCATCGTCGGCCCGGAAGCCCCGCTGGTCATCGGCGTGGTCGACCTGTTCCGCAGTCGCGGCCTGGACTGCTTCGGCCCAACCAAGGGCGCGGCCCAACTGGAAGGTTCCAAGGCGTTCACCAAGGACTTCCTGGCGCGTCACAAGATCCCGACCGCCGACTACCAGAACTTCACCGAGATCGAGCCAGCACTGGCCTACCTGCAGGAAAAAGGCGCGCCGATCGTGATCAAGGCCGACGGCCTGGCCGCGGGCAAGGGCGTGATCGTCGCCATGACCCTCGAAGAAGCCGAAGCCGCCGTGCGTGACATGCTGGCCGGCAACGCCTTCGGTGAAGCCGGTTCGCGCGTGGTGATCGAAGAGTTCCTCGATGGCGAAGAAGCCAGCTTCATCGTCATGGTCGACGGCCACAACGTGCTGCCGATGGCCACCAGCCAGGACCACAAGCGCGTCGGCGACCAGGACACTGGCCCGAACACCGGCGGCATGGGTGCCTACTCCCCTGCCCCGGTGGTGACTGCCGACGTGCACCAGCGCGTGATGGACCAGGTGATCTGGCCGACCGTGCGCGGCATGGCCGAGGAAGGCAACGTCTACACCGGTTTCCTCTATGCTGGCCTGATGATCGACAAGGCGGGCAACCCCAAGGTCATCGAGTTCAACTGCCGCTTCGGCGACCCGGAAACCCAACCCGTCATGCTGCGCCTGGAATCGAGCCTGGTGCTGCTGATCGAAGCTGCCTTCGCCAAGGCACTGGACAAGGTCGAGGCCCAGTGGGACCCGCGCCCGAGCCTGGGCGTGGTACTGGCCGCCGGCGGTTACCCGGGCGACTACGCCAAGGGCGACGTGATCAACGGCCTGGACGCTGCAGCCAAGATTGAAGGCAAGGTGTTCCATGCCGGTACTTCGCTCAAGGATGGCAAAGTGGTCAGCAACGGCGGCCGCGTACTGTGCGCCACCGCCATGGGCAGCACCGTTGCCGACGCACAGCAGCAGGCTTATCGCCTGGCCAAGGAAGTAAACTGGAACGGTAGCTTCTACCGTACTGACATCGGCTACCGGGCCATCGCCCGTGAGCGCGGTGAGCACCAGCAGTAACCACTACCGGAGCGCCGCGGTGCCATGCGCACGCGGCACCCGGCTCGTCGACAAGGCCCGGCATGGGCCTTGCCTTCGACTTGGCGCGCCGCGCATAGTTAATACCCGGCACATCGGCTAAGAAGGGATTTCGTAGTGCGTCGGCTTCGGATTGCCTCAGCTCTGATCGTCAGCTTGCTGACCTTGCTCTGCATGTTCCCGGCTTTGGCCGACCATGACGGAGGCTGGAGCGTTCTGCTCGACGAACAGGCCAACCTGCAACTGAGTGACGTGCGCTCCGAGCGCTACCGCAACCAGTTCAGCCCACTCGCGCTTGCCGACCTGGATGCCGCCCCGGCAGAACAGGCCTTGTGGCTGCATTACCGCCTGGACCCAGGCGACCAGGAAAAACTGCTACGGGTATTTGCCCCAGACCTCTCTGGCCTGGACCTCTACGCCCTCGAAGGCGACCAACTTCTGCGTCAGCTGCACCATGGGCGCCAGGCCGGCAATGCCAGCCCGACCCTGCGCGGCAGCGACCATGTACTGCCCCTGCCCAACAGCAAGCAACCGCTGGATATCTACCTGCGCCTGGTTTCCGAGCACCAACTGCGCCCGGCCATCAGCCTGGAGCCTGCAGCCGAGGCCGCCTCCGACCAGAGCCAGCCACTGTTGTTCGGCATGCTGTTCGGCGGCCTGGTGATGCTGATCATGCACAACCTGGTCCGCTTCCTCTACAGCCGCTCCAGCACCACCTTGATCCTGGCGCTGTACCACGGCCTGATGCTGCTAAGTGGCCTGATCCTGCTGAACCTCAGCGGCCCCTGGTGGCATGTCTGGCACAGTGCGCAAACGCCCGCCGCCTACCTGACCCTGGTGCTGGCCGGCCTGGCCGGGCTGTATTTCACCCAGCACTTCTTCTCGCCGTGCAATTCGCCACGGCTGAACCGCCTGCTGCAAGCTGAAATGCTGATTGTCGGGGTCAGTGGCCTGGTGCTGCTGTTCGTCGACACCCTGCCGCTCAACCTGATGACCTACGCCCTGATGGCGCTGGGCAGCGTGAGCATGCTGCTGGTCAGCAGCTACCACTGGTACAGGGGCTACCCTCCCGGGCGCCTGTTCAGCTTGGCCATGGTGGTGTTCAACCTCGGCGGCCTGGTGCTGCTGCCGGCCCTGCTCGGCCTTACCCGCACCTCGACACCGTGGCTGCTGTGCATTCTGCTGGGCCTGACCGTGGTCAGCGGCCTGCTGCTCAACCTGGCAGTCAGCGAACGCCTGCGACGCATGAGCGAAGAGCGCTTCAGTGCCAGCCGGGCGCTGGCCGCCAGCGACGCCGAGATCAACGCCAAGGCCGAGTTCCTGGCCAAGATCAGCCACGAAATCCGCACGCCAATGAACGGCGTGCTGGGCATGACCGAGCTGCTGCTGGGCACACCGTTATCGGTCAAGCAGCGCGATTATGTGCAGACCATTCACAGCGCCGGCAACGAACTGCTCACGTTGATCAACGAAATTCTCGACATTTCCAAACTGGAATCCCGGCAGATCGAACTGGATGACGTGCAGTTCGACCTCAACGCGCTGATCGAGGATTGCCTGAATATCTTCCGCGCCAAGGCCGAGCAACAGAACATCGAGTTGATCAGCTTTACCCAACCGCAAGTACCGCGGGTGATCAGTGGTGACCCGACGCGCCTGCGCCAGGCCTTGTCGAGCCTGCTGGAAAACGCACTGAAAAACACCGACCAGGGCGAGATCCTGCTGGTGGTGGCCCTGGACCAACGTGGCGAGGTACCACGCCTGCGCATTGCCGTGCAGGACAGCGGCGAACCGCTGCCTGCCACCGACCGCGAAGCGTTGCTGCAGGCCGAACTGCACAGCCACCACTTCCTCTCCAGCAACAAGCTGGGCGGCCACCTCGGGCTGGTCATCGCCAAACAGTTGATCGGGTTGATGCAGGGCGAATTCGGCATCAAGAGCAGCACCGGCATGGGCAATACCCTGTGGCTGACCTTGCCGTTGGACCCTTCGCGTCTTGAGCAGCCACCGGCCGACCTCGACGGCCCACTGCGCGATGCCCGCGTACTGGTGGTGGACGACAACGACACCTGCCGCAAGGTGCTGGTGCAGCAGTGCAGCGCCTGGGGCATGAACGTCAGCGCAGTGCCGTCAGGCAAGGAAGCCTTGGCCCTGTTGCGCACCAAGGCGCACCTGCGCGACTACTTCGATGCGGTGCTGCTGGACCAGAACATGCCCGGCATGACCGGCATGCAACTGGCCGCCAAGATCAAGGAAGACCCCAGCCTTAACCACGACATTCTGGTGGTGATGCTCACCGGCATCAGCAATGCGCCCAGCAAAGTCATCGCGCGTAACGCCGGGGTCAAACGCATACTCGCCAAGCCGGTGGCCGGCTACACGCTGAAAACCACCCTGGCCGAGGAACTGGCCCAGCGCGGCCGCGAGCAGGCGGTGCCGGCCAGCCTGCCCGGCGTCCCGCAGGCACTGGACCTGCCTGGTGACTTCCGCGTGCTGGTCGCCGAAGACAACAGCATCTCGACCAAGGTGATTCGCGGCATGCTCGGCAAGCTGAACCTGCAGCCGGACACCGCCTGCAATGGCGAAGAAGCCTTACAGGCGATGAAAGCGCAGCGCTACGACCTGGTGTTGATGGACTGCGAGATGCCGATCCTGGATGGTTTCTCGGCCACCCAACAGTTGCGTGCCTGGGAAGCCGCCAACCAACGCCAGCGCACCCCGGTGGTGGCGCTGACTGCGCACATTCTGGCCGAACACAAGGAACGCGCGCGGCTGGCCGGCATGGACGGGCACATGGCCAAGCCGGTGGAGTTGTCGCAGTTGCGCGAACTGATCCAGTATTGGGCCAACCAGCGCGAAGCCCAGGTCAACCCGGCGCATATTTCTTAACGGCTGACGAATTCCTTTGTAGGAGCGGCCTTGTGTCGCGATCGGGCTGCGCAGCAGCCCCAAGGTCTATGCTACAGCCTGGAAACCGGGGGCTGCTACGCAGCCCGATCGCGACACAAGGCCGCTCCTACATGACCCCACCTTCGCCAAGGATCAGCCCCCATGCTCCATGAGTTATTCAGCGTCTACCTGAAAATGCTGGTGCTCTACAGCCCGTTCTTCGTGTTGTCGTGCTTCATCAGCCTGACCCGTGGCCACTCCAGCAAGGAGCGCAAGCAACTGGCCTGGAAGGTGGCCTTTGCCGCGCTTATCGCCAGTGTGCTGCTGTACCTGTTCGGGCGGGCGATCTTCGGTATTTTCGGCATCACCGCCGACGCCTTCCGTATCGGCGCCGGTAGCGTGCTGTTCATTTCGGCGCTGGGCATGGCCCAGGGCAAATCCGCGGTTCAGGCTGACAGCGTGCAGCAGGATGTCACGATCGTGCCGCTCACCATCCCCCTCACCGTCGGGCCGGGTACCATCGGGGCACTGCTGGTGATGGGCGTCAGCCAGCCGCACTGGGACGACAAGCTGCTGGCCATCATCAGCATCGCCTTGGCCAGCTTCACCGTTGGCCTGGTGCTCTACCTCTCGCACCGTATCGAGCGCGTACTCGGCGACCAGGGCCTGCAGATTGTCAGCCGGTTGATGGGGCTGTTCGTCTGCGCCCTGGCCGCGCAGATCATCTTTACCGGTATCCGCGGTTACCTGTTGCCTTAAATGGCGTAATCATGAATCTGTTCCTGCGCGGCTTTGACGACACGGTCCTTTACTTTGGGTAAATAGGTATTTTCGAACGCCAGGATGTTGAAGCGTACCAATTCTGCACGCACATTCTTGTGGCTACGCTTGTGCTGAATAAACCCTGCACTGAACACCGATTGCTTGTCCGTCTCGTGGTAAATCACCATATCCACCCTGTTTGCACCGCCCGGGGCGCACGGCAAAAGTTGGAAGTGCTGCCGTTCAAACGCGCTTGCTTCAAGCCTGCGAAGTGCTTTCGGGTCTGAAAGAAGCTTTTTCATGGAAATATCGGTTGTCGAGGCAAAACTGTCACCAGCGGCCTTGGAAATCGTCGCAAGCACCTGATCTGTCTGACGGGTACGGCCTTTATCCGGCCAATGAATCTGCTCGGCGGTCACGGCGTCCCAACCCATGAATTTCAGCTGGTTTCGATAATAGGCAAACCAGTCAGTAATCACTTTTTCCTGGAAGGCACTGTGGGCTGCACGCTCGGCCATTGCCAAGGCCAGTTTCACCTTGCTTGCCTGGGCAGCGCAAATGCCCGGCAAGAACGAGACAATACCCGCACCGATTACCGCAGGGGCGACTGAAGTCATGATGCTGTCCCCGTTACTGATGCGTAAGGGTCAAACCGGTAATCACCTTGGGCATCCTTGTGTTCCATAAGTGCTTGCAGTTCAACTCGCTGGTGTTGGAAGCGCCCGTTATCCAGCATCAGCGAAACACCATTGAACTCGGCTTCACCGCGGAGCACCTGTTCACTCAACAACACATCCAGCGGAATGCCCGAGATACGCTCGTCGATGTGCATCGTGATGCTGCACAGGTCCAGCGCTGGCCCCGGCTTGAGCAGGCCGATTTCGAATACAAGCTTCGAACGCTGCCCTTGTTCCTGAGCGCTGTACTTCAGCATATGGCGTAAACCTTCAGCAGATTTGCTCAGGCCGGCCTTGACTGTCGCAAGGACCACTTCAGGGCAAATCGAGCGAATCTTCAGCCAGGCTTCCAGTGGCTGGATATACGCGCTACGCGCGGGTTGACCCAATTGCTTCAAGTCATGAGTGCTGGCCAGCTTGATCCAGCCCAGTTGGCGGTAGGCCTCTCGGGTGGCGGCGTACCAGTTTTCGTAGTTTCCAAAACGTGAGCCAGCGTTCTTGTTGGCCACCAGCTGCGCGTACAGTATCGAGTCGAAGGCGGCCCGGCGCTGTATCTCACTAGCCCCCACCGGGTAAACCAAGGCCGTCCCACCGATCAACATCAGTTGCTCAGATGTTCTATCCATTGCGTTGTCTCGTCACAAAAGGAATCGAAAAAGGCGGCGTCAACAGGACGCCGCCCTGCCATCAGATGTCGTACTGCAGAACGTTCTCGACGGTGCGCACGCCAAGTTTGTTTTCCACGGATGCGCGGGCATGGTCGTAAACGACATTATTTAGGATGAGCACCGCCGTGCCCGCGTAGTACTGGGTCTTGTCCAGCTTCCACTGGATGCCCAGGATGTCGCTATCCAGTTGCGGGGCAGAAGCCTGGATGCAGTTCACCACCATGACCACATCGTTGTTCGCAGTTTCGATACAGGCAGCCATGCCAACCATGCCGCGCGCTTTGTTGCTGCGTTTGTGATCGATGATCTTGGCGTCGCTTTTAACGGTAACCAGAGCATCGAAGGCCGATTTCGCCAGCTCGCCCAGCTTGGTGCCACCCAGTAGTGCATTGCCGACCGCACCGATTGTGCGGATAGCCACCGCACCTACGGTGACCGACAGCTCTGCCGAGGTATTCAGTTCGAAGCTACGCCGAGGGATGGTGAAACCGATGTCACGCATGACGTCGATAAATTGGTTGTACCACTCGCGGCTCTGCTTTTCTGCATCGAACTTACTGTCAGCTACCAGGGTAGCAAAGTGAAAAGCGTTCTTGACGTCATGACGGTTTTGCGCAGACATGCCTGCGCCACAGGCCAGCAGGTTGCCTTCGACCAGGATCGCGGCATCGTTGGTTGTTGCGATTTGCATTGCTTCGGACATGTGAAACTCCTTGGTGGTTACCCCTGGAGGCAGGGGCAGCCACCTTAGCCAGCACGCTCGAAACGCAGCGCACTGAAGCGTTTCCGTCGCAACTAGCTGGCCGAAGGGTACCAACGCGGCGTGTAGGCCCAGACCCCGCCCGAGAGGCGAGGAAACACGCAGGTTGTAGAGGAGCCGATCAGAACCATGGTGCGCATGTCGACCATTTCTGGCAGCAGTTCGGCCAAGGTGACTACCTTCAGCGTCTGCCCCGGCCTACCGATGTCACGGCCAAGGACTACAGGCGTGTTCCCCTCCCTATGGCGACGTACAACCTCCAATGCCACACCAAGCTGGTGTGGCCGAGATTTGGAAATGGGGTTGTAGAAGGCCAGCACCAGGTCAGCCTGCGCGGCCAGGTCCAGGCGCTTTTCAATGATCGACCAAGGCTTGAGGTTGTCCGACAGCGACATCACGCAGAAGTCATGCCCCAGCGGCGCGCCTGCCTGGGCGGCGGTCGCCAGCGAGGCCGAAACCCCCGGCAGGATCTCGAGGTCGACGCGGTGCCACGCCGGGTCACTCGACTCGTGCAGCGCTTCGAGTACCGCCGCCGCCATGGCGAAAACGCCAGGGTCGCCCGACGACACCACCACCACCGAACGGCCCTGGGCCGCCAGCTCGAAGGCATGCCTGGCGCGCTGCATTTCTTCACGGTTGTCGGTGCAGTGCAGCACTTGATCGTCACGGAATGGGCCGGCCATGCGCACATAGGTTTCGTAACCCAGCACATCCTCGGCCCGCGCCAGTTCGGCCTTGACCGCCGGCACCATCAATTCGGCAGCACCTGGGCCCAGGCCGATCACCGCCAGGCGGCCGCGACGGCGACCGATCTGCGCCACTTCAACCGGGGCAGGCGCCACCGCGATGACCACTTCTGCCTCTTCAATCAACTCGGCATCTGGTAACACCGCAGCCACCATGCTGGCCACGTCGCCGGGCCTGGCAGCGAAGCGCAAGGCAACACCCAGGGCCTGCGCCGCTTCGTGCAAGGCGCTGTCGGCCATGGCCTGCTCATCCGCCAGCACGCAGGCCACTGAAGGCTCAGCGATGCCGGCCTGCTGCAAGGCCGTACGAATACCGTGCAGATTGCCGCCTGCAACCCCCACGACCACAGAGCGCGGGTGGATCAGCAACTCGTCGCGGTTGGCCGGACGCGCCTGATGCCCCACATGAATGGTGCGTTGCGCCGCTTCGCTGGCAGGTAACTGCGCCTGCAGCAACCATGGCGCGTCACCTTCGATGCGCACCGACTCGCCAGCCAGCAGGTCGGAGACAAAGCGCTTGCCTTGCTCGATGTCCGCCAGGGCATAGCCCTGCGGCGGGTTCAACAGGCAGGTGCCAAAGCGCAGTTCACCACTGGTGGTGATGGCAGCAGCGACGCCCAACACCTCAGCGATTTCGCGTGCCATCACGTTCACGCCGCCCAGGCCACCGAGCAACGGCACCACTGCGCTGCCATCCTCGGCCACGGCCAGCACCGGCGGCTCCACGCCCTTCTCGTTGAGCAGGCTGGCCAGGCTGCGAATGACGATACCTGCGGCACACAGGGCGATGATCGGCGTGCCCTGCTGGTACAGCCCGCGCAAGGTATCGCCGAACGCACCGTAGTAGACGTCGGCACCCTCGACCCGGCCTTCCAGGCCATGGATCGATGCCTGTGGATAACACTGCTGGATACGCTGCGCGGTAGCCAGGCTGCCCGGGCCAAGAATGACGATTGCCGGTGCCTTGTGCATGTTCAGCCCTGCCATTTTTCCCCCGGCACGATGATCAGCGAGAAGTACGGCGACGACTGCGGGTCGACCTGGTCCAGCGGCACGATCTTCTGGTTGGCCATGGTCGCGCGTTCTACATACAGCGCGCGGCCGTCCAGGCCCAGTTCGGCCAACACCTCGCGCACCTTGGGGAAGTTGCGGCCAAGCTTCATGATCACCGCCGCATCGGCGTCAGCCAGGCGGCGCTTGAGCTCCTCGGCCGGCAATACGCCAGACAGTACCGACAGGCTCTGGTTGCGATACACCAGCGGCGCACCCAGCACCGAAGCGCCACCCAGCATCGAGCAGACGCCCGGGATTACCTCGGCTTCGTAACGCTGTGCCAAGCGGTCGTGCAGGTACATGTAGGAGCCGTAGAAGAACGGGTCGCCTTCGCAGATCACCGCCACGTCGCGGCCGGCATCCAGGTGCTCGGCCACCTGCACGCTGGCTTCGTCGTAGAAGTCGCTGATCACCTGTTCGTACGACAACGGCGCCGGCAGCACTTCGGTGGTGACCGGGTAAACCAGCGGCAGCAGGGTCTGCTCGGGCTGCAGGTGCGCCTCGATGATGCCGAAGGCATTGCCACGCTTGCCCTTGGCCACGAAGTAGCCCACCACCGGTGCTTCGCGCAGCAGGCGCAGGGCCTTGAGGGTGATCAGTTCAGGGTCGCCCGGGCCCACGCCCAGGCCCAACAGTCGTCCACGCGGCGCCATCATTCCACCTCCGTGGCCAGGGCGTTGACCGCGGCGGCGGCCATCGCGCTGCCGCCCAGGCGGCCTTGCATGATTACAAACGGAACACCGCGGCTGTCGGCGGCGAGCATGGCCTTGGACTCGGCAGCGCCGACGAAACCGACCGGGAAGCCGAGGATCAGCGCCGGCTTGGGGGCACCGGCGTCAAGCATTTCCAGCAGGTAGAACAGCGCGGTGGGGGCGTTGCCGATCACCACCACGCTGCCTTCCAGGTGCGGGCGCCACAGTTCCAGGGCCACGGCGGAACGGGTGTTGCCGGCGTCCTTGGCCAGGCCCGGCACGCTCGGGTCACGCAGGGTGCAGATGACCTTGTTGTCCGCTGGCAGGCGGGCACGGGTGATGCCTTCGGCCACCATGTGCGCATCGCACAGGATCGGCGCGCCGTTCAGCAGCGCCTCGCGCCCGGCACGGCCGGCGCCTTCGGAGAACTGCAGGCCATCGATGGCGTCGACCATGCCACAGGCGTGGATCACCCGTACGGCGAGCTTTTCGAGGTCTGCGGGGATCCGCTCGAGTCGGGCTTCCTCGCGGATGATCCGGAAGGAATTGCGATAGATCTCCTGACCATCGCGGATGTAGTCAATCATCAAGGTGCTCCGTCGGCAGGTCGAGCATGGCGCCTGCTTCATTCAAGGTAAGGTCGGTGCCGCGCAGGGCGCCAAAGCCCGGCTGGCGCGCGTCACGCAGGTACAGGTCATAGCGGCCCGGCGAGCGGGCCAGCAGGGTGGCCGGGGCCACATGGGCCACGGCGCAGGAACGGGGGCAGCCGGACAGGTGCACGCTGGCGGGGGAACCGGGGCCCAGCAGTGCGGCCAGGGTAACGGCGTCGGCCTTGGTCTCGCCCAGCGCCTTGGCGCAGCCACTGCTGCCGGTGCAGGCACTGATGCGTGCCAGCGGCTCATGGGCGTGGCACAGCAGGCCGAGTGCGGACAACTCGGCCTGGGCGTGTTCGATGTGCAGCGTTTGCAGGTTGGGCAGCACCAGGCTTTGCCAGGGGCTCAGGCGCAGGCTGCCATCGCCCAGTTCACAGGCAACGCGTGCGGCGCCGCGCAGCATGGCCGGGGTCAGGCGGCCTTGCGGTGGGGCCACGCCAAGGGCCAGGCCCTGCGCCTGGGGCAGTATGCCCAGCCATGTGGCATGTTGTGCTTCACGGCGCCAGGCGAGTACTGCAGCATCGCGGCGAATGCACAGGCCCAGGCCGTCGACAAAGTCGCTTGCCGAGCACACCTCAAGCAACTGGCGCATGCGCGATTGCGCCGGGGTTGCCAGGTCGAGGAAGCGCTCCAGCACAGCACGCACCAGCGCCAGCCCCTGCCCCACTGGCACTGCGCCGAGCACCTGGCCGTCTTGCGGGCAACTTGCCAGGCCAAACGCCAGCCAGGTCTGTTGTTCCAGACGCAGGGCCGACAGCCACAGGTCGTGGGGGTGTTCGAGCATGGCCAGGCCTTCGCCGGCATCCAGCTGCACGGCGAACTTGGCCGATAGCTGGTGGAAGCGCGGGGTGCCTTCAAGCAGGTCGAGGATCTGCCCGGCCAGCGGCCGAGCGTCCAGCAGCATGCCTGGATCATACCCGGCCAGCGGGCTGAGCATCAGGTTGCGCACATCGTCGCCGGCTGCATCGCGCGGGCCCAGGCCGGCCGCGAGCAAGGTCTCGACCAGGGCTTGGTGCTGGCTGCCGATGCCGCGGATTTGCAAGTTACCCCGGTTGGTGGCTTCGATTACGCCGCCGGCAAAGCGCTCGGCTGCCGCGGCCACGGCGTCGGCCTGGTCGGCCAGCAGCAGGCCGCCCGGCAGCTTGATACGGCAGATACCGCCATCCCGGGCACTGACGATGCGCCACAACCCCGGGCAGGCCGAGGGACGAGGGGTAACATGGGGGGCATCGGCCTGGGTCAATGGGGTGTCCGGCAATCTGTGAAAGTGCGCTTGAGTGTAGAAGGCGCGGTATTATGCCTGCTTTGTCCGGCGGCATGAAAAGCCGGTGGTCGAGCATCCTCGGCTGATTGAGTAGAAATTCAGGACCGCGTCGCCCTCTTCGCGGGTAAACCCGCTCCCACAGGATCACCTTTGCCCAAATGGCTGCGCGGTCCCTTGTAGGAGCGGGTTCACCCGCGAAGGGGCGCAAAGCGCCCCCAAAATGGCGGATTTGAAACACATGACCCCTTGGCTGACAGTAATAGGCATCGGCGAAGACGGCTTCCCTGGCTTGGGCAAACAAGCCCGGCGCGCCCTGCTGGGCGCCACGAAGATCGTCGGCAGCCCACGCCAACTGGCCTTGCTGCCACGCTGCATCACCGCTGAACAACTGGCCTGGCCCAGCCCGTTCTCGCTAACCCCGGTACTGGCCCTGCGCGGCGAGCCGGTGTGCGTACTGGCCAGCGGCGACCCGATGTTCTACGGCGTGGGCGCCAGCCTGGCGCGCCAGGTGCCTGCCGCCGAAATGCGTGTGCTGTCGATGCCCTCCTCCTGCGCGTTGGCCGCTGCCCGCCTGGGCTGGTCGCTGCAGGACCTGCAGGTGGTGTCACTGGTAGCCCGCCCCCTGGCAACGCTCAATGCCCACCTGTACAGCGGCATGCGCCTGCTGGTGCTGAGCAACGATGGCAACAGCCCGGCGCAGATTGCCGCGCTGCTGCGCGAGCGTGGCTTCGCGCCCAGCCGCCTGCAAGTGTTCGAGCACCTCGGTGGTGAAGCCGAACGGGCACTGGCCGGCACCGCCCAGGACTGGCCGCACACCGGCATCGCCGCGCTCAACCTGGTCGCCATCGAATGCCTGGCTGCACCCGAGGCCCCACGCCTGCACCGGCTGGCCGGGTTGCCCGACAGCGCCTTCCGCCACGACGGCCAGCTGACCAAACGCGATGTGCGCGCCATTACCCTGGCGCGCCTGGCACCGCAGCCCGGCGAACTGCTTTGGGACGTGGGCGCAGGCTGTGGCTCGATCGGCATCGAATGGATGCGCGCCCACCCCGCCTGCCGCGCCCTGGCCATCGAGGCCGACGAAGGCCGCCAGGGCTTCATCGAACACAACCGCGAAGCGCTCGGTGTACCTGGCCTGCAACTGGTCTGCGGCAAGGCGCCCGCAGCACTGGAGGGCCTGGAGCAACCGGATGCCATCTTCATCGGCGGCGGCGTTACCCGCGAAGGCGTGCTTGACCGCTGCTGGGCAAGCCTGCGCCCTGGCGGGCGGCTGGTGGCCAATGCCGTGACCCTGCAAAGCGAACTGGCCCTGGCGCATTTTCGCGAGCAGCACGGCGGCGAACTGACCCGCATCCATGTCGCCCATGCCCAACCCTTGGGCGCATTCGACACCTGGCGCCAGGCGCTGCCGATCACCCTGCTCGAAGTGGTAAAGCCCGCCGATGCGTGAAGAAACCCGCGAACAGCCCGCGCCCCTGCGCAGCGGCCTGACCACCGGCAGCTGCGCCACCGCCACCAGCCTGGCGGCGGCCAAGCTGCTGCTCACCGGGCAGCGCGACGATGCCGTGGATATCACCCTGCCCAAGGGCAAGGTGGTGCAGATGCGCCTGGAGTTCTGTCGCCTGGTTGGCGAGCGCGCCGAAGCCGGCACCCTCAAGGATGCCGGCGACGACCCGGACGTGACCCACGGCGCCCTGCTCTTCAGCCAGATACGCCTGCTGGGCGAGCCGGGCATCCGCTTTGTCGCCGGTAGCGGCGTCGGCACCGTGACCCGCCCGGGGCTGGTGCTGGCGGTGGGTGAGCCAGCCATCAACCCGGTACCACGGCGGATGATCAGCGAGCACCTGCAGCGGCTGGCCAACCAGTGCGGCTACCCCGGCGGCTTCGAGGTCACGGTCAATGTGCAGGGCGGCGAGCAGTTGGCGCTGAAAACCATGAACCCGCGCCTGGGCATCCTCGGCGGGCTGTCGATCCTCGGCACCAGCGGTATCGTGCGGCCGTTCTCCTGCGCGGCCTACATCGCCTCGATCCACCAGGGCATCGACGTGGCCCACACCAACGGCTACACGCATATTGCCGCCTGCACCGGCAACGCCAGTGAGGACACCATGCGCCGGGTCTACGGCCTGCCGGAAATCGCCCTGATCGAAATGGGCGATTTTGTCGGTGCGGTGCTCAAGCACCTGCGCAAGGTACCGGTGCCACGCCTGACCCTGTGCGGGGGGTTCGGCAAGATCAGCAAACTGGCCGCCGGGCACATGGACCTGCACAGCCGCCACTCCAGCATCGACCTGCCGCAACTGGCCGGCTGGGCAGCGGACATCGGCGCTGACGCGGCCCTGCAAGCCGCAATCATTGGCGCCAACACAAGCCAGCAGGCGCTCGCACTGGCGCATGCAGCCGGCATCGCCCTGGGTGATGCGGTGTGTGCCCACGCCCTGGCCTTTGCCCGCAGCGTGGTGCCGGCCCACGTACAGGTGGAAGTGTTCGCCATCGACCGCCAGGGCGGCATCGTCGGCAAGGCAGGCGTGCAATGACTGCCCGTATCCTGCTGTTGGGTGGCGTCACCGAAGCCCTGGCCATCGCCCGCCGCCTTGGCCCTAAGCACGTCTACAGCCTGGCCGGTATCGGCAGGGTGCCGCAGGACCTGCAATGCCAGGTGCGGGTCGGCGGTTTTGGTGGCGCCGAGGGCCTGGCCCGTTACCTGCGCGAGGCGGGCATAAGCCTGCTGATCGACGCCACCCACCCGTATGCCGCGCAGATCAGCCGCAATGCCGCCAGCGCTGCCCGTATGGCGGGTATCCCGTGCTGGGCCCTGCGCCGCCCGGCATGGCAGGCGCAGGCGGGGGACGACTGGCGCGAGGTAGAAGACTGGGCGGGGTTGATCGAGGCACTCAAACCGTTCCGCAGGCCGCTGTTCACGTTGGGGCGAGAGCCGCTGCAACATCTGGATGAGATTCCAGCGGAGCAGTTCTGGACCTTGCGGGCGCTGGAAGCATGCCCTGGCAACGCGCGCTGTGAAGTGATTGGTGCGCGTGGGCCGTTTCATATTGAAGATGAAAGGGCGTTGTTCCAACGGCGCAAGATCGATGTGCTGATCAGCAAGAACAGCGGCAGCGTGGCGACCGAGCCGAAGCTGGAGGTGGCGCGGGAGCTGGGGGTGCCGGTGCTGATCTTGAAACGCCCGGTACTGCCGGAGGTGGACCGGGTATTCGAATCGCTGCGTGACCTGACTGCAGCACTGGACCTGCAATAACACATATCGCAAGCACGCCGCAGATCCCTGTAGGAGCGGCCTTGTGTCGCGAAAGGGCCGCATAGCGGCCCCCGGATTTCAGCGGTGATGCATAGATTGTTGGGGCCGCTTTACGGCCCTTTCGTGACACAAGGCCGCTCCTACAGGAGAGCGCGCCAGTCTTCAGAAAATGTGTCAGGCAGTCGCCCTACAGCCCTTTCGGACTTTTCCCTCAACCCTGCAAGTGGCCCTAGGCCGCCCCGCTGACATAAACTCAAGTCCTCCCCCTGGAAGGCGCAGCCCATATGGATATGCAATGGTGGATCTGGCTGGTATTCGGCATCGCGCTGATCCTGCTCGAACTGGTCCTGCCGACATTCTTCATCCTCTGGTTCGGCATCGGTGCCGTGCTGGTCTCGCTCATTTCGCTGGCTGCCCCCAGCCTGCAGCTGGACATGCAGGTGCTGCTGTGGGTGCTGCTGTCGTCGGCCACCACCGCGCTTTGGTTCAAGCTGTTCCGGCGCAAGCAGCCGGATGTGCGCTGGACTGCCGACAGCGTGATTGGCGAAGTGGGTTTGCTGACCGCTGGCGTGTCGGAATTCCACAAAGGCCGCGTACGCTTCCAGAAGCCGATCCTCGGCAACGAAGAATGGACCTGTATCGCCAACAGCGAGATTGCTGCCGGCGAGCGGGTGCGCCTGACCGCCATCGAAGGAAACACCGCCCGCGTCGTCCGGGCCTGAATCCGCACTAAAAGGAATTTAGCATCATGACCAGCCTCATCGTCGTCGGCGCCATCGCCCTGTTCGTCCTGATCACCGTGTTCAAGGGGGTGCGCATCGTGCCCCAGGGCGAGGAGTGGATCGTGGAACGCCTGGGCCGCTACAACACCACGCTCAAGCCCGGCCTGAACATCGTCATCCCGTACATGGACGTGGTCGCCTACCGCCTGCCGACCAAGGACATCATCCTTGATGTGCAGCAGCAGGAAATCATCACCAAGGACAACGCGGTAATCGTCGCCAACGCCCTGTGTTTCGCCAAGGTGGTCGACCCGCAGAAGGCCTCGTATGGCGTGCAGAACTTCTCGTTCGCCGTCACCAGCCTGACCATGACCTCGCTACGCGCCATCGTCGGCGCGATGGACCTCGACGAAGCGCTGTCCAGCCGCGAGCAGATCAAGGCGCGCCTGCGCGAGGCGATGTCCGAACAGACCGAAGACTGGGGCGTGACCGTGCGCTCGGTGGAAATCCAGGACATCAAGCCGTCGGAGAACATGCAGCTGGCCATGGAACGCCAGGCCGCAGCCGAGCGTGAGCGCAAGGCCGACGTGACCCGTGCCGAAGGCGCCAAGCAGGCGGCGATCCTTGAAGCGGAAGCGCGCCTGCAGGCTGCCAGGCTGGATGCCGAGGCGCAGATCAGCCTGGCCGAGGCCTCGGCGCGGGCGATTTCGCTGGTGAAGGAAGCGGTGGGCAACGAGACCGTGCCAGCCATGTATCTGCTGGGTGAGCGCTATGTAGGCGCGATGGAGAACCTGGCCGGGAGCAACAATGCCAAGGTGGTGGTGTTGCCGGCGGACCTGCAGGAGACCGTGCGTGGGCTAATGGGGCGTGGCAAGGTTTGAGAATGCCGGGGGCGCTTTGCGCCCCTATCGCGACACAAGGCCGCTCCCACATTGGACATCGCACAGTCTCTGTGGGAGCGGGCTTGTCCCGCGAATGGGCTGCAAAGCAGCCCCCGAAGCCACCTCGCCTGCGTCACTTCACCGCACCCCGCCATTTTTACCTATACTCCGCCTTACAATACCCACCACGATTCCTGACCGGATCTCTCCATGCCCCCACGTCGGCACATTGCCTGGATAGCCTGCCTTGCAGTGCTGTTCAACCTGCTGGCCATGCCGCTGTCTTCTGCTGCGCCCAAAGGCCCGGCCGAACAGCTGCTGTGGGGGGCTTTCTGTTCCAGCATGGCCAACAAGGCCAAAGTCGATGTGCAGGCCCTGGCCAAGATCGACCTCGGCCCGCAAAGCGACGACAGCGCCGGCATGATGAACTGCTGGTGCTGCTCTGGCGCCGCGCCGCTGCTGGCCCTGCCCGTCTACCCGCCACAGTTGCACAACCCGCCGACACTGCTCGCCGGGCTGTTGCCGCCACCTGCTGACTACCAACCCACGCCGCGCCAGCTATGGCCTGCGTTAAACCCCCGTGCCTCTCCGCTGGCCTGAGTGTTTCAAGCTGTCTGCCTGAACCTGAACAGAACGGAGATTCACCATGCTCAAGCACGCCCTCGTCATGGCCGCCCTGCTGCTGCCCGGCGCCTTTGCCAATGCCCACGAATACAGCGTGGGTGACCTGCACATTGCCCACCCCTGGTCGCTGCAGTTGCCACCCAACGCGCCGAACGTAGCGGCGTATTTCGTGGTGCACAACAATGGCCAGGCCGATGACCGCTTGCTCAGCGTCGACAGCCCCATCACCGATGATGCACAACTGCACGAGCATGCCATGAGCGCCAGCGGGGCCATGAAAATGCAACAGGTGCCCAGCGTGGTGGTGCCCGCCGGCAAGGACCTGACCTTCGCCCCCAGCGCCTACCACGTGATGCTGATGCAGCCCAAGGACCGCAGCCTGCTCGTCGACGGCAAGCGCTTCCCGTTGACCCTGCACTTCGAAAAGGCCGGCAACGTTACCGTCGAAGTGGCCGTGCAGAAGCAGGCGCCAGCGGACCAGCCGCAAGCCCACGAACACGCGCACTGACACCCGCTGACAGGCACCCGCCATGAGCCTGCCGCGCAACAGCCGCCGCCGTACCACCCGCCCTGACCGCAGGCGCGCCGGTGGCGGATGGCTGAGCCTGTTCGCCATGTGGATGATCTTCATCGGCCCGCTGGTTTCCCAGTCGATGCCGATGGACCACCACGCGGGCATGAGCATGCCGATGGACATGCCGATGGCGGCTGCCCATCAGCATGCCGGCGACAGCCATCACGGCCACGGCGGCGATGGCCAGTTGCACGTGATGTGGGAAAAGTGCGGTTACTGCAGCCTGTTGTTCAACTGCCCGGCCCTGCCCCAGGCTCTCAGCCCGCTTAGCGCCGACAGCGTCGTCCCCACCAGTTACCTGTTTGCGCCAACGCACCAGGGCCATGCCCGGCAGGCTGTGTTCCCCGGTGCGCGCAGCCGCGCCCCGCCGTCCTCGATCAACGTCTGAACGCACATTTTGCGCACGAAGCCAGAAGGCTTCGCGCTAACTCATGACTGATCGACTGGAATCACTATGTCCGGCTGCACCCCTGTTTTCGCCTTGTCCCTGCGTGGGACCATCGCCGCCGTGTGCGGCTCGCTGCTCGCGCCCGTGGCCCTGGCCGCCGACCCTGGCCATGAAGGCCATGCGCACGACGCACCCGAGCTGAGCCCGACGGTGATCACCGCCGTGGCGCCGAGCTCGCCACTGACCGTGGTCACCAACCCGAAAGACCCGCGCCAGCCCGTGCCGGCCAGCGACGGCGCCGACTACCTGAAGACCATCCCCGGCTTTTCGGCGATCCGCGCCGGCGGCACCAACGGTGACCCGGTCCTGCGCGGCATGTTCGGCTCGCGCCTGAACATCCTTACCAACGGCGGCCTGATGCTCGGCGCCTGCCCCAACCGCATGGACGCCCCGACCTCGTACATCTCGCCGGAAACCTACGACCGCCTGACCGTGATCAAAGGCCCGCAAAGCGTGATCTGGGGCCCGGGTGGCTCGGCAGGCACCATCCTCTTCGAGCGCGAACCGGAAAAGTTCGGCAGCCTCGGCAGCCGGGTCAACGCCAGCCTGCTGGCCGGCTCCAACGGCCGCTTCGACAAGGTGCTGGACGCCGCTGCCGGCAACAGCCAGGCCTATGCGCGCTTTGTCGGCAACCAGTCGCGCTCGGATGACTACCACGACGGTAACAACGACACCGTGCCGTCCCGTTGGGACAAGTGGAACGGCGATGTCGCCCTGGGCTGGACGCCCGACCAGGACACCCTGC
Organism: Pseudomonas sp. S37; assembly: GCF_016658545.1. Classification (GTDB taxonomy): domain Bacteria; phylum Pseudomonadota; class Gammaproteobacteria; order Pseudomonadales; family Pseudomonadaceae; genus Aquipseudomonas. The sequence goes on along the minus strand of NZ_JACVZC010000028.1, from coordinate 19,165 downwards.
TGGAGCTGACCGCCGGCAAGGGCGATGGCGAAGCACGCTACGCCGGGCGCGGCATGGACGGCTCGCAATTCAAGCGCGAGAGCCTGGGGCTGCGCTTTGAAAAGTCCAACCTCGGCGAGGTGCTGGACAAGGTCGAGGCGCAGGTCTACTACAACTACGCCGACCATGTGATGGACAACTACAGCCTGCGCACGCCGTCAGGCAGCGGCATGATGGGCATGCCGATGGTCAGCAACGTCGACCGCCGCACGATGGGCGCACGCATCAAGGCCACCTGGCGCTGGGCCGATGTGCAACTGATCAGTGGCATCGACGCGCAAACCAACGAGCATCGCCAGCGTGGTGGCATGGGCGTGGACGCACACAAGGGCCAGGCCTGGACCAAGGACGCCGATTTCCATAACTACGGCGCCTTCAGCGAACTGACCTGGTACGTCAGCGGTGAAGACCGGCTGATCAGCGGCGCCCGCCTGGACCGTGCCTCGGCCCGCGACTTCCGCCAGGGTAGCGCCACCGAAGGCGACACCCGCGCCGACACCCTGCCCAGCGGCTTCATCCGCTACGAGCACGACCTGGCAGCCGTCCCGGCCACCACCTACATCGGCCTGGGCCATGCCCAACGCTTCCCCGACTACTGGGAGCTGTTCTCGCCCAAGTTGGCGCCACCCGGTGCGGCCAACGCCTTCGACGGCATCAAGCCAGAGAAGACCACCCAGCTCGACTTCGGTATCCAGTACCGCACTGAACGCCTGGAAGCCTGGGCCTCGGGCTATGTCGGGCAGATACGCGACTACATCCTGTTCGACTACCGCACCGGCATGATGGGCATGAGCACCTCGCAGGCGCAGAACATCGATGCCCGCATCATGGGTGGCGAACTGGGTGCGGCCTATATGCTGACCGACCACTGGAAGGCCGACGCCACGCTGGCCTACGCCTGGGGCAAGAACAGCAGCGACGGCAAGGCTCTGCCGCAGATGCCACCGCTGGAAAGCCGCCTGGGCCTGACCTACAGCCGCGACGTGTGGAGCGTCGGTGCGCTGTGGCGGCTGGTGGCGGCGCAGAACCGCATCGCCGAAAACCAGGGCAACGTGGTCGGCAAGGACTACGACAAGAGTGCCGGCTTCGGCGTGTTCTCGCTTAATGGTGCCTACAAGGTGAACAACAACCTCAAGCTCAGCGCAGGGGTCGACAACCTGTTCGACAAAACCTACGCCGAGCATTTGAACCTGGCCGGGAATGCCGGGTTCGGCTACCCGGCAACAGATCCACAGCCGGTCAATGAGCCAAGCAGGACCTTCTGGACCAAGGTCGATTTCAGCTTCTGACAACAACCACGGGCGCCGCTTCGGTGGCGCCCATCAGCTGGTCAAACAGGAGGTTCCCATGAGAGGAACACGTATCAACTTCTATAACCTGGCCTGGCGTTGGCACTTCTATGCGGGGCTGTTCGTGGCCCCGTTCATGATCCTGCTGGCAATCACCGGCATCATCTACCTGTTCAAGCCGCAGCTCGGCCCGCTGCTGTACCGTGACCTGATGGTGGTCGAAGCCGGCCACCACCGACAGGGCGCGGATGCGTTGCTGGCCGAGGTGCATCAGGCCTACCCCAAAGGGCACATCGGCCAGTACCTGCCACCCTTGAACGCCGAGCGCAGCGCGCAATTCGTGGTACATGACGGCGGCCGCGAACTGAACGTGTTCGTCGACCCCTACAGCGGCAAGGTGCTCGGCGAGCAGGACGGCAAGCAGAACCTGCAGGCCATCGCCCGTGCCCTGCATGGCGAACTGATGGTCGGCACGGCAGGCGACCGACTGGTGGAACTGGCCGCCGGCTGGGGCATCGTGCTGGTGGTATCGGGCCTGTACTTGTGGTGGCCACGCGGGCGCAATGGTGCAGGCGTGCTGTGGCCGCGGCTGTCGGCGCGCGGCCGGCTGCTGTGGCGCGACCTGCACGCAGTAACCGGCTTCTGGGGTTCGGCCCTGCTGTTGCTGATGCTGGTCAGCGGCATGACCTGGACCGGTATGTGGGGCAAACAATACGCCGATTTGTGGAACCGCTTCCCGGCGGCCATGTGGAACGACGTGCCCAAGTCGGACCAGCAGGCGGGTGAACTGAACAGCGCTCACCGCCAGACCGTGCCGTGGGCACTGGAAAACACGCCGATGCCGCAGTCCGGCGCACACGCCGAACATGCCGGGCACCATATGATGTCGGACATGCCCGCAGCGCCGCAGGTGAGCCTGCAGCAGGTCGAGGACATCGCCACCTCGCGTCAGGTCGAGCCGGGCTACAGCATTACCCTGCCCACCACTGCAGACGGGGTGTTCACCATTGCCGTGTTCGCCGACGACCCGCGCAACGACGCCACCCTGCATGTCGACCAATACACCGGCAAGGTGCTGGCCGATGTGCGCTGGCAGGACTACAGCCCGGTCGCCCGCGCCACCGAACTGGGGGTGATGCTGCATGAAGGCAAGATGTTCGGCGCGTTCAACCAGATCATCATCCTGCTGGTGTGCCTGATGATCCTGCTGGGCTCGGTGAGCGGGCTGGTGATGTGGTGGAAGCGTAGGCCTGAGGGTGGGCTGGGCGTGCCGCCGCTGCGCCATGACCTGCCGCGCTGGAAGACGGCGGTGGGGGTGATGCTGGTACTGGGGGTGATGTTCCCGCTGGTGGGGGTGTCGATGGTGGTGATGTGGGTGGTGGATAGCCTGGTGGTGAGACGCCGCCGGGTATTGGCCAGCGCCTGAATTCTGCATTGCCTGTACTGGCCTCTTCGCGGGTGAACCCGCTCCTACAACGAACTGCGTTGCCTTTGTAGGAGCGGGTTTACCCGCGAAAGGGCCGGCACAGGCAAAACACTGCTACCCAAATGTAGAGTCGATCTGTCGCGCCCCGAACTGGAACGCGCGTGTTAGCCTACCCGGCTACCTCTGACAAGAAGACTGACCTCTACAAGGGAATGCAGCCTATGACGCAAACCTCACCCACAGCGCCAGATGAACAGCATCTGCAACGCAACCTGACCAACCGCCACATCCAGCTGATCGCCATCGGCGGCGCGATCGGCACCGGCCTGTTCATGGGCTCGGGCAAGACCATCAGCCTGGCCGGGCCATCGATCATCTTCGTCTACATGATCATCGGCTTCATGCTGTTCTTCGTCATGCGCGCCATGGGCGAACTGCTGCTGTCGAACCTCAACTACAAGTCGTTCATCGACTTCTCCGCCGACCTGCTCGGCCCCTGGGCCGGCTACTTCACCGGCTGGACCTACTGGTTCTGCTGGGTGGTCACCGGCATCGCCGACGTGGTCGCCATCGCTGCCTACACACAGTTCTGGTTCCCCGACCTGCCGCAGTGGATACCGGCGCTGACCTGCGTGGCCTTGCTGCTGTCGCTGAACCTGGTGACGGTGAAGATGTTCGGCGAGCTGGAGTTCTGGTTTGCCCTGGTCAAGATCGTTGCCATTCTCGGCCTGGTCGCCACTGGCCTGTACATGGTCATTACCGGTTTCACCTCGCCCAGCGGGCGCACGGCGCAGCTGGCCAACCTGTGGAATGACGGCGGCATGTTCCCCAACGGCCTGATGGGCTTCTTCGCCGGCTTCCAGATTGCCGTGTTCGCCTTCGTCGGCATCGAGCTGGTCGGCACCACCGCCGCCGAGGCAAAAAACCCGGAACGCACGCTGCCACGGGCGATCAACTCGATCCCGATCCGTATCATCGTGTTCTACGTATTGGCGCTGATCGCGATCATGGCCGTGACCCCGTGGCGCGACGTAGTGCCAGGCAAGAGCCCGTTCGTCGAGCTGTTCGTGCTGGCGGGCCTGCCGGCAGCGGCGAGCATCATCAACTTCGTGGTGCTGACCTCGGCGGCCTCGTCGGCCAACAGCGGCGTGTTCTCCACCAGCCGCATGCTTTACGGCCTGTCGCAGGAAGGTGACGCGCCCAAGGCGTTCGAGAAACTGTCGAGCCGCTCGGTGCCGGCCAACGGCCTGTATTTCTCCTGCACCTGCCTGCTGCTGGGTGCGGTGCTGATCTACCTGGTGCCGAACGTGGTCGAGGCGTTCACCCTGGTCACCACCGTTTCGGCGGTGCTGTTCATGTTCGTCTGGACGCTGATCCTGCTGTCGTACCTGAAGTACCGCAAAAACCGCGCGGCGCTGCACCAGGCGTCGAAGTACAAGATGCCGGGCGGGCGCTTCATGTGCTACGTGTGTCTGGTGTTCTTTGCCTTCATCCTGGTGTTGTTGAGCCTGGAGGCGGATACCCGCTCGGCGTTGCTGGTGACGCCGATCTGGTTCGTGCTGCTGGCAGTGACCTATCAGGGCGTGCGTAGCCGCCGTCATCCGCGTTCGGCTGTGCGTAACGGCTGATGGCCTCGGGGGCTGCTTTGCAGCCCATCCGACCGGTCCGGGGCGCCGGACCGGTCGGATGGGCCGCACAGCGGCCCCAATCCTGTGCACACAAATCCCCCAGGCACCAACCTGGCCCGCGCAAACGCCCCAACACCTCGCACAACCCCTCTATCCTGCCGCTTTCGCCACTCGGCACACCCCTTGCAACGCCCCTCCCCGCTTGCCCAACACCATAAAAAACCCAGCGGAGAGAGCACATGAAGCGTCGCAGTCTGATCAAGGCCTTTACCCTCAGCGCATCGATTGCGGCAATGGGCCTTAGCTGGAGTATCCAGGCGGCCGAGACCATCAAGGTCGGCATCCTGCATTCGCTTTCGGGGACCATGGCTATTTCCGAGACCTCGCTCAAGGACATGGCGCTGATGACCATCGAGCAGATCAACGCCAAGGGCGGGGTAAACGGCAAAATGCTCGAACCGGTGGTGGTCGACCCGGCCTCCAACTGGCCACTGTTCGCTGAAAAGAGCCGCCAGCTGCTGACCCAGGACAAGGTCGCCGTGGTGTTCGGCTGCTGGACCTCGGTGTCGCGCAAGTCGGTGCTGCCGGTGTTCGAAGAGCTCAACGGCCTGCTGTTCTACCCGGTGCAGTACGAGGGTGAAGAGATGTCGCCGAACGTGTTCTACACCGGTGCTGCGCCCAACCAGCAGGCCATCCCGGCGGTGGAATACCTGATGAGCGAAGACGGCGGCAGCGCCAAGCGTTTCTTCCTGCTGGGCACCGACTACGTCTACCCGCGCACCACCAACAAGATCCTCCGCGCCTTCCTGCACAGCAAGGGTGTGGCCGACAAGGACATCGAAGAGGTGTACACGCCATTCGGCCACGCCGATTACCAGACCATCGTCGCCAACATCAAGAAGTTCTCCGCTGGCGGCAAGACGGCAGTCATTTCCACGGTCAATGGCGACTCCAACGTGCCGTTCTACAAGGAACTGGCCAACCAGGGCCTGAAGGCCACCGACGTGCCGGTGGTGGCGTTCTCGGTGGGTGAAGAAGAGCTGCGTGGCATCGATACCAAGCCGCTGGTGGGGCATTTGGCAGCGTGGAACTACTTCGAGTCGGTGGATAACCCGGTCAACCAGAAGTTCGTCGCCGACTGGAAGGCCTATGCCAAGGCCAAGGGCTTGCCAGGCGCCGACAAGGCGGTGACCAACGACCCGATGGAGGCCACCTACGTGGGTATCCACATGTGGGCGCAGGCGGTGGAGAAGGCCAAGTCCACTGATGTCGACAAGGTACGTGAAGCACTGGCCGGTCAGAGCTTCAAGGCGCCTTCGGGCTTTACCTTGACCATGGACAAGACTAACCACCACCTGCACAAGCCGGTGATGATCGGCGAGATCCAGGATGATGGGCAGTTCAGCGTGGTGTGGGAAACCGAGCAGCCGCTGCGGGCACAACCCTGGAGCCCCTTCATTCCGGGCAATGACAAGCGGCCTGATTACGCCGTGAAAGGTAACTGAGTGTAAGGGGGCCGCTGTGCGGCCCATTCGCGGGTAAACCCGCTCCCACAGGTACGGTGCAAGGTCTGAAACCGGCGAGGTCCCTGTGGGAGCGGGTTCACCCGCGAAGAATCCAACACCGATTTCCAGGATTGCCCGCATGCTCAAAATGCTGCTCACCCTGCTCCTGCTATTACCCCTGGCCACCCAGGCCAACGAGGGCGAATTCTTCCTCACCGCCAAGCCCGCCGAGCAAGCCCGCCTGCTCGAAGGCTGGGCGGCACAACCCGACGCCGCGCGCCTGCAGCTGCTAAACAGCCTGCGCCAAGGCCGCATCACCGCCGACGACACCCGCAAGCTGCGCCTGAACAACCGCCTGCGCGGCCTGATCGACAACGCCCTGGCCAGCCACCAGCTACTCAGCGACAACAGCGACACCCGCCTGGCCGCCGCCCAACAACTGCAAAAAAGCGCCCAGCCGGCACAAATGGCCTTCCTCGACCGTCGCTTCGCTATCGAAGTGGACCCCGCCGTACACGCCGCCCTCGGCCTGGCGCTGGCCAACCTGCAACTAGGCGCCAGCGAGCCGGCCGTACGCCTGGCCGCTGTGCGCCTGCTGGGGGAAACCGGCGATCCACTGGCCCGCACGCGCCTCGAAGCGCTGCTGCAACCCGACGCGGAAACCGATGCCGGCGTGCGTACCGCCGCCGAAACCAGCCTGGCCCAGGTGCAGCGCAAGCTGTTGGTCGGCGAGCTGCTCGGCCAGGCTTTCAGCGGCCTGTCGCTGGGTTCGATCCTGCTGCTGGCGGCGCTTGGCCTGGCGATTACCTTTGGCCTGCTCGGGGTGATCAACATGGCCCACGGCGAGATGCTGATGCTCGGCGCCTACAGCACCTACATGGTCCAGGTGCTGCTGCAGCGCTACGCCCCCGGCGCCATCGAGTTCTACCCCCTGATCGCCCTGCCGGTGGCTTTCGCGGTCAGTGCCGGTGTCGGCATGGCGCTGGAGCGCACGGTCATTCGCCACCTGTACGGCCGGCCGCTGGAAACCCTGCTGGCCACCTGGGGCATCAGCCTGATCCTGATCCAGGCCATCCGCCTGCTGTTTGGCGCGCAGAACGTCGAGGTCAGCAACCCGGCGTGGCTGTCCGGCGGTATCCAGCTGCTGCCCAACCTGGTGCTGCCGTACAACCGCCTGGTCATCATCGGCTTTGCCTTGGCCGTGGTGCTGCTGACCTGGCTGCTGCTCAACCGCACGCGGCTGGGCCTGAACGTGCGGGCCGTTACCCAGAACCGCAACATGGCCGCTTGCTGCGGTGTATCCACCGGGCGTGTCGACATGCTCGCCTTCGGCCTCGGCTCGGGCATCGCCGGGCTGGGTGGCGTGGCCCTGAGCCAGGTCGGCAACGTGGGCCCGGACCTGGGCCAGAGCTACATCATCGACTCGTTCCTGGTGGTGGTGCTCGGTGGTGTCGGCCAGTTGGCCGGCAGCCTTTGGGCGGCATTCGGCCTTGGCATCGCCAACAAGCTGCTGGAGCCGCAGATAGGCGCCGTGCTGGGCAAGATCCTCATCCTTGCGTTGATCATTCTGTTCATCCAGAAGCGCCCGCAAGGCCTGTTCGCCCTCAAGGGACGGGTAATCGACTGATGAACCAGCCACTGCTTGTCACTGTTACGCAAAAGGCCGGGCCACGCCTGACGCTAGCCATCGGCACCGTCGTCGCCCTGCTGCTGGTGGCCCTGCCGCTGCTGTCGCTGCTGCCGGCGGGCCATGCCCTGCAGGTGTCGGCCTACACCCTGACCCTGGTCGGCAAGATCCTTTGCTACGCCATTGTCGCCCTGGCCCTGGACCTGGTGTGGGGCTATGCCGGGCTGTTGTCGCTGGGCCACGGCCTGTTCTTCGCCCTGGGCGGCTACGCCATGGGCATGTACCTGATGCGCCAGGCGGCCGGTGACGGCCTGCCGGGGTTCATGACCTTCCTGTCGTGGAGCGAGCTGCCGTGGTACTGGGCCGGTACCCAGCACTTTGCCTGGGCCCTGTGCCTGGTGGTGCTGGCGCCCGGGCTGCTGGCGCTGGTGTTCGGCTGGTTCGCCTTCCGTTCGCGGATCAAGGGCGTGTACTTCTCGATCATGACCCAGGCCCTGACCTTCGCCGGCATGCTGCTGTTCTTCCGTAACGAAACCGGCTTTGGCGGCAACAACGGCTTCACCAACTTCCGCACCATCCTTGGCTTCGACATTACGGCGCAAGGCACCCGGGCGGTGCTGTTCCTGCTCACCGTCGGCCTGCTGCTGGCCAGCCTGTACCTGTGCTGGCGCCTGACCCGCAGCAAGTTCGGCCGCCTGTTGACGGCGGTGCGCGACGCCGAGAACCGCCTGATGTTCTGCGGTTACGACCCGCGCGGCTTCAAGCTGCTGGTGTGGGTGCTCAGCGCCGTGCTGTGCGGCCTGGCCGGGGCGCTGTACGTGCCGCAGGTGGGCATCATCAACCCCAGCGAAATGTCGCCGACCAACTCCATCGAAGCCGCGGTGTGGGTGGCCCTGGGCGGGCGCGGCACACTGATCGGCCCGCTGCTCGGTGCCGGCCTGGTCAATGGCATGAAAAGCTGGTTCACCGTGGCCTTCCCGGAGTTCTGGCTGTTCTTCCTCGGTGCGCTGTTCATCCTCGTGACCCTGTACCTGCCCAAAGGCGTGGTCGGCCTGTTGAAGAAAAGGAGCCAGCCATGAGAGGCGTACCCCCGGTCCACCCGGAATTCATGCTGGAACCGGTATTCGACCAACTCGGCGCCGGCCGCGATGCCATCGGCCTGGGCCACAGCCGCAAGGCTGGCCTGGACACCCGCCACGGCACGGTGCTTAGCCTGGAAGACATCAGTGTCAGTTTCGATGGTTTCAAGGCGCTGAACGCGCTGAACCTGTACATCGGCGTGGGCGAGTTGCGCTGCATCATCGGCCCCAACGGTGCCGGCAAGACCACCCTGATGGACGTGATCACCGGCAAGACCCGGCCCGACAGCGGTACGGCTTATTTCGGTGACACGCTCGACCTGACCCGCATGAGCGAATACCAGATTGCCCAGGCCGGCATCGGCCGCAAGTTCCAGAAGCCCACGGTGTTTGAGGCGCTGACAGTATTCGAGAACCTGGAGCTGGCGTTGAAGGCGGACAAGTCGGTGTGGGCCAGCCTGGCAGCGCGGCTGGGCGGTGAGCAGCGCCAGCGTATCGAGGAAGTGCTGACCACCTTGCGCCTGCTGCCCCTGGCCCAGCGCGCGGCCGGGCTGCTGTCGCACGGGCAGAAGCAATTCCTCGAGATCGGCATGTTGCTGGTACAGGAGCCACAGTTGCTGTTGCTGGATGAGCCAGTGGCGGGCATGACCGATGCCGAGACCGAGTTTACCGCCGAGCTGTTCAAGGGCCTGGCCGGCACGCATTCGCTGATGGTGGTGGAGCATGACATGGGCTTTGTCGGCAGCATTGCCGACCATGTGACTGTGCTGCACCAGGGCAGCGTGCTGGCGGAGGGGTCGCTGGAGCAGGTGCAGGCGGATGAGCGGGTGGTCGAGGTTTATCTGGGCCGCTAGATCTTTAAGCCTGTGCCGGCCTCTTCGCGGGTAAACCCGCTCCCACAGGTAATGCACAAGTCTTGAAATCTGTGCGGTCCCTGTGGGAGCGGGTTCACCCGCGAAGAGGCCGGCAAAGGCACAGCAACCCTTTCAGGAACACCACCATGCTCAAGATCGACACCCTGCACCAATACTACGGCGGCAGCCACATCCTGCGCGGCCTGTCCTTCGAAGCCAAGGTCGGCGAAGTCACCTGCCTGCTGGGCCGCAACGGCGTGGGCAAGACCACCCTGCTGCGCTGCCTGATGGGCCTGGTGCCAGCCCGCGACGGCAGCATCGAATGGGAAGGCAAGCCGATCACTACACTCAAACCCCAGCAACGGGTGCACGCCGGCATCGCCTACGTGCCTCAGGGCCGCGAGATCTTCCCGCGCCTTACCGTCGAAGAAAACCTGCTGATGGGCCTGTCACGCTTGCCCGCACGTGAGGCCCGCGAGGTTCCGGCCTTCATCTACGAACTGTTCCCGGTACTGGAACAGATGAAGCAACGCCGCGGCGGCGACCTGTCCGGCGGCCAGCAGCAACAACTGGCCATCGGCCGCGCCCTGGCCAGCCGCCCGCGCCTGCTGATCCTCGACGAGCCAACCGAAGGCATCCAGCCTTCGGTGATCAAGGAAATCGGCGCAGTCATCCGGCGCCTGGCCGAACGGGGCGACATGGCAATCCTGCTGGTAGAGCAGTTCTACGACTTTGCCGAAGAACTGGCCGACCATTACCTGGTCATGGCCCGTGGCGAGATCGTGCAGCGTGGCCGCGGCGAAAACATGCAGGCCGAAGGTGTGCGCGGCCTGGTAACCATTTAATCTGCAAACAACGACCCTGCGAGACGCTGTCATGAGTTACGAAATCCGCGATGCCCTGCCCGCCGACGTGCCGGGCATCCTCGACATCTACAACGACGCCGTGCGCAACACCACGGCGATCTGGAACGAAACCCCGGTGGACCTGGCCAACCGCCAGGCCTGGTTCGAGGCACGGGCGCAGCAGGGCTACCCGATCCTGGTGGCGGTGGATGAGACCGGCGTGCTGGGTTATGCCTCGTTTGGCGACTGGCGGCCGTTCGAGGGCTTTCGCCTGACCGTGGAGCATTCGGTGTATGTGCGGGGTGACCAGCGTGGTAAGGGGCTGGGGCCGGTGTTGATGGCGGCGCTGATTGAGCGGGCTCGGGATTGCGGCAAGCATGTAATGGTGGCCGCCATCGAGAGTGGCAATGCGGCGTCGGTGCGCATTCATGAGCGCCTGGGTTTTGTGGTGACCGGGCAGATGCCGCAGGTGGGGGTGAAATTTGGCCGCTGGCTGGATTTGACCTTCATGCAGTTGGTGTTGAACCCGGGGGCTGAACCGAGCTGAGTTTGATGCTTGCAGGCATGGCCTCTTCGCGGGTAAACCCGCTCCCACAGGGACCGCACATTTCCCGAAACCTGTGCTGTACCTGTGGGAGCGGGTTTACCCGCGAAGAGGCCGGGCCTGCAACCCTCACATCTGGGTAAACCTGCCCAGCCTCTGCTTCAGCATGCTGTTCTCACTACGCAGCTGCTGCACTTCCTGCAGCAACTCCAGCGCCAGCGCCACCCCTTCCCATTCCAGCTCCAGCTCCTGGTGCAACTTCGCCGCGCGTTTGGCCAACAACGGCGCCTGATCGTCAAACAGCCAGTCCTCCGGCGTTCGCCCGGAAGGTTCGACAATGCCGTGTTCGACGATTTCGATCACGCAGTCCGCCGTGACATCGGCTTCCTGACACAAGGTACGCATGTCCAGTTGAACGATCAGGGTGCTGCTCATGATCACTTACTCCATTGTGTCCTCGGGTTGAACGCGGCCTTCTCGGAAAGCTTTGTCCACAGTTCGCGGGCAGACTCGTCGGATGCCGGTGGCATGACCACTTTCAACTGCGCGTACAGGTTGCCGCGCTCGCCGTTCTTGTTGGCCAGGCCCTTGCCCGGTACGCGCAGGCGCTGGCCGCTCTGGCTGTCGGGGCGGATGGTCAGGTTGATCTTGCCTTCCAGGGTCGGCACCGCCACCTTGGTGCCCAGCGCAGCCTCCCACGGTGCCAGTGGCACGGTGATGATCAGGTCATGACCTTCGACATCGAACAGCGGGTGCGGTGCCATGCGGATGGTCAGGAACAGGTCGCCATTGGCCCCGCCGCCACTGCCCGGCGCGCCCTGGCCCTTCAGGCGGATGCGCTCGCCGTCGGTCACCCCGGCCGGAATCTTCACGTTCAGGGTCTTGGTGGTGAAGCCGGTGCGCTGGCCCATGGCATTGGTTTGCGGCACCTGGAAGCTGATCTGCTTGGACTCCTTGCTAAGGGTCTCTTCAAGGAATACTGCCAGTTCAAGCTCCACGTCCTGCCCCCGCCTGCCGGCACTGCGTTGCTGCTGCCGGGCGCCACCGAATGGGTTGCCGCCGCGGTTGCCAAAGATCGAGCTGAAGAAGTCGGAGAAATCGCCGCCCTCGAAACCGCCACCCGCACCGCCGCGGCTTTCCCAGCCCGGTGGTGCCTGGAACGGCCGGCCATGCTGGCCGCCGTACTTGCGGATTTCATCGAACTCGGCACGTTTCTGCGCGTCGCCCAGCACCTCGTAGGCCTCGTTGGCCTCTTTGAATTTGTCCTCGGCGTCGCGCTCCTTGCTGACATCGGGGTGATACTTGCGCGCCAGCTTGCGGTACGCGGCCTTGATGGCCTTTTCGTCCGCCGTGGGCTCTACGCCAAGTATCTTGTAATAGTCTTTGAAGTCCATCTGTGGATCACCAGTGTGAAAGTGCGTGTTGCAACAGAAGATGCAGTTAAAGATAGGGGTCAAGCATAGCCTTTCAAGGCCGCCTTGGGTTTGCTCCATCGCAGACGACTGGTCTTGATTCTGTAGCCAACTGGCATACACTGCGCGGCCGTTTTGCCTCCGGAAGCTTTTTCCCCATGTCTGACGTATCCCCGGCCCGCGCCCTGGGCATCGACTTTGGCACCTCCAACTCCACGGTCGGCTGGCACCGCCCTGGCACGGAGTCGCTGATTGCCCTGGAAGACGGCAAGATCACCTTGCCTTCGGTGGTGTTCTTCAATATCGAAGAGCGGCGCCCGGTTTATGGCCGCCTGGCACTGCACGAGTACCTGGAAGGCTACGAAGGCCGCCTGATGCGCTCGCTGAAAAGCCTGCTGGGCTCCAAGCTGATCAAGCACGACACCAGCGTGCTGGGCAGCGCCCTGCCGTTCAAGGACCTGCTGGGCATGTTCATCGGCGAGCTGAAGAAGCGCGCCGAGGCCGCCGCTGGTCGTGAATTTGACCAGGTGGTGCTGGGCCGCCCGGTGTTCTTCGTCGACGAAGACCCGGCCGCCGACCAGGAGGCCGAAGACACCCTGGCCGACGTGGCGCGCAAGATCGGCTTCAAGGACGTGTCGTTCCAGTACGAGCCGATTGCAGCAGCCTTCGACTACGAGTCGGGCATCAGCCGCGAAGAGCTGGTACTGATCGTCGACATCGGCGGGGGTACCTCGGACTTCACCCTGATCCGCCTGTCGCCCGAGCGCCACCTGGTCGCCGAGCGCCAGAGCGACATCCTCGCCACCGGTGGCGTGCACATCGGCGGGACCGACTTCGACAAGCAGTTGAGCCTGCAGGGTGTAATGCCGCTGTTCGGCTACGGCAGCCGCATGAAAAGCGGCGCACTGATGCCGACCAGCTACCACCTCAACCTGGCTACCTGGCATACCATCAACGCCCTGTATTCGCAAAAGTCGCAGCTGGCGCTGGGCAGCATGCGTTACGACATCGAGGACAGCTTCGGTATCGACCGCCTGTTCAAGCTGATCGAACAGCGCGCCGGGCACTGGTTGGCGATGGAAGTGGAAGCCAGCAAGATCGAGCTGACCGAGCAAGAGAGCCGCCGTATCGATTTGCGCCGGGTCGAGCCGGAGCTGACCGCAGAACTGACCCGCGTGCTGTTCGAAGAGGCGATCGAAGGGTTACTGGAGCGTGTGCGCGGCAGTGTGAGCGAGCTGCTGGCCAAGGCTGGGGTGAGCGAAGGGCAGGTCGACACAGTGTTCTTCACCGGCGGTTCCAGCGGGATTCCGGCGCTGCGCAACAGCGTGTCGGCGATGCTGCCGAATGCGCGGCATGTGGAAGGCAATATCTTTGGCAGCATCGGTAGCGGGCTGGCCATCGAGGCGCGTAAGCGGTATGGCGTAGCCTGATCCATCTTTTTTAGCCTGTACTGGCCTCTTCGCGGGTAAACCCGCTCCTACAAGGGATCGCACAGATTTCAAGATTTGTGCATTACCTGTGGGAGCGGGTTTACCCGCGAAGAGGCCGGTACAGGTCACCCAATAATCAAACCAGCTCCGCCCGCTTCAGCTCACTCTTCAGGTAGGCATAGTAAACCGGCCCCGCCACCACCCCAGGCAGCCCGAACGCCGCCTCGAACACCAGCATCGCCAGCAACAGCTCCCACGCCTTGGCACTGATCTGCCCGCCCACGATCTTCGCGTTGAGGAAGTACTCGACCTTGTGGATGACGATCAGGTAACCCAGCGCCGCCGCCGCCACCCAGATCGACAGCGACAAACCGACAATGGTGATCAGCGTGTTGGACATCAGGTTGCCGATCACCGGCAGCAGGCCCAGCAGGAAGGTCAGCACGATCAGGGTCTTGGTCAGCGGCAGGTGCACGTCGAACAGCGGCAATACCACGGCCAGGAAGATACCGGTGAAAGCGGTGTTCAGCAGCGAGATCTTGATCTGCGCGAATACGATGTTGCGAAACGCCTGTACCAGCAGGTTCAGCCGTTCGAACAGCGCCGCCGCCAGTGGCTTGCGCCGGGAAATGTCGGGGATGCGCTGCAAGGCGATGATGGCGCCGAGGATCATGCCGATCAGCAGCGTCACGAACATGTGCGCCATGCCCTTGCCTACCAGTTGCAGGTCGCTGAGGTGGCTCTTGATCCAGTCACCAATGGCGACCTTGAACTCGGCAGCACTGGCTGGCAGGTAGCCTTCGATAAACGGCGGCAGCTGGCCACGGGCACGCTCCACCAGGGCCATGAACTTGTCCAGCGAGGCCCCGGGGTTTTCTGCCTCGTGCAGCAGGAAGCTGAAGGCACCGGCAATCAGCAGCGCCAGGGTGGTCACCACCAGCGTGCCCAGCAGCGCCACGGCCAGCCAGCGGGCGCGCTGGCCGGCGATCAGCGGTTGCAGCCGCGGGGTCAGCATATTGACCAGTTCGAACACCAGCAGGCCGGCGAGCAGGCTGGGCAGCAACTTCAGGGGCAAAGCCAGCAGCAGCCCGGCCATGACGATGATCAGACTGGCCAGGGTGATCTGGCGGGGGGTGAAAGTCATACAGCCTCGACGGCAGACAGCAGGAATGCCCGCAGTCTGCCAGCCTTGGGCCTGCAGGCATAGGCGCAGGTCATTTCTTCTTCAGGCAATCGCTCATGTACGCCTTGCGCTCATCACCCTTGAGGGCTTTGGTGGTGGCATCGGCGTTGCAGGTTTTCATCTTCTCTTGCTGGGTTTGTGGCACGTCTTTCTTCAGGCAGGTGCTCATGAAGGCTTTGCGCTCATCGCCCTTGAGGGCCTTGGTGGTGGCGTCGGCATTGCAGGTTTTCATTTTTTCCTGCTGCGCAGTGTTGGCAGCGAAACCTTGGGCGCTGAACAACACCGCCAGCGCCAGTAAGGGGATTTGCAGCACTTTCATGGAGTGGTCTCCTTGTCGCCGCGCCCGATGCACGGGATCGAGCTGAGTGTAGCCAAGAATTCTCAGCGCCCTGCCCGTGCCTGCCGGCGGTACTGCTCGGGTGTGCACTGGGCCTGGCGCTGGAACATGGCGATGAACGCCGACGCGCTGCTGTAGCCGAGGTCGAAGGCAATGGCCTGGATCGGCAGGCCGGCTTCCAGCGCCTCGATGGCGCGCAGAAAACGCAGGCGCAGGCGCCACTCGCCAAAGCTGATGCCCAGCTCACGCAGGAACTGTCGGGCCAGGGTACGTTCGCTGACGTGCACGCGGGCGGCCCACTCGGCCAGCGGGCGGTTGTCGCCAGGTTCGGCACTGAGCGCGTCGAGCACCTGGCGCAGGCCTTCGCTGTGGGCGAACGGCAGGTAGCAGGCCTGGGTGGGCGCCAGCAGCAGCTGGTCGATCAGCACCTGCACCAGGCGCTGATCGCGCTCGCTTTCGGCCACCTTGAGGTCACGCCGGGCGAAGTCGGCGAGGATGGCCTTGAGGATGTCGCTGACCATCAGGCTACACGGTTGCTGCGGCAGCGCGGTGCAGAGGCTGCGGTCGAGGTAGATCGAACGGTAGACGATGGCCTGCGGGTTGTAGCAGCCATGCGCGGTGTCGGGTGGCACCCACACCGCGTAGTGCGGCGGCGACAGGAAGCGCTGGCCGGCGGCCTCCAGGTGCATTACGCCGTGGGCGGTGTAGTTCAGCTGGCCCCAGGCGTGCTGGTGCAGGGCGCTGTGGGTGTCGGCGCCGAACTCGTCATGGCGGAAGTACACCGGGGCCGGGAGTTGGCTGAACTGGGGGATGTCGAGGTATTTGCGCTGCATGCTGACTGTTTGGCGGGGTGGGTTGTCTGGATAGGAGTATAGGCTTGTGGACGGACAGCTCATAATGGCTGCAATCGGGGCCTGCTGCGCAGGCCTTCGCGGGTAAACCCGCTCCTACAACGGTCAGCGTTGCCATGGGAAAGATCCGCGTTCCACCGGACTTGCGCGGTCCTTTGTAGGAGCGGGTTTACCCGCGAAGGGCTGCAAAGCAGCCCCATCCGCCCAAAACGAGTACCCCGCTACATGAACTACCTGTTCCCCCTCACCGCCATTCTCATCTGGGCCGGCAACACCGTGGTTACCAAGATGTCCGCCGGTGCCATCCACCCCGCCGAGATCGGCTTCTACCGCTGGCTGCTGGCCGGCCTGCTGTTCACCCCGTTCCTGCTGCCCGCCGTGTGGCGCAACCGCGCCGCCATCCGCCCGCACCTGGCCAAGGTGTTCGTGCTCGGTGTGCTGGGCATGGCGCTGTACCAGAGCCTGGCCTACTTCGCCGCCAGCATCACCAGCGCCACCAACATGGGCATCATCCTTTCGCTGATGCCGCTGATGTCACTGGCGCTGTCCATCGCCTGGCTGGGCCAGCGCCTGAGCTACGGCGCCCTGCTGGGCGCACTGGTGTCGTTCTTTGGCGTGCTGGAAGTGGTCAGTGCCGGCCACCCCGCCAGCCTGCTGCAGCAAGGCCTGAACAGCGGTGACCTGCTGATGCTGGTGGCTACCCTGGCCTACGCGCTGTACAGCTTCCTGCTGAAAAAATGGCAGCTGCGCCTGCCGCCGATGCAGCTGCTGTACCTGCAGGTGCTGGTGGCCATCATCGTCTTGCTGCCGCTGTTCCTGCTTTCGGACAAGACCGGCCTGAACAGCCACAACATCGGCCTGGTGCTGTATGCCTGCGTACTGGCCTCGATGATCGCGCCACTGGTGTGGATGCAGGCCGTGCACCGCCTGGGCCCAAGCCGTACCACGCTGTTTTTCAACCTGCTGCCGCTGGTCACCGCGCTGATCGCCGCCGTGGTGCTCGACGAGCAACTGGCCAGCTATCACCTCGTCGGCGGCCTGCTGACCCTGGCCGGCGTGGTACTGGCCGAACGCTGGACCACGCCGATCCGCCGCTAAAGCCCGGCTGCCTTGAGCCGCGCGGCGTGTTCGGTGAACAGCCGCACCGGTTCGGCGCCCTTGCCCACGGCGCCGAGCGACTGGTTGACGATGTCCAGGTGGTCTAGCGGGTAGTCGTCGCCGATCACCTGCCCCAGGTGCGAACTGAAGCGCCCGACCATGCCGTCGCAATGGCCCTTTTCCTTGACGAAACTGCGTGCGAACAGGCGGCAGAAGCGGTTGCTGCCGTCAAAGCGGTTGCGTCCCTGGTCGGTCAGGCCAGGCTGCAAGGTGCCGGACCATGAGTAGTAGCGCACGCCATTGACCTCATAGGCCCCTTCCCCGCCCCAGGTGTCTGGCAGGCCCTGTGGATAAGCCTGGTTGAACAGCGCCACCCCGGCACTGGTCAGCGACTGGTGCGAGGCATGCACATCCACCGGCAACGGGTCACGCCGCCAGCCGGTTTCCAGCCACACCAGCAGCACGGCAAAGCCATGCAACACGGCCTTGAGGATGCGCCCCTGGGGCGAGTCGCCCGGCGCCGTGCGTTCCAGGTGGTCGGCCAGCTCCGAGCCATGGTTGGGCCCTGCCACCGAAGTGACCGACGCCACCCGCCCGGGCCGCCTGGCTGCGGCATAGCGCGCACTCAGGGCGCCCTGGCTGTGGCCGATGAGGTTGACCTTTGCTGCGCCGGTGCGCTGGCAGATGTCTTCGATGATCGCCAGCAACTGCTCGCCGCGCACCTCGCTGGAATGCAGTGGTGACACCTGCACCGGGAACACCTGCGCGCCGCCCTTGCGCAAGGCCGGAACAATGCCGAACCAGTAGGGGTAGAGCACCACCCGGACAAAGCCGAGCATGCCCGGCACCAGCACCAACGGGTATCGCGTGGCCAATTCCTGCTGCATTGCCCCAGCCCTCTTCCGTGGACGATCGGCCAACACTACAGCGGCCTTCATGACCATCGCAATCGAACTCCCGGCGCGCGCTGTGGTTCCAAACCACACAGACCCTTTGCAAGGAGCGGGACCATGTACAAGCAGACCCTGGCAATCCTTCTGGCTAGCGCCACCCTGGCCGCCTGCGGCAGCCGCCCGGAAAACCCGGTGGACTACGTCACCTACCGCGACGAGCCGCTGGTCAAGCAGGTAGAGCATGGCATGACCATGCAGAAGGTCATCGCCATTGGCGGCAGCCCGTCGAACGTGATCGACCTGCCCCACGGGGGCACCTGCAACGACTACATCCTCAACCACGATGGCAAGCAGCAGCCCTACTACGTGCGTTTCGACGCCACCGGGCATGTTGATGCCAAAGGCTTCAAAACCTGCAAACAACGCGAAGAAGACAGCGAAGCCGTACGCGGCGCGTGAGTCTCTCAAAACACCCCATGACCACCCTGATGCTTTCGGAGATGAACATGAATGCTGAACTGACCGATGTGCAAACCCTGCGTGAACGTGCCCGCAAGCACGTCGAGCAAGGCGCAGTGACCGAGGGTTACCACGCCGATCGCCAGGAAATCCTGCGCCTGCTGAACGAGTCGCTGGCAACCGAGCTGGTGTGCGTATTGCGTTACAAGCGCCACTACTTCATGGCCAGCGGCATCAAGGCCAGTGTGGCGGCCAGCGAATTTCTGGAGCATGCCAACCAGGAAGCCGAACACGCCGACAAGCTGGCCGAGCGCATCGTGCAGCTGGGCGGCGAGCCGGACTTCAACCCGGATAACCTGAGCAAGAACTCGCATGCGCAGTATGTGGCGGGTAACTCGCTGAAGGAGATGGTGCTGGAAGACCTGGTGGCAGAGCGGATTGCGATTGATAGCTACCGCGAGATCATTCAGTACATTGGCGACAAGGACCCGACTTCGCGGCGCATCTTCGAAGACATCCTGGCGCAGGAAGAAGAACACGCAGACGACATGTCCGACCTGTTGCAAGGGCTGTAATCGCTGGGGGCGCTTTGCGCCCCTTTCGCGACGCAAGGCCGCTCCTACAGGGATCGCGTATCGGCAAAACTGCGCGATCCCTGTAGGAGCG
>NZ_JACVZC010000027.1 GCF_016658545.1 Pseudomonas sp. S37 | reverse complement strand
TTTTGGGGGGCGCGGGCTGGCCCCCCCCCCCCCCCCCCCCCCCCCGCTCCTACAGAAAACCGCGCTGGCCGTTACATCGCGTATGCTGAGCACATCGCCCGCCCAAAGGAGCTGCACATGGCCTGGTCCGCCACCCAGTATTCCCTGTTCGAAGATGAACGCACCCGCGCCGTGCGCGACCTGCTCGCCGCCATCCCGGCGCGCACGGTGCGCCACGCCACCGACCTGGGCTGTGGCCCCGGCAACTCCACTGAAGTGCTGCTGCAACGCTACCCCGACGCCCAGGTGACGGCGCTGGACAGCGACCCCGACATGATCGCCAAGGCCCGCGAGCGCAAGCGGCTGTGCATACCTCGGGTACGCACGGCCATCGGCGACATCAGTGGCTGGTCTGCGCCCGAGCCACAGGACCTGATCCTCGCCAATGCCTCGCTGCAATGGGTACCCGACCACGCCTCGCTGTACCCGCACCTGGTACGCCAGTTGAGCGAAGGCGCCAGCCTGGCCGTGCAGACCCCGGACAACCTCGACGAGCCAGCCCACCGGCAGTTGCGCGAGATCGCCAGCCAGGGCCCCTGGGCGGCCAAGTTCGCCGACTTCCAGCTGCCGCCCCGGCACAGCGCGGCGTTCTATTACGACCTGCTCAGCCCGCTGTGCGCGCGGGTGGATGTATGGCGCACCACCTATCACCACCCGTTAATGGGCGGCGCCGAAGCGGTGGTGGAATGGTTCAAGGGCTCGGCGCTGCGGCCTTATCTGGCCAGGCTGGATGAACAGGAGCAGGCCGGTTTCCTGCAGATGTACCTGCAGGCGATGCAGCGCGACTACCCGCCGGCCACCGATGGCAAGGTGCTGTTGCCGTTCCCGCGCCTGTTCGTTGTTGCTACCCGCTAGGGCGGCGCCAGCGCCAGGCCACGTAGCTGTAGATGACCAGGTTGAGCAGCAGCACGAAGCTGCCCAGCTTTAGCTGGATGTTCGGGGTCAGCCCGGCAGGGTAGATCAGTGGCCAGATGTAGTGCTCGACGAAACCGCCCTGGTAACCCGCGACTCCGGCGGCGCTGCGCATGCGGTTTTCCCAGGCGGTCAGTGGGCAGTCCAGGTGCAGGCATTCCACTGCCAGGCCCCAGGCCAGGGCCGGCAGATGCAATAGCAGGGCAGGACGCCAGCGCAGTACCAGCAGGCCACCGAACAGCACCAGCAGGATGAAGGCCAGGTGCAGCAGGACCAGGGTGTCGGCGGCTAGGCGGTAGAGCATGAGTTGGGTGCCGGAAGTTGAGGTAATCCCAGCATAGTTGGGTTGCCTGTGCTGGCCTTTTCGCGGGTGAACCCGCTCCCACAGGATTACCACAGGTTCTGAATATTGTGCCGTACCTGTGGGAGCGGGTTTACCCGCGAAGAGGCCAGTGCAGACTTACACCCCTTCCTCAACCATCTGCAGAAAGGTCGCCACCACCCGCCGCGTATGCTGCTCGCTCAGGCACACCAGGGTCTCGGTCAAATGCCGCTGGCAATCGACGATCGGCAACGCACACACCCGCGCATCCGCACCAAACTCCGCCGCTGACACCACACCCACGCCAATCCCCACCACCACCGCCTCCCGCGCCGCCTCGCGGCCTTCCACCTGGATTGCCGGGCGAATCCGCAGCCCGGCACGCTGCATCTCTTCCTCCAGCGTCTGTCGCGTTACCGAGCCGGGTTCGCGCAGCACCAGTGGCGTGTCGTCCAGGTCAGCCAGGCTGATCGAACCACGGCTGGCCCACGGGTGGTTATGCGAAACAAACGCCACCATCGGGTCACGCCGCAGCGGCAGGCAATGCAGGCGCTCGTCGTCGACGTCGCGGCCAAGCAGGGCCAGGTCTGCCTGGTAGCTGAACAATCGGGCCAGCGACTCATCGGTATTGCCGGTCTCGATCTTCACCTGGATGCCCGGGTAGCGCTGGCAGAAGCGGGCGATCTGCGGCAGCACGTGCACCGGCGCATCCACTGCCAGCACCAGACTGCCGGTGTGCAGCGCACGCGAGTCCTGCAGCAGGTCATGGGCCTCGGCCTCACAGGCGAACAGGCGCTGGCTGATGCCCAACAGGCGCTCGCCAAGGTCGGTGAGCTGCACCGAGCGCTTGTTGCGGTGGAACAGCAGCACGCCGAAGCGTTCCTCCAGTTTGCGCACCTGGTCCGACACCGCCGGCTGGGTCAGAAACAGCTTTTCTGCCGCGCGGGTAAAGCTGCCGTGCACGGCCACCGCGTGGAAAGCCTTGAGTTGTGCGTGGGAAACCGACATGACCACCTCAGTAACAAGCTCAGCTTATGTGTGTAATACGATAAATCGATTTTATTTATTTTTCCGCAACTGTTTCCATGCATTTCAGCCCGACGCAGGCACCACAAGTGCCGCCAGGGCCACGGTGCCCACCCGGTGCCACCTGACCCGATGACAGCCTCGTCATCGCTGTGCGTAACACAAGAACAAGACAGGCGTTTCTTCACATTCTGCCGGCACACTCAAGCAAGAGGTCAGACTTAAATGAATCAATCCCTAGCCGCGTTCAAACGTTGGCGCATGCAGATTTTCGCCATCACCTGGCTGGCCTACGCCGCCTTCTACTTCACCCGCAAAGCCTTTTCGGTGGCCAAGCTGGGCATCGCCGAAGACCCGGCCTTCATGCTCGACAAAGCCGCCATGGCCAACCTCGACGCCATCTACCTGGCCGCCTATGCCGTGGGCCAGTTCACCTGGGGCATGCTGGCCGACCGCTTCGGCCCGCGCGTGGTGGTGCTTGGCGGGTTGCTGATATCTGCCGTGGCGGCAGTGGTGATGGGCAGTTACGCCACCTTCCCGATCTTTGCCACCTGCATGCTGGTGCAGGGCCTGGCGCAATCCACCGGCTGGGCCGGCCTGTGCAAGAACATCGGCAGCTTCTTCCCGGCCTCGCAGCGCGGGCGGGTGTTGGGCCTGTGGAGTTCCTGCTATGCCTTCGGCGGCCTGGTGGCTTCGCCGTTCGCCGGCTGGTGGGCCTACACCCTGGTCGGCAGTTGGCACGCGGCGTTTTTCTCCAGCGCCGCAGTGGTGCTGCTGGTGGCGGTGCTGTTCTTCTTCCTGCAGCGCAACAAGCCCGAAGACGTCGGCCTGCCGGCGGTGGAGCCCGAACCGCAGAGCATGGCCCCGGCCGACAACCTGTGCAGCGTGTGGGCACCGCTGAAAGAAATCTTGCGCAACCGCACGGTGCTGACCCTGGGCCTGGCGTACTTCCTACTCAAACCGGCGCGCTACGCCATCCTGTTGTGGGGGCCGGTGATCGTCTTCGAGCAGATGCCCTCGGTGGGCAAGGTCGGCGCGGCGATCATCCCGACCGCTTTCGAACTGGCCGGGTTGCTGGGCCCGATCATGATCGGCCTGGCCTCCGACAAACTGTTTGGCGCCCGGCGCATGCCGGCCTGTGTGATCAGCCTGGTGCTGCTGACCGTGACCCTGGCGGCGTTCATGGCGGCCATGCACACCGGCAGCGTCATGCTTGTGGTAGGCCTGCTGTTTGTCATGGGCCTGACCCTGTACGGGCCGGATTCGATGATCAGCGGCGCCGCCGCCATTGACTTCGGCACGGCCAAGGCCGGTGCCACCGCAGCGGGCTTCGTCAACGGCTGCGGTTCGGTAGGCGCGGTGCTGGGCGGGTTGTTGCCCGGTTATTTTGATGGCGTCACGGTATTCATCGTGTTTGCCGGCTGCGCGCTGTTCTCCGCGTTGGTACTGCTGCCGCACTGGAACAGCCGCCCGGCCAGCAGCCCGCAGAGCAGCGACGTGGCACCGAACACCAGCATGGCAATCAAGCCACTGCGTACCTAAAGGAAAGCGAGCGAATGAGACCCTTCTGGCTGCAACAGGCCCTGGAATCGACCCAGGAGGCGGTGTGCCCGCCGCTGCAAGGCGACGCCCGTTGCGATGTGTGCATCGTCGGCGGTGGCTATACCGGCCTGTGGACAGCGTTGATGCTCAAGGAGGCGGTACCGGCGCTGGATGTGGTGCTGATCGAGGCCGACATCTGCGGTGCCGGTGCCAGCGGCCGCAATGGCGGGTGCGCGTTGTCCTGGTCGGCCAAGTACTTCACCCTGGAGCGCCTGTTTGGTGCGGCCGAGGCGGTGCGCCTGGTGCGTGAGTCGGAGCGCAGCATCGCTGAGATCGGCGCGTTCTGTGTGGCCAATGGCATCGACTGTGACTACCGCCTGGACGGCACGCTGTACACCGCGACCAATGCCGCCCAGGTAGGCGCCACCGATGCGGTGATCGCCGCGCTGGAACACCAGGGCATCAACTCGTTCCGCCGCCTGCCGCTGCAGCAGGTGCAGCGCCTGGCCGGTTCGGCGCGGCACCTGGAAGGCTGGTTCTCGCCGGCCGCCGCCACCGTGCAGCCGGGCAAGCTGGTGCGCGGCTTGCGCCGGGTGGCGTTGCAGCGCGGTGTGCGCATCTTCGAGGGCACCGCCATGACTGGCCTGGAGCATGGCACCCCGGTGCAGGTGCGCACGGCCACCGGTAGCGTGCGCGCCGACCGCGTGGTGCTGGGCCTCAACGCCTGGATGGCGCGTGCCTTCCCGCAGTTCGAGCGCAGCGTGGCGATTGTTTCCAGCGATATGGTGATTACCGAACCGTGCCCCGAACTGCTGCGCCAGATTGGCCTGGACAGCGGCATCAGCGTGCTCGACTCGCGCATCTTCGTGCATTACTACCACAACACCTCCGATGGCCGGCTGATGCTGGGCAAGGGTGGCAACACCTTTGCCTATGGCGGGCGCATGCTGCCGGTGTTCGATCAGCCTTCACCGTACCGGCCATTGCTGCGCGAAAGCCTGGGCGGGTTCTTCCCGGCGCTGGCCGAGGTGCCGCTGGCGGCCAGCTGGAACGGGCCGTCGGACCGCTCGGTGACCGGGTTGCCGTTCTTTGGCAAGCTGGACGGGCAGGGCAACGTGTTCTACGGCTTTGGTTATTCCGGCAGTGGTGTGGGGCCGTGCCACATGGGCGGGCAGATCCTCTCGTCGCTGGCGCTGGGCCTGGACAACCCGTGGACCCGTTCACCGCTGGTCAAGGGCCCGCTGGGGCTGTTCCCGCCGGAGCCGATCCGCTACCTGGGCTCGTTGATGGTACGCAATGCCATCCGTCGCAAGGAACGCGCCGAGGACCACGGCTTGCGCCCGCGCCGGCTGGATGTGCGCCTGGCGCGGTTTGCCGCGGCGGCAGGTAAAGCCGATAAAGGCTGATGAGATTTCTTGTCGATCCCATGCCTGAGGGCGTATAAACTGCACCCACTTTTGGCCGGTCGCTTCCTGAACCGGCCGCTGAAACAAAGAGAGTCGACATGGGCGCACAGTGGAAAGCCAAACATAGAGAAACAGCGGCCAATGCCAAAGGCAAGGTGATGGGCAAGCTGGCCAAGGAAATTCAGATTGCGGCCAAGTCTGGCGCCGACCCGGACATGAACCCGCGCTTGCGCCTGGCCATTGTCCAGGCCAAGAAAGCCTCGATGACCCGTGAAACCCTGGAACGTGCCATCAAGAAAGGCGCTGGCCTGGACGGCGAAGCCGTGCAGTACCATGCCGTCAGCTACGAAGGCTTCGCCCCGCACCAGGTGCCACTGATCGTCGAATGCCTGACCGACAACATCAACCGCACCGTCGCGCAGATCCGCGTGCTGTTCCGCAAGGGCCAACTGGGTGCCAGCGGTTCGGTGACCTGGGACTTCAACCACGTCGGCCTGATCGAAGCCACCCCGGAAGGCGACGCCGACCCGGAAATGGCCGCCATCGAAGCCGGTGCCCAGGACTTTGAAGAAGGTGAAGAAGAGGGCTCGACCCTGTTCATCACCGACACCACCGACCTCGACGCGGTACAGAAAGCCCTGCCGGAGCACGGCTTCACCGTGACTTCGGCGAAGATCGGCTACACCCCGAAAAACCCGGTGAGCGCGGCCAGCCTGAGTGCTGAAGCGCTGGCTGAGGTTGAAGCGTTCCTCGAAGCGATCGACGAGAACGATGATGTGCAGAACGTTTATGTTGGTCTGACTGACTGATCTGTGTAATTGGGGCCGCTGTGCGGCCCATCGCGACGCAAGGCCGCTCCTACAGGGACCGCGCAAGCCTCAGGCAGATGCGGTCCCTGTAGGAGCGGCCTTGTGTCGCGAAACGAGGGCGAAGCCCTCGCAGCGGTCCGGAGCCGAACCCCGATGAACCCCACCTTCGCCTCCCTCAGCCTCGCCCACCTGCGCACCCTCGACCACCTGCTGCAGCTGAAAAACCTCAGCCACGCCGCCGAGCGCCTGGGCGTCAGCCAGTCGGCGCTGAGCCGCCAGTTGGCCCACCTGCGCGAAGCCTTCGACGACCCCTTGCTGGTGCGCCAAGGCCGCGGATACGTGCTTAGCGAACACGCCGAAACCCTGGTCGAACCCCTGCGCCAAGTCCTGGAAGAACTGCAAGCCCTGCGTCAGCCCGCAGTCTTCGACCCGGCCCGCTGTGAGCGGCGCTTCTGCCTGGCTGCTTCGGACTATGTGGCCGAACACATGTTGCCGTTGCTGGTCGCTGCGCTGGAACAGGAAGCACCGGGCGTTTCGCTGGAGTACCGCACCTGGCAGGCCGGCCAGTATGCCTTGCTGGCCAGCGGCGAGATCGACCTGGCGACCACGCTGTTCGACGAGTCGCCGCCCAACCTGCACGGGCGCCTGCTGGGCGAGGACCGCGCGGTGTGCCTGATGCGCCGTGACCACCCGCTGACCGTACATGCCGCGCTCAGCCAGGCCGATTACCTGGCGCACAAGCACGTGCGCATCTCCGGCGGCGGCGACAAGGACAGCTTCATCGACCGCCACCTGCGCGCCCAGGGCCTGCAGCGGCGGGTCAGCCTGGAGGTGCCGTTCTTCAGCGCCACGGTCAAGGTCATTGCCAACAGCCAGGCCGTGGCCACCGTTCCCGAACACATTGCCCGGCAATTGAGCCGCTTGCATGATCTGGCCTGGCGGCCGCTGGGCTTCATCGACCACAGCCAGCGCTACTGGGTGGTGTGGCACCAGCGTTTGCAGGCCTCGGCCGAACACCGCTGGTTGCGCAACCGGGTGTTCGAGTTATGGCGCCAGTCGCAGTTCGGCGTGCAGGGTGGGCATGCGGGTTTGCCATAGCAGCTATGCGTGATGTGGGGTTATTCGTCTGGGGATAGCGGCCTAGACTGGGGCATTGTGTTGCCTGTGCCGGCCTATTCGCGGGTAAACCCGCTCCTACAAGGGCTTACGCTAGCCTGTGTAGGAGCGGGTTCACCCGCGAATAGGCCGGCACAGGCAACGGACAACCCACAGGAGAGCCAGCGTGACCCCCGAACAATTCCGCCAATACGGCCACCAGCTGATCGACCTGATCGCCGACTACCGCCAGACCGTCGGCGAACGCCCGGTCATGGCCCAGGTCGAGCCCGGCTACCTCAAGGCCGCCTTGCCAGATCAGGCTCCTCAGCAAGGCGAACCCTTCGCGGCCATCCTCGACGACGTCAACAAACTGGTCATGCCCGGCCTGTCCCACTGGCAGCACCCGGACTTCTACGGCTATTTCCCTTCCAATGGCACCCTGTCTTCGGTACTGGGTGATTTCCTCAGCACCGGCCTGGGCGTGCTGGGCCTGTCGTGGCAGTCCAGCCCGGCACTGAGCGAACTGGAAGAAACCACCCTCGACTGGCTGCGCCAGCTGCTAGGCCTGTCTGGCCAATGGAGCGGGGTGATCCAGGACACCGCCTCGACCAGCACCCTGGTGGCACTGATCAGTGCCCGTGAGCGTGCTACTGACTACGCCCTGGTGCGCGGTGGCCTGCAGGCCGAAGCCAAGCCGTTGGTCGTGTATGTCAGCGCCCACGCCCACAGCTCGGTAGACAAGGCCGCGCTGCTGGCCGGTTTTGGTCGCGACAACATTCGCCTGATCCCCACCGACGAGCGTTACGCCCTGCGCCCGGAGGCGTTGCAGGCGGCAATCGAACAAGACCTGGCGGCCGGCAACCAGCCGTGCGCCGTGGTGGCCACCACCGGCACCACTACCACCACCGCCCTTGACCCGCTGCGCCCGATCGGCGAAATCGCCCAGGCCCATGGCCTGTGGCTGCACGTGGACTCGGCCATGGCCGGTTCGGCGATGATCCTGCCCGAATGCCGCTGGATGTGGGACGGCATCGAGCTGGCCGACTCGGTGGTAGTCAACGCGCACAAATGGCTGGGTGTGGCCTTTGACTGTTCGATCTACTACGTGCGTGATCCGCAGCACCTGATCCGGGTGATGAGCACTAACCCGAGCTACCTGCAGTCGGCGGTGGATGGCGAGGTGAAGAACCTGCGTGACTGGGGCATCCCGCTGGGCCGCCGGTTCCGCGCGCTGAAACTGTGGTTCATGTTGCGCAGCGAAGGGGTTGAGGTGTTGCAGGCACGGCTGCGGCGCGACCTGGACAATGCCCAGTGGTTGGCGGCGCAGGTTGCGGCTGCGCCAGGCTGGGAAGTGTTGGCGCCGGTGCAGTTGCAGACCTTGTGCATTCGCCATCAGCCGGCAGGGCTGGAAGGGGAGGCGCTGGATGAGCATACCAAGGCGTGGGCTGAGCGGCTGAATGCGTCCGGGGATGCCTATGTGACACCGGCGACGCTGGATGGGCGGTGGATGGTGCGGGTGTCGATCGGCGCCTTGCCGACTGAGCGGGGGGATGTGGAGCGGTTGTGGGCGCGCCTGCGGGAAGTGGTTACAGGCTGAAATTGCCGGGGCCGCTTTGCGGCCCTTTCGCGACACAAGGCCGCTCCTACAGGGGTTCGCGTCGGTGCGGCCTTGCGCGGATCCCTGTAGGAGCGGCCTTGTGTCGCGAAAGGGCTGCAGAGCAGCCCCAGCGGGCTATCAGTGGCTCACCGCCTGAAAGCTACCTTTACGGTTAGCCTCATACGCTTCCTTTTCCATCGGCTTGGCCTCTGGGTTCCCCAGGTCTTCCATCGCCAGGCGGTGGGTTTCCGGGGCAATGTAGGCCGCCAGGGCGCACACGCAGGTGATGAAGAATGCCAGCCCGCCAATCACCAGCGGGATGTTCTCCGAGCCAGGTGGGGCAACCAGGGCGAACAGCGCTGGCAGCATGGCGGTCAGCATGGTGCCGATGTTCTGCGCAATGGCCATGGCCGAAACGCGGTAGCGGGTGTGGAACAGCTCTGGGTAGAAGCTTGGGAATACCGCGTTGTAACCCTGGTAGACCATGCCCCACATCACGATCGAGGCGGTGAAGGCCAACGGCACGTTCTGGATGCTGATCGCATACAGGTAGACAAAGGCCAGCAGGCCCGAGCCCAGGCAACCGGCAATCATGGTCGGGCGACGGCCGATCTTGTCAGACAGGTTGCCGACAAACGGAATCACCAGCACCGCGACGATGTTGCCGACCACCGGGATCCACAGGTACACGCTCTTGTCGAAGCCGATGCCATAGGCCGGCTGCACCGCGTAGGCCGCACCAAAAATGGTGGCCACTACCGGGATCACGTTCATCAGCGCCATGAACATCACCAGCACCATGTGCTTCCAGCTGTGGCGGAACGCTTCGCTGATCGGCGACTTGGCTACCTTGTCCTGTTTCTCTTCCTTCACGAACGCCGGGGTTTCGTGCACTTCCTTACGGATGATGAAACCGGCAATCAGTACGATGGCGCTCATCAGGAACGGAATGCGCCATCCCCATTCGGTGAAGGCTTCGCTAGGCATGAAGTAGGCCAGTGGCAGGAATACGGCTGCTGCCATGACCTGGCCGGCCTGTACGCCCTGCAAGGTGAAGCTGGCGTAGTAGCCTCTTCGACCGAACGGTGCGTGCTCCATGATCATGGAACTGGCCCCGGAGATTTCCCCGGCCACCGCAAAGCCCTGGATCAGGCGCAGTACCACCAGCAGGGCCGGTGCGAGGTAGCCGATGTCGTGGTAGGTCGGCAGCAGGCCGACGGCCATGGTCGACAGGCCCATCAGGAACATGCACAGCAGCAGGACGTTCTTGCGCCCGCGGGTATCACCCCAGTGGCCCAGCACGAAGGCGCCGACCGGGCGCGCCAGGTAGCCCACGCCATACGTGGCCAGCGAGGCAATGATGGCCATTTTCGGGTCGGTATTGGGGAAGAAGATCTGCGGGAAAATCAGTGCAGCGGCCTGGGCATAGATGAAGAAGTCGTAGTACTCGAGTGCCGAGCCTATCCATCCACTGGCGGTCGCTTTTTTCGCTTGCGAGCTGGAGTGAGCCATCGTTGTCTCCGTTGTTATTGTTGTTTGCGCAGGTTCCGCCAGGGGTTTTTGCCAAGGCAGGAGGCAGCGGTCGGTGTGCCTGCGTCTGTGGTTCATGTTGACCACGGGCCAGTGGACTGGCAATTCGCTAAATCGGGTTTTGTGCGATAATCGAACGCAAAACTAACCATTCCGTACAAAGAGATTGAAGCGACGACTTTACCTGCGAATAATCGATCGTGCCATAAACTGTGACAGTGGTTTTTTACCTGACTGGCACCGTACTCCTCTAACAAAAAGGAACTCCCGCCATGCAGCGTTCGATCGCTACCGTGTCCTTGAGCGGCACCCTGCCGGAAAAGCTCGAAGCCATCGCCGCCGCCGGTTTTGACGGCGTCGAGATCTTCGAAAACGACCTGCTCTATTACGCCGGCAGCCCGCGCCAGGTGCGTCAGATGTGCGCTGACCTGGGTATCGCCATTACCCTGTTCCAGCCGTTTCGCGACTTTGAAGGCTGCCGCCGCGACCGCCTGCAGAAAAACCTCGACCGCGCCGAGCGCAAGTTCGACCTGATGCAGGAACTGGGCACCGACCTGGTGCTGGTGTGCAGCAACGTCCAGGCCGATGCCCTGGGCGATGAACAGCTGCTGGTCGACGACCTGCGCCTGCTGGGCGAGCATGCCGGCAAGCGTGGCCTGCGCATTGGTTACGAAGCCCTGGCCTGGGGCCGCCACGTCAACACCTACCAGCAAGTGTGGAACCTGGTACGCCAGGCCGACCACCCGGCCCTCGGGGTGATCCTCGACAGCTTCCACACCCTGTCGCTGAAGGGCGACCCCAGCGCGATCCGCGACATTCCCGGCGACAAGATCTTCTTCGTGCAGATGGCCGACGCGCCAATCCTGGCCATGGACGTGCTGGAGTGGAGCCGCCACTTCCGCTGCTTCCCGGGGCAGGGCGAAATGGACATGGCCGGTTTCCTCGCGCCGATCCTCGCCACTGGCTACCGTGGCCCGCTGTCGCTGGAAATCTTCAATGACGGCTTCCGCGCCGCGCCACCCCGGCAAAATGCCGCCGACGGCCTGCGTTCGCTGCTGTACCTTGAAGAGCAGACCCGGCTGCGCCTGGAGCAGGAAAACACAGCGATCGAGCCTGGCGTGCTGTTCACCCCGCCAGCGGCCAGTGCCTATGACGGCGTGGAGTTCCTCGAGTTTGCGGTCGACGAAGCCGTCGGCGCGCGCCTGGGCAGCTGGCTGAAGCGCCTGGGCTTTGCCGAAGCCGGCAAGCACCGCAGCAAAGAGGTGCAGCTGCTGCGCCAGGGCGATATCAACATTGTGCTGAACGCCGAACCGTACTCCTTCGGCCACAACTTCTTCGAGGCCCATGGCCCGTCGCTGTGCGCCACCGCCCTGCGGGTCAAGGACCAGCAGGCTGCGCTGAAGCGCGCCACCGCCTACCGTGGCCAGCCGTTCCGCGGCCTGGTCGGCCCCAACGAATGCGAAGTGCCGGCGGTACGTGCGCCGGACGGCAGCCTGCTGTACCTGGTAGAGCAGGGCACCGCTGGCGCTACCCTTTACGACACCGACTTCAGCCTGGACCCGAATGCCAGCGCCACCGGCGGCCTGCGCCGCATCGACCACATGGCCTTGGCGCTGCCAGCCGAGTCGCTGGACAGCTGGGTGCTGTTCTACAAGAGCCTGTTCGACTTCGCCGCCGACGACGAAGTGGTGCTGCCCGACCCCTATGGCCTGGTCAAGAGCCGCGCCCTGCGCAGCCAGTGCGGCACCTTGCGCCTGCCGCTGAACATTTCGGAAAACCGCAACACCGCCATTGCCCATGCGTTGTCCAGCTACCGGGGCTCGGGTGTGCATCACATCGCCTTCGATTGTGACGACATCTTCCGCGAAGTGGCGCGGGCCAAGCTGGCCGGCGTGCCGCTGCTGGAAATCCCGTTGAACTACTACGACGACCTGGCGGCGCGCTTCGATTTCGACGACGAGTTCCTCAGCGAGCTGGCGTACTACAACGTGCTGTACGACCGCGACGCCCAGGGGGGCGAGCTGTTCCACGTGTACACCGAGCCGTTCGAAGAGCGCTTCTTCTTCGAGATCATCCAGCGCAAGGGTGGCTACGCCGGCTACGGCGCGGCCAACGTCGCGGTCCGCCTGGCCGCCATGGCCAAGGCCCGCAGCGGTGCGGCGCGCAAGCCGGTCCTCTGATCTCGACGCGGTCGGTGTAGGAGCGGCCTTGTGTCGCGATGGGCCGCCTAGCGGCCCCAAAATTCGATGTCGCGACGCAGAACCTGGGGCCGATTCGCGCCCCTTTGCGACACAAGGCCGCTCCTACACCGATCGCATATGGGTCAAGGGCGCTCCGCCACCAGCAACAACGACTGCGGCACCGAACTCTGCGGATGCTGCGGCTCCTGCAACCCGACCAGCCGCAACCCCGCCATGTCCAGCGCATTCAGCCAGCTGCTCAACGTCCGGAAGTACCAGGGCATCACCTGCCAATCCCCGGCGAACCCGGCAAATGATTCCTCCCGCCAACCATCCTGATAATCCCCGCCCGCGACACTCCATGGGTGCAAGGTCTGGATCACCAGTGCACCACCAGGCACCAGCAACGCATTCATCGCCGCCAGTAATGGAATGATGTCCTGCTGCAACAGGGCGAAGTTGGCGCAGACCAGCCCATAGCCTTTACCGACATCCACCTGCGCATCAGCCAGTTGCGCATAACTGGCCAGGTGCACCTCGGCAGACCCGCCAGCCCTTGCAGCCTCCACCAGCGCCCGGTCACCATCAACGCCCACCGCTTCGATACCCCGGTCGTCCAGCGCGCGCAACAACCAGCCCTCACCACAGCCAAGGTCGAGTACCCGTTCGGGCTGGCGCCCCAGGATGGCCAGTAAAATGGCTTGGTCAGTCACCTGTCGGCGGCTCTCGATGGCGCCGCTGCGCACCGCGTCAATCCAGGCCTGGGCGTTGTGCTGCCAGCTGTCGAGCAAGCGTTGTTCTGGAGTAGGCATGGCGATATCCCGGTCGTTGAACTTGCTTTGTATCGAAACGCTAACTTAGTATTGAAAACAGTTCTCACTTGCGTAAGCAGAACCGCCCCCATGAGCGACGTGCTACCCGCCCCCGACAATCACATACGCAATGTAGAGGCACTCTACAACGGCCATCAAGGCTGGCTGCATGCCAGGCTGCGCAGGCGGCTGGGCAATGCGGTCGATGCGGCCGACCTGGTGCAGGATACCTTTGCGCGCACTCTGGCCTCCAGGGCCGTGGTGTTCGAAGAGCCTCGCGCCTACCTCAGCTGCGTCGCAGGCGGCATCCTCGCCAACTGGTGCCAGCGTAAATCGCTGGAGCGTGCCTACCTCAAGGCCCTGCAAGGCTTGCCTGAGTCTCTGGTACCGTCGCCAGAAGCCCGCTACCTGATTCTGGAAACCCTGCACGAGATAGACGCGATGCTCGACACCTTGCCACCGTTGGTGCGGCGGGCATTTTTGCTGTCCCAGCTGGCGGGCATGAAGTACGAAGCCATTGCCGAACAGCTGGGGGTGTCGCTGATCACCGTCAAGCGCTACATGAAACAGGCGTTTCTGCAGTGCCTTAGGCTTGTGCAATAGTGTTGGGCATGCAGCGCGCCAGCCCGGCCGATAACGAAGCGCTTGAAGAGGCCGCCGAGTGGTTGGTGGCCCTGAGCGCCGGTGATGTCACCGATGAACAGAAGGCCCAGTGGTCTGCCTGGCGCACCAGCAACCCTGAGCGTGCGCAGGCCTGGGCGCGGGACGAACTGCTGCAGGGCAAGCTGGGTGGCCTGCCAACGGCGGTTTCGATGGCCGCACTGGACCGCCCGGCGGACCCGAGCCGTCGGGCCTTGGTCAGCCGCCTGGCATTGCTGCTGGCCGTGCTGCCGGCCAGTTGGGCAAGCTGGAAACTGGCTGAGCAACAAGGCTGGGCTGCGGATTATCACTCGGACATAGGCGAGTGCCGCCAGCTTACCTTGGCTGACGGTACGCAAGTCTTCCTCAATACCGACTCTGCCATTGATGTCCGTTTCGATGGCACCCAGCGTCTTATCCAGCTGCTACGCGGCGAAGTCCTGGTCCAGACCGCACCCGACATCGTCGTGCCTGCGCGGCCTTTGCAGGTGGCGACACAGGAGGGCCGCATGCAAGCCTTGGGCACACGGTTTACCGTGCGTGAGCTGGGTGGGCGAACCTGCCTGGCAGTGATCGAGGGCGCTGTGCGCATCCAGCCCGCGCATGCCGCCGCCGGTGCCGGCAGTGTCGTACTGGCCGGTGAACGTGCCGATTTCGATAACCGCACAGTGGGCAGGCCGCAGCCCGTCGACAGTACCGCAACAGCCTGGACCCAGGGCATGCTTCTGGCAGACAGCATGCGGCTGGCGGAGCTGGTTGCCGAACTGGCGCGCTACCAGCGCGGTTTCATTCGGTGCGACCCGCGCATTGCCGGCCTGCGCGTGTCCGGTGCGTTTCCGGTCAGCGACACCCGGCGCTGCCTGAGCATGCTGGAGGCGACCTACGCCTTGCGGGTTTCAACGCACATCAATGGCTATTGGACACTGCTTGCCCCCGCGTGAGCCCGAGGCAAAAAAATGCTGTCCGGGTGATACTTTTTTCAGCCTCGGCTGGCAATAGGGATGAACGCCTCCATTCCCAGCCAGAAGGACCCACCTGTCATGCCTGTTGCAAGCCGTCCATACCGTGAGCGTGCCTTAGCTGTTGCTGTGCGCAGCACTCTGTTCAGTGCTGTGATGCTGGCAGGGGCCGGCTACGTGGTATCAGCAGTCGCGCAGCCGCTGGATGCCGTGGCCACCCGCAATTATGAAATCGCCCCAGGCCCTTTGGGGCGAGTGTTGTCCAGTTTTGCCCTGGCATCGGGTGTTGCGCTCTCGTTCGAGCCAGCATTGACCAGCGGCATGCACAGCCCCGGCCTCAGCGGTGCCTGGTCGACCCGCGCGGGCATGGCACGCTTGCTTGCCGGCACCGGCCTTGAACTGGTGGCATTGGGCAATGGCAACTACACACTGGTCAGGCCGGCCAGCGGTGGCGATGGCGTTACGCTGGACGCCACCACCATCGATGCCAGCAGCCTGCGCGCCGACACGCTGCCTGAAGCCTACGCAGGCGGCCAGGTCGCCCGGGGCGGGCGGCTAGGCATGCTGGGCAACAAGGACGTGATGGATACGCCCTTCAATGTCACCAGCTACACGGCAAAAACACTCGCCGACCTGCAGACGGTCACCGTGGCCGATGCCCTTGAACGTGACCCTTCCGTGCGCTCTACCGGCCAGGCCGGTGGCATTGTCGACTCGTTCTTCATTCGCGGTTTTGCCGTGGGTGAGGGCAACCTTGGCGAACTGGCGTTTGATGGCGTGTACGGTGTGGCACCCAACTACCGGGTGTTCACCGAGTATGCCGAGCGGGTCGAGGTGCTGAAGGGGCCGGGGGCGTTGATGTATGGCATCTCGCCAAACAGCGGCGTGGGCGGCGTGATCAACATCGTGCCCAAGCGTGCGCTGGCCGAAGACCTGACGCGCTTCACGGCCAGCTACAGCTCGGATACCCAGGTGGGCGGGCACCTCGACATCAGCCGCCGTTTCGGCGAACAACGGCAATGGGGCGTGCGGTTCAACGGCAGCCTCGCCCAGGGTGACACGGCCATCGACGACCAGCAGCGCGCGCTGGATATCGGTGCCATCGCCCTGGATTACCAAGGCGATCGGCTGCGCCTGAACCTGGACTTCATCAGCCAGAAGGAGCGTTGGGACGCCGCCTCGCGGCCGTTCACCGTTGCCAGCGGTATCGATGTGCCGTCTGCCGCCAATGGCCGTACCAACCTGCCGCAAGACTGGGGCTGGTCCAATACCCGTGAGCAGTCTGCCTTGCTGGGTGGGGAATATGACCTCAGCGATTCGTTGACAGTGTTTGCCCACGCCGGGGGTGGCCGTGCAGATGTGAAGCGGATGTCCGACCAGGTGCCCCGGATTCTCAACGCGGCAGGCGATACCAGCAACATACCGGGCTATTACAAGTTCAATGTCGACCGCTCCACCGCTGATGTCGGCATGCGCGGGCTGTTCGAAACCGGGCCGGTCAACCACACCCTGACGGTGATGGCTACCCGTTACGAAGATGAGCTGTCACGCGGTATCAACAACGGCACGGAAATCCTCTCGAACATTTACCATCCGGTCGATGTGCCCAAGCAGTACATTGCAGCGCCCAAGGTGGACCGGGTATCTGAAGCCGAGTTGTCTGGTGTGGCGCTGACCGACACCCTGGCTGTACTCGATGACCGGCTGCAGTTGACCTTGGGTGTGCGCCGCCAGGCAATCGAATCGCGCAATTACGCCACGACGGGCGCGGTAACCTCGCGCTACAAGGACAGTGCAACCACGCCCGTGGCAGGGGTGGTGGCGTTGCTCAGCCGTGGCAAGCAAGACCGGATCTACCAGCATCAGTCGGTTCCGGAAATTGTCGAAAGCATCCTGCGCAGCCGCCACCAGTTCGAGGGGCAGCACTTTCTGTTCAACCTGGTACGCGAATACCCCAAACGCGAACAGGTCATGCAATACGGTGAAAGTGACCTTGCCTTCATCAGCCGCCTGTTGGCAGAGGTAGGCATCTGGTACCGCTTCACCCACAACGACAAGCTGTTTATCGATGTTGTCGAGTTTCACGATCACCAACAGCATTACCAGTTCGACGTCAGCCTGCCGCTCCGCCCCCTGTCTGGCCTGGCCAGCAACGGCCAGGATGGCGCCTGGGCGCTGCAGGTCAGCCATGAGGTGGTGGAGCAGCACATCAACGTGCGTGCTTATCACCACCGCGATGCCGGAGCTTTCCTTGACGGGGACGTGGATCACAGCCGGGGTGCGACGACCACCTATGGCGAGGGTTACCACTACGGCGAACCCTACACCGCGCTGGGTGACGCAATTGCCCAGGATGAGGACCTGGAAAGCGAGAGTGGCTACTTCTACGCGCGCCTGAATCATGAACGCTTCCTCAACGGCCAAACCCGCTGCAGCGGCATCAGCAGTAGTGTGGCACTCGCCCCAGCCCGCGGATGTTCAGGCTCAATTGGATCTGCTCAAGCAGGATCTGGAACAACTCAAGTCTTCCGTATTGTTGCTCAGTGCAAGGCAAGGTATCTCGCTGAGCAGTGGCGGGCATCTGCAACTGGCTGCCCAGAAAAACCTGATGCTCAACGCGGGTGCCGAAGCCGATATGAGTGTGGTCAAGCGCTTGTTCGTGGGTGTGGGGCAGGGGCTTAGTGTGTTTGTTCGCAAGTTGGGTATCAAGCTCATAGCCAACCAAGGGCCGGTGAGTGTTCAGGCACAGAACGATGCGTTGTCGCTAATGGCTCGACATGGATTAGAGATCGCTAGCACTGAAGATGAAGTACGAATTATTGCCAAGAAGAAAATTACGCTTAATGCGGGTGGCAGCTACATAGCGATTGATGCCTGCAGTATTGAATCAGGCACAGAAGGCGACTACCTAATCAGATCGGCGCACTTTGAACGGTTGAGCGCAACATCAAAAGATATTGCAGTTGCCAGTTTGCCAATGACGGTGGTCCCGCCGCTGGAATTTGATGAGCAATTTCAAATTTTCGATGAAAAAGGAAAGAATCCATTAGTAGGAATGCCATACAGAGTTGTCAGTGAGTCCGGTAAAATATGGGAAGGTATGACTGATGGGCAGGGGTGTACCGAACGAATAAGAACTTCAAAAGAAGAAGTCTTCTCGCTGGTTTTCGGTAGGGAAATAGTAAACAAAAATAATTAAAGGGGGCGGTTCGTGCTGGCAAGTTAATGGCTTAGGTCCTCTGTTCAATGGTTTGATGGTTTTCTGCGTCTCTTTGAGTCGACGCAAATGGGCGGCGTTAGTGGTTTTAGTTGTGCTCATTGCTCGTGTTGTCCTCCCTGGTTTGAGTGCGTTAAATATATGTGTCTGATTGGGTGGTTTGTCTAGTTCGCAAAATTATAATGTGTGAGGTTGTTATGCAGCAAGTTTCTAATGGTGCGAGCAGTAATGCGCGAGACGGAAGTCGTGTCAGGGTGCTCTCTGCGGGTGAAGGTTTATCTTGGGTGCGCCCTGCGGATAGTTCGATATTCAATCTGACAGATCAGGCCGAACTTCCAGACATTACTTTTGAGGTCAGGGGGAACAACGGAAATGATCTGAGTTGGTCTTGGAGTGTTGAATGGGAGGCGAAAGTTAGCGGTCTCAGAGAGCGGGCGCGTAAGAATAGTATCTTGCAGACGTTTAATCAGTCAGGCTCCTTTGTTACGCGCAATAATGTATGGGTCGCGGAATTTTCGGGAGAAGTTTTAGGTGGGCGACTAACTGTTGGTGTGACAAATGGGCGTGAGAGTATAAGGAGAACCGTTGTCATCAAGGGCGTGAATCCTTCTAAGGAGACGGTCGCTCAGTACGTTGCTGAACTGGAAGATATGGAAGGTTTCGAAAAGCTGTTAGAGCAAGAAACAAATACCAAGCATTTTATCAATTTAGATGGTGAGCCAATCGCCGCTTTTGATAAAGGGTATGGTATCACGCAGATGACTAACCCTGCTCCGAGCTACGAGCAGGTATGGAGCTGGAAAGCAAATATTCTGGGTGGGTCAACTATATACAAAGAAAAGGTCGCGGCAGCAAAAAAATATCTCGGTCAGCAAGGTAGAGAGTACACGGATGACCAATTAATGCATGAGATATTTAGTCGTTGGAATGGTGGCTCATATCATCAGTGGGACCAAGAGGCAGAAGTTTGGATTAGAAAGAAGAACTTATTATGTGACTCTGCGACTGGAAATATTGGTTGGTCTATGAGTAAGGATAAAAATGAAGGGAAGACAGAGGCTGAACTGCATGAGAGAGATAAAGAGAAGTACAAGGATGGCGGTAAGGGGCAGTCAGCGGATCATCCGTGGCAATACAGCGGGGTTTGTTACGCTGATCACGTCCTTAAAGAGTAAAGGAGTAGCAGTCTTTGCAGCTTTTTACTTGGCTGTGGCATGTGTCACTGCCTCCGCAAGCGAACTGCCTTGGTTTGAAGCAAAAAATGGCAAGGTGGTGGTGAAGACGAAGTCGGGCGGTGAGCAAATATTTAAAGTGCCTGTCGAAGTTAGGGGGGTATTCTTTGATGGCGTGCAGCACTATGTCGGTGTGAATGGATATTTTTCTGTTCTTCAGGTTGCAGATTCCAGTCCAGGCAACCCAGAGGGAGGGTGCGGTTCGGGTGCTGAGGTGTGGCTTCAGATAATGAGAAGCAATGGCAAGATGAGTTCCAGAATTTTGGTGAGCAGTTGCTTAGAGTCCATTTCGCTGGCTAGCCAGAACTCAGGGCTAGAGGAGCAAGATAATGACTTCTCCTCTATTGAATGGAATCAAGATGGCTTTTCGATTGAATGGTTTAGCAGGAAAGATACTTATGGTCGTTCGTTGAGCTCTACACTTTATAGAGTGTGTGGGGAGTTATTTTGTGCTTCGGATGTGTTTGAGTGTAGCGAGGCCGAGTAAGTGCGTTTTTAAACAGCTTTAGAGGTATAGCCATGAAAGGGATAATTCGAGTGGGGGATAAAAACACAGGCGGTGGTGTAATTCTATCCTCCTCGTCATCAATGATGTTCAACGGTGTTCAGGTCGCTCGTGAGGGCGATCCCGTATATTGCCCGGTTGTTGGGCATGGGAATGCGGCAGTTGCAGAAGGACGTCAAGATTTTATAGATGATGGCCTCCCGGTTGCTTTTGAGGGACACCGTTGTGGATGTGGATGCACTTTAGTATCGTCCTTGATGAGCGCCGGGGTGAGTGGATAATGGCTGTTGGGCTTGAGGATGTTCCAGGGTTGGCTCTAAGGCCGAAACGCCCCCGTTTATTACTGTGGGCAAGTTTTTTACTTGTGCTCATGCTTGTAGGTTTATTGTTTGATTTTTTATTTGCGAATTATTGGGGTCGAAGGGAAAACCTGTGGGCAGTGTTTGGTGTCTCATTTTTGATCTGGCTAACATCCGTCTGTGTGCGGGGGCTGACTTATATCAATCAGGTCCGCCTTGCTGATGGGTGGGACGACGCGCGTGCTCAAGATTTGAGGCTTAGGTATCAAAAA
Organism: Pseudomonas sp. S37; assembly: GCF_016658545.1. Classification (GTDB taxonomy): domain Bacteria; phylum Pseudomonadota; class Gammaproteobacteria; order Pseudomonadales; family Pseudomonadaceae; genus Aquipseudomonas. The sequence goes on along the minus strand of NZ_JACVZC010000027.1, from coordinate 37,710 downwards.
GGTCGACGCTCGTTACAAGTGCTTGAGGCTCGAATGTGCACGGCCTTTAGTCCACAGGGCGCAATAGACGAACAGCGAATGGCGGGCTTAATGTCAGGTGAGAAAGTGATCAGAACACAACCTTTCAGGCTGGATGGTGCTCCAGTGCGCCATAGCCGTTTACAAAGCGATGGTGATGCTGATCCTGAGAGTGTACTGATTGAAGCTCTTACGGTGGTTTTATGTGACCTGGCACGGACCTTGTCAAAAATGCCAGATGACCTAGTACTCAATTTTTTGTTGGAGTCGGACAGTGAACTGGAAGAGGGGAGATTGCGCCGTATCTGGCAGTATGTTTGGAGGCAGTCTGGCATAAGACAGTCCTTAGTGGCTATTGATGACTCGGGTTTAGGTGTTGTAGATAAATGGCTAGATCAAGATTGTGGGCAAAATGCCATTCTCCTTGTGGTCGCGTTTCAGTTTCTTCCTGAGCAACCCAAGGGAACTGCTGAAGTTGTAACAGGGCTGCTGCTTGGAGGCAGTGAGGCTCCGCGCTACCATACTCCGATTGCTTTTATACATCGCCCTGAATTGATACGAGGGCCTAGTTGCGAGGCTAGTGATTGCGCGCTGCAGGCGTTAGGTTGGGTACCCATAGAGGCCTCGTCGGTTGAGCATGTATGGAGGGTAGGAGTTGATGTTCACCTGAGTTCGTTGGTGGCAATGATGATTGCGGGCGCACGGTTGCCAGATAGCGTAGGTAAAAATATGCATGATCTGGATTTGCTTCTCGGACATGCAGGTAACGTGGCCCCTTGGCTGGTAATCACTATCGTAACACAAGCTATTCAGGCCGGGGCGGGCGCGCAGTTCGTTGTCAGTGGAGAGGTTTTTTCAAGATCTGATATATGGGTGTTCGTAGTCACACCTGCCTCACCACTTTTTCACTAGGGGTTCTTATGAATAAGAAGCGAGTGGGGCTGGTTGCGTTAATTTGCGCTCTAGTGTTTGTTGTGTTTCTGGTGCTATGCGGATTGCTATTGCTTCGTTTTGAGGGGGGTGGCGGTTTTTTCGGCTTTGGCAAGAGCGAAGAGTTATTTTGGTTGATTTTTGTTGTCGGTGTTTTTGTATTTATTGCAGGGGCCTGCGGCTGGATTTTCATACGTCGTATAGGGGGCTTGGCTTACGCCCGCTTAGTTGTAAAAAAAAGCGGCTTTGCATCGGAGAGCAAACCGGTGTTCGTTTCTCAGGATGATATGACTCCTGAAAATATCGCTAAAATTCGCTGGCTCTTGCACCAGCGCTACGGTTGGTTATGGCGCCGAAAGGTGGATTTGCTATTGGTGGTTGGAGGGCCCTCCGAGGTGAACTCCATTGCACCTGGGTTGGTCGATGAGCTCTGGCTGGAAGCGCGAAGCGTCGTACTGCTTTATGGGGGGAGCGTTTCAACTACTCTAGACACTCAGTTGCTCGAAAAATGGCGACGGCAGTTCGGTTGGCGGGGTATTGATGCGCTCGTCTGGGCGCTAACTGATCGTCAAACCGATGACCGCAGTTCAATGAGTAGCAGTTTTCGCCGACTGCAAGACATAGGCCGCTATTTTGGCAGGGCACTACCTTTGCACCTGTGGCGCGTCTGCGAAAGTGACTGGGAGCAGCCAGGGCGTAATGTGACAGCGGTCGGTTGTACGCTGCCAGGCCAACGATCTGTTGCTCACTGGGATGAACGTGTGGGCGACCTGCAACGCAGGATGCGCGAGCAGGGTTTGGCGCAGATGCAGAGCCGTGCGGACCACGACTTCCTGCTGCGACTTGCACGCGGCCTACAGGGCGACGGCGCAGTACTTTGGCGCCACGTGCTGGAATCATTGTCAGGTAGGGCCGTTCGAGGTGTACAACTCAGGGGCCTTTGGTTCAGCCTGCGGACTCGACGAAATTCGCCGAAGGTGCTTGAGCACCATTGGCCTGAAGATCCTGCTTGGTCTGGAGTTCTCAGTGACCGTTCTGCCCGACCTCGTAGATTGGGTTGGAACCCGCTAAGAATCGCCTACGCCTCGGCGCTCGGGCTAGCCGCTGTCTGGGGCATTGGTTTGTTGGTTTCATTCACCAGCAATCGTGTCGAAGTCGGCCGTGTGGAAGCTGCCTATCGGGCGCTGCAACAGCCAGAGGTCGGTAGCGATCCGTCGCACGCCCTGGCTGAGCTGGTACGTGAACTGTCCCGCCTGAGCTACCGCAGCGAGCATGGAGCACCTTGGTACCAACGCTTTGGCCTGAACCGCTCTGATGACCTGCGTACGGCGGTTTGGCCGCTGTATGTCGAAGCCAATGAACGCCTGCTTCGTGACCCGGTAGCGTCCGACTTGGAGAGACAACTCACCGCACTGGTCAAGCTCGCACCAGGTAGCCCGGCACGTGCTGAGCGAGCGCAGCAGGCCTATGCCCAGCTCAAGGCCTACCTGATGTTGGCCCGCCCGGAGAAGGCTGATGCAGAATTTCTGGTCGGAAGTGTGGGCGCAAACCAGCCAGCCATGTGGCGGTTCTACGCCGAGCACCTACCCAACCACCCGGAATGGGCAATCAAGGCCAACCCCAGGTTGATTGGCCAGGTTCGCCAGGTGCTGCTCGGTGAACTGGGGCAGCGCAACGCCGAAGCCACGCTGTACCAGCACGTCCTCGACACCGCCGCGAACCACTATGCCCCAATGGGCTTGCAGCAGATGGTCGGTGACACGGACGCAACCTCCCTGTTCACCAGCCGCGGTCAAGTCCCCGGCGTGTTCACCCGCGAAGCCTGGGAGGGCCAGGTCCGGTCTGCCATCGATGATGCCGCCAAGGCACGCCGTGAAGAAATCGACTGGGTACTGAGCGACAACGTGGGCGATGTCGCGGGCGAACTGAGCCCTGAGCAACTGAAAGAGCGGCTGACCGCACGCTATTTTCGGGATTACAGCAGTGCCTGGCTGGCCTTTCTCAACAGCCTGCGTTGGCAGCAGAGCACAAGCCTGCATGATGTGATCACCCAATTGACGGTGATGAGCGATGCCCGCCAATCGCCCCTGATCGCCCTGATGAACACCTTAAGTTACCAAGGCCAGGCAGGTGTCCGTGGCCAGGCGCTGGCCGACTCACTGATCGAGTCGGCGCAGAAGCTGGTCGGGCAGAAAGCCGCACCGATGGTCGACCAGCTTGTTCAAACCTCGGACGGCCCACTCGACAGCACGTTCGGCCCACTGATGGCCTTGCTGGGCAAAGACCTCGAAGGCCGATCCGGCAATGACCATCTGACCCTGCAAGCCTTCCTCACCCGCGTCACCAGCGTGCGACTGAAGCTTCAGCAGATCACCAACGCCCCAGACCCGCAGGCCATGACGCAAGCGCTGGCGCAAACCGTGTTTCAAGGCAAGGGCGTCGACCTGACCGATGCGCAGGCTTACGGCAGCCTGATTGCCGCAAGCCTGGGCGCCGAGTGGGGGCCTGTAGCCCATGCGCTGTTTGTGCAGCCGTTGACGCAGGCCTGGCAGCAGATCCTGCAGCCGTCTTCTGTTGGCCTAAACCGGGACTGGCAGCGCGCCATCGTCGATGAGTGGCACGCCGCCTTCGACAACCGCTACCCCTTTGCCGCTTCCAGCAGCGATGCATCGTTGCCCATGCTCGGGCAGATGATTCGCGCCGACTCCGGGCGTATCGAGCAGTTTCTCAATCAGCAGCTCAGCGGCCTGGTACGCAAGGAGGGCAGCCGCTGGGTCATCGATCCTCGGCAGAGTCAGGGCTTGCGTTTCAACCCTGCCTTTCTGGAAGCAATCAACCAACTCAGCCAGTTGGCGGATGTGCTCTATACCGACGGGGGCATGGGCATGAGCTTCGAGCTGCGCGGCAAACCCGTGCAGGACCTGGTGCAAACCAGCTTCGTGCTCAACGGCGAGAAGCATCATTATTTCAACCAGCGTGAGCGCTGGCAGCGCTTTAGCTGGCCAGGGCAGGGTGACCACCCCGGCATCAGCCTGACCTGGACCGGTATCCATGGTGGCGAACGGCTGTATGCGGACTACCAGGGCACCTGGGGTTTGATACGCCTGCTGGAGGAGGCCACCGTCACCTCGCTGGATGACGGCGACAGCCGCTTTCGGGTGGTACTGAGCGCGCCGGACGGCCTGGGCCTGACCTGGCACCTGCGTACGGAGCTGGGCGAAGGCCCGCTGGCACTGCTCAAGCTGCGCAGTTTCCGCCTGCCCAAGGACATCTTTCTTGTGGACGAAGCGCGTTTCGCCCAGAACGGAGGCCCGCAATGAGCCTCAAAAGCCTGGTCGCCAGTTGCCTGCCGGATCGCGACGCACTCGCCTTGGCCCGAGAACACGGCCAACGCTGGGAAGCCTGGTTGTCGCCCATCAGCGTCGACGCGCCCGTCGGTGAAGACCCGGGCTACGACGACGATTTTCAGCGCATGCGCGAAGAGGTCAACCGGCTCTCCGGGGCTGATGTAGAGCTGGTCGCACAGCTGGGGCAAAGGCTGTTGCAACATGCCTGCAAAGACCTGCGCGTCGCGACGTATTACCTCTGGGCTCGCCTGCACACCGATGGCGAGCCCGGGCTGGCGGACGGCTTGAGCCTGCTGGCCGCGTTGCTGGAGCGTTATGCTGCAGACATCCTGCCAGCGCGCCCCAACAGCCGGAAGATGGCCCTGGAGTGGCTGGCCGGCAGCCGGGTGCTGGCCAGGCTGTCGCTGTACCCCCAGGTGGTCAAGGCCGAAGTCCAGCGCACCGTGGCGGCACTGGTATGGCTGGAGCAGGGCTTCAGCAACTGGCCGGAAGACCACCGCCCACGCCTGGAAGGCCTTTACACCGCGCTGTCTACCCGCCTGGCAGTGGCGGGCGGCGTGGATGCGATTGTTCCGCAAACCAGCAATGAATCCGTGCCGAGCGACGCAGCCAACAGCCTGAAGCCGTCGTCGGTGAAGTCTGGGCGAGACCTGCTGGACAGTGGGCGTCAGTTGGCGAGCTACCTGCGCGATCAACCTGAGGGCTGGCTGGCCGCCCACCGGCTGATGAAGAGCCTGCGCTGGGACACTGTGCACCAGGTGCCACCGCAGGACGCCCAAGGTATTACCCGTCTGGCGCCCCCACGCGGCGAATACCGCGCCCAGCTCAAGCGCTTGCACGTGCAGCAACGCTGGAGCGAATTGATCGACGAGGCCGAGCGGATGTATGGCGAGGGCGTCAACCACTTCTGGCTGGACCTGCAATGGTATCTGCATCAGGCCTTGAGCAAATCTCCTCATCCGCACAGTAGCTGGGCAGCCATCGTCAAACACGACCTGAACACGCTGCTGCAGCGCTTGCCTAGGCTAGACACGCTGTATTGGTGCGATGGCTCGGCCTTCGCAGATGAAACCACACGCGAGTGGATCAACCAGCACGTCAGCGACAGCCACTCCGCGCAGTGGCTGCCTGCTGCAGCCTCGGTAACCCCAACGGCACCCTGCGAAATCCTCGCACTGGAACCCGAGGCGCTGGCACAAGCCGATGCCGAGGGGGTCGAGCAGGCGCTGGCCTGGCTGGCAAACCGGCCGGATACGCAGGCCGGGCGCCAACGCTGGTTGCTGCGCCTGCTGATGGCTCGGGTGGCCGAGCAATACGGCAAGGCCGAACTGGCTATTCATTTGTTCACTGAGCTGGATACCACCGCGCACCACCACGCGCTGACCGACTGGGAGCCCGAGCTGCTGTTCGAGGTCAAGGCACGTTTGCTCAAACTGCTGCGCTTGAAAGCCCAGCGCAACGATGCCGATCGGCCGGCCCTGGCACGGCAGATGGAGCAGCAGCTGGCGGCGTTGGTCGCCATTGACCCTGTACGTGCTGCGGTGCTGTGCAGCTAACTCACATTGATCAGGACCCTGTTTTGACTAAGGACAACCCAACCCTGCGATACTTTGATGCCGAGATGCGCTACCTGCGCGAAGCGGGTAAAGAATTCGCCCAGGCATTCCCGGACCGTGCGGCGCAGCTGAACCTGGACAAACCCGGCGCGCAAGACCCCTATGTGGAGCGACTATTCGAGGGCTTCGCGTTTCTGATGGGGCGCCTGCGTGAAAAACTGGACGACGATTTGCCCGAACTGACCGAGGGGTTGGTCAGCCTGCTGTGGCCGCACTACCTGCGCACCATCCCCTCGCTGGCCATTGTTGAGCTGATGCCAGATGTCAGCCAGATGAAGGGTAGCGAAACCCTTGCCAGGGGCTTCCAGGTGCTGTCTCAGCCAGTGGGTCCACAACGTACCCGCTGCCGCTATTCCACAACACAGGACTTGACACTTCAACCGCTCCTGCTGAGCGCCGTACGTCTGGACCATGAACCTGATGGGCGCGCGGTGCTGCGCCTGCGATTTGCCTGTGGGGACCTGGCCGACTGGAGTCGGCTGGATCTGTCCCGAATACCGCTGTACCTGAATGCTGATGCAGCGTTGGCCAGCGCATTGCATCAAGCACTGACCTTGAAGGTAAAGGCACTGTACGTGCGATTACCGGGCGAGGGAGAGCGCCAGATACTTGAAGGCCATTTCAAGCCCAAGGGCTTCGCCGACGATGACCGCCTTTGGCCCAAAGGCGACAGTGCCTTCAGCGGCTATCAACTGTTGCTTGAGTACTTCACCTTCCGTGAGAAGTTCATGTTCGTCACACTGTGCGGACTGGAGTCGCTTGCAATACCCGAGCAAGCCCCGTGGTTTGAGTTGGAAGTGGTGCTCGATGAAGCGTGGTCGCATGCCTTCATACCCAATCAGGATCACATTCGCTTGCACGCGGTTCCAGTAATCAACCTGTTTCCGCTGGAAGCCGACCCACTCAACCTGGATCCGCTGCAGAACGAGTACCTGCTTCGCCCGATGCGGCTGCAGGACGGGCACACGGAAATCTATTCCGTGGACAGGGTGTCCGGTTCGAAGAACAGTGTCCGGCAGGACTACGTGCCCTTCAGCAGCTTTCGCCACAAGGGCGGCATGCTCCGCGATCAAGCCCCGGAGCGGTATTTTCATACCCGCCTCAGGCAGGGCGCCAATGGCCTGCATGACACCTGGCTGATCCTGGGCGGGGAAGGCTTTGACAAGGACGTGCTGCTCCAGCGCAAAAGCCTGTCACTGCGCCTTACCGGGACCAATGGCCAACTGCCGCGCAAGGCGCTGCGCAGTACGTTGCTCGACGCTGCCGCGCAGTCCACCCAGGCCGGGCTGCAGGTGCGCAACCTGACTTCACCCACGCTTCCGAGCTATCCGCCGAATCGTGACCGTTTTCACTGGCGAGTGCTGAGCCATCTGGGCTCGAACTTCCTGCCCATGCTCAACAGTGCCGAAGTGCTGCGCGGCACGCTGGCCTTGTACGAGTGGACGGGTAGCGAAACCAATCGGCGTCGCCTGGAGGCCATCGTTGAGGTCAGGCATCACCTTACCCAGCGTTTCGAAAAAGGGTTTTTGCTGCGCGGCGTGGATATCGAGGTGACGATCGACAGCAATGGCTTTTCGGGGGAAGGGGACATTTGCCTGTTCGGTGAAATGCTCAGCCGGTTCTTCGCCTTGTATGCCGACATTCACTTGTGCACGCAATTGACGTTGATCCTGCAACCCACGGGGAGGTGCCTGCGATGGAGCGAACATCACAGTCAGCGTATTCCCGGCTGATGGCAGAAGGGCTTTTGCAAGTGCTGCAGGGGCAGGTTGCCTCGGCCAACGTGTATCGCGTGTGCCAGTTACTGGAGCAGGTACTGGCTGATCACCCGCCGTTAGGCAGTACCGCACACCCGGGTGATGACGGGGTTCGCTTTCGTCCCGACCCGGGCATGGGGTTTCCCGCAGGTGAGCTGAAGGCCATAGAGTTTGACGACACCTGCCCCGAACGCCCTATCACGATACGGACGCGGCTACTGGGTTTGTACGGCGTCGATTCGCCACTGCCAACAGCCTATCTGGACGACATCGCCCAGCACCGCGAGGGCCACGAAGCCGTAGAGGCGTTTCTCGACATCTTCAACCACAGGGTATTCACGCAGTTCTACCGGATCTGGCGCAAATACTCGTATCCCGCGACCTTTCAGGCGGGCGGCGGCGATACCACCTCGCAGTGCCTGTTGGGCTTGATCGGGCTCGGGATACCGGGTACGGCCGAGCGTATCGCCACGCCCATGTCACGCTTTCTGGCGTTGCTCGGCGTAATGCGCTTGCCCACCCGCAACGCCGAGGGCATTTCAGCGCTGGTCAGGCTGCTGGCTCCAGGCACACAGGCACATGTTTTCGGCCATTGGCCACAACGTGTGGTGCTTGAGCGGCCAGCCAGCCTGGCACTGGGCAGCCCGGTCAGTCTTTCCCAAGGCACACCGCTAGGCGCAGTCGGGCTTGATGCGAACAGCCAGGTGCGCCTGTTGCTGCACACCCATGACCCGGACGAGGCGTGCGAGTGGCTCCCTGGTGGCCAGTTGCTGCTCGACTTGCAAGTACTGCTGGAGGTGTACCTGGGGTGGCGCTGTACGGCCAGGCTACAGCTGTCGATTCCGCTGCGTCTGTTACCCGTACCGGTACTGGGCCGTACGCAAGCCAGGCTGGGGATGACGGCAGTACTGGGTTTGCCGGTGGACGAAGAAGCTACAGCCCACACCATCACCGTCAACCTGGGCCGTTATCAAGGCCTGAAAACGAACCCTTGCAACAGGGAGGTAGCACATGTGGCGTACCGCTTCTAAGCGCTTCACGGTCGTGGCGCTGGCAACACTGCTGGGCGGCTGTGGCCTCACCCAGAAGGTCGTGGACGGCACAGCCTCCACGGCCCATGCGATTTTCTACAAGCAAGTCAAAACACTGCATCTGGATTTCACCGGCCGTTCAGCAATGAATACTGACAGCATCGAGATGAGCGGGTTGTCTGTTCCGGTGCTGGTACGTGTCTACCAGTTGCGTGATCACAAGGCACTGGACCGGGCAGCCTACGACGATCTGGTCAGCCACGGCGAGCGCGTGCTGGGTGGCGACCTGTTGAACGAAAAGGCCGTAGTGGTCAAACCAGGCGAGGCGGCTCAGCTCAGCACGCCTATGAACAGGGAGGCTCAGTACATCGCCGTGATTGCCTTGTTCCGAAACCCAGATATGGAGGAAAACGCGTGGCGCCTGACCTTGCAGCGTGATGACCTCGACCCGGACCAGCCCAGAGTCGTTGAACTGGGTGACAACCGCTTGAAGTTGCGCCCGCGCACCGAGGACTGAACACATGATCGAGCCAAGCCCTTCGCTTTACGAAACGCTGATGCAGAACTTCAGCGGCGAGCTGGAGCTGCAGCGGGTCAGTGAGGATGACCAGTTGACGCTGTCGGTTCTGGACAATCTTCAGCGCATTCTAAACAGCCGGGCCGGAACGCTCGCCCATCTTCCTGATTATGGCTTGCCGGACATGGGCACAGTTCTGCAAGGGTTGCCGGCCTCTGCCCACGGTTTGATGAATGACATCGTGAGCACCTTGCGCAGGTATGAGCCGCGGCTCGAAGAGGTGCGCATCGAGTTGCTGACGCAGCGACGGCCAGGCCATCTGGAATACGCACTCGACGTACGCATCAAGGGCGGTGGTCGGGCCACCTTCGGGACCACGCTCGCACCTGATGGAAGGGTGGTTGTACGTCACCTGAAGCAGGAAGGCTATCTCACCAAGCCATAGACCTACAGACGAGGGGGCCAGATGACGGCGCTTTTTGAAATGCGGATTCGCCTGGGAGGCGACCCAGCCAGTTTTGATGAGTTCAACGTGTTGCGCGGCGAGTTGGCCAAGCTTGATCATCCCGCGTGCCCTGACGTCGACTGGGCAAAAGTCGAAGCATTGTGCTTGAGGCTCTTCGAGCGGAACGGGGTGGAGCTGCAGACGGCAGTGTCCTTTATCCTGGCGCGTAGCTACCGTGCGGGGCTCGCGGGTTTGACCGAGGGCGTGGCACTGCTCTGTACCCTCACGGATGAGTGGCCGCGCTTGTGGCCGGTGCAGGCGTCAGCCCGGCTCGATCTCATCGCCTGGTTGTTTGCTCAGTTGCATCCTCTGGTCCGAATGCTGGAATGGGGCGGATCGAGCCTGGCGACGTTGAGGGAACTGATCATTGAACTGGGGCGGCTGGAGCACCGCCTGGAGCAGCTTGCCCACGCCCCCTTGGCTTCGCTGAAGGTGTTTCGACAGCAGATCAGCAGCGTGATGCAGCGGGTGTCGGGAAGCAGGGACGTGCCGATGCCGCTTGCGTTGCAATCATGGGTATCACCCGCTGCGCCAGCGCTCAGCCCACCCATCGCCGCAGTTGTCTCAGCGCCACCGACCTACACCTTTGTGGTCGAGCCGGTGGTGCAGAAGCGCGCGGTGTTGCCGTGGCTGCTGACACTGACGGTCACCAGTGTCTTTGTTGGGTGGCTCGGCTGGCAAGAATGGGCATCCATGCAAGTCAAAGACGCCCCCATGCCTGAGCCGATCCAACTCGACAGCCTGAACCTGTTCGATCCGGGCAGTGCCGAGCTGAAGCCTGGTTCAACCAGGCTGCTGATAAATGCATTGGTTGGCATCAAGGCTCAACCGGGTTGGCTGATCGTGATCTCCGGGCACGCGGATGCGCGGGGTGATGCGATCAAAAACCTTGACCTGTCCCGTGCCCGCGCCTCAGCCGTGCGCGACTGGATGCAGCGTATGGGGAATATCCCGGACAGTTGCTTTGCTGTGCAAGGTGTCGCGGCCAGCCAGCCGGTCAGCAGCAACGACACCCTCGATGGCCGGGCGGAAAATCGTCGTGTGGACATTCGTCTAGTGCCAGAAGGCAACGCATGTGGCGAACTGGAGGCCGGGGGGCGTTCGGTCAGAGATGGTGGGGCGGTGTGAGGAGGGAGTCAATGCAAAAGGAAGAGCGGGTACAGGCACTGCACTACTGCACGCAGGCCATCGAACAGCATGCAGCAGAGAGGTTGTTGCGTGCTCGAAATGCTCAGTCGTGAAGCGACCCTGGTTGCGGAGATCGCCTCAATGCGGGCACAGGTCAAGCTTGCAGACAGACCAAGCACCCCCTGTTCCCGACACGCTGGCGTTGGCGCAAGCCTACCAGGACAGCATCATCGCAGCGTAGGTTAGCCGGCTGCGGAGCGCTGCCTCTTGATCCGGTACATGTGCCCGTCAGCATGGCGCAGCAGCATGTCGGCATCCGTGCCGTCTTCGGGGAAGCGCGCTACGCCAATGCTGCAGGAGGGCGCCTGGATGCCGGCCAGCTCGGCATCGAGCGGTTCGTCCATCACTGCCAGGATGTGCTGCACCTGCTCGGCAACGGCCTGCGCCGACGGGCAATCGGGCAGCAGCACGGTGAACTCGTCACCGCCCATTCGCGCCACCGTGCCGCTTGCCCCCACACAGCCTTCCAGGCGCCGGGCCAGCGTGCACAGTACCCGGTCGCCCACACTGTGGCCGTGGTTGTCGTTGATCTGCTTGAAGTCGTTGATGTCCAGGAACAGCAATGCCAGCGGGCGGTTGTGGCGCCGCGCCGCAGCCAGGGCCGTGTCCAGCCGTTCATTGAACATGGCCCGGTTGGCCAGGCGGGTCAGCGGGTCGTGATGGGCGAGGAAGCGCAGTTCTTGCTCGGCCTGGTGCTGAGCTGTCACATCCCGCGCCACGCCGATACGCGCCTGGGCCTCATCGGACCAGCTGGCGGCCCAGAGGATGTGCACCACACCGCCATCCTTGCGAATGTAGCGGTTGCGAAAGTCGTAGTGCGGCTGGCCGTTCATCACCCGCACGATCGAGGCGCGGGTGGCGGCCAGGTCGTCAGGGTGCATGTAATCGGTGATTGACGTGCCGACCAGTTCGCTGGCCCGGTAACCCAGCAGCGCTTCGCAGGCATCGCTGACGAAGACGATCTGGTTGTCCCGGTCGACCACGAACACCGTGTCGAGCATCAGGTGGATCAGCCTGGGGTACAACGCGTGCAGGTCTACGGGCATGGTTCAGGGCGTCCACGGCGGGGTGACCGATCATAGCCTGAAACAGCACTTGATGCGGTAGGCCCCCACAGGCTTCTGGCCCTTGCCATGCCAGTGGGGGCGGTTACCCCGGCTGTTGATTTTGCTTCCAGGCCCGCGATGGCTCAGGCGCCACAGTTGGCGGCCTCACCGTTTACATCAATTCATCCACCCCGACCCATCCACCGTTGAATTCATCCATGGCATCCAGCATCGCCTCGCGCAAGTACGCCAGCGACGCCCGATCAAACAGCAACTGCAGCGTCGACCGCTGATCACCACCGACATTCACCACAGTCACGTTGATCCGCGCCGCCGAAGTCTGCGCCACTGCGCCAACCGGGAATGCCCCAGCGCGCAAGTCCACCCCGCACAATTTGGCCATCACCGCACTGGCATGCACCCCCGACAGTTGCAGCCAGGCATGGCTGTCCTGACGCGGCAGCAGGTAATTGCGCTGGCCATCCTGCACCCACGCGGCTTCTTCGCCAGCCACCCGTGTACCGTCATCGGCCAGGCTGCCCAGCAGCAGGTACTCGGTCTGTGACAACCGTGCCACCCAGCCGCCATCCGCCTGGAGCACGGCCTGATTGGGCAACGATGGCAAGCGGTAGCCACGCGCCTGTAAATAAGCAGCGCTGTCACTGCCACGGAACCCGACCCGGGCCAATTCGGTCAGGTCAGTCAACGCACACGTGTGCAAGAGCTGCGCCCGTGGGCTGCGAGGAATAAACGCTTCGGCTTGCAAATGGGTCATGGCTCAGAGCTCCTGGCGCAGGTTGGCGGGGTCGTGGAATGGCAGTGGCACCACCTTGGCATTGACCATCACGCCGCCTTCCACACGGATCGGGATGTGCATGCCGGGTGTGGCCTGGTGGGCGCCGGCATAGGCCAGGCCGATGATTTGCCCGAGGGTTTGCGAGTACTCGCAGGAGGTGACGTTGCCACTGATGTCCGGGCCATCCAGTACCAGGTGACCTTCCAGCGGTTGCGGGCTGCCCTTGGGCAGCGTGAAACCGACCAGCTTGCGCTTGAGCGGCTGCGCTTCAAGGATCTCGATCGAACGCTTGCCGACGAAGAACGGTTTCTTGCGGCCGATGGCCCACTGCATGTCGATCTCCGCCGGGTGGGTCATGCCATCGGTGTCCTGGCTGATGATCACATGGCCTTTTTCCAGGCGTAGCAAGCGCTGGGTCTCGACGCCGAACGGGCGAATGCCCAGGCCGGCGCCGGCTTGCATCAAGGCATCCCACAGGCGTTCGGCGTGGCGTGCCGGTACGTGTATTTCGTAGCCTAGCTCGCCCACAAAACCGACCCGCAGCATCCGCGCGGGGATGCCGGCCACCTTGCCAAGGCGCACGCCCAGATAAGGAAAGGCCTCGGCCGACAGGTCGACATCGTCACAGACCTTGGCCAGCACCTGGCGTGACAGCGGCCCGGCCAGGTTGACCGCAGCCAGCGCGGCGGTGACGTTGGTGATATCCACGTCCAGGCGCCATTGCGCGTTCCACTTGAGCATCTGCTGGTAGATACGGTCGACGCCGCTGGTGGTGGCGCTGACGTAGAAGTGCTGTTCGCCCAGGCGGGCACAGACGCCGTCGTCGATCACCACGCCATGCTCATTGGTCATCAGCGCGTAACGGGTGCGGCCGATAGCCAGTTTGGCGAAGCCGAAGGTATACAGGCGCTCCAGCAGTTCGGCCGCATCCGGCCCGCGTACATCGAGGCCGCCCAGGGTGGAGACGTCGATCAGGCCAACTTTTTCGCGCACATGGCGGGCCTCTTCCTGCATGCAGCGCTCGCGGTCCTCGGGCTTGCCGTAATAGGCCGGGCGCTGCCAGATACCGGCGGGCATCATCTTCGCCCCAGCCTGCAGGTGGCGGCGGTGCATCGGCGTTTGTCGGTACGGGTCGAAGGCACGGCCAGCGACATGCGCGAGTTTTTCTGCCTGGAACGGCGGGCGGGCGGTGGTCACTCCGGTTTCGCTGATGCTGCGGCCGGTGGCGTGGGCAACCAGGCGCGCGGTAGGTAGCGCGGAATGGCGGCCCTGGGATGGCCCCATGCCAACCGTGGAGAAGCGCTTGACCAGTTGCACATCGCGGTAGCCGCTGCGGGTGGCGTTGACAATGTCGCGCACCTGCAGGTCTTCGTCGAAGTCGACGAAATCCTTGCCCTTGGGGTGCGGGAAGATCGGCCAGGGGAAGTTGACCCTGGGCTCGGCGCTGAACACTGGCAGCGCCGGTGTTGCAAGGCCCAGCGCCGCCACCGCTTCGGCAGCCCCTCGAGCGGCATCGGCCAGCACATTGGCCAGCGCGTGGCGGCCATTCACCGAGCCGGCGACATCCAGCCCGGCAGGCAGGTTGCTGATGGCGAACTCGTCGCGGTTGACGTCATAGGCCAGCTTGCCACCGGCCTGGCACAGCAGCTGATACACCGGCATGTAGCCTGCCGACATGCACAGCAGGTCGCAGGCTACGCGCAGGCCATGCGGGCCGACCTTGCCCTGGCCGGTGATCGGGCGAATGTCCACGCCACTGACATGGCGCATGCCGGCTTCGTGCAGCGCCTCGTACACGGTGCTGCCCAGGAGCACGGAGATATCGCGGCGCTTCAGTTCGGCGGCCAGCGCGGCATCGGCCGGCGCGGCACGCATGTCGACCACCGCCGCCACGGCCACGCCTTGCTCCTGCAAGTCGAGCGCAGCCAGGTAGCCGTCATCGTGGCCGGTCAGGATTACCGCGCGTTGGCCCGGCTTGACCGCATAAAGCTTCATCAGTCGTTGGGCGGCGCTGGTCAGCATCACCCCCGGCAAGTCATTGTTGCGGAATACCACCGGCTGGTCGAACGACCCGGCCGCCACCAGGCAGCGGCCGGCGCGCACCTTGTACAGGCGCTTGTGCTGGATCACGGGCAGGTAATTGTCGGTGAACCAGCCGTTGCAGGTTGCCTGCAGCAACACCTGAATGTTGGGGTGGCCCTCGACGGCGGCCAGCAGCTCCTGGCGCAGGCTGGCGGCGCGGGTGCCGGCAATGTCGAAGCGGGCGTAGGTCAGCGAACCGCCCAGTACGGGCTGCTGCTCGATCAGCAACACCTTGGCCCCGGCATTGGCTGCATCCAGCGCGGCACGCAAGCCAGCCGGGCCGGCGCCGATCACGGCCACATCGACAAACAGGTAGGCCTTGTCGTAGTACTGCGGCTTGAAGCCAAGGTCGAGCACGCCCAGGCCGGCCTTCTTGCGGATCAGTGGTTCCCAGACCTTCCACATGCCCTTGGGTTTGTAGAACGAGCGGTAGTAGAAGCCCACCGGCATGAAGCGCGAAAACTTGCCCAGGTAGGCGTCGCGGTCGTGCGTCAGGCTGCCGCTGAAGTTCTGCCCCTCCACCACCAGGCCGTCGCGGGCCGGTTCCATGTCGGCCAGCACGTTGGGTTCTTCTGGCAGTTGCACCAGGGTGTTGGCATCTTGCCCGGCCATGCTCAGCGGGCCGCGTGGGCGGTGGTACTTGAACGAGCGCGACAGCAGCCAGCGGCCATTGCCGAGCAGGGCGCTGGCAAGGGTGTCACCGGCAAAGCCCGGGCAGGCCTGGCCGTCGAATTCGAAGCGCAGGGGCCGCTCGCGGTCGATCAGCAGGCCCATGGGCGCGGGAAGGCGAGTGAGGCTGTTCATCCGGCGATCTCCGAAGTGGCGGCGGGGGTGAAGTCGACGCGGCAGTCGAACAGTTCCTTGGGGTCGAAGGTACGCAGCACCTGGTCGCTGACGGTGTGGCGCTCGGCCAGGAACCAGTAGCTCGAAGCGTTGTGCAGCCACCATTCGATGACCACGCCGGCCATGTTGTCGCTGTTGAACACGTAGTCGGCCCACTGGGCGTCACTGCAGCTGGCCGGGTCGGGCATGTGCTTGAATTCGCCGCCGTAAGTGAACTCGCTGATGTTGCGCGGGCCGTTCAAGGGGCAGATCAGGATCTTCATCGTCGTGTGCTCCTAGTGGCTGGCCGCAGTGGCGCCCATTTCGTTGACTTGCTGGAAGCGGCTGAAGCGCTCCAGGGCGAACGGGGCGATCAGCTCGGGCACCTTGCCACCACTGGCGACCAGTTCGGCCATGGTCTTGCCGCAGATTGGCGTGGCCT
This sequence comes from Pseudomonas sp. S37, assembly GCF_016658545.1. GTDB lineage: Bacteria > Pseudomonadota > Gammaproteobacteria > Pseudomonadales > Pseudomonadaceae > Aquipseudomonas. The sequence goes on along the minus strand of NZ_JACVZC010000027.1, from coordinate 21,613 downwards.
TGAAGCCCCAGGTGCCCCAGCCGGCGTCCAGGTAGTAATTGTCGACGGGCGACAGGCCCATGATCGGGCTGTAGTCCGGGGTCATGTCGGTCATCCCGGCCCACTGGCGCATCAGCTTGGCGTTGGCCATGAACGGGAACATCTCGATGGCATGGGCCAGCAGGCTTTCCTTGAGGTCAAGGGTGGAGCGGGTGTTGTACAGCGGGTAAGGGTCGGAGCCGCCGCCGAAGACGATTTCGCCACGGCTGGTCTGCTGCACGTAGCAGTGCAGCGCCGACGAGCTCACCAGCGGGTCGAGAAACGGCTTGAACGGTTGGGTAACCATGGCCTGCAGCGGGTAGGTGTGGATCGGCGCACGGATGCCGGCCTTGGCCATCAGCAGCGAACTGGCCCCGGCCACCGCCTGCACCACGCAGCCGCACTGCACGGTGCCGCGGTTGGTCTTTACCGCCTCGATGCGGCCATTGCGAATCAGCAAGTCCTGCACTTCGGTCAGTTGGTGTATTTCCACACCGCGCTTGGCGGCCTGCTTGGCGTAGCCCCAGGCCACCGCGTCGTGGCGCGCGGTGGCGCCGTCGATATGCCAAAGGCCGGCCAGCACCGGCAGGTGGCCGGGGTCCAGGTTCAGGTTGGGCACCAGCTCGCGGATCTGCTGGCGGTCGATCATTTCGGTACGGCCGCCGAAGTGCTTGTTGACCTCGGCACGCTGGCGGAAGGCACGCACGGTGGCATCGGTGTGTGCCAAGGTCAGTTGGCCGCGCTCGGAATACATGATGTTGAAGTCGAACTCGTTCGACAGGTTCTGGAACATGCGCACCGATTCGGCGTAAAAGCGCACGCCCTCGGAGGTGAGGTAGTTGGAGCGGATCACCGCGGTGTTGCGCGCGGTGTTGCCACCACCCAGGTAGGCCTTCTCAAGTACGGCGACGTTGGTAACGCCGTGGTATTTAGCCAGGTAGTAGGCGATGGCCAGGCCGTGGCCGCCAGCGCCGATGATCACCACGTCATAGCGTGGCTTGAGTTCGCACGGTGGCGGCAGGTCGACCTCCACCGGGTAGTCGGCGCTCAGGCCGTATTTCAGCAGGGCGAAAGGCATGCGGTGCGCTCCTGGTGGGCGGCCTGTTGCTGCAGGTCGAGGGCGAGCAGGGTGTTTTTCATCAGGTAGGCGATGGTCATCGGACCGACGCCGCCGGGCACCGGGGTAATGCCGGCTACCTGCGGCAGGGCGGCGGCGAAATCGACGTCACCGACCAGGCGGCTGTGGCCACCGTCCTCAATGCGGTTGATGCCGACGTCGATCACCACGGCGCCGGGCTTGAGCCAGTCGGCACCGATCAGCCGAGGCTTGCCTACGGCGGCCACCAGAATGTCGGCCTGGCGGCACAATGCCGGCAGGTCACGGCTGCGCGAGTGCACCACGGTCACCGTGCAGTCGGCCTGCAGCAGCAGAGCCGCCATGGGCTTGCCGACAATGTTCGAGCGGCCGACCACTACGGCGTGCTTGCCTCCGAGTTCGCCACAGGCATCGCGCAGCAAGCGCATGCAGCCGCTGGGCGTGCATGGGGTGAGCACGTCGCGGCCCTGGGCCAGGCCGCCGACGTTCGCGCTGTGGAAACCGTCCACGTCCTTGAGCGGGCTGATGGCCTGCAACACGCGGTGTTCGTCGATGTGCCCAGGCAAAGGCAGTTGCACCAGGATGCCGTTGACCTCGGCAGCGCGGTTAAGGCGCTCGATCAGGGCCAGCAGTTCGGCCTGGGGGGTGTCGGCGGGCAGGCGATGTTCCAGCGAGCGGATGCCCACTTCATCGGCGCGTAGCACTTTGTTGCGCACGTACACCTGGCTGGCCGCATCGGCGCCGACCAGCACCACCGCCAGGCCCGGTTGCACGCCGCCTTTGCGCAGCTGCTGCACTTGCTCGCGCACCTCGGCCAGTACCCGCGCCGCGGTGGCCTTGCCGTCGATCAGCTTGACGCTGGGAGTGGCGTTCATTTGAAGATCACCGTGCGGTCGTGGTTGAGGAACACGCGGTGTTCAAGGTGGTACTTGACCGCGCGGGACAGGGCGATGGTCTCGGTGTCGCGGCCGATGGCCACCAGGTCGTCCGGGGCATAGGCGTGGTCCACGCGCTGTACTTCCTGCTCGATGATCGGCCCTTCGTCGAGGTCGCTGGTGACGTAGTGGGCCGTGGCGCCGATCAGTTTCACCCCGCGCTGGTAAGCCTGGTGGTAAGGCTTGGCGCCTTTGAAACCAGGCAGGAACGAGTGATGGATGTTGATTGCCCGACCCGACAGTTGGCGGCACAGGTCGTCGGACAGGATCTGCATGTAGCGCGCCAGCACCACCAGTTCGGTGCCGGTGTCCTCGACGATGCGCAGCAGCGCCGCTTCCTGTTCGGCCTTGGTGTCCTTGGTCACCGGCAAGTAGACGAAGCGGATGCCCTGGCGCTCGGCCATCGGGCGCAGGTCCAGGTGGTTGGAGACCACGGCGGTGATGTGCATGTCCAGCTCACCCTTGGCATGCCGGTACAGCAGGTCGGACAGGCAGTGGTCGAACTTGCTCACCATCAGCAGCACGCGCATCGGCCGGGCGCTACTGTGCAGGCTCCACTGCATGTCGAAGCGCTGGGCGACATCGCCGAAGCCGGCTTCCAGCTGCGGGGTGTCGCCAGTGGTGCCGGTGTTATAGCGGAACACCGCGCGCATGAAGAAGCGCCCGTTGTCCTCGTCGTCGAACTGCGCCATCTCGCTGATGTAGCAACCGTGCTCGGCCAGGTAAGTGGTCACCGCCGCGACAATGCCGGACACGGCCGGGCAACTGACGCGCAGGATGAAGTGATCGGGAGCGGGGTGCATGTCGGATAGGCCTCGTGGTGGAGTGGGGCAGGTCGGGCACAAGGGCAAAAGAGGCTTCGTCAGAGGCGAAGGGTGTTTCTTGGTAGGAATATAACTTTCCTTTAGGCGATTTATAGGCGAAGTGATGGGTAGCGGTCTAGAGGTTTGTGAAATTTTTTATCCTGGCAGGAAAGTTTTCGGAGTTTCTGTGGGAGCGGGCATGCCCGCGAAGAGGCCAGTACAGGCTATGCTTGGCCTATGAGCACACCAGCCCCTTTACGCCAACCTTGCCCTCCTGGCGCCTGTATCTGCGGCCGCGAACACCTCGCCGAGCACCCGCAGACAGCCCAGCGCATCCTCCTGCTGACCCGCCAGGAAGAAAAACGCCTGCTCGAACGCCTGGAAAATCTCAAGGACCTGGAGGACCTGCAACGCCTGCAGCAACGCCTGTACGACAACCTCGGCATCCGCGTGCACATCGCCCCCGGTTTCAACGAAGTGCGGACCATGCGCGGCATCGTCATCGAACTGGATGACCAGCCCGGGCTGTGCCGCAAGACCCGGCAGTCGATTCCGGCTGCGATCAGGCGGGGGCTGGAGCGTAATCCGCAGGTGGCCTTCCGGTTGCTTGATACCCATGACCTGTTGCGGGATGCCTGAACTTATATCCCGCACGGGCTGCTCTTTGTGGGAGCGGCCTTGTGTCGCGAAAGGGCCGCAAAGCGGACCCAGGATTTCAGCGGTGATGCAAATATTGCTGGGGCTGCTACGCAGCCCTTTCGCGACACAAGGCCGCTCCCACAAGGGCCGGTACTGGTCAATAGATATACAAGGCAGTTGATCGCAAAGGAGGACCGCGTCAGTGCTGCTAATTTTTCCAGCGCTCACTACGTCTACTTGAAAGCCCCCCTGCGCCAAGCCCGCAGCGGCACTCATCATTCAAGGAGACAGGCAATGACTTCCGTTTTCGACCGCGACGATATCCAGTTCCAGGTAGTGGTCAACCACGAAGAGCAATACTCGATCTGGCCCGACTACAAAGCCATCCCCAATGGCTGGCGTGCCGTGGGCAAAAGTGGCCTGAAGAAGGACTGCCTGGCTTACATCGATGAAGTATGGACTGACATGCGCCCGCTGAGCCTGCGCCAGAAGATGGCCGAAGCCGCCGCCCAGTGACCGCGTTGAACCTGCTGTGCCTGCCGTACTCCGGGGCCAGCGCCATGGTCTACAGCCGCTGGCGGCGCAAGCTGCCAGCGTGGCTGCAGGTTCGCCCGGTGGAGCTGCCCGGGCGCGGAGCGCGTATGGCCGAACCACTGCACACCGACATGCAGGCCCTGGCCCGGCAACTGGCTGCCGAGCAACGCCTGGCGGCCAGTGCCCCCTACGCGCTGCTCGGTCACAGCCTGGGCGCGTTACTGGCCTTCGAACTGGCGCACGAGCTGCAAGCGCTGGGCTGCCCGGCGCCACTGGCGTTGTTCGCCTGCGGTACGGCGGCGCCGACCCGGCGCGAGGATTACGACGGCAAGAACTGGCGCGAGCCCAAGCGTGACGATGAGCTGATCAGCGAGTTGCGCGAGCTGCAAGGCACGCCCGAGGAAGTGCTGGGCAACGCCGAGTTGATGAGCCTGACCTTGCCAACCTTGCGCGCTGATTTCCTGCTGTGCGGCACCTATGCCTACCGCCAGCGGCCGGCGTTGCAGTGCCCGCTGCATGTGCTGGGCGGTGTGGATGACCGTGCCAGCGACGAGCAGTTGCGGGCTTGGCAGCGGGAATCGCAGGGCGCGTTCAACCTGGCAATGTTCCCCGGGGGGCACTTCTTCATTCATGAACAGGAGGACGACGTGCTTGCGCTACTGGCTTCAGCGTTGCAAGTTGCCTACGAACGCAAGCCTCTTTTCACCCGCTGCCAGGGCTAATCTGGCGACAGTCCCAGGCAATCAGGCGCGCTTTACTGGCACTTCATTGGTTAAATGCGGTGCCAGCCCATGTCCCTCCACTACAGCTTTATAGACAATGGTTTGCTCAACCACAGTGAGTCCTTGTCCAGCTCTAGCTTCGGCGCCTGCCGAGCGGTTGCCCTGAACCACAACCTGTATTGCACCTTCCGTAGCGAAACCCCGCCCAACAAGATTCGTTTTACCAGGTTGACGCCTGAGGGGGGCTGGAGCGAAACGCTCAGCGATCGTGTCGACGACCTTGAGGGCGACCCTGCGATCTTCACGTTCAAGGGTAAGCTCTACCTGCTTTCCAGTGGTGAGGAGCAGGGCGATGAGTATTCGACCGCGCCGCGCCTGGTCAGCATCGACCTGGACAACAATGTGGCGTCCAGCAGCAACTTCACCATCGATTTCCGCGGTACGCCAAGCTTGGTCGAATACCGTGGAGCGCTTTACCTGTTCTACAAAGGACGGGAAAACGGCGAGCTTCGTTGGAGTTCCACCTCGGACCTAGTGACTTGGGCTGCCTCCTCTGCGGTCTACTCCGACGCAGTGGAGCAGATCATTCCCCTCGACAATCCTGTGGCGTGTGTCTATCAGGGCCTGATCCACCTGATTCATCACAGCGAGTCAGGCATTTACCTTACGCGCTTCGATGGAATGCAGGGCTGGAGCCGTTCCACCCAGTTGGTCAGCAAGAGGTTTTCTCACCCACCTGCGGTGGTCGTTCACGATGGCTTGCTCAACCTGTTTTGCATCCAGCCTGAAGGGCGCCCGGTGGATACCGCAATCTATCGCTATCGCTACGACGGCAACACGGTGGGCCTGCCGGAGGTCAGCATCAACATGCAGGCCACCAACACCCCGGCAGCCGCTGTGCTGGACGGCCGCCTGTGCCTGGTTTTCCGTTCGCTTTGAGCCTTTTGAACCGTTCTGGAGGCTCACATGCCTGTCATTAGAAGAGTCCGCCTGGACCTGGATTACTTTGTTGCCGTTACTACTGCAAGAGCGGAACGGGTCTTTCACCTCAGTGCTTTTATCGACGATATTTTCCAGGCACTGAGGACTCAGCCAGATAACGCCGCCGCCACCGCAGCCTATCTGAGCTATCACTTGTCGAGCGTGTTCATCCGCAGAAACAACGATGAACAGCAGGCAGAGCTGGCAGAAGACCTGACCACGCTACTGGACGTCCATTACCAGGAGCCGCGGGTGCAAGCTATTCTCGCTGCTGCCCCGCGTGCGCAGGGTTTAGCGGTGCTTTTGCGCTTTTACAACATACATTTCGCCCTGCTTATGAACGGCCTGGGCGCGCCAAACGGGCCGCAGCGGCTCGATCCATTTGATGCCCTACGTATGTTGCAGCGGGCCGTCGGCGCTGTCTGGGGGCCATGGCAGGCGCTGATAGGGCTGGCCGGGGCCATTCGCGACTACCATCACGCGCGCATCACCGCCGGTGGTGCAGGGCCGATGATCGAACTTGGCAGGCGGGCGGTCCATGGCCCGGGCGTCGATCTGCGCTTGGCTACGTTCAATCTTCAGGGCTTGAACGAAGTGTCCAGCTCCAAGTACCGCTCGCACATACTGGCACTGGCGCGCCAGCACCATATCGTCGCCATTCAGGAGGCTGGCGATGCGCCGTCATCGGCCCAGCAGGTGGCAAGCCTGACTGTGAATGATCAGTTCGGCATGCCACATGAAGTCAATCAGTACCTGTGGCAGGCTGGCCGCAGCGGGCGCCGGGAGATTTATCACCTGTACGTGCTTGATGTCCAACGTTTGCGCGTGCGGCTGGCGATGGTGACTAGCGAGTCGCTGGATGTTCGCGACGTCGTGGTGATTGCCGATGGTACGCCCAGGATCGCCGGGCTGGCACCTCCCCGGCCCGTACTGGGGTTGCGTGTGAGCATGCCAGGGCTGACCGAGCCGTTATCCGTTTTCAACTTCCACGCCATTGCCAATGGCGGCGTGAACTGCCCCCGAGTGCTGCGTGAAGTGGCCTGGCACTGTGAGTCGCGCTATGCCCTGGTGGGCGATTTCAACCGTGACCCGCGCACGCCCACGCCGGCGTTTCCGAGTCGTGGAGACTGGGTGCTACCGCGTGGTATCGGGGAGTTGGTGCTAGCAAATGGCCCCACCCACCCAAGCTTCGGCCCCACTCAAATGCTCGACTACGCCATCACCAATGGTACCGCTGTGCCCGCGCAGCCTGGCAGGGTGGGGCCAGTCATGGACTCGGATCACCGCTCGGTGTCTTATACGTTCAGCTTCTCTGGCTGATTGACGGCATTTACCGTGTGAGAGAGGCTATGGCTGGCGCGGTTGTGCCTCTTTCCACATCTGTCAGGGAAACCCAATGCTGATCGATCCACACAAGGCCACGCTGCTGGTCGTCGACATCCAGGAAAAACTCATCGGCGCCATGAGCGACCCCGAAGGCACCCGGGCGCGGGCCCGCTGGCTGCTGGCGGCGACTGCCGAGCTGGAGCTGCCGACGGTGATTTCCGAGCAGTACCCCAAGGGCCTGGGCCATACCCTGGCGGAACTGCTGGCCGCTGCACCGGCCGCCGAGGTGGTGGAGAAAAGCCATTTTTCCTGCGTGGCCGCCGAGTGCCTGCCGGCCAGCCTGATGGCGCGTGAGCAAGTGATCGTGTGTGGCATGGAAACTCACGTTTGCGTGCTGCAGACCGTGCTCGGCCTGCTGGCGCTGGGCAAGCAGGTGTTTGTGGTCGAGGATGCCTGCGACAGCCGCACGCCGGCGAGCAAGGCAGCGGGGCTGGCGCGCATGCGAGCCGCCGGGGCGCAGGTGGTGACCCGCGAGATGGTGCTGTTCGAACTGATGGGCAGTGCCGGCCACCCGCTGTTCCGCCAAATCAGCAAAACCTACCTGGTCGGTGAACAGCCCTGAACGGCCGGTTACTGGCCGTTGGCTTGATGGCCCTGGCGCTGCTGCAAGGCTGCGCCGGGCGCCGCGAGGAAGCACCCGAAGCAGACCCGGCCAAGGTCCGTGCCCAGTTGCTGCGGCTGCTACCCGCCCAGGCCAAGGACCGCGAGGGCTGGGCACGGGACATCCAGGTGGCATTTGCCGCTCAGCGCATTGCCGCCAGCAAAAGCAACCTGTGTGCGGTGCTGGCGGTGACCGAGCAGGAATCGACCTTCAACGCCGACCCGCAGGTGCCCAACCTGGGGCGCATTGCCCGCGAAGAAATCGACCGCCGCGCCGCGCGCCTGCATATCCCCAAACTGCTGGTCGACGGTGCGCTGAAGGCACCTTCGGGCAACGGTCAGAGCTACCAGCAGCGCTTGCAGGCGGTGCGCAGCGAGAAGCAGCTGAGCGAACTGTACGACGAAGTCATTGCCGGGGTGCCCATGGGCAATACCCTGCTCGGCGGGCTCAACCCGGTGCACACCGGCGGGCCGATGCAGGTCAGCATCGACTTCGCTGAAAAGCATGCGCAGGATTACCCCTATAGCCGCAATGGCAGCATCCGCCAGGAAGTGTTCACCCGGCGCGGCGGCATGTACTTTGGTATCGCCCACCTGTTGGGCTATCCGGTCAGCTACGACCGCAAGTTGTACCGCTTTGCCGATTTCAATGCCGGTTGGTACGCCAGCCGCAACGCGGCGTTCCAGGCAGCGTTGAGCAAAGCGACCGGGGTGAAGCTGGCGCTGGACGGCGACCTGGTGGCGCCGGGGGCGATCATGCCGGGCACAACCGAAATGGCGGCGCGCAAGCTGGGGGTTAAGCTGGGTTTGCGGAACCCGCAGATACGCAGCCAGCTGGAGGAGGGTGACAGCCTGGCGTTCGAGGACAGCAGGCTGTACAGCGGGGTGTTTGCCCTGGCCGATGCTGCCGCTGGCAAACCGGTGCCACGGGCAATGCTGCCGGGGATTGAACTGAAGAGTCCGAAAATCACCCGCAAGCTGACCACGGCGTGGTTTGCCGGGCGGGTGGATGAGCGTTACCAGCGGTGTCTGAAGCGGTAACTTTCAGTCACCGGCTATGAGTACCCTGTAGGAGCGGCCTTGTGTCGCGATGGGCTGCGCAGCAGCCCCGGGGATTTCGAGGTACTGCACCATTTGGGGCTGCTGCGCAGCCCATCGCGACACAAGGCCGCTCCTACAGGGACCGCGCCGCGCCTGGGGGCCGGCACAGGCACCATCAGCTCTCGCCCAATGCCCCAACCACCTGTTCGACACTGGCCTTCAGCCCGGCAAACGCATCCTCAGGGTCACTGTCCAGCACCACCAGTTTCACCCCGGCCGCCTTGATCACCTCGGCCACCGCCGGATCAGGCTGGCGATGATCCAGCACCAGCGCCACATCCTGCGCCTTCAGGTTGTCGCCCAAGGCCTTGAGTGCGGCGGCATCCCACTCGGCCGGCAGCGGCTGCTCGACCACGTCCAGGTTCATCCCGCTGGCCAGGTAACCCAGGCGCTCCGACAGGCTCACCACGGTCAGGTTGTCGACCTTGGCCAGGCGTGTCTGGCTGTTGGCCGAAAGCTCCAGCAGTTGCCGCTTGAGCCCGGCCAGGTTGCCCTGGATCTTCGCCTTGGCGTCTGGCGCCAGACGCTCCAGGTCATTGGCCACCACGTCGGCCATGCGCCCGAGGTTGGTCGGGTTGAGCCACGGGTAGGCGCCGTAGGCATCATCGCCGCTCACCGCAATGCCCGGCAACGCGCCATCGACAGGCCGTGCGGCATCGATCTCGACAATGCGGATATTGCTGCGCCGGGCCATCGGGTACAGCGGGTCGTCACGCCAGATCGAACGCACGCCAATCACCGCGTCGGCCTGCTGCGCAGCTTTGTCCAGGCTGGCACCACCGCGCCCGCTGAAGTATGACGGCTGGCGGCTGGCCGGCAGGTTGGCCGGGGCGGCGCGGTTCAGCTGCACCGCCGTGCCGTCGAGCAGGGCACTGGCCAGGCTGTGGGTGACGGGCAGGGTGGTCAGCACCTGGGTGGCGAAAGACAGCGACGGCAGGCCGGCCAAAGCCAGTGCCAGGGTCAGGCGTTTCAGGTTCATGCCGGGTTTCCTTGCAGGCGGGGTACGAGGGCGCGGGCGAGCGCGGCCAGGGCGAAACAGATGCCGGCGACCAGGATGATCGCGGCACCCGACGGCACCGGCAGGTCGAACACGATCGGCAGCAGGATGCCGAACAGGGTGCTGATGGTGGCGATCAGCACCGACAGGAAGAAAAAGCCCTTCAGCGACTGGCTGACCAGGCGCGCGGCAGCAGCCGGGATCACCAGCAGCGCACCGACCAGGATCGCGCCGATCACCTTCACCGCCGCCACGGTCACCAGGGTCACCAGCACTACGAACAGGTAGTCCATGGTCTTCACTGCCACGCCGCGCACCGCCGCCAGTTGCGGGTTGAAGCTGGCCAGCATGATGCGGTTGTACAGCGGTACGGCCAACGCCAGTACCAGCACCGCGACCATGCCCAGCACCACCAGGTCCTGGCCGCTGACGGTCAGCACCGAGCCGAACAGCACGTTCTCGAGGATGTGCACGTTGATCTTGCCCGCCAGCATCAGCAGCAGGCTGGCACCCAGCGCCAGCGACACCGAAAGGAACACGCCGATCAACGTGTCCGGCGACAGCCCGGTGCGGTTACGCAAAAAGTTGAGCAGGATGCCGAACAACAGGCAGTAGCCGAACAGGCTGCCGTAAGGGCCGGTGTAGGGCTCGCCGAGCAGGATGCCGATGGCCACGCCGGTTAGCGCGGCATGGCCGACCGCTTCGGAAAAGAAGGCAAAGCGCTTGACCACCACCAGGGTGCCCAGGCCGCCCAGAACCGGGCCAATCATCAGGCCGGCCAGCAGGGCATTGACCACGAAGCCGTAGGCCAGTGCCTCGGGCAGGTAGCCGGCAGTGGCCCAGTCCTGGACCAGTTGGCGAAATGCTTCGAAACTCATGAGGCAAGGCTCTCGCTACGCGGGTGAACGGAGAACAGACCGAGCAGGCGCTCCGGGGTCAGGGCCTGGGCGGGTGGGGCGTCGAACAGCACCTGGCGGCTCAGGCCGGTCACCCGGTCGGCCAGGCGCAGCACCGCCTCCAGGTCATGCTCGATCCACAGGACGGTGGTGCCTGCCTGGCGCCACCCCAGCAGCAGTTGTTCGAACACTTGAATACCGGCTTCATCAAGCGCCGACATCGGCTCGTCCAGTACCAGCAGCTGCGGTTCGGGGATCAGGCCCTGGGCCAACAGCACGCGCTGGCGTTCACCGCCCGACAACGCCCCCATGCGCCGCTTGCGCTTGTCGAGCATGCCGACCCGTGCCAGGGCGGCATCGATGGCTGGCTGCGCTCGCCGGGACAGGCCGAGGAACGCCGGGCGGCGCTGGCACATGGCGGCCATGAAGTCGTCCACGGTCATGGGCAGGCCGCGGTCAAACTCCAGTGCCTGTGGCACGTAGCCGATCACCTCGCGCTCGGCTGGCCAGTGCAGGGTCAACTGGCCCTGATGTGGCATCTGCCCGAGCAGGGTCTTGATCAGCGAGCTCTTGCCGCCGCCGTTGGGGCCGACGATGGCATGCACGCTGCCGGCTGCGACGTTGAAGCTGACCTGTTCGAGAATGCGTGTACGGCCCAGGGTCAGGTCGATGCCGGCGAACTCGATGCGCGGCCCGCAGGCTGCAACCAGGTTGGCGGCGGCGGTCATGCGCGGTTCTCCTGGATGGCGCGGACCACGGTGTCGAGGTTGCGCTTCATCTCGACTTCATACTTGTCCTTGGTGTATTCACCGTAGGAAATGTGAGTCAGCGGGTACAGGCGCACGCCGGACTCACGCTGGATGGTTTCGACATACGCCGACGGGAAGTCCATCTCGGAGAAAATCACCCGTACATCCAGGGCCTTGAGCTGATCGATGGTCTTTTTCAGCTGCGCCGGGCTCGGCTCGATGCCATGGGCTGGCTCGACCACCGCGGTCACCTCCAGGCCGAAGTCGCGCACCAGGTAGTCGTAGGCCGCATGGATGGTGGCTACGCGGAAGGTGGCGCTGGGGGCTTCGGTCACCTTGGCCAGTGCCTCGGCACGCAAGGCGCGCAGGCGTTTGGCGTAGGCACGGGCGTTTTGCGTGTACAGCTTGGCGTTGTCCGGGTCGAGTTTGCCCAGCTCGCGGGCAATGTTGTTGACCTGGGCGATGGTGGTGCTGATCGACAGGAAGGTGTGCGGGTTGACCACCTTGCCGGCGCCGCGTGCGGCGATGCCGGTGGCTGCCAGCAGCGGGACGTTCTGGTTGGCCTCGATGGTGGCGATGTCGGGCTTTTCGCTGGCGGCGATCATGCGGTCGGCGAAGTCGTCATGACCAACGCCGTTGAGCACCACCACGTCCAGGGTGCCGATGCGCTTGATGTCCTCGGCCCGTGGCTCGTAGGCATGCGGGTTGAAGCCCGCCGGAATCAGCGGCACCACTTCGGCCTTGTCGCCGACAATGTTGCTTACGTAGCTGTAGTAAGGGTGCAGGGTGATACCGATGCGCAGCGGCTTGCCGTTATCGGCCAGGGCCAGTGCCGGCAGGGCAAGGGCCAGGAGCAGGGCGAGGGCGGAGCGGAACATGGGAAAGTCCTTGGGTTCAGTGACGGTGTTCGCGGGTAACCCCGGCGTCGTAGTGGCTGACCACCTGCTGCCAGCCGGCGGCGATCAGGGCCGCCTGGCCGAGGTCGTCCGGGATCACGGCAGCGCTGTCGCGGCGCAGCCAGACATCGGCCTGGCCGCTGCTGTCAGCGGGCAGGATCAGCAGCAGGCTGCCGGCCACTTCAGGGGCCTGGCTGCGGCCCAGGTAGGCGCCAGTCTCCAGCCATGACCATTGGTGGCCGCCACGGCTCTGGCTGCCGGCATCGACCACGAACGGCGGCAAGCCTTCTTCGGCCAGGGCCTGTACGCTGGGCACGGCGGTGTTTTCCTCGCGCAGCAACTGGATCTCGTCGAAAGCCACCCGCAGGTCGGTGTACAGGCCTTGCTCGGCGGCGGTAAGGTCGCGGCGGGCGTCGATCTGGTGGCTGGCGATGGCCTGTTCGTCCTCGCGCTCCCCCCGCAGCAGCACGACGCTGGCGGCGAGCACCACGATCAGCAGGCTGGCCAGCAGCACATACAGGGTTTCGTGCCCGGCACCGGCCGGGCGAATCACTTGGGCGCGGCTCATGGCTGGGCGATATCGGCGTAGTCGACTTCCACCACGTGGCCGGGGCCGGCGTCGAACAGCACGTAGAACTCACCGTCCGGGCGCTTGAAGGTCAGGGTCGAGTCGTCGCCGAGCTTGCCGCCGACCAGCACCTGCTCGTCATAGCCGATCACATCCAGGGTTACCCCAGGGGCGCCGCTGCCGTCCGAAAACCCGCCCGTGCAGGTGACCTGGCCGCTGGCCGTTTCTTCGCATTCGCACATCGGGTTGTGCGCCAGGGCGGGGCCGGCGGCCAGCGCCAGCAGGGGCAGGGCGAGGGTACGCATCAGGTGTTTCATTTCTTGCCTCCTTGTTTTTCGAGCCAGGCCACGGTGGCTGGCGATGCCTTGGCCAGCGGGACGGATGCCTGGTGCATGCTGCCGTCCCAGCCTTCCAGGGTGATCCAGATCTGGGCGTCGGGTTTGGTCCGTGGCGGGATCGGCAGCGAAGTGCCCATGTTGTACGGCGCGCCGAAGAAGATGGTGCCGGCGGCGCGCAGGCTGCGCGGCTTGCCAATGCGCAGGTAGGCAGCCTTGACGTCCTTCATGCAGGCTTTGCACAGCGCCGCATTGAACGACTTGAAGTAACCGGCCGGGCCGTCGGCGCGCGGTGCCTCGTCACGCAGTTCGGCCAGGTTGAGGCTGTAGGGGCCGACCTGGATGTCGCTGATTACATTGGCACCCAGGCCGGCGTCGCCACGGAACAGCTTGGCGTCGGCAAAGTACTTGGGCATGAAGCCCAGCGGGATCAGGATCAGCAGGATGTTCAGGTGAAAACGCCACTTCAGCCAGAACTGTTTCAGCGGGCTGGCGGGCAGGGCTTGGGCCTGGCTCATGGGTGCATCTCCACGGTGGTTTCACGGCGTGCCGCACGCGGTGCGCGCTCGCTGCGCTTGAGCGCGGCGGCGGTGGCCTGGGCGGTGCGTTTGGTCCAGATCAGCAGGCCGCTGAGCACCATCAGGGTGAGGATCAGGCCGAAGAAGAACCACACCAGCTTGATCGGCAAGCCGCCGAAATCGCCGGTGTGCAGGGGGCGCATGGACTCGGTGACGAACTCCAGCGCCGAGCGGTCGCTGATCACGAACTGGCTGTCGACATTACTGGTGTACGGGTTTACCGAGGCGCTCTGGAACATCAACGGGTACCAGCCCGGCCCAGACAAGGTGACATGGCTGTAGGCGGTGGCAGGCAGCGAGATGAAATTGACTTCCAGCCCCGGGATTGCCAGGCCGGCAAGGCGTGCCGCTTCATCCAGGTCGATGCGCGGCGCCGGGGTGCCATCTGGCGTTTGCGGTACTTCCTCGCGGGCGATCACCGGCACGATAGGCTGGCTGGAAATGGTAATCTGGTTGTCGAACAGGATCGCCTGGATCAGGAACCACGTGCCGGTGATGGAAATGACCGCAATGAACCAGATCGACCACACCCCGGCCAGGCGGTGCAGGTCACCCCAGAAAATCCGCGAGCCATGGCCGGTACGCACCGGTTTGAAAAAGCCCTTCCAGAACTTCTTGTACACCACCAGGCCGGTGACCAGCGAGGCCAGCATCGGCAGGCCCAGCAGCGACACCAGGTACCAGCCCCAACTGAAACCGTTGGTGAACGGCACCAGCCACCAGCCGTGCAGGGCGCGGGTGAAGGCCTCGAAGTTGAAGTCGGGGGTCTTGCCCTGGATGGCGCCGGTGTAGGGGTTTACATACAGGGTCGGGCTGGTGCCGTCTGGCAGGGTGACACTGGCCTTGACCGCGAAGTGCGAACCGTCAGGTTGGCTGAGGCGCTCGACTACCATGTCCGGCTCGGCCTTGTTCAAGGCTTCCAGTACTTTCTGGAAGCTCAAGCGCTCGACATCGGCGTCTGGCTTGTTGGCGCGCACGGCCGGGTCGGCCAGCCAGACGATTTCCTGGCTGACCACGGCGAGCATGCCGGTAAAGCAGACAATCAACACAAAGAACCATATCGGCAAGGCGAGCCAGCTATGGACCAGGAACCACAGCCTGGATTTGGATTTTTTCGGTGATTTGGCCATCAGACGGTCTTCTGCAATAAGTGGTCGAACGTAGGCCCAACCAAAGAGGGCTGTACTGATAAGGACGAATGAGAATTGAAAACCTGCCGTTTAAAATGAAAGCAAATGTTTCAAAAGACAAAGGCCGGCCTGCACACGAAGCGTCAGGCCGGCCTTGAAGGCTTATGTCAGAGCGGTCAGGCGCGGGTCATGGCTGCCGCTGCGTGTGGCTTGCCGTGCAGCTGCGCCAGGTCTTGATACAGCGCCCGGCCAATTTCTGCTGCACGGGCCGGCAGCACCGAGAGCAGGGTGTCGCTCAGGCCGTGGCTGTTCTCGCAGAAGCCTTGCAGGTACACCGACGCCTGCAGGTCGGGGCTGGCCAGCACACGGTAGTTACGGTCGACACTGAAGTCGTCCAGGTAACCGGCCAGCGGTGCCAGCAGGTCCCGGTGCGAGCGGCGTTCGTAACCGGTGGCAAGGATCACGGCATCGTAGCGGTGGGTTTGCTGCTGGCCGGTGGCGAGGTCGCGCAGGGTCAGTTCCAGGCCCTCGCGGGTGGCCACCACAGCTTCCACCTGGCGGCGGCACAGCACGTTGTGGCGGTGCTGGTGGGCGACCTTCTGCCGATAGAGGATGCCGTAGATGCGCTCGATCAGGTTGAGGTCGACCACCGAATAGTTGGTGTTGTGGTACTCGCCCAGCAGTTTGCTGCGTTGGTCGGCCGGTTCGTTGTAGACCAGGTCGGTGTAGTCCGGCGAGAAGATCTCGTTGACGAACGGGCTGTCGTCGGCAGGCTTGAGCGCCGAGCCGCGCAGGACCATGTCGACCTTGACCGACGGGTAGCTGTCGTTGAGGTCGATGAACGCCTCGGCGGCGCTTTGCCCCGAGCCGATCACCGCAATGCGCATCGGTTTGCCTTCAGTGCACGGCAGCTTGTTCAGGCTGCTCAGGTACTGCGAGTGGTGGAACACCCGTGGGTCGTCCTTGAAGGCACTGAACTTTTCCGGAATTTTTGGCGTGCCGCCACTGCCGACCACCACCGAGCGGGTGCGGCGGCTGTATTCGCGGCCTTGGGCATCGCGCGAAACCAGGCGCAGGTGCTCGACCCGGCCGCTGTGCACTTCCGGTTCGATGCGCAGCACTTCCTGGCCATACACCGTCTGGGTGGCGAAGTGTTCGGCGGCCCAGCGCAGGTAGTCGTTGTACTCCAGGCGGCACGGGTAGAAGGTGCCGAGGTTGATGAAGTCGGCCAGGCGCTGCTTCTGGTGCAGGTAGTTGACGAAGCTGTAGGGGCTGGTGGGGTTGCGCAGCGACACCAGGTCTTTGAGGAACGAGATCTGCAGCTCGCTCTGGGTCGCCAGGGTTTCGCCGTGCCAGCGGTAGTCCTGTTGCTTGTCGATGAACAGCGCATCAAGGGCATGGCCCTGGCTTTCGGCGAGTTCTTCCAGGGCAATGGCCAGGGCCAGGTTGGAAGGGCCGAAGCCCACGCCGATCAGATCTTTGATGGTTTCCTGCTGTGTGGGCTGGCTCATGGCAGCGATTCCCTGAATGGTTGAATATGGACGCCCGCCGGGGCTCCGGCTCCTGCGCAAGTACATGAATTGGAACGAGCCAGTCGAAGGGGAATTTAAGCGGGCTAAAGATCTGCGCGGGGCGGCCGATAGAGGGGTACGGCAAGGATCAACTTTCTGGCAGGGAATCGGCATGACATCCATCACGGCAAATCTACACATCAACGTCGTTTCGGCGCAGGCGCTGAGCGCTAATGCGGCAGCCGAAAGCGAACAGGCAACGCAGGCCGAGAAAGATGAGCCACTCGGCAGCAGTGGCGATACCTCCAAGGTGGGCGGTGCAGGGCAGGCTCTAGCCACGGAGGGCAGCGAGGAAAGCAGCGACTCGGCAGGGGTAACGGCACTGCGCGAGCTGATCAAGGAGCTGCAGAAACAGTTGGCCGAAGAGCAGAAACAGCTGGCTCAACTGATGAGCAGCAAGATGGAAGAGACGGCCAAGGCCACCGCGGCGACCGCCAAGCAAGCCAGCATCGCCACCATCACCGGGCAGATCATGACGGCCACGGCGCAATTACTGGAACTGTTGCAGCAAGAAGGTGGCAGCAGCGCGGGTGGGGTAGTCAGCACCACGGCCTGACCGACTACCACAGCACCACCTTCTGGCGCGCTCTTTTGTTACCCAGCCCTTAAGGCTGCGCAGTCGCGCAGGGAACAGAGCCCGCAAGCGTGTTGCAGACCTTGTGGGAGCCGGTTCACCCGCGAATGCGGCGGTAGAATCAGCATCGCATTCGCGGGTAAACCCGCTCCCACAGAGGTTGCGCAAGATTTCAGATTTTGAATAAGCCAGTTGATCCCACAGAAATCGCGACAGCTTCTCTGTTTCAGGTGACGATGGTTACTCCGCCACCACCCGCCCTTTGCCCTGGCGGTCAGCCTTGTACTGCATGGCCACGGCCGGTGCCGGCTTGGCTGCGCCGGTTTCCAGCCACTGACGCATGCGGCTGGCATCGGCGAAGTGGGTGTACTTGCCGAAGGCATCGAGGATGACCATGGCCACCGGGCGGTTGTCCATGCGGGTCAGCAGCACCAGGCAGTGCCCGGCTTCGTTGGTGAAACCGGTCTTGGTCAGCTTGATGTCCCAGTTGCTCTTGTTCACCAGGTGGTCGGTGTTACGGAAGCCCAGCGTGTAGTTGGGCTTGCGGAAGGCCACGGTCTTCTCGCGGGTGGTCGACAGCTCGCTCAGCATCGGGTACTTGCGCGACGCCATCAGCAGTTTGGACAGGTCGCGGGCGGTAGACACGTTCTGCGTCGACAGGCCGGTCGGCTCGACGTAGCGGGTGTGCGCCATGCCCAGGCTGCGGGCCTTGGCGTTCATCGCCTTGATGAACGCCGGGTAGCCACCCGGGTAGGCGTTGGCCAGGCTGTTGGCCGCACGGTTTTCCGACGACATCAGGGTAATCAGCAGGGTTTCACGGCGGTCCAGCTGGCTGCCCAGGCGCACGCGCGAATACACGCCTTTCATTTCCGGGTTGTTGGCAATGGTCATGGTGAGCATCTCATCCATGGGCAGCTTGGCATCCAGCACCACCATCGCCGTCATCAGCTTGGTTACCGAGGCAATCGGCACCACGCGGTCGGCATGGTTCGAATACAGTTCCTGGTTGGTATTCAGGTCGATCAGCAGGGCGCTGCCTGAAGCCAGGTGCAGTTTGGACGGGTCTCGTTGCACCTGGGCCGGGGGTTGTGCAGCAGCGGTCGACGGAAGGGTCGCGGTACCTGTGAGCAACAGCAGCAGGCTGAGGATGGACAGGGATGTTTTCACGTTGAGGCTCACTAAAGGTTGGTATGTCGTTGGCTGTGCAAGGGTTTTCCCCCTAAAACCGCTGCATTGTGGAGTATGGCCCATACCCTGTCGAATGCCTTATGACTAAAGGGCGCAAGGTGAACGAAATTTAATCCTGTACCGTTTTTGCCCATTGACGCAGTGACCATCCTGGCCAACCCCGGTCGATTGAGAAGAGGTGTTAAGCTTGGCGGCTTACATCACAAGGATCGTGGCAATGGGCACAAGACTGGAAAAAACGCGGGAGTGGTTTACGCCACGCAGGCGATTCTGCGTGGGGGTAGGGCTGTACGCCGCGACCCTCATCGTTCCGGCTGTCAGCCCGGGAACCAGCGTGGGCTGGCTCATTGGGCCGGCTGCCGTTTTACTCGTCGGCAGTTTCATGCCCGCCCCGGGCAGCAAGGAATAGGGCGTATGCGGTCAGCGCAAACGCAGATCAATCTGTCCGCAGTATCGGGAACAGTTCTGCTGGATTGCGTGACTCGGCGTTCATCAGGTCGCACGCTGCGGCAGCTTGCGACTTGTTGACGAAGCCACGCTTGAGCCGCTGCTTGTCCTGGTTGTCGTAGATATCAAAGCCGCCCGAAGTGGTGGCGGCGAAGAAACGGTTACCGATGCGGAAGGCCTCGCCTTCGACCGGCACTGCAGGAACGATAACGAATCTGGATTGCATGTTTCGCGCCTCCCCAGGCAGATAGCTAATTATTAGTCCGGGAGGGGGTAGGCAACAATATGACTCATCGGGACTAATCAATGGCGTGGCGTGTCACGCCTGTCGGCATGAGCTGAGCATTTATTTCTGTGAGTCATTACCTGCTGGCGAAAATTTTCCGCACACGGGGCTTTACGCTGGATTTGGCGGTGAGATAAGCTCTCCCTGGATACTGTACGAATATACAGTTATCGGGATGAGAGTATGTCTATGCGCATGGAGCCGGTAGCCCGGCATACATCGGCAAAGGAGGGATCTGGCCACTGTCCATGGCTGCCCGCACATCGTCCTGGGCAATCACCTTGAGGAATGAGGTTTACATGGATCCGACTGACCTCGGCCCGGGCACCGTCACTTGGCTGGGCGGAACGGGCACCGTGTTGCTGGGTGCATTTCTGTGGCTGCGCAAATGGTTGTCCAGGGATGCGGCAGACCGTGCAATGGACAGTGCAGACATTGCGGTAGTCCGGCGGCTGACTGAACTGCTCGATATCGAGCGCAATGCCCGTAAAGAGGCGGAAACAAAGGCTGACCAGCTCGCCAGGGAGCGCAACGAACTGGTGCTCAGCGTAGGTCGGCTGCAAGGCAAGGTCATCGCGCTGACCGCCCAATTGGCCGCCGCGAGATCGCCAATGGGCACTCCCCCCGATGTCAAAGGCATCGAGCAAGGCGAACAGCGGTGACCTCACAGGCGTGACTGGCGCGAAACAGATGTAGGAGCTCGCTCGCGATGCGCCGCGCGGGCGGCGCTCGATCTAAAAAGCGATAAAAAAGGTGCGACCAGCGCCTCTCAGCCAAGATGCTTTATAAGTGCAAGCAAAAAAAAGCCCGCCAGTTCGGCGGGCCATAAGGGCGTAGGGAGCAACGCACAACAAATTCGGGTCAGGCAACCAGGGTGCCTGGTTGCAACTGTTCAACCAGGGCCTGGGCCGAGGCAAGGCTTGGCATCGGGCCGCTTACGGCTTCGCCGTTGCGCACCAGGTACCAGCACGCCAGCAGGCCCTGTTCACGCAATGAAACGGGGACGGCGCTGCCGACAACGGACATGATCTGGATAGTGGCCATGTGGACCTCCTTTAAAACATGGCTCTACGATACGCAGCGGCCGGAACGGTTTGAAATCAACTTTGTCGATAGTGGTCATTAGTTCTATCAACCCTTACCAGCGTGGCGGGCCGTAGTACACCGGCGGTGGCCCGTAGTAGGCGCGGTAACCTGGCGATGGCGGTGCCGGCGCATAGTACGGCTGGTAGTAGACCGGCTGCGGTGGCGGTTGCACGTAGACCGGCTGCGGCGGGTAATAGACCGGCTGGCGCTCCACGTAGACGGTACGGTCATGCCCGCCATAAACCGTTGCCCCGACCACGGCGCCAACCACTGCCGCACCCAGCAGCGGCCCCGGGCCATACCAACCGCCGCCATGGCCGCCATAACCGTGGGCAGCAGCAGGCCCGCTGATGGCCAAGGCGCCGACCAGCAGGGCGATTCCGGGAATGAGACGGTTCATGGACAACCTCGTAGGTAAACCCCCTGGAGTGGGGTGTTACTAATATGACTCCGGTCTCTGTCAAGTGAGCACAGGGGAACGGTAAAGGTTGTGTAAGGGACGACCAGCGGTTGCCTCTGTTACGCTGCACAAACGTTTCAGTTATGACAAAGGAGCAGCTTATGTCGACAACTCCCAGCAGGGATACCGTGCTGTGCATCTCCCTGGCAGGCCGCCCCGGCACCTTCGGCGTGCGCTTTCACAACCACCTGTACCAGCAGCTGGGCCTGGACTTCTACTACAAGGCCATGCGCACCGATGACCTGCCGGCGGCGGTGGCGGGCATACGCGCCCTGGGTATTCGCGGCTGCGGGGTGTCGATGCCGTACAAGGAAGCCTGCATGGCCCTGGTCGATGAAATCGACCCCTCTGCGGCGGCCATCGAGTCGGTCAATACCCTGGTCAACAGCGATGGCCGTTTGAAGGCCTACAACACGGATTACCTGGCCGTGCGCCAGTTGCTGGCACAGCACAAGGTTGACCCGGCTACCGCCTTTGCCCTGCGTGGCAGTGGTGGCATGGCCAAGGCGGTGGCCAGCGCCCTGCGCGATGCCGGGTTTGCTGAAGGCATCATCGTTGCGCGTAACGAACAGGCTGGGCGGCAACTGGCGGATGTTTGCGGGTATCGCTGGGTGGCGGAACTTGGGGATGTTTGCCCGCCGATGTTGGTGAACGTGACACCTATCGGCATGGCGGGAGGGCCGGAGGCTGACCAGCTGGCGTTTTCCGAGAACGCCATCGCGGCGGCGGAGCGGGTGTTCGATGTGGTGGCGATGCCGGCGCAGACGCCGCTGATCCGCCGGGCGCAGGCGTTGGGCAAGCCGGTGATTACCGGGCTTGAGGTGATTGCGCTGCAGGCGCTGGAGCAGTTTGTGCTGTATACCGGGGTGAGGCCGACGCGGGCGCAGGTGGATGCGGCGGTGGCTTACGCCCGGGATATCTGATCATTCCTGTACCGGCCTCTTCGCGGGTAAACCCGCTCCTACAACGATTGTGCGATCAGTCGCGGTCGTTGTAGGAGCGGGTTTACCCGCGAAGAGGCCCGCACAGGCAATAAC
>NZ_JACVZC010000271.1 GCF_016658545.1 Pseudomonas sp. S37 | reverse complement strand
GCCGTAAGGGCGAAAAGGTGAGTAAGCGTCGCCATCGCAAATGGACTATGCTCAGTATCAAAAACCGCCGCATAAGCTGTTGCTGTTGCTGTTGCTGTTGCTGTTGCTGCTGTTGGAATGTGGGCATTCACACCGAGCAGACATTCATTCTCGCAGGTGGCGCACAGTCACCTTTCCGCCCTTACGGCGGGTCACTTTTTGT
>NZ_JACVZC010000270.1 GCF_016658545.1 Pseudomonas sp. S37 | reverse complement strand
AGCCCCAGCACAAAATGTCGGGGGCTGCTGCGCAGCCCGATCGCGACACAAGGCCGCTCCTACAGGTGATCGCATAATGGCAAAAGTGATCGGAAACGACAAAACCCAGCGCTTATCAATCTAAGCACCGGGCAATATACGTTTGAAACTGAAAAATGGCAGGGGCGGCTGGATTCGAACCAACGCATGGCAGGATCAAAACC
>NZ_JACVZC010000026.1 GCF_016658545.1 Pseudomonas sp. S37 | reverse complement strand
GCCGCTTTGCGGCCCTTTCGCGACACAAGGCCGCTCCTACAACGACCGCGCTGGCCCGATGGCTTTGCGTTCGGCATGATGAACCGCTAGTCCAACGAGTACCTCAGCGTGAACCTCGACCACCTGCTCGAATGCTGGCGACTGGAAGTCTCCAACAAGAAAAGGCCCGGACGCCGCATCAGCCTGCTGTTCAACGTGCTGCGCCGCGCACGCAAGGACAACAAACTACGCTTCCTCTTCACCTACCGCCTGGCCCAGTATCTCGACGCCCGCGGCGGCCTAGCCCGGCGCCATGCCCGGCGCATGCAGCAGCGCCTCAACCTCAAGTACGCCGTAGACATCGACATCGGCGCCCAGATCGCCCCCGGCCTGCGCATCGCCCATCTGCCGGGGGTGGTGATTACCCGGCATGTGAGCATCGGGCGTAATTTCTTCATTCGGCAGAACTGCTCGATCGGCATCAAGACCCTCGGGCTGGAAGACTACGCCCTGCGCATCGGCGACAACGTGAGCATCGGTGCCAACAGCTGCATCGTCGCCGACCATATAGAGATTGGTGATGACGTAGTGATTGGCGCGATGTCGCTGGTTACGCGGGATATTCCGGCTGGGATGACCTTCTACAACCCGCGGCAGGTCGAGATGCGGGCGAGAGTGGGGTAGTGATTGCTCATGGGGCTATGGCTTTATCGCCAACTTGATAGCGCTAGGCGAGGCCAGAAGCCCTACTGATGATTTCGGCTTGGCGGATGAGCTTGCTGCCCTACCTTGCATCAGAATCCTCGTTGCGCAACACTAAGCGGCAACAACTAACCCTCACGACCGGCGTGGCATGACCATCTGGTTGGAGGGGGGAAAAGCCGGCGTAAGCCGGTTTTTTCGCTTCTGGAGTGTGGTGACAAAAGCCAGGCTTGGAGCCTGATGCCAGTTAGTCACGACTGCCTAGGACTACTGCGCAGCCCATCGCCGGCAAGCCAGCTCCCATCGATCGCACTGAGCTCAAACCATGCGCCGTACCTGTGGGAGCGGGCGTGCCCGCGAAGGGGCGCAACGCGGCCCAATGTGCTTACCTGGCGGGCAAGCATCGTTGCGTTCGGCGAAGAAGCAAGACTGACCACCTGATCGACAGGCATGAAAAAGCCGCGCATTCGCGCGGCTTTGTCGTATCTGGTGGGCCCACACGGACTCGAACCGTGGACCAAAGGATTATGAGTCCTCTGCTCTAACCAACTGAGCTATAGGCCCTCAGTAAGTGGCCGGATTATAACGAGGGTTTCGCACCTGTGCCATCTGAAAGATCCGATAGTGCTATGCGAAGAAACGTAGCGGCGAATTCCTCTGGCGGCAGCGGCAGGCTGACGATGTAGCCTTGGATCTGCTCGCAGCCTTCGGCCGCCAGGAAACGCTGCTGGGCCTGGTTTTCCACACCCTCGGCAATGATCGTCAATTGCATGCTGCGGCCCAGCGCAATGATCGCGCGGGCGATGGCGGCGTCGTGGGGGTCGTCGGGCAAGCCGCGGATGAACGACTTGTCGATCTTGAGGATGTCCAGCGGCAGGCGTTTGAGGTAGCTGAGCGAGGAATAGCCGGTGCCGAAGTCGTCGATGGCCAGTTGCACGCCCAGTTTTTTCAGTTGATGCAGCACAGCCAAGGCTTCTTCTGCCTGGCTCATGATGAAGTTTTCAGTAATTTCCAGCTGCAGGTCCCCAGCCTTCAGGCCGTAGGTCTTGAGCAGTTGTTCTATGCGCTTGGCCAGGCCGTGGTGGCGCAACTGGGCGCCGGCAAGGTTGATCGAAAGCGGGCCGAACGCTTCGTAGTCCCGTTTCCAGCGATGCATCTGCCGGCAGGCCTCTTCCAGCACCCAGTCGCCGAGCTGGAGGATGGTGCCGTTCTCTTCGGCCAGGTGGATGAAGTGCTCTGGCGGTACCTCGCCAAAGGTCGGGTGGCTCCAGCGGATCAGCGCTTCGGCGCCAACCAGGCTATGGGTCTTGAGGCTGAGCTTGGGCTGGAAGCACAGGCTCATTTCATTGCGCTCCACGGCGCGGCGCAGTTCATGTTCCAGGGCGATGCGTTCGCTGGCCTGGGCGGTGAGGTCGCGGGTGTAGGCTTCGACACGGTTGCGGCCTTTGGCCTTGGAACGGTACATGGCGGCGTCGGCGTTGCGGATCAGTGTGGCAACGTCGGTGCCGTCCTGTGGATAAAGGCTGATGCCAATGCTGGCGCTGGTGAAGAACTCGTGCTCACCGGCCTGGAACGGTGCGTTGAAACAGGCCAGCAGCTTGTTGGCGATGGTGCTGGCGTCGCTGGGTTTGTGCAAGCCGGGCAGCAGGATGATGAATTCGTCGCCGCCAAGGCGTGCCACGGTGTCGACGTCGCGTACCTGCTCCTTCAGGCGCTGGGCAATGCCCTTGAGCAGCAGGTCGCCGACCGGGTGGCCGAGGCTGTCGTTGATGTGCTTGAAGCGGTCAAGGTCGAGGAACAGCACCGCGCCCTGGCGGTTGGATACCTGTGCGCAGGTAAGCACGGCCTGCAGGCGGCTTTCGAACAGGGCGCGGTTGGGCAGGCCAGTCAGCGGGTCGTGGTGGGCCTGGTAGTCAAGTTTGGCCTGGGCGTGCTTGAGGCTGGAGATGTCGGCGAATACGGCGACAAAGTGGGTGATTTCGCGCTCGCTGTTGCGCACCGCGCTGATGGTCAGCCAGCCGGGGTACAGCTCGCCGTTCTTGCGCTTGTTGTAGATCTCGCCTTGCCAGTGGCCTTCATCGGTCAGTTGGTGCCACATGGCGGCGTAGAAGGCGCTGTCGTGCTGGCCAGAGGCGAGCAGGCGCGGGGTTTGGCCAAGGGCTTCGATTTCGCTGTAGCCGGTGATTTCGCTGAAGGCGCGGTTGACGGCACTGATGCGCTGGTCGATGTCGGTAATCAGCACGCCTTCGGCGGTGTTCTCGAATACGGTGGCGGCCAGCTGCAGTTTTTCCTGCATCAGGTGCCGCTCGGTGATGTCGCGGGCGATGGTCAGCATACAGTCGACGCCGGTAATCGGCAGGGGGCGGGCGGACAGCTCGCACAGGCGGATTTGCCCGTCGCTGCGGCGGATATGGCAAGTGAAGTCGCGAACAAAGCCGTCGCGGTTGAGCTGGTCGACCAGGCGCTTGCGCTCGTTGAGGTCGACCCAGATGCCCAGGTCCAGCGAGGTCTGGTCGATGGTCGGGTTGAGGTCGTAGCCGGTGAGGCGGCAGAAGCCTTCGTTCACTTCCAGCAGCAAGCCGTCGCTCTGGCGCGAAAGCAGCAGGCCGTCGGGCGAGGCATGAAAGGCTTTGGCGAATTTCTCTTCCGAGGTTTGCAGTTGCTGTTGGGTTTCCTTGAGCTGGTTGATGTCGCGTACCGCCACCACCAGCGCGGGGATGCCGTCGAGCTCGAAGGTTTCAGCCGAGGTCAGGCCAGTGAACAATTGCCCGTTGCTGCGGCGGAAGCTCATCTCCAGGTTGCGGATGCCGCCCTGGTGCAAACGCTCGAGTACCCGCGGGCCGCTGCCTTCGACGCCCCACAGGTTGAGCTCGGTGGCGGTGCGGCCAATGACCTGCTCCGGGGTCAGGCCGATCTGCTCTTCGAAGGCTTCGTTCACCTCCAGCAGGCAGCCATCGCTGTGGCGGGCGATCAGCAGGATATCCGGGCACTGCTGGAACACCGAGGCGAACTTCTGCTCGGACAGGCGCAGGGCGTCTTCGGTGCGCTTGGTTTCGCTGATGTCGATCATCAGCCCGCGCATTACCGGCTGGTGCCCGTGTTCGATCATGCTGACGATGTTGCGCACCCAGAGTGACTGGCCGTCGGCGCGGATTACCCGGTAATCCAGGCTGTGGTCGCGCCCGGCGGCGGCTTCGCTGTCACAGTAGGCCTGGGCCCAGAGTGCGTCTTCCGGGTGCAGGATGCTGCGCCAGAAACCGGGCCTTAGCCAGTCGGTCAATGGGTAGCCAAGCAGGTCTTCGGCATGCGGTGACACGTAGCTGTAGGTGTAGTCGTTGGCGTCGGCCTCCCAGGCGATGGCTGACAGGCTCTCGACCAGGCCACGGTAATGGTATTCGCTGCTGCGCAGCTCCTGCTCCAGGGCGATGCGCCGGGAAATTTCCGAACTAAGCCGGCGGTTGATGCGAATGACCACGGCCAGCACGGCCATCAGCACCAGCACCGCTGGCAGGCCATACACCAGCAGGTCGGACCAGAACAGCCGCTGGTCGACCACATTGCCCACCCAGCGCTGCTGGATCTGGCTGACCTCGCTGCTGCTCATGTCGGCCATCACTTTGTCGAGAATGCCGACCAGTACCTGGTTGTTGCGCGGAACGGCCATGGCCAGCTGGTAGCGGTAGGGTGTTTCGCCGCTGACGTAGAGGCCGTCGAGCTTGAGCTGGCGCAGGCTCCAGATGCTGGAGGCCAGGTCACCGACTACGGCGTCCACCTGGTCGGTAGCCAGGGCCTGCAGCGTTGAGCTGACATTGGGCAGAGCCACCAGGTTGAGGTCGGGATGGTGGGTGCGCAGCAACTCGTGTGGGGCGTAGTTTTCTACCACCGCGATTTTCAGGCCGTACAGGTCATCCAGGTTGCGCGGCTGTGCGCCGCCTTTATGGGCGAGGATAACGATGGGGAAGTCGAGGTATGGGCGGGTGAACGCCAGGTAGGCCTGGCGTTCGGGGGTGGACATGATGCCGGGCAGCAGGTCGATACGGTTTTCCCGCACCTGCGCCAGTACCTCGGTCCAGCTGCTGGGCTCGACCGGTTTCAGCGTTACGCCCAAGCGTTGCTGGATCGCGGCAATGTAATCGGCGGCCAATCCCTGGTAGCGGCCCTCCTGGTCGCGAAACTCGAACGGTGGCCAAGAGGCGTCCACGCCCAGCTTTAGCTGCGGGTGGGCAGCCAGCCAGGCGTTCTCCTCGTCTGTCAGGGTCAGGGCGCCGGCCGTTGTGTTCCACAAAATCAGGAGCAGCAACAGGATGGCCGGCTTCAAGGACATGGCGGCCTCGCTTTCAGGGGGTCTGAAGTCGAGTGTAGACTGGCATTGCTGCAGGTGTGCTGTGGAAGGTGGGGTCTTTTGTCAGATACAACAGGGCCTTGCGCAAATTCCGGGGCGGCGTGGTGGAGGGCACCGGCTTTGCCGGTGTTCGCGGCTGAAGCCGCTCCTACATGGGATTGCGCCTGCCTCCAGATATGTGTGGCTCAGAAGGCAGAAAAGAAAAACCCCGGCCTGGGCCGGGGTTTTGTCATCACTCGTCGAGGAAGCTGCGCAAGTGCTCGCTGCGCGTTGGGTGGCGCAGTTTGCGCAACGCCTTCGCTTCGATCTGACGGATCCGCTCACGCGTTACGTCAAACTGCTTGCCCACCTCTTCGAGGGTGTGGTCGGTGTTCATGTCGATACCGAAACGCATGCGCAGCACTTTGGCTTCGCGTGCGGTAAGGCCCGAGAGCACGTCGCGGGTGGCTTCTTTCAGGCTTTCGACCGTGGCCACGTCAATCGGGGACTGCATGGTCGAGTCCTCAATGAAGTCGCCCAGGTGCGAATCTTCGTCGTCACCGATCGGGGTTTCCATGGAGATCGGCTCTTTGGCGATCTTCAGTACCTTGCGGATCTTGTCCTCAGGCATTTCCATGCGCTCGCCCAGCTCTTCCGGGGTCGGTTCACGACCCATTTCCTGCAGCATCTGCCGGGAAATACGGTTGAGCTTGTTGATCGTTTCGATCATGTGCACCGGAATACGGATGGTGCGTGCCTGGTCGGCGATCGAACGGGTGATTGCCTGACGGATCCACCAGGTGGCATAGGTCGAGAACTTGTAACCGCGACGGTATTCGAACTTGTCCACCGCTTTCATCAAGCCGATGTTGCCTTCCTGGATCAGATCGAGGAACTGCAGGCCACGGTTGGTGTACTTCTTGGCGATGGAGATCACCAGACGCAGGTTCGCCTCGACCATTTCTTTCTTGGCGCGGCGGGCCTTGGCTTCACCGATCGACATGCGACGGTTGATTTCCTTGATCTCGGCAACGGTCAGGCCGGTTTCGGTCTCAAGGTCGATCAGCTTCTGTTGGCAAGCGACAATGGCAGCGTCCTTTTCACCCAGGGCAGCCGCCCATTTGGTGTTGCGCTTGGCCAGGTCACCGCTCCAGGTCTGGTCGGTTTCGTTGCTCGGGAACATGCGCAGGAAGTCGGCGCGTGGCATGCGGGCGTCACGGACGCACAGTTGCATGATGGCGCGTTCTTGCTGGCGCAGACGGCTCAGAGCGTCACGTACACGCTCGACCAGTACTTCGAATTGCTTCGGTACCAGTTTGATCGGCATGAACAGGTCAGCCAGGGCCTGCAGGGCCTCGATGCTTTCCTTATGGGCGCGACCGTTTTTCTTCAGAACCTTGTTGGTGGCCTGAAGCTGATCGTTGACCGCACCGAAACGCTGGGCTGCAACCACAGGGTCGGGACCGCTTTCGGCCTCTTCCTCGTCGTCACTGCCTTCACTTTCTTCGTCTTCGTCGTCCGACTCTTCCTTGGCCGCAGGGGCCTTGGCACCAGGGACCGGTACTTCTTCGGTCGGTGCGGCGATGTTGTCATCAGGGTCGATGTAACCGCTGAGAACATCGGACAGACGGCCACCTTCGGCGGTGACGCGGTCATATTCGCCGAGAATGTAGTCGACAGTACCCGGGAAGTGGGCGATAGCGCCCATCACTTCACGGATGCCTTCCTCGATACGCTTGGCGATTTCGATCTCGCCTTCGCGGGTCAGCAGCTCGACAGTACCCATTTCGCGCATGTACATGCGCACCGGGTCGGTCGTGCGGCCGATATCGGTTTCAACTGCCGCCAACGCAGCAGCGGCTTCTTCGGCCGCGGCTTCGTCGGTGTCGGCTTCCGCCAACAGAAGGGCATCCGCATCCGGAGCACTCTCGAATACGTTGATCCCCATGTCGTTGATCATGCGGATGATGTCTTCCACCTGTTCCGGATCTGAAATATCCTCAGGCAGGTGGTCGTTGACCTCCGCGTAAGTCAGGTAGCCCTGCTCACGACCGCGGGTGATCAACTCTTTGATACGAGACTGCTGTTGCGCTTTTCCGGACATAACACCCTATCCACTGAAGGTCTTGGCGGGCAAAAAACAAGCCGAGGATTATACCCGAGCATGGGCCTCACGCGCCAGATGAGGTCGGCGTTTGTGCGGGAACATTCCGGCTCAGCAGGGCGAGGAGCTGGGTTTTTTCCTCGCTGGTCAATTCGCTTTGACGTGATTTCCTGAGCAGTTGTTCCAGGCTGCGCTCGCGTTGGCGGGCGGACAAGCTAGTTATAGTGTCGAAAAACTGTTGTTCAAGGTTGTCGGCCACGATCAGCCATTCCTTTTCTGCCAGGGCCCGTAGCAGGCGGCCCTGTTCGGTACCATGCCAACGTGCGATCAACTGCATTGAGCTTAGCCCAGGATTTTTCTGTGCGGCTTCGATCAATGCCACCAACAGCTGGCTGTACAGGTGTTCTTCGTCGGCGAAGTGGCTGGCGTCTTCCACCTTGCCGGCCAGCAGCGGGTGGTGCAGCAGGGTTCGCAGGGCCGCCAGGGTAGGCGGTTCGACCGGTGCCGGCACGCGCGGCGGCGCTTCGTCACGTTGCTGCCAGGGTTTGCCGCCCTTGCGGTTCTTGTCCCACGGCTTGTCGCTCCACGGCTTTTTGCCGCCGCCCTTGTTCGGCTTCCACGCCTGCTCCTGCTGCACCGGCGCAAAGTCGTGCTGCGGCATGTCGCCGTAGTCGGGGGTGTAGCTGGCCATGGCGTCGTAGTCGTAGCCCGGGTCGTAATCCGGCACGCTGCTGGCCGCTGGCGCCTGCTGCGCCAGTTGTTCGACCTGCTGTGGGTCGAGGCCGGTGATTTCCTTCAGGCGGTTGCGCATCAACTGGCGCAGGTTGGCGCCGGGGATCTTTTCGATCAACGGTGCAGCCAGGGTTGCCATGTGCGCCTTGCCTTCCAGCGAGCGCGGGTCGGCTTCGACGCCCAGTTGCTCGAAGAAGTAGTCGGCCAGCGGTTGGGCGTGCTGGTTGATGCGGGCCATGAAAGCATCGGTGCCTTCGGCGCGCACCAGGCTGTCCGGGTCTTCGCCTTCGGGCAGGAACAGGAAGCGGGCGCGGCGGCCGTCCTGCAGGTTCGACAGGGTCGATTCCAGTGCGCGCCAGGCCGCCTTGCGCCCGGCCTGGTCGCCGTCGAAGCAGAACAGCACGCTGGGCACCACGCGGAACAGGCGCTTCAGGTGCTCTTCGCTGGTGGCGGTGCCAAGGGTGGCCACGGCATTGCGCAGGCCTTGCTGGGCCAGGGCGATGACGTCCATGTAGCCCTCGACCACGATGATTTCGTCGAGGTTGCGGTTGTGCTTGCGCGCCTCGTACAGCCCGTACAGCTCCTGGCCTTTGTGGAACACCGGGGTTTCCGGGGAGTTCAGGTACTTGGGCTTGTCGTCGCCGAGCACCCGGCCACCGAAGGCGATGATGCGCCCGCGGCTGTCGCGGATCGGGAACATCACCCGGTCGCGGAAGCGGTCGTAGCGCTTGCCGCTTTCGGCGTTCTCGATCAGCAGGCCGGCATCGATCATCACTTTCTGCTGCAGGGTATCGGCACCCAGGTGCTTGAGCAGGTTGTCCCAGCCAGGCGGAGCGAAGCCCAGGCCGAAGTCACGGGCGATTTCCCCGGACAGGCCGCGGCCCTTGAGGTAGTCCACCGCCGCCTTGCGGGTCGGGTGGCTGCGCAGGGCCTGGCGGTAGAACTCCGAGGCGGCATCCAGCAGCGGGTACAGCGGCGAGTCGGTAGGCTGGCGCGGCTTGTTGTCGCGGCGGCCTTGTTCGCGGGGCACTTCCATGCCAGCGGCGCGGGCCAGTTCCTCGACAGCCTGGGGGAAGTCCAGGTTGTCGTGGTCCATGACAAAGCCCAGGGCGTTGCCACCGGCGCCGCAGCCGAAGCAGTAGTAGAACTGCTTGTCGGGGCTGACCGTGAAGGAAGGGGTCTTTTCCTTGTGGAACGGGCAGCAGGCGGAGTAGTTCTTGCCGGTCTTTTTCAGCTGGACGCGCGAACTCACCACGTCGACGATGTCGAGGCGGTTGATCAGGTCGTCAATGAAGCTCTGGGGAATCAGCCCGGCCATGGCGGTCTCGTCATCTGGCAACTGGCAAGTCTAATCGCTCGCGCGCCGAATGGGGCGGGTGCCGCTTGGGGAGTTGCGAGGAAATGTGTGCTCGTCGCCAGCCCCTAAGGGCCCGTCAGTCTGACGTGCACATCTGGTCATACAGCAAGAAGGACCAGCTCTGACGTTTCAGGCAGGTTGCCCATGTGCAGTTCGCGTGAAGCTTGTGCAGGGCCTTGGGCTAGCTGCCCAAGTTTGAAACGACCACTGCCATCGCCCGGCGGTTAGCCGGGCAGGGCAGAAGCTTTGCGTTGAACGCCTGTATTAGTACAGACGAACGGCGCGGCGCTGTTCGCGCTGAACTTTCTTGGCGTGACGCTTAACAGCTGCAGCTGCTTTGCGCTTACGCTCTGCGGTCGGCTTCTCGTAAAACTCGCGGCTACGAACTTCAGCCAGTACACCGGCTTTTTCGCAGGAGCGCTTGAAACGACGCAGAGCTACGTCGAAGGGTTCGTTCTCTTTAACTTTGACGGCTGGCATCCAGGGCTACCTTAATTCATTACCGGGGTAGACGTGCTCCTGGCAAAACAAAGGTGTGCTGGAGAACGTCGGTTTTCAAGGGTTGCGGATGTTAACCCTTAGCAAGCCGGAATGCAAAGCCTCTGATCGAAAACCGCTGGTCGGCATCCGACACGGGGACTATCATGCGCGGCTTCGAATTCAGCCCCCACAAGGGACGAACCCATGCTAGTACTGGGATTGGAAACATCCTGCGACGAAACTGGCGTCGCATTATACGACAGTGAACGCGGTCTGCTGGCCGACGCATTGTTTAGCCAGATCGACCTGCACCGCGTGTTTGGTGGCGTGGTGCCCGAGCTTGCCTCGCGTGACCACGTCAAGCGCATGCTGCCACTCATCCGCCAGGTGCTGGACGAGGCTGGCTGTGTCGCCACCGAAATCGACGCCATTGCCTACACCGCGGGCCCCGGCCTGGTCGGCGCATTGCTGGTAGGGGCGTCCTGCGCCCAGGCGCTGGCCTTTGCCTGGGACATCCCGGCGATTGGCGTGCACCACATGGAGGGCCACCTGCTGGCGCCCATGCTGGAAGAAAACCCGCCCGAGTTTCCGTTCGTCGCTTTGTTGGTTTCCGGCGGCCACACCCAGCTGGTTCGGGTTGATGGCATCGGCCAGTACGAACTGCTGGGCGAGAGCCTGGATGACGCCGCTGGCGAGGCGTTCGACAAGACTGCCAAGCTGATTGGCCTGAATTACCCGGGCGGCCCGGAAATTGCGCGCCTGGCAGAGCAGGGCGTGCCTGGCCGCTTTGTATTCCCGCGGCCGATGACCGATCGCCCAGGCCTGGAATTCAGCTTCAGCGGCCTGAAGACCTTTGCCCTGAACACCTGGCAGCAATGCAAGAATGCTGGCGACGACGGTGAGCAAACCCGTTGCGACGTGTCCCTGGCATTCCAGCAGGCGGTGGTGGAGACTTTGACCATCAAGTGCAAGCGTGCCCTCAAGCAGACGGGCCTCAAGCGCCTGGTCATCGCCGGTGGCGTGAGTGCCAACAAGGCGTTGCGCGCCTCGCTGGAAGACATGCTGGCTAGCATCAAGGGCAACGTGTACTACGCGCGCCCGCAGTTCTGCACCGACAACGGCGCCATGATCGCCTATGCCGGTTGCCAGCGCCTGTTGGCCGGGCAGCAGCAGGACCTGGCGATCAGCGTGCAGGCACGCTGGCCGATGGAGCAGTTGCCGCCTCTGTAAGGGCGGCAGCGCAAGCTTTGGCCGTAAGGTTCAGAAGTGGCGCTCGCGCCCGGCGAACAGGTCGCGCAGGTTGCTGCGGTGGCTCCACACGATCAGTGCGGTAAGCACGGTGATCGGCAGCAGGGCTTCTGGCTCGCGCCAGGCCAGCAGTGGCAGGGTCAGCGGCGTGGCGATCAGTGCGGCCAGCGAGCTGGTGCGGGTGAGGTAGAAGATCAGCAGCCAGGCGCCAATGGCCAGCAGTGCGGCCGGGAAGTACAGGGCCATGAGCATGCCGGCGGCCGTCGCCACGCCCTTGCCGCCCTGGAAACGGAAGTACAGCGGGAACAGGTGGCCCAGCACCGCGCACACGCCAACCCAGGCCTGTTCGTGCAGGTCCAGCCCGGCAAGGCGGGCGAGCAATACGGGCAACAGGCCCTTGCACAGGTCGCCAAGCAGGGTCAGGATCGCCATCTTGCGGCCTGCCAGGCGTAGCATGTTGGTGGCGCCTGCATTGCCTGAACCGCTGGAACGCGGGTCCGGGCTGCCCGAAAGGCGGCTAAGGACAATGGCGAAGGACAGCGAGCCGAGCAGGTAGGCGAGCAACGCCAGTAACCAAAACATGCTAACTATTCCGGGCGAGGACGCCCTGATTCTAACGGCGCCAGTCGCCCTTGTCGTGCTGTGGAGAGAAGTGCTTGGACAGAGTGTTCATCGAAGGCCTGGAAGTCGATACCGTCATCGGTGCCTATGACTGGGAGCGGGATATTCGCCAGTGCTTGCGCCTGGACCTGAGCTTTGCCTGGGACAACCGCCCGGCGGCAGCGGGTGATGACCTGAACCTGGCGCTGGACTACGCCAGCGTGTCAGCGCGTATCCAGGCGTTTGCCGAGCAGGCCCGTTTTGAATTGGTGGAAACCTTTGCCGAACGCCTGGTGGCAGCCTTGATGGAAGAGTTCCACATCCCGTGGGTGCGGTTGAAGCTGACCAAGCCCGGTGCGGTACCGGCGGCCCGTGGCGGTGTAGGCGTGGAGATCGAGCGCGGATGTCTCTGAGCACGGTTTACCTGGGCCTTGGCAGCAACATCGACCGTGAGGCGCACCTGTGCGCCGGGCTTGACGCATTGGCCGGCATCCTCACCGACATGCGCTGTTCACCGGTTTTCGAAAGCCAGGCGGTGGGGATCAAGAGCGGGCCGTTCATCAACTTCGTGGTGACCGGGCAAACCGCGTTGCCGGTGATCGAGCTGGACCGTCGGCTGAAGTTCATCGAAGCCGAAAATGGCCGCTATGCACCTGATCGCAAAGGGTTGCCGCTGGATATCGACGTGCTGATGTACGACGACCTGCATGGCACCTTCGATGGGCTGGTGCTGCCCCGGGCCGAGATCTTGAAGAACGCCTTCGTGTTGTGGCCGCTGTCACTGCTGGCACCGGAGCTGGTGCATCCGGGGGCGGGCAAGAGCATGGCGCAGTTGTGGCAGGAAGCGCAGATCGACCAGGTGCTGGCCCCGGTGGCCTTTGAGTGGCGTGGGTTGCAGTTGACGCCAGCGTAAGCCTGTCCCGGCCCTTTCGCGGCTGAAGCCGCTCCCACAGGTACTGCCCAGGTATCTGGCTCACGCGGTCACTGTGGGAGCGGCTTCAGCCGCGAAAGGGCCGCTAGTGCTAACCGAGCTGGTAAGCCTCAAGCGCCTTCAGTCGCTCAGCTTTGAGCGCTTCACCCAGTGCCTGGCCCGTCAGCCCGGCCTGCACCAACGGCTTCACATCAACCGCCCGCGCCGCCGCCGCTGCACCACGCAGATAATCGGCCTGTGGGTAGCCCGCTTTGCCCACGCCCAGTGCAGCCATTTCACACGCGCTGAGGAAATCCTCGAAGCGCTGCGGTCGCCGGTACACATCAAACTTCTGCAGCAGCTCCAGCACGGCCGTAGCAGGTAAAGCCAGCGCCTGATCAGCCTGCGCCAGGCACTCACCCGTCAGCAACGCCAGTTCCTGGCACTCCCGTGGCGCCTTGAGGCGCTGGTTCACCGCCTTGATCGAGGCCGGGGGCAGTGCGTGCAACAGGCAGGCCCAGCGCACGTGCAGGGGCTGTTCGCGCAGCGCAGCCTGCTCCAGCGCTGCCAGGGCGTGGGTATCGTCATCAAGCTCTGGCAGCAACTCCTGCTGCGCCCCACAGGCCCGCAGTACCTGGAAGAACACCTGCGGTTGCGCTTCCATCAGCGCCCGCTCGATTTCCTTCCAGCTGCGTTCGGCGGTCAGGGCCTGCAACTCGCCCGAGGCACTGATCTGGCGCATCAGCACCAAGGTCTCGTCGGCAACCCGGAAGCCCAGCGGCGCATAACGGGCAGCAAAGCGTGCAACACGCAGTACGCGCAAGGGATCTTCGGCGAATGCCGGAGAAACATGGCGCAACACGCGTTGATCGAGATCGACTTTGCCCTGGTAAGGGTCGTAGACCATGCCCGCTTCATCCTCGGCCATCGCATTGATGGTCAGGTCGCGCCGTATCAGGTCTTCTTCCAGGGTCACGTCGGGGCTGGCGTGGAAAGTGAACCCGCCATAACCGCGCCCGCTCTTGCGCTCGGTGCGCGCCAGCGCATATTCCTCACCGGTTCTCGGATGCAGGAATACAGGGAAATCGGCACCGACCGGGCGATAACCCTCGGCAAGCATTTCTTCGACGGTGGCGCCAACCACCAACCAGTCGATATCGCTGACGGGGCGGCCGAGCAGGCGGTCGCGCACGGCGCCGCCAACTTTGTAGATGTGCATGTGCAACCTCTCCATAACTGCCGACAGAATAACCCGTCGGCAGCCATGGCGTTGCGCTAGAGGTGGTGGATGACCGCCAGGTCCATGCGCCCGTACTCGGCGCTTTCGCCGTGTTCGCCGCGTGGTGGCATGTGGTGGGTCTTCATCACCTGCTCGCCTTGCACGGTCTCCAGGTGGATATCGAAGCCCCACAGGCGGTGCAGGTGCTTGAGTACTTCCTCGGTCGAGTCGCCCAGCGGCTTGCGGTTGTGTTGCTGGTGGCGCAGGGTCAGCGAGCGGTCACCGCGGCGGTCAACGCTCCAGATCTGCACGTTCGGCTCACGGTTGCCCAGGTTGTACTGGGCCGCCAGTTGCTCACGAATGACCCGGTAGCCGGCTTCGTCATGGATGGCGGGCACCAGCAGGTCGTCACGCTGGTCGTCATCGAGGATGCTGAACAGCTTGAGGTCGCGCATCACCTTAGGTGACAAGTACTGCAGGATAAAGCTCTCGTCCTTGAAGCTGCTCATTGCAAACTTGATGGTAGAAAGCCAGTCACTGCCGGCAATGTCGGGGAACCAGTGGCGATCTTCCTCGGTCGGGTTCTCGCACATGCGACGGATGTCGGTGTACATCGCAAAGCCCAGCGCGTAGGGGTTTATGCCGCTGTAGTAAGGGCTGTCGAAGCCGGGCTGGAACACCACACTGGTGTGCGACTGCAGGAACTCCATCATGAAGCCTTCGGTGATCAGCCCCTCGTCGTACAGGTCGTTCATCAGGGTGTAGTGCCAGAAGGTTGCCCAGCCTTCGTTCATTACCTGGGTCTGGCGCTGCGGGTAGAAATACTGGGCGATCTTGCGCACGATGCGCACCACTTCGCGCTGCCAGGGTTCAAGCAGCGGGGCGTTTTTCTCGATGAAATACAGAATGTTTTCCTGCGGTTCGGCGGGGAACCGCCCCTCATCGCGCTCGCCGCCCTTGTCGGCGCTTTTGGGAATGGTCCGCCACAGGTCGTTGATCTGCCGCTGCAGGTGCTCTTCGCGCTCCTGCTGCCTGCGCCGCTCCTCTTCGGCAGAAATCGGGTAAGGCCGCTTGTAGCGGTCGACCCCGTAGTTCATCAAGGCATGGCAGGAGTCGATCAGGTCTTCCACGGCATCGATGCCGTGGCGCTCTTCGCACTGGGCGATGTACTGCTTGGCAAACACCAGGTAGTCGATGATCGAACTGGCATCAGTCCAGGTGCGGAACAGGTAGTTGCCCTTGAAAAAACTGTTGTGCCCGTAGCAGGCATGGGCGATCACCAGTGCCTGCATGCACATGGTGTTTTCTTCCATCAGGTAGGCGATGCACGGGTCGGAGTTGATCACGATCTCGTAGGCCAGGCCCATCTGGCCGCGGCTGTACGACTTCTCGGTGCTGAGGAACTGCTTGCCGTAGGACCAGTGGTGGTAGCCCAGCGGCATGCCGACCGAGGCGTAGGCATCCATCATCTGCTCGGCCGTGATTACCTCGATCTGGTTGGGGTAGGTGTCCAGGGCGTAACGCTCGGCCAGGCGGCTGATTTCCCGGTCGTAGGTCTGGATCAGTTCGAACGTCCACTCGGACCCGGTGGAAATGGGTTGGCGTCTCTGTGCTCTGGCGGTCATGTGGCTAACCTGCGCTGGAAGAGTTCACGGAAGACCGGGTAGATGTCGCCGGCCGATACCAGCTGCTGTTGGGCGAACGTGTCGGGGTAGGCTTCGCCGATGCGTTCGTACTCGTACCACAGCGCCTGGTGCTCACGGGGGGTGATCTCGACGTAAGTGTAGTACTGCACATGGGGCATGATCTGCTTTGACAGGATTTCGCGGCAGATCGGCGAGTCGTCGTTCCAGTTGTCGCCGTCGGAGGCCTGGGCGGCATAGATGTTCCAGTCGCTGGCCGGGTAGCGTTCGGCCATGATCTCCTGCATCAGCTTCAGTGCGCTGGAGACGATGGTGCCGCCGGTTTCCCGCGAGTAGAAGAACTCTTCTTCGTCGACTTCCCGGGCACTGGTGTGGTGGCGGATGAATACGACTTCGATGCGGTCGTAGTTACGCTTGAGGAACAGGTACAGCAGTATGAAGAAGCGCTTGGCGATGTCCTTGGTAGCCTGGGTCATCGAGCCGGAGACGTCCATCAGGCAGAACATCACCGCCTTGGAGCTTGGGTTGGGCTGCTTGACCAGCAGGTTGTACTTGAGGTCGAAGGTATCAAGGAAGGGCAGGCGGTTGATGCGCGCCTTCAGGCGCTCTATTTCCTGTTCGACTTCCTGGATGTCGGTGAAGTTATCCGGCTCTTCGACTTTCAGCCGGGCCAGTTCTTTCTGCGCCTCGCGCAGCAGCGCGCGGCTGCTGCCGGTCAGGGCGATACGCCGGGCATGGGCCGAACGCAGGGTACGCACGATGTTGATACGCGACGGGTTGCCCTCGTTGGCGATACCGGCACGTACGGTCTTGAAGGTGTCGGCACCGGTCAGGTGACGCTTGACCAGGTTGGGCAGTTCGAGGTCTTCGAACATGAATTCGAGGAATTCTTCCTGGGTGATCTGGAAGACGAACTCGTCCATGCCTTCGCCGGAGTTGCCGGCCTTGCCTCGGCCACCGCCACCACCGCCGCCACCTTGCGGGCGGGGGATGTGTTCACCGGCGGTGAATTCCTTGTTGCCTGGGTGCACGATGGTCTGTTTGCCCCCGCGACCATGGTGCAGCACCGGTTCGTCGATGTCGCGCCCGGGAATGCTGATCTGTTCGCCGTGTTCCATGTCCATGATGGAGCGGCGGCTTACCGCCTCTTCGACGGCTTTCTTGATGTGTTCGCGGTACCGCCGCAGGAAGCGCTGGCGGTTGACCGTGCTCTTGTTCTTGCCGTTCAGGCGGCGGTCGATAACGTAGCTCATGGTCCCTCCGGTAGCTGGGAGCAGCTGCAAGCCACAAGCCATAAGCTCCAAGCGGCAAGCTGCAAGTAAAAGCAGCCATCACTGCCGCAGATGTTGGCGCCTGACTTGCGCCGGCGCCAAACAGCTTGTGGCTTGCAGCTTGTAGCTTGTCACTAGGCAGCTTGTCGCTTTATTGCGATTTCCTGACCCGCAGGTACCATTCCGACAGCAAGCGCACCTGCTTGTCGGTATAACCACGCTCCACCATCCGGGTGACGAAGTCGTTGTGCTTCTTCTGGTCCTCTTTGCTGGCCTTGGCGTTGAAGCTGATGACAGGCAGCAGGTCTTCGGTGTTGGAGAACATTTTCTTCTCGATCACCACCCGCAGCTTTTCATAGCTGAGCCAGCTTGGGTTCTTGCCGTTGTTGTTGGCGCGTGCGCGCAGTACGAAGTTGACGATCTCGTTGCGGAAGTCTTTCGGGTTGCTGATGCCGGCCGGCTTCTCGATCTTCTCCAGCTCTTCGTTGAGGGCGATGCGGTTGAGGATCTCGCCGGTTTCCGGGTCGCGGTATTCCTGGTCCTGGATCCAGAAATCGGCGTACAGCACATACCGGTCGAAGATGTTTTGCCCGTATTCGCTGTAGGACTCCAGGTAGGCCGTCTGGATTTCCTTGCCGATGAACTCGATATAGCGCGGCGCCAGGTATTCCTTCAGGTAGCGCAGGTAGCGTTCACGCACCTCGGCCGGGAACTGTTCCTGCTCGATCTGCTGCTCCAGCACGTACAGCAGGTGCACCGGGTTGGCGGCGATTTCATGTGGGTCGAAGTTGAACACCTTTGACAGGATCTTGAAGGCGAAACGGGTCGACAGGCCGTTCATGCCTTCGTCGACACCGGCCGAATCGCGGTATTCCTGGATCGACTTGGCCTTCGGATCGGTATCCTTGAGGTTCTCCCCGTCGTACACGCGCATCTTCGAATAGATGTTGGAGTTTTCGGGCTCCTTGAGGCGTGAAAGCACAGTGAACTGGGCCAGCATCTTCAGTGTGTCCGGCGCGCAATGGGCCTTGGACAGCGAACTGTTGACCAGCAGTTTGTCGTAGATCTTGATCTCATCGCTGACACGCAGGCAGTACGGCACCTTGACGATGTAGATCCGGTCGATGAACGCCTCGTTGTTCTTGTTGTTGCGGAAGGTGTGCCACTCCGATTCGTTGGAGTGGGCCAGCAGGATACCGGTATAGGGAATTGCCCCAAGGCCTTCGGTACTGTTGTAGTTGCCTTCCTGGGTGGCGGTGAGCAAGGGGTGCAGGACCTTGATCGGCGCCTTGAACATTTCGACGAATTCCATCAGGCCCTGGTTGGCCCGGCACAGTGCGCCCGAGTAGCTGTAAGCGTCGGCGTCGTTTTGCGGGAATTCTTCAAGCTTGCGGATATCGACCTTACCGACCAGGGCGGAGATGTCCTGGTTGTTCTCGTCGCCGGGTTCGGTCTTGGCGATGGCGATCTGGTTGAGAATCGAGGGGTAGAGTTTCACCACCGTGAACTTGGAGATATCACCGCCAAACTCTTGCAGGCGCTTGGTGGCCCATGGCGACATGATGGTGTTCAGGTAGCGCCGTGAGATCCCATACTCTTCCTCGAGGATGGCCCCATCTTCGGTAGCGTTGAACAAGCCCAAAGGCGATTCGAATACCGGCGAACCCTTGATGGCGTAGAACGGTACCTTTTCCATCAGTTGCTTGAGCTTTTCGGCCAGCGACGACTTACCGCCACCTACCGGGCCCAGCAAATAGAGGATCTGTTTCTTCTCTTCCAGGCCTTGGGCGGCGTGGCGGAAGTACGACACGATCTGGTCGATGCACTCTTCCATGCCATGGAAGTCGGCAAAGGCCGGATAGCGGCGGATAACCTTGTTGGAAAAGATGCGCGACAGCCTGGAGTTGGTAGAGGTGTCGATCAGCTCTGGCTCACCGATTGCCAGCAACAGCCGTTCGGCCGCAGATGCGTAGGCGCTCTTATCTTGCTTGCATAGGTCAAGATACTCCTGCAGCGAGAGTTCTTCCTGGCGCGTAGACTCGAAACGTTGTTGGAAGTGGCTAAAAATACTCATGACGTCACCTCGCTCGATACGTGGAGACGACGCCGGATCAGTCAGCTGATGCTGGCATGCAACCGGGTTCGCCGATTGCTGTATACCCCCCAGAACACCCTGTAACGCTACCGATGACCCGCACGCCGGTGTACCGGCTCTCCCCTTTTTTGGATGGCCTGAGCTTAAGCGTAGTTGGTTATCTGCAAGGTCAAGGGGCGAGGTGGGTAGAAGTTACGAACGACCGTTCGTCAGATAAGCCGCAAGCCCGCACGTGGCGCGGGCTGCAGTAAAAATGAAAAAATTATTCGGCGTTGCCTTGGGCTGTCTCGGCCGGGTAGGTGGCGCGCCACAGTTCAAAGCCGCCGTCGACGCTGTAGACGTCGGAGAAACCCTGGTTGACCAGGTAGGCGGCTGCGCTCTGGCTGGAGTTGCCGTGGTAGCACACCACCAGGGTCGGGGCATCGAGGTCGGCATTGCGGATGAACTCGGCCACCGAATGGTTATCCAGATGCTGGGCGCCGGTGATATGGCCGGCAGCGAAGGCTTGCGGGTCGCGAATGTCGACGACTACCGCACCTTGCGCGCGCAGGGCCAGGGCCTGTTCGGGAGGGATGCGCTTGAATTCGCTCATGGGTACGGTTCTCTTCGGAGTAAGTCAGGGTTGGTCGTTCAGTGTAGTGGGTTGAGCCGGCGGGCGAACGGTGCCGTCGTCGGCGCAGTCGCAGCGGTGGTATTCGCCGCTGTCGACGTTGTACAGGGTCATGGCGCCGCCCCACACGCAGCCGGTGTCCAAGGCGATGACGCCAGGTTCATCGGCACGGCCTTCAAGGGCGGCCCAGTGGCCGAAGATGATCTTCACGTGGCGTGAGCGGCGGTCCTTGTGGGCAAACCAGGGCTTGTAGCCTTTAGGGGCGGTGCCAAGGCCTTCCTTGCTCTTGAGGTCGAGTTTGCCCTCGGCGGTGCAGAAGCGCATGCGCGTGAAGTAGTTGGTGATGACCCGCAGGCGCTCCACGCCGGTGAGGTTCTTGCTCCACTTGTTCGGCTCGTTGCCGTACATGCCGTCGAGGTAGGGCTTCAGACGGCCATCGTCGCGCAGCACTTGCTCCACTTCTTCTGCCAGCTTCAGCGCTTGCCCCAGCGTCCACTGCGGCGGAATGCCAGCGTGTGCCATGGCGATGCCCCTGGCCTCATCGTAATGCAGCAGCTTTTGCTGGCGCAGCCAGTCAAACAGCTGGTCGGCGTCCGGGGCTTCGATGATCTCGCGCAGGGTGTCGCTCTTTTTCAGGCGCTCGACGTTGTGCCAGGCGGCTAGCAAGTGCAGGTCGTGATTGCCCAGTACACAAACCAGCGACTGGCGGATCGAATACAGGAAGCGCAGGGTTTCCAGCGACTCGGGGCCGCGGTTTACCAGGTCACCGACCAGCCACAGGCGGTCGACGGCCGGGTTGAAGTTGACGCGTTCGAGCAGGCACTTGAGGGGCTGCAGGCAGCCCTGCAGGTCGCCGACGGCATAAGTGGCCATCAGTGCAGCGCCCCGGGCACCGCCAGGCGGAACGGGGCGATCTCGGCATCGAAGCGTTTACCGTCTTCGGCAAACATCTGATAGCTGCCCTGCATGGTGCCCACGCGGGTGCTGATGACCGCACCGCTGCTGTAGGTGTGGCTTTGGCCCGGGTCGATGTTGGGCTGCTGGCCGACCACGCCGGCGCCACGCACTTCTTCGACCTCGCCGTCACCGTTGGTGATCAGCCAGTGGCGTGACAGCAGCTTGGCCTTGAGCGAGCCGTTGTTCTGCACGGTGATGGTGTAGGCGAACGCGAAACGACTGTTTTCGGGGTCGGATTGTTCTTTGAGGAAGCGGGTCACGACGCTGACGTCGATTTTATAGCGGGGGTCGGACATGCAAGGGCCTTGGGCGAGCTGACGCAATAATGCAGTCTAGGCCATTGGCAGGGGGGAGGGCCAGCGGTGTAGGGCTTGGGGATATGTGTTGTCTGTGCCGGCCTATTCGCGGGTAAACCCGCTCCTACAAGGGACCGCACAGAATGTAGGAGCGGGTTTACCCGCGAAAGGGCCGGTACAGGTTAAATCAGGCGTGCTGCTGATCAGCCAGCTGGTCAGCCAGGCGCACAAAGGCTGCCAGGTCCAGCTGCTCAGGGCGCAGGCCGCCATCCACGCCCGCGGCTTCGATGGCGGCGCTGTCGAGCAGGCCTTTCATGGTATTGCGCAGGGTCTTGCGGCGCTGGTTGAACGCCTCGCGTACCACCTGCTCCAGCAATTTTGCATCCTTGGCCGGGTACGGCAGCACTTCGTGCGGCACCAGGCGGACGATCGCCGAATCCACTTTCGGTGGCGGGTTGAACGCACCTGGGCCCACGTTGAACAGGTGTTCCACGCGGCAGTGGTACTGCACCATGATCGACAAACGCCCCCAGTCGCCACCGCCAGGGCCGGCAGCCATGCGCTCGACCACTTCCTTCTGCAGCATGAAGTGCATGTCGCGGATAAGCCCGGCATGGCTGAGCAGGTGGAAGATCAGTGGGGTGGAGATGTTGTAGGGCAGGTTGCCGACCACCTTGAGGCTGCGCGCTGGCACCCCCAGCTGGTTGAAGTCGAACTTCAGGGCGTCGCCCTGGTGCAGGCGGAAATTGCCGCGGTCAGCGAACTTGTGCTGCAGGATCGGCACCAGGTCCTTGTCCAGTTCCACCACGTCCAGCTGTGCACCGCTGCCCAGCAGACCTTCGGTCAGGGCGCCCTGGCCCGGGCCGATTTCCAGCAGGTGTTCGCCGGCCTTGGCGTTGATGGCACGCAGGATGCGGTCGATGATGCCGGCGTCGTGCAGGAAGTTCTGGCCGAAGCGCTTGCGCGCCCGGTGTTGGTATTGCTCGTTCATGGTCGGTTCTCGGCCATCTGGTAGGCGGTTTCCAGCGCGACGCGCAGGCTACCGGTGTCGACCTTGCCGCTGCCGGCCAGGTCCAGGGCGGTGCCGTGGTCAACCGAGGTACGGATGATCGGCAGGCCCAGGGTCACGTTCACTGCAGCGCCAAAGCCCTTGTACTTGAGTACGGGCAGGCCCTGGTCGTGGTACATCGCCAGCACCGCGTCGCAGTGCTCCAGATATTTGGGGGTAAACAGGGTATCGGCCGGCAGCGGCCCGCGCAGGTCCATGCCTTCGGTGCGCAGGCGGGCCAGGGTCGGCTCGATGATGTCGATTTCTTCGCGGCCCAGGTGGCCGCCTTCACCCGCATGCGGGTTGAGGCCGCACACCAGGATGCGCGGGTTGGCAATGCCGAACTTGTCGCGCATGTCGGCATGCAGGATACGGGTAACGCGCTCGACGCGCTCGGCGGTGATGGCGTCGGCAATGTCACGCAGCGGCAGGTGCGTGGTCACCAGTGCCACGCGCAGGCCACGGGTGGCCAGCATCATCACCACTTGCGCGGTGTGGGTCAGTTCGGCGAGGAATTCGGTATGCCCGGAGAAGGCGATACCGCTTTCGTTGATCACGCCCTTGTGTACAGGGGCAGTGATCATCCCGGCGAAATGCCCGTCCAGGCAGCCTTGGCCGGCACGCGTCAGGGTTTCCAGCACGAACGCGGCGTTGGCTTTGTCCAGCTGGCCCGGCGTAACCGGGGCTGCCAGAGGGGTATCCCACACGTACAGGCTACCCGCTGGCGCCGGCTGCTCGGGCCATTGGCCCGGGGCTACCGGCAGCAGGTTGACGGCCAGCCCCAGCTGCGTGGCCCGCTCGGCGAGCAGGTCACGGCTGGTGATGGCAATCAGGGGGTGGGGCTGGGCGTCTGCGGCGAGCAGCAGGCACAGGTCGGGGCCTATGCCGGCCGGCTCGCCGGGGGTGACGGCGAAGCGCAGGGGCTTCACTGGGCGGCCTGGTCAGCGCCAGGCAGCTTGATTTCAACGTAGGCTTCGTCGCGAATC
Source organism: Pseudomonas sp. S37 (assembly GCF_016658545.1). Lineage (GTDB taxonomy): Bacteria > Pseudomonadota > Gammaproteobacteria > Pseudomonadales > Pseudomonadaceae > Aquipseudomonas. Next base: position 36,627 of record NZ_JACVZC010000026.1, on the reverse strand, counting down.
TGGCGCAGCCAGGTTTGCAGCTCTTCGTCGTACTTGCGGTTACGCAGCACGCTCAGGGCCTGCTGTTCGCGCGCCTGCTCGGTGCTGTCGGTGGCGCGGCGGCCCAGCACTTCCAGTACGTGCCAGCCGTACTGGGTCTTGAACGGCTTGGTCACTTCGCCTTGCTGGGCGTTGGCCATCTGCTCGCGGAACTCCGGTACCAGGCTGTTCGGGTCTACCCAGTTGAGGTCGCCGCCGTTAAGCGCCGAACCCGGGTCTTCCGAGAAGCTCTTCGCCAGCTCGCCGAAGTCTTCGCCGTTCTTGATGCGGTCGTACAGGCGCTCGGCCAGTTGCTCGGTGGCCGCCTCGCTGCGGATCTCGCTTGGCTTGATCAGGATGTGGCGCACGTGCACTTCATCACGCAGCACGTTCTCGCTGCCACCGCGCTTCTCTTCCAGCTTGAGGATGATGAAACCGTTGGGGATGCGGATCGGCTGGGTGATTTCACCCACCGGCATGCTGCTGAGCATCTTGGCGAAGTCGGGTGGTAGCTGGGCGGCTTTACGCCAGCCCATCTCGCCGCCTTCCAGGGCGTTCTCACTGGCCGAGTTGGCAATCGCCATCTGGCCGAAGTCCGCACCTTGCTTGAGCTGCTGGTAGACATCGCCGACCTTGCGCGCAGCCTTCTGGATGTCGTCCGAGTTGGCCGCTTCCGGTGTCGGGATGAGGATGTTGGCCAGGCGGTATTCTTCCGACATCTGCATCTTGCCCATGTCGGAGTTGAGGAAGTTCTTCACTTCCTGCTCCGACACCTGGATGCGCTCGGCCACGCGGCGCTGGCGCACGCGGCTGATGATCATCTCGCGCTTGACCTGGTCGCGGGCGTCGTCGAACGACAGGCCGTCGTGGGCCAGGGCGGCGCGGAACTGGTCCAGCGACATGCCATTGCGCTGGGCAATGGTGCCGATGGCCTGGTTCAGCTCTTCGTCAGTGATGCGGATGCCCGAGCGCTCGCCGATCTGCAGCTGCAGATTCTCGACGATCAGGCGTTCCAGCACCTGCTGTTCCAGGGCGCCGGCGGGCGGCACGCCGCCGCCACGCTTGGCGATGGTTTGCTGCACTTCGTGGACGCGCTGGTCCAGCTGGCTTTGCATGACCACGTCGTTATCGACGATGGCCACCACGCGATCAAGCGGTTGTACCGCGGCATGTACCGCGCCACTCAGCAAAGCGACGCCCAGCAGCACTGGGCGCAGTCGATCAATAAGCTTGGTCTTCACGTTCACGATAACCTTGAATGCCTTGGTCGAGGAAAGATTCGACCTTGTTGCCCACTACACCACCGAGACCTTTCAGGACGATCTGAAGGAAGACACCGTGGTCGCCTTTTTCGTTCTGTGGAAGGGCCTGGCTGAAATCGTCGTAGTCGATCCAGTAACGGTTGACCAGACGCAGCTTCCAGCAGCAGTTGTCGTATTCGAAACCACCCATGGCTTCCAGGGTGCGGTTGCGGTTGTAGTCATGCTGCCAACGGGCAATCACGCTCCACTGCGGCACGATCGGCCAGATGACCGAGAAGTCGTGCTGCTGGATCTTGTAGTAATCCTTGATGAAGTTAGGCTGCCCTTCAACGCCATAGTCGCCGCCACCCACTTTCCAGGTACCGGTCGTGGAATCGTACGAAATGGTGTCGTTACGGTAGCGATAACCCAGGTTGACGATCTTGTTCGGGTTGTCTTCAGGCTGGTAGTGGAACATCGCGCTGCCCGAGCGGGTGCTGCGGCTGTCCGGGTCCCAGTTGAAGTCCGAATTGAAGCGCCAGTCGCGGTTGAAGAAGTAGGCGTACTTGAGCGCATACGGCGACACATCGGACTGCGCATCTTTACGGGTGCTGTAGTCGATGCCTGGCAGCTGGACCTTGCGGTCCTTGAAGTAGTAAGCCTGGCCGATGCTGAAGTTCTGGCGTTCGAAGCCGTTGTCTTCGATCCAGCGGGTGGTCACGCCCAGCGACAGCTTGTTCTCGTCGCCGATGCGGTCGGTGCCGCTGAAGCGGTTGTCGTAGAACAGCGAGTCATAGTTGAACAGTGTCTCGCTCGAGTCGAACAGCGGGATGTCCTTCTGGTCCTTGTACGGGACATAGAGGTAGAACAGGCGCGGCTCGAGGGTCTGCCGGTAGTTGGTACCGAACATCGAGGTGTTGCGGTCGAAGTACAGGCCGCTGTCGACACTGAAGATCGGGACATCGCGGTCCAGCGAGCTGTTGTAGCTTCCGTAGCCAGGCAGCGACGATTGTGCGATCGCTTCGGCTTTGCCCTTGCTGTCCAGATCCAGATCGTAATGGGTGTAAGCGTACTTCAGCTTCGGCGTGACGTAGCCGTAGCTGGCTTGCATCGGCAGGCTGATCGACGGGGCCACATTCAGGCGAGTACCGTTGGCGCGGGCAATGCCGCTGACGTTCTCATCCAGGCGGCGACCTGCTGCCCCGGCCGAGAAGTCCGGGTTGCCGTCTTTGTCGCGGACAAAGTCATTCTTCAGGTCACGGTCAAAGCGAACCGCTTCGGTTTCGTAACCCAGGTTCAGGCCACCGGGCTGGAATGGCAGCGTACCGTTGAGGGTCAGCTGCGGCAGGCGGTCATACGGGGTGATCTGCGAGATGGTCGCCATCTCGTAGGCATGCACGTTCAGCCGGGCAGTGTAGCCTTCGCCACGATAGGTCAGCGCACCTTGCTGGTTCAGCAGGTCGCGGCTTTCCACGCCGATCTGGTCCGACTCCAGGTCCTGGAAGTAGAACGGGTCGCTGATGTCGGTGTAGTCCACCTCGGTCATCAGGCGCTCGTCCAGGCCACCCTTGTGCTGCCAGTTGACCATCCAGCGCTGTTCTTTGTAGTCAGTCTGGTCTTTGCGGTCGTCGTCCTTGTCGTTCAGGTACGCGCCACCGAACTGGCCTTCGCTGGACTTGGTCAGGTAGCGGAATTCGCCTTCCATCAGCAAGCCGCGTTTGGTCATGTAGCGCGGGTACAACGTGGCGTCGTAGTTCGGTGCCAGGTTGAAGTAGTACGGCGTGACCAGCATGAAGCCGGTGTCGCTGCTGGTGCTGAACGAAGGCGGCAGGAAGCCGGACTGGCGACGGTCGTCGATCGGGAAGTAGATGTACGGTGTGTAGAACACCGGGAAATCCTTGACCCGCAGGGTGACGTTGGTCGCCGTACCGAAGCCGGTAGCCGGGTTCAGGGTGATGTTGTTGCCCTTCAGCTGCCAGGCGTTGCTGCCCGGTTCGCAGGTGGTGTACGTACCGTCCTTGAGACGGATGATGGCGTTTTCGCCACGCTTGGCGTACAGGGCGTTGCCGCGGATGTGCGACTTGTGCATCACGTATTCGGCGTTGTCGACCTGGGCTTCGCCCGTGTCGAGCTGGATTTCTGCCTGGTCACCCACTACCAGCGAGCCGTTGTCCCGGATCTTGACGTTGCCCTTGAGCTCGCCCCGGTTCTCGGCCTGGTACAGGTTGGCTTCGTCGGCTTCGGCCTGCATGCTGCCCTGGCGCATGACCACGTCACCGGCGAGGGTAGCGATCTGCTGCTCCTGCTGGTACTTGGACACCTTGGCGTTGATGTAGGTCGGCGACTCGTCTTTCGGCGTGGTGTCGGCCATGCCCGGTCGGGTTGGCTCGATGTAGGCGCCACCGCAGTACGGGCCGGTTTCGGCCAGCTGTGCGGCAGTGAGCTTTTCACGCGGCACCCAGTCCAGGTGGCTGTAGTCTTCGCTGCGCGACTTCAGGCCGCGGCCCTTGGCCTCGGTGACCAGCATCGGCTTGTCCGCGGTTTCGCCTTCGCTGGCGGCCTCGGTGCCGGCGCTGACGGCAGCACCCTCGTGCACCGGGCGTGGCGGCAGGTTGCTGACCGGGGCTTTGGGCTTGCAGTCCCAGCCGCCGGCGGCGGACACTTGGCAGTCGAACTGCTCGGCTGCCACCACGTACGATGTGGCCAGAGGTTGCAGGGCCAGCAGACCGCCGGTTACCAGCAACGGAAACTTTCTACGAAACGCGGGGGATTTCAATGCCATCTTATTAGTCCGGGCTTCCTGCGTGCCATCTGCCCGCGTGTGGGGCCGCACGCCTCTCGATGGTCTGAAAAAGATGCTGGATAATAAAGCATGACCCGCTTGACGGCTAGGGCCGTCGGAGACCCTTGTAATGCCTGAACACGATGTACGCCTGCAACAACTGACGGTCTGGCTCGCTGAGCAGCTCAATGATCTATTCCGCAGCAACGCCTGGGGCGAAGTACCCGAAGGCAGCCTGACCGCCGCCAGCAGCGATGCCAGCTTCCGCCGTTACTTCCGCTGGCAGGGCGCCGGCCACAGCTTCGTGGTCATGGATGCACCACCGCCGCAGGAGAACTGCCGACCGTTCGTCGCCATTGATCAGTTGCTGGCCAGCGCCGGTGTGCATGTACCACTGATTCACGCCCAGGACCTGGAACGTGGTTTCCTGCTGCTGGGCGACCTGGGTCATCAGACATACCTGGATATCATTGATGCCGACAACGCCGATGGGCTGTTTGCCGACGCTATCGAAGCGCTGCTGAAGTTCCAGCGCCTGCCGCTGGACGGCCAGTTGCCCAGCTATGACGACGCCCTGCTGCGGCGCGAGGTCGAGCTGTTCCCCGAGTGGTATGTGGGGCGTGAGCTTGGCCTGGCCCTCGACGACAGCCAGAAAGCCACCTGGCAGCGTGTCAGCCAACTGCTGATCGACAGCGCCCTGGCCCAGCCCAAGGTGCTGGTGCACCGCGACTACATGCCGCGCAACCTGATGCAGAGCAGCCCCAACCCCGGCGTGCTGGACTTCCAGGATGCGGTGTACGGCCCGGTTACCTACGACATCACCTGCCTGTTCAAGGACGCCTTCGTCAGCTGGCCGCAGGCGCGGGTAGAAGGTTGGCTGCGCGACTACTGGCAGCAGGCGCAGGCTGCCGGCATTCCGGTGCATACGGAGTTTGAGGCCTTTCAGCGCGCCAGCGACCTGATGGGCGTGCAGCGCCACCTGAAGGTCATCGGCATCTTTGCCCGTATTTGCCACCGCGACGGCAAGCCGCGCTACCTGGGCGACGTACCACGTTTCTTCGCCTATATAGATGAAGTGATCGGTCGCCGGCCCGAATTGGCGGAGCTGGGTGCGCTGATTGCCGAGTTGCAGGCCGGAGCGCGTGCATGAAGGCAATGATCCTGGCTGCAGGTAAAGGCGAGCGCATGCGCCCGCTGACCTTGCACACCCCCAAACCGTTAATCCCGGTCGCCGGCCAGCCGCTGATCGAATACCACCTGCGCGCGCTGGCGGCAGCGGGCATTACCGAGGTGGTGATCAACCATGCCTGGCTCGGCCAGCAGATCGAAGACCACCTGGGGGATGGCAGCCGCTTCGGCCTGAGCATCCGCTACTCGCCGGAGGGCGAGCCGCTGGAAACCGGCGGCGGTATCCTCAAGGCCCTGCCACTGTTGGGCGATGGCCCCTTCCTGCTGGTGAACGGCGATGTCTGGACCGACTACGATTTCGCGAGCCTGCAGGCCCCGCTGCAAGGCCTTGCTCATCTGGTGCTGGTCGATAACCCTGGCCATCATGGCCGTGGCGATTTCCGCCTGGTGGGCGGGCAGGTCGTCGATGGCGATGATGCGCCCGGCACGCTGACCTTCAGTGGCATTTCGGTGCTGCACCCGGCGCTGTTCGACGGTTGCCAGGCCGGTGCCTTCAAGTTGGCACCGCTGTTGCGCCAGGCCATGGTGGCCGGCAAGGTCTCTGGCGAGCACTACCGCGGGTACTGGGTAGATGTCGGCACGCTCGAGCGCCTGGCCGAGGCCGAGCGCCTGATTGGCGAGCGCGCCTGACATGTGGTGGCCAGGGACACTGATTGGCGCCGGCGCCGGCTTTGCCGTGGCCAGTATTCCGGGCGCCTTGCTCGGCGTGTTGCTAGGGCAGGCCCTCGACCGCCGTTTGCGCCTGGAAGGCTGGGACGACATGCGCGAACGCCTGAGCGGGCGCCCGCCGATGCGCGATGACGAGCTGCTGTTCGTGATGCTCGGGCGCCTGGCCAAGTGCGATGGCCGGGTGGCCGAGCAGCATATCCAGCAGGCGCGCCAGGAAATGGTACGCCTGGACCTGGCCGAGCCGGCACGGTTACGCGCAATCAATGCATTCAACCGCGGCAAGGCCGGCAAGGACCGGCTTGGCGGCCACCTGCGGCGTATTCGCCAGCAGCCGCATGCGGCCGAAGGCACCTTGCGCGCCTGTTGGCGCATGGTCTGGGCCGACGGCAAGATGGGCAACAAAGAGCGTGAGCTGCTGCTGGACTGGGGTAACAAGCTGGGCATGAGCCGGCGCCAGGTGCAGGCCATGTCACTGGAATACGAGCCGCGCAAGGCCGTCAGGCCGGAAGGGGTGGCCATGACTTATGCGGCGGCGTTGCGCTTGCTGGCGGTCGAGGCGGACACCGAGGTCGACAAGGTCAAGCAGGCCTATCGCCGGTTGGTCAGCCGGCATCACCCGGACAAGCTGGCGGGCACCGGCGCCACTGAGGCGCAGGTGCGTGAAGCGACCGAGCGCACGCGGGAGTTGCATCAGGCCTATGCCATGATCCGCAAGCGGAGGGGTCTGTAAGGGCCTCTTCGCGGCTAAAGCCGCTCCCACAGGATGTCCGCAGGCCTTGATCCCTGCGCAGTACCTGTGGGAGGTCTTTTGCAGGCCTTGATCTTTGCGCAGTATGTGGGAGCGGGTTTACCCGCGAATGACCAAACGGCGTTATCCCTGCGGGCTCATCCACCCCCGCACCCGGCGGAACAACTGTTCCTGCTCGGCCGCCTTGTTACCTGGCATGGCAATCAGCGACAACTGCCGATACTGGCTGTCTTTCTGCCGTTTGCTGGCCTGCAGGCGCAACCCGGCCGCACTGCGGTCAGCACTGCGGGTGGCGTAGTAGATGTCGGCTGTCGGCACCTTCAAGGTTGGCGCCAGGCTTACCAGGTCATGCTCCACCCGCGCCGGCGTTTGCGCCGCCACCATCACCAGCTTGTGCACTTGCGGCGGTTGCTTCTCGCTCAGGTAGCGGGCAGCCCAGTACGCGCCGCTGCCGTGGCCAATCAGCACGATGCTGCGGGCGTTGTGCTGCTGGGCATACGCCACGGCGGCATCCAGGCGGGCGAAAATGCGCTCGGCATCGGCAGCGTCGCTCTGTTCGCTGGCCAGTTCGGCGTCGGTGCTCTCTGCCGTGTCGGCATCGGCCGCAGTGGCCTGGGCGACGTTGGCATTGGCGTCGGCGGGCACATCCTTGACCGGTGCGCTTTCACCCTTGGGCTTTTCCGGCTCGGCAGCGGGCTTGGCCTCGACCCGTGCCTGCGGGCTGTCGGCGAGCAGGTCGGGCAGGCTGATGCTCAGGCTGTGCCAGCCTGCATCGGGGAATTTTTGCCGCAGCGGGCCGACGGCGTTCGGCCAGTCGGCCGTTTCACCGGCACCGGGGACGATGATCACCGCCCCTTGCGGGTCGCTGTCGTTGGCGGGTTTCCACAGCGCCAGGAAGCTGTCGGCACCCGCCTGCAGGGTCTGCTGCTCGGCCTTGGGCACCAGCCGTTCAAGTGCCTGGGCATCTTCCTGGCTGCGCTCCAGTAGCGGCGGGCGCGGGGCTTCGGCAGCAGGCGCCGCGGTGGCTGCAGGTGGTTTTTCGGCATCGGCGGCCACGGCACCGAGTGGAAGGACCGAGGCCAGGCAGCACATTGCCAGCGTCGTGCGATAAAGTGTGGACATGAGTCAACCCAAGGCCAGAATGATACCGGCAGCCTAATAGTATTTGCCCGTGACGGCCATGCTGCATGGCCGCCCTTACCAAGCCGAGCGTGAAGATGAAGCGAGTGCGTCGCCTGTTGGTTATCGGCTGCTTGTGGCTGCCCTTGATGGCAATCGCCCGGCCCGAGACGCTGCCCGCCGTTGCGCTGGAACCTGCCCAGCAGCAATGGCTGGACACGCATCGCAGCCTGCGCGTCGGCCTGGTATTGCAGGCACCCTATGCCCAGTTCGACCGGCGCCTGCAGCAACTGTATGGGGCCAACGTGGAGTTGGTGAGCAGCTTGGCCCAGGTGCTGCGCCTGGACCTTACCTGGCGCAACTTCAACGACCAGGCCAGCCTTGAGCATGCCCTGCAGAGCGGCGAAATCGACTTTGCCCCAGGCCTTACCCAGACCCCGGCCAGCCTGCGCTTGTGGCTGTTCAGTGACCCGTACATGCGCGTGCCGCAACTGGTGGTGGGGCCGCGTACCGGGGCCATGGCCGTGGAGCTGGAAACGCTGGACGCCGAGCAGCGGGTAGCCGTACGCATGCCCAGCCAACTGGCAGACTACCTGCGCGGCAACTATGGCAGCCTCAACCTGCAGGGCGTGCCTAACGAACGCGAGGCCTTGCAACTGGTGGTGGGTGGCCAGGCCAGTTTCGCGGTGCTGGATGAAGCGCAGCTCAGTCGCCTGTCACGTGAAAGCGAGTTCGGCGAGCTGGCCGTGGTGGGTGATATCGGCCTGCCGCAGCTGCTGCGCATCGGTTCGCGGCGCGACTGGCCGCTGCTGGCCGACGTACTCGAGCGAGGCTTGCAGGCGTTGCCCGCCAAGGAGCTGGAGCAACTGCATCAGCGTTGGTTGCAGCCCAAGTACCCGCGTTTGAGCGAGTCGCCCGGTTTCTGGCAGAACCTGGCCTTGCTGTTTGGCATGCTGCTGTTGTGCGCGCTGGCCACCCTGGTGTGGCAACGCCGGCAACAGCGTCAACTGGAGCGCAGCCTGCTGGCCACGCGGGAAAGCCTGGTGGAGCGCCAGGTGCGTGAAGAGGCGCTGCGCCTGAGCCAGTTCGCGATCGACCAGAGCACGGTGGGTATCCTCTGGGTCAACTGGGACAGCCATGTGCGTTACGCCAACCACGCTGCCGAACGCATGCTCGGTTATGCCGAGGGCGAGCTGCTGGAACGGCCGTTCAGCGACTTCGAGCCAAGCCTGAACATGGACCGCTGGCTGGAGCTGTGGAAGGGTGCACGTACCGGGACGGGGGGTGTCGGCCAGTTCGAAACCCAGTGCCGACGGGCCGACCGCAGCCTGCTGCCGGTGGAGCTGTCGCTGAGCTTTTTGCGTTTTCGCGACTCCGAGTACCTGGTGGTCTACCTCGCCGATGTGACCGAGCGCCACCGCGCTCTGGCAGCGCTGCGCGAAAGCGAGGCACGGCTCAAGGGCATTGCCGGCAACGTACCGGGGCTGGTGTTTCGTCTGGAGCGCGACCCGGCCGAGGGCGACCTGGAGTTTCCCTACATCAGCGAGGGCAGCGAAGCCTTGGTGGGGTATGCGCCCAGCGAGATCCAGCACCCGCAGATGGGCCTGCGCAACCTGGTGCACCCCGAAGACCGCGCCGATTACCACCGGGTGCAGGACCTGGCCCTGGCCAGCGATCAGGACTGGTCCTGGCAGGGGCGCGTCCTCACCCGCCAGGGCGAACAGCGCTGGGCCGACATCAAGGCCAGTACCCGGCGCCTGGGCAACGGCCAGGTGGTGTGGGACGGCGTAGTGTGGGACATCACACAGGGCAAGCGGGCCGAGTTGGCGTTGGCCAGGTCCCAGGAGCAGCTGCGTGAGCTGTCGGCCCACCTGGAGAGCGTGCGCGAGGAAGAAAAAGCCCGTATTGCCCGGGAAGTGCATGATGAGCTTGGGCAGATGCTGACCGTGCTCAAGCTGGAAGTGTCGATGTGCGAGCTGGCCTTTGCCGAACTGGACCCAGGCCTGAACGAGCGCCTGACCAGCATGAAGCGCCTGATCGCCCAGCTGTTCCAGCTGGTGCGCGACGTGGCGACTGCCCTGCGCCCACCCATTCTTGATGCCGGTATCGCCTCGGCCATCGAGTGGCAGGCACGACGCTTTGAAGCGCGCACGCAAATCCCTTGCCTGGTACAAGTACCGGATAATCTGCCAGCATTGAGCGACGCCAAGGCTACCGGCTTGTTCCGTATCCTCCAGGAAGCGCTGACCAACGTGATGCGCCACGCCCAGGCCCACAGCGTGGAGATCGAGCTGGTGCATGAGGGCGGGCAGTTGCGCATGACGGTCAGCGATGATGGCCAGGGCTTTTGCCGCGAGCAGGCCCGGCCCACCTCGTTTGGCCTGGTAGGGGTGCGCGAGCGGGTACTGATGCTGGGCGGCAGCATGGCGCTGGACAGTCAACCGGGCGAAGGCACCAGCCTGAGCGTGGCCATTCCGTTGGAGTAGGAGAGCAAGCGTGATTCGAGTGCTGGTGGCCGAAGACCACACCATTGTCCGTGAAGGCATCAAGCAGCTGATCGGCCTGGCCAAGGACATGCAGGTGGCAGGGGAGGCCGGTAATGGTGAGCAGTTGCTCGAAACCCTGCGCCATACGCCGTGCGAGGTGGTCCTGCTGGATATCTCGATGCCGGGCGTGAACGGGCTGGAAGCGATCCCGCGGATTCGCGCGCTGCACGATGCGCCGGCGATCCTGATGCTGTCGATGCACGATGAGGCGCAGATGGCAGCGCGGGCATTGAAAGCTGGTGCGGCGGGCTACGCGACCAAGGACAGTGACCCGGCGCTGCTGCTGACGGCCATCCGCCGGGTGGCCGGTGGTGGGCGCTACATCGACCCGGCGCTGGCCGACCGCATGGTGTTCGAAGTGGGCCTGACCGAATCGCGGCCCTTGCATACGCTGCTGTCGGAGCGGGAGTTTTCGGTGTTCGAGCGCCTGGCCCAGGGCGCCAACGTCAACGACATCGCCCAGCAGCTGGCGCTGTCGAGCAAGACCATCAGCACCCACAAGGCGCGCCTGATGCAGAAGCTGAAGGTGAACTCGCTAGCGGAACTGGTGAAGTACGCGATGGAGCACAAGCTGGTCTGATTGCGACATGCGCTTCCCGCAGCCTGCACCGCCCGTTGTAGGAGCGGGTTCACCCGCGAAAGGGTCTTGCCTGCCATGTGCAGTGCCTGAACCGGCCCTTTCGCGGGTAAACCCGCTCCTACAACGGGCGGCGCAGGGCTGATGTGGGTATTCCAATCCCGCCATCCTTGTAGGGCAATCCCTACAGCAAATCTTCCATCCGGATGATGGCATTCTCTCAGCACCCCCGATTTCCGGGCGCTTGCGCCTCTTCTACTCTTTTGCCTACGCAGTCATCCAACAAGAAGGTGCAGGCATGAGCGAGGCGAAGTCGAACGCTGCAACCAGCGAAACGCTGGTCAGCTTCCGTGGTGTGCAGAAAAGCTACGACGGCGAGTCGCTGATCGTCAAAGACCTGAACCTGGATATCCGCAAGGGCGAATTCCTCACCTTGCTTGGCCCGTCCGGCTCGGGCAAGACCACCAGCCTGATGATGCTGGCTGGTTTCGAAACCCCCACCGCAGGGGAGATCCAGCTGGCCGGGCGTTCGATCAACAACGTGCCGCCGCACAAGCGCGACATCGGCATGGTGTTCCAGAACTACGCATTGTTCCCGCACATGACCGTGGCCGAGAACCTGGCCTTTCCGCTAAGCGTGCGCAACCTGAGCAAGACCGACATCAGCGAGCGGGTCAAGCGTGTGCTGAACATGGTCCAGCTCGATGCCTTCGCCAAGCGCTACCCCGGTCAACTGTCCGGTGGCCAGCAACAGCGGGTGGCGCTGGCCCGGGCATTGGTGTTCGAGCCGCAACTGGTGCTGATGGACGAACCGCTGGGTGCACTGGACAAGCAGCTGCGTGAGCACATGCAGATGGAAATCAAGCACATCCACCAGCGCCTGGGCGTGACCGTGGTGTACGTGACCCATGACCAGGGCGAAGCGCTGACCATGTCTGACCGCGTGGCGGTGTTCCACCAGGGCGAAATCCAGCAGATCGCCGACCCGCGTACGTTGTACGAAGAACCCTGCAATACCTTCGTCGCCAACTTCATCGGCGAGAACAACCGCATCAACGGCACCCTGCTGGCCAGCGATGGCAAGCGCTGCCAGGTGCAGTTGCCACGCGGCGAGCGGGTCGAGGCGCTGGCCGTGAATGTCGGCCAGGCCGGCGAGCCGGTCACCCTGTCGATCCGCCCCGAGCGTGTGCGCCTGAACGGCCACAGCGAAAGCTGCGTCAACCGCTTCTCGGGCCGCGTGGCCGAATTCATTTACCTGGGCGACCACGTGCGGGTGCGCCTGGAGGTTTGCGGCAAGGGCGACTTCTTCGTGAAACAGCCGATTGCCGAGCTCGACCCGGCCCTGGCCGTGGGCGATGTGGTACCGCTGGGCTGGGAGGTGGAGCACGCCCGCGCGCTCGATCCGATTGCCGAAGCCCATTGATGGATTGCTTCACCAACCCTGTACTGTGGAGAGAATAATAATGCGCAAGCAGTTGAAACTGACCGCCCTGGCCCTGGGGCTGTTCGCCGCCGGCCAGGCCATGGCCGCAGACCTCACCGTGATTTCGTTCGGCGGTGCCAACAAGGCTGCTCAGGTCAAGGCGTTCTACGAGCCATGGGAGAAGGCGAGCAATGGCAAGATCGTTGCCGGTGAGTACAACGGCGAAATGGCCAAGGTCAAGGCCATGGTCGACACCAAGAGCGTGTCGTGGAACCTGGTCGAGGTTGAATCCCCGGAGCTGGCGCGCGGTTGCGATGAAGGCATGTTCGAAGAGCTCGACCCCGCCCTGTTCGGCAACGAGGCCGATTACGTGCCGGGTGCCATCCAGCCTTGCGGCGTAGGCTTCTTCGTCTGGTCCACGGTCATGGCCTACAACGCCGACAAGCTCAAGACCGCACCTACCAGCTGGGCCGATTTCTGGGACACCAAGCAGTTCCCAGGCAAGCGTGGCCTGCGCAAAGGCGCCAAGTACACCATGGAATTCGCCCTGATGGCCGATGGCGTCGCGCCCAAGGACGTCTACAAAGTGCTGGCGACCAAGGAAGGTCAGGACCGTGCCTTCAAGAAACTCGATGAGCTCAAGCCCAACATCCAGTGGTGGGAAGCTGGCGCACAGCCGCCGCAGTTCCTGGCTTCGGGTGACGTGGTCATGAGCTCTGCCTACAACGGCCGTATTGCCGCAGTGCAGAAAGAGAGCAACCTGAAAGTCGTGTGGAACGGCGGCATCTACGACTTTGACGCCTGGGCGATCCCTAAAGGTGCCAAGAACGTCGAAGAGGCGAAGAAATTCATTGCCTACAGCGTCAAGCCCGAGCAGCAGAAGATCTACTCCGAGAACATCGCCTACGGCCCGGCCAACTCCAAAGCCGTGAGCCTGCTGTCGGATGAAGTGAAAAAGGACATGCCGACCACGCCTGAGAACATCGCCAACCAGGTGCAGATCGACGTGGCCTTCTGGGCCGACAACAGCGAGCAGCTGGAGCAACGCTTCAACGCCTGGGCGGCGAAGAAGTAAGCCACCTGCGTAAGGGGCCGTTATGCGGCCCCCATTTCAGTTCGTATCGCGGAGTTCGCCATGGCCATTGCAGTGCCCCTCAACGAAGGCGCCGGTCCAAGTCTCAAGCAGCGCCTCAAGCATGCCGAGCGGGTCAACCGCTGGAAGGCGCAGGCGTTGATCGCGCCGCTGGCGCTGTTCCTGTTGCTGGTGTTCCTGGTGCCGATCGCGGCCCTGTTGTACAAGAGCGTCGGCAACCCGGAAGTGGTCGGCGGCCTGCCGCGTACGGTCGAGGTCATCAGCCAGTGGGATGGCAAGAGCCTGCCGGGCGAGGATGTGTACAAGGCGCTTAGCCAGGACCTGGCCGAGTCGCGCAAGAACCAGACCCTTGGCGACCTTTCCAAACGCCTGAACATGGAACTGGCCGGCTACCGCAGCTTGTTGACCAAGACCGCCCGGGCCCTGCCGTTCAAGGCTGAACCTGCCTCCTATAAAGACGCCTTGCAGGCCGTCGACGAGCGCTGGGGCGACCCGGCCTACTGGCAGGCGATCCGCCGCAATACCAGCACGGTGACCTCGTTCTACCTGCTGGCCTCGTTAGACCACCGTATCGATGACCTTGGCGAACTGGCCAAGGCCACCCCGGACCAGGCCATTTACTTGGATATCTTTGCCCGTACCCTGTGGATGGGTGTGGTGATTACCGCCATCTGCCTGGTGCTGGCCTACCCGCTGGCCTACCTGCTGGCCAACCTGCCGACCCGGCAGAGCAACCTGTTGATGATTCTGGTGCTGCTGCCGTTCTGGACCTCGATCCTGGTACGGGTGGCGGCGTGGATCGTGCTGCTGCAATCGGGCGGCCTGATCAACAGCGCGTTGATGGCCATGGGCATCATCGACCAGCCGCTGGAACTGGTGTTCAACCGCACCGGCGTGTACATCTCGATGGTGCACATTCTGCTGCCGTTCATGATCCTGCCGCTGTACAGCGTGATGAAGGGCATTTCGCCGAGCTACATGCGTGCGGCGATTTCGCTGGGCTGCCACCCGTTCGCCAGCTTCTGGCGGGTTTACTTCCCGCAGACCTACGCTGGTGTCGGTGCGGGTTGCCTGTTGGTGTTCATCCTGGCCATCGGCTACTACATCACCCCGGCGCTGCTGGGTAGCCCGAACGACCAGATGGTCAGCTACTTCGTTGCCTTCTATACCAACACCAGCATCAACTGGGGCATGGCCACCGCACTGGGTGGGCTGTTGCTGCTGGCGACCGTGCTGCTGTACCTGATCTATAGCTGGCTGGTCGGCGCCAGCCGCCTGCGCCTGAGCTGAGGAGCCTTGTCATGCTGAGCCCTTACATGTCACCCGTGGAGCGGGTCTGGTTCTACAGCCTGCGCATCCTTTGCGGTTTGATCCTGCTGTTCCTGATCTTGCCGGTGCTGGTGATCGTGCCGCTTTCGTTCAACAGTGGCAGCTTCCTGGTGTACCCGCTGCAGGGCTTCTCGCTGCAGTGGTACCAGGACTTCTTCGGCTCGGCCGAGTGGATGCGGGCACTGAAGAACAGCATCATCGTCGCCCCGGCGGCCACGGTGCTGGCCATGGTGTTCGGTACCCTAGCGGCCATTGGCCTGACCCGTGGCGATTTCCCCGGCAAGTCGCTGGTGATGGCACTGGTGATTTCGCCGATGGTGGTGCCGGTGGTGATCATCGGCGTGGCCAGCTATCTGTTCTTTGCCCCGCTGGGCATGGGTAACAGTTTCACGTCGCTGATTCTGGTGCATGCGGTGCTGGGCGTGCCGTTTGTCATCATTACCGTGTCGGCGACGCTGCAGGGCTTCAACTACAACTTGGTGCGCGCGGCGGCCAGCCTGGGTGCTTCGCCGTTGCTGACGTTCCGCCGGGTGACCCTGCCGCTGATTGCCCCAGGGGTGATTTCCGGGGCGTTGTTCGCCTTTGCCACCTCGTTTGATGAGGTGGTGGTGACACTGTTCCTCGCCGGGCCGGAGCAGGCGACCCTGCCGCGGCAGATGTTCAGCGGAATTCGCGAGAACCTGAGCCCGACCATTGCGGCGGCGGCGACCTTGCTGATTGCCTTCTCGGTGATCTTGCTGCTGACCCTGGAGTGGTTGCGGGGGCGTAGCGAGAAGTTGAGAACCCAGCAGCCGGCCTGATGATGGGCTGTCTGTACCGGCCTCTTCGCGGCTAAAGCCGCTCCCACAGGGCGGACTGCGGTCTCTGTGGGAGCGGCTTTAGCCGCGAAAGGGCCGGCACAGGTTTTAACAACTGGTCGACACCCTTTGATACCAATCAGCCCTCATCCCTTTCCCTGAGTTACAATGCGCGCCACCGTGATTCTGCCAACAGGTGCGCCATGCAGCCCTACGCTATTGCCCCCTCCATTCTCTCTGCCGATTTCGCCCGCCTGGGCGAGGATGTCGACAAGGTATTGGCCGCGGGTGCCGACATCGTCCACTTCGATGTCATGGATAACCACTACGTCCCCAACCTCACCATCGGCCCGATGGTGTGCACCGCCCTGCGCAAGTATGGCGTCACCGCACCCATCGACGTGCACTTGATGGTCAGCCCGGTCGACCGCATCATCGGCGACTTCATCGAAGCCGGCGCGACCTACATCACCTTCCACCCGGAAGCCTCGCAGCACGTCGACCGTTCGCTGCAACTGATCAAGGACGGCGGCTGCAAGGCCGGCCTGGTGTTCAACCCGGCCACCAGCCTGGACGCCCTGAAGTACGTGATGGACAAGGTCGACATGGTGCTGCTGATGAGCGTCAACCCAGGCTTCGGCGGGCAGAAGTTCATCCCTGGCACCCTCGACAAGCTGCGCGAAGCGCGCGCGCTGATCGACGCCAGTGGCCGTGACATCCGCCTGGAAATCGACGGCGGCGTCAACGTCAACAACATCCGCGAGATCGCTGCCGCTGGCGCCGACACCTTCGTGGCCGGCTCGGCAATCTTCAACGCCCCGGACTACCAGGAAGTCATCGCCAAGATGCGCGCCGAACTGGCCCAGGCCCGCCCATGAGTGGCTTCGAGCAGCTGTTCCCGGGGACGCTGCCCAGGCTGGTGATGTTCGATCTGGACGGTACCCTGATCGATTCCGTGCCAGACCTGGCCGCCGCCGTGGACCGTATGCTGCTCGAACTGGGGCGCCCGCCTGCTGGCCTTGAGGCGGTGCGCCACTGGGTCGGCAACGGCGCCCAGGTGCTGGTGCGCCGTGCCCTGGCCGGCGGCATCGAGCATGAAGCCGTGGATGATGCGCTGGCCGAACAGGGCCTGGCGCTGTTCATGGAGGCCTATGCCGAAAGCCATGAGCTCACCGTGGTCTACCCCGGTGTGAAAGACACCCTGCGCTGGCTGCAGAAGCAGGGCGTGGAAATGGCGCTGATTACCAACAAGCCCGAGCGCTTCGTCGCCCCCTTGCTGGACCAGATGAAGATCGGCCGCTACTTCCGCTGGATCATCGGTGGTGACACGCTGCCGCAGAAAAAACCTGACCCGGCAGCCCTGCTGTTTGTCATGCAGATGGCCGGCGTTACCCCGCAGCAGTCGCTGTTCGTCGGCGACTCGCGCAGTGATGTGCTGGCGGCCAAGGCAGCCGGCGTGCAGTGCGTGGGCCTGACCTACGGCTACAACCATGGTCGGCCGATCAACGACGAGTCCCCCAGCCTGGTGATCGACGACCTGCGCGCATTGCTGCCCGGTTGCGCAGACCCGGCCACTGGGATAACGTTGGCGGACCTTCAAGCCTCAAAAGACAGAGAGTCCACCGTGGCGGTTACTGGCAAATTCTGGATGAAAGTCATCAAGGCCCTGGCCCGTTGGCGTTGGCGCGCCTGACTTCTGCTTGCCGGCGCGTGCCGGCCCGTCCGTTTGCCTGACCTATTGCTGCTTGCCACGAGGCTACTCATGAACCGCGAAGAATTCCTGCGCCTGGCCGCTGCCGGCTATAACCGCATTCCCCTGGCTTGCGAAACCCTGGCCGACTTCGACACGCCGCTGTCGATCTACCTGAAACTGGCTGACCAACCCAACTCGTACCTGCTTGAATCGGTGCAGGGCGGCGAGAAGTGGGGCCGTTACTCGATGATCGGCCTGCCGTCGCGCACCGTGATGCGTGTGCACGGCTACCACGTCAGCGTCCTGCAGGATGGCGTCGAGGTAGAAAGCCATGATGTCGAAGACCCGCTGGCCTTCGTCGAAGCCTTCAAGGACCGCTACAAGGTCGCCGATATCTCCGGCTTGCCGCGCTTCAACGGCGGCCTGGTTGGCTACTTCGGCTACGACTGTGTGCGTTATGTGGAAAAGCGCCTGGGGGCCTGCCCCAACCCGGACCCGCTGGGCGTGCCGGATATCCTGCTGATGGTGTCCGATGCGGTGGTGGTGTTCGACAACCTGGCGGGCAAGATGCACGCCATCGTGCTGGTCGACCCGGCTGAAGAGCAGGCATTCGAACAGGGCCAGGCACGCCTGCAAGGCCTGCTGGAAACCCTGCGCCAGCCGATCACCCCGCGCCGTGGCCTGGACCTGAGTGGCCCGATGGCTGCCGAGCCGGCATTCCGCTCAAGCTTTACCCAGGAAGATTACGAGCGCGCGGTCGACACCGTGAAGGAATACATCCTGGCGGGCGACTGCATGCAGGTGGTGCCTTCGCAGCGCATGTCGATCGACTTCAAGGCCGCACCCATCGACCTGTACCGTGCACTGCGCTGCTTCAACCCGACGCCGTACATGTACTTCTTCAACTTCGGCGACTTCCACGTGGTCGGCAGCTCGCCCGAGGTGCTGGTACGTGTCGAGGACAACCTGGTCACCGTGCGCCCGATTGCCGGTACCCGCCCACGCGGTGCGACCGAAGAGGCCGACCGCGCGCTGGAAGACGACCTGCTGTCGGATGACAAAGAGATCGCCGAGCACCTGATGCTGATCGACCTGGGCCGCAACGATGTGGGCCGGGTGTCGTCGACCGGCAGCGTGCGCCTGACCGAGAAGATGGTGATCGAGCGTTATTCCAACGTCATGCACATTGTGTCCAACGTCACCGGCCAACTGCGTGAAGGGTTGACGGCGATGGATGCGCTGCGGGCGATCTTGCCGGCCGGTACGCTTTCGGGTGCGCCGAAAATTCGCGCGATGGAGATTATCGACGAGTTGGAGCCGGTCAAGCGCGGGGTTTACGGCGGTGCCGTGGGTTACTTTGCCTGGAATGGCAACATGGATACCGCAATTGCCATCCGCACTGCGGTAATCAAGGATGGCGAGCTGCATGTGCAGGCGGGGGGCGGCATTGTTGCCGACTCGGTGCCGGCGCTGGAGTGGGAAGAAACCATCAACAAGCGCCGGGCGATGTTCCGTGCGGTGGCGTTGGCTGAGCAGACTTCCGCCAGATAGACCGATTGGGGCTGCTTTGCAGCCCTTCGCGGGTAAACCCGCTCCTACAATGACCGCGTAAGGTCTGAGGCTTGCGCAACCCTTGTAGGAGCGGGTTTACCCGCGAATGGGCCGCAAAGCGGCCCCAACAACCTAAAAGTCCACACTAACCCCCAGGCTAACCCCCTGCTGCGTCAGCTCATCACTCTTGCGCCAGTTGTAGTTCCCGCGCAAATGCACCCCCGCCACCACTTCATGGCTCACCCCCAGGCTGGCCCGGGTCAGGTCACTGTGCGGCGTATACCCGGTCAAGGTGAAGTCATTCGCTGCCAAGCTGGTCAGGTGCATCGTCACATCCTGCTGGTCATCCTCGAACTCATGCTCCTGCGCCACCTCGGCAAACAACCGGGTACCTGGCAGCACTTGCACGCTGCCCAGCAGCCCTACGCCCAAACGGCGTGACGTACGCTCCTGATCATCAAAGCCCAGGGCCGTCGAGCGCCCGCTCTTCTCGTCATAGCCATCCACCTTCACCCGCGCATAGTCGGCGCTGATGAACGGCGCCAACTGCCAGTTGCTGCTGTCGGCCGCCAGGTTGTAGCCCAACCGCGCGGACATCGCCCAGGCTTCACCATCGGTGTCGCCCTTTTCGCTGCGGTCGTTCACGCCAAGGGCGAAAGTACGTTTGAGGTCGCTGTAGTCCAGGTGCCCGGCAGTCAGCGCGGCATCGCCCCACCAGCGATCCTGGCGGTACTGGGCGAAGGCGCTGGCCAGGTAACTGTCGAGCTTGTAGTCCGAATCCTGTTCACCAGCTTCCAGCTTCTGCCGGTATACGCCGCCGGCCAGGCCCAGGCGCCAGGCGTCGTTCAGGCGGTAGCTGCCGCCCACGGTCAGGTTGTAGCCGCGGCCATCGCCGCTGGCCGCGCTGCCCTGGCCGTCGAAGTCCAGGTCCTGGGCGCCGCTGGCGACAAAGGCCTGCCACTGGCCAACGGCCTGCCAGGGTGTTTGCCACTGGTTGCGCAGCTCATCCTGGTGGGCGCGCAGGCTGGCGTGGGCCATTTCCGGCAGCAGGGTCAGCTCCCACGGGGCAGAGAGGATCGAGTAACCATAATCGGCGATCAGTTGCTGGCCCGCGATGGTCGGGTGCACCGAGTCGTTGAACAGCAGCTTGGTCGGGTCTGGCGTGGTGCCGTTGATGCCGTACAGCGGGTTTTCCACGCAGCCTTCGCCGCTGTAGCAGGTGCCGACCAGGTTCTGCCCGGTGGCCAGGCCGAACTGACTGGGGCTGGCCAATGCCTCGCTTAGCAGTACGGGGATGTTCAGCGGGATGATCTCGGCATCGATCTGCCCCAACTGGCTGAGCAGCGACTGGTTGAAGGCCGCTGATAGCAATGAAAGCGGGTTCTGTTGTGGTGTGCCGCTGAAATTTGGTGTCTGGCCGAGGTCGGGCAGCAGCCAGACCATGATGTAGCGTGCGCCACCTTGTTGCAGGGCCTGGGCGCTGGCGGCCAGGCGGGCACCGGCAGCCACTGCGTCGGCCGGGCTGTTGACCAGGCCTTGCAGGAAATCGTTGCCGCCGCCGGTGAGGTAGTACAGTGCATTGGGATCGGCGCGCAGGCCGTTGGCCAGGTAGCCAGGCTTTTCTCGCAGTACCAGCCCGGCACCTTCGCGCCCAGGTGGGATCACGGTTTTGGACGTGCTGGTGATCGAGTCGAGGATCTGCTGGGTGGTGTAGCCGCCGACTGCCCAGTTGTTGCCGTCGGGGATCCCCAGCGCCGGGTTGATGGGGGAGGTGGAAGGGCCAAGGGCTGTCGGGTCTACCCCCAGTCGGCCGCCGAGGATCATCGGAGACACCGGGGCATAATTGCCATCGGCATCACGGTTGGTGAAGCGTGCGCCACCA
Organism: Pseudomonas sp. S37; assembly: GCF_016658545.1. Taxonomy (GTDB): domain Bacteria; phylum Pseudomonadota; class Gammaproteobacteria; order Pseudomonadales; family Pseudomonadaceae; genus Aquipseudomonas. The sequence goes on along the minus strand of NZ_JACVZC010000026.1, from coordinate 15,971 downwards.
AACTGCCCGGCATCGCTGAGGCTGTCGCCAAACACGATCATGCTGGAGTAGGGCGAAGGGGCGGCGAAAGCCTGGCTGCAGGCAAATGCCAGCGAGGCGAGGGTAAAGCGCAATAACGGGGCTTTTCGCATCTGGGAACATCCTTTTCTTTGTTTTTATCAAGACAACCCGATCGACCTTAGCAAATCGTGGGGCATCGCTCCCAAGTCCATTCGTTTCCCCGTGTTTACGGGCATATTGCGCCCGCCGCCCCGGTAGGCTACTGTGCCGGGACGTATGAGCGAGACCTATCCTGTGTTGATCGTCAGTAAACTCTTGATGCGCGTAATCAAGGCCCACGCCCGTTGGCGTTGGCGCGCCTGACTTTATCCCCTGCCGGCCCGTCCGGCCCGCCCCCGTTTGCCTTCCTGTCTACCGCCCTTTAATGGCCAAGCTGCGCCTGCGGCAGGAGCAAGAAGGTTCGAATCCTGAAGTCAGTAGATTCAAGAGGTTTAATACGATGTTACTGATGATCGACAATTACGACTCATTCACTTACAACGTCGTTCAGTACCTTGGCGAGCTGGGTGCCGAGGTCAAGGTCATTCGCAATGACGAAATGACTATCGCCCAGATCGAAGCCCTCAACCCCGAGCGCATCGTCGTATCTCCAGGCCCGTGCACGCCGAGCGAGGCAGGCGTGTCCATCGAGGCCATCCTGCATTTCGCCGGCAAGCTGCCGATTCTTGGCGTGTGCCTGGGCCACCAGTCCATCGGCCAGGCCTTTGGCGGTGACGTGGTGCGTGCCCGCCAGGTGATGCACGGCAAGACCAGCCCGGTCCACCACCGTGACCTGGGTGTGTTCGCCGGCCTCAACAACCCGCTGACGGTAACCCGTTACCACTCGCTGGTGGTCAAGCGCGAAACCTTGCCTGAGTGCCTGGAAGTGACCGCCTGGACCGCCCATGCTGACGGTTCGGTCGACGAGATCATGGGCCTGCGCCACAAGACACTGAATATCGAGGGGGTGCAGTTCCACCCTGAATCGATCCTGACCGAGCAGGGCCACGAGCTGTTCGCCAATTTCCTCAAGCAGACCGGCGGCCGCCGCTAAGGATCGCACATGGATATCAAGAGCGCGTTGAGCCGTATCGTCGGCCAGCTGGACCTTTCTACCGAAGAAATGCGTGATGTGATGCGCCAGATCATGACTGGCCAGTGCAGCGAGGCGCAGATCGGCGCCTTCCTGATGGGCATGCGCATGAAAAGCGAGAGCATCGATGAAATTGTCGGTGCGGTGTCGGTGATGCGCGAGCTGGCCGACAAGGTTGAACTGCAGAGCCTTGATGGCGTGGTCGATATCGTCGGTACTGGCGGTGATGGCGCCAACATCTTCAACGTTTCCACCGCGTCGTCGTTCGTCCTCGCGGCAGCGGGCTGCACCGTGGCCAAGCACGGCAACCGCGCCGTGTCGGGCAAGAGCGGCAGTGCCGATTTGCTGGAAGCTGCCGGCATTTATCTGAACCTGACGCCGGTCCAGGTTGCCCGTTGCATCGATAGCCTGGGTATCGGCTTCATGTTCGCGCAAAGCCACCACTCGGCCATGAAGCATGCCGCCGGCCCGCGTCGCGACTTGGGTCTGCGTACCTTGTTCAACATGCTCGGCCCGCTTACGAATCCGGCCGGCGTAAAGCACCAGGTGGTCGGCGTGTTCGCCCAGGCCCTGTGCCGCCCGCTGGCCGAGGTGCTGCAGCGCCTGGGCAGCAAGCATGTGCTGGTGGTGCACTCGAAGGATGGCCTGGACGAGTTCAGCCTGGCCGCACCCACCTTTGTTGCCGAGCTGAAAAACGACGAAATTACTGAGTACTGGGTAGAGCCGGAAGACCTCGGCATGAAAAGCCAGAGCCTGCATGGTCTGGCCGTCGAAAACCCGCAGGCGTCGCTGGAACTGATTCGTGATGCCCTGGGCCGGCGCAAGACCGAAAACGGCCAGAAGGCAGCCGAAATGATCGTGCTCAACGCGGGCGCGGCACTGTATGCCGCCGATCATGCAATGACCCTGGCGCAAGGTGTGGAACTGGCACACGACGTGTTGCACACCGGGCTGGCCTGGGAGAAGTTGCAGGAACTGGGTGCCTTTACTGCAGTATTCAAGGTGGAGAACGAAGCATGAGTGTGCCGACAGTGCTGGAAAGGATCATTGCCCGCAAGTTTCAGGAAGTGGCCGAGCGCAGTGCGCGGGTCAGCCTTGCTGAACTGGAGCGCCTGGCCAAGGCCGCTGATGCCCCGCGCGGCTTTGCCAATGCCTTGATCGAGCAGGCCAAGCGCAAGCAGCCTGCGGTGATTGCCGAAATCAAGAAGGCTTCGCCAAGCAAGGGCGTGATCCGTGAAGACTTCGTGCCGGCGGAAATCGCTGTCAGCTACGAAAAGGGCGGTGCTACCTGCCTGTCGGTGCTGACCGATGTGGATTACTTCCAGGGGGCCGATGAGTACTTGCAACAGGCTCGCGCGGCGGTTTCGCTGCCGGTGATCCGCAAGGATTTCATGGTCGACCCGTACCAGATCGTCGAGGCCCGGGCCTTGGGTGCAGATTGTGTGCTGCTGATCGTGTCGGCGCTGGATGACGTGAAGATGGCCGAACTGGCCGCCACCGCCAAGGACGTCGGCCTCGATGTATTGGTAGAAGTGCACGATGGCGATGAGCTGGAGCGTGCGTTGAAAACGCTGGATACGCCGCTGGTGGGCGTGAACAACCGCAACCTGCACACCTTTGAAGTCAGCCTGGAGACCACCCTTGACCTGCTGCCGCGCATACCGCGTGATCGCCTGGCGATTACTGAAAGCGGTATCTTGAACCGGGCCGATGTCGAGCTGATGGCGATCAACGAGGTTTACTCGTTCCTGGTCGGTGAGGCGTTCATGCGCGCCGAGCAACCTGGGCTGGAGCTGCAGCGGTTGTTCTTCCCGGACCAGGTGAAGAAGACTGTTCAGCAACTGGACTGATTGAAATGAAGCCGGCGTGATTGCCGGCTTTTTTGTATGCCTGTAATGGCCCTTTCGCGGGTGAACCCGCTCCCACAGGTTCTCCACCACCCTCGGGCTTGTGGTGTCCTTGTGGGAGCGGGTTTACCCGCGAATAGGCCCTTGAAAATAACACCAAAGGTGGATCAATGACCGATCAACCCCTGGCCCTGACCGTCGAACAGGGCCTGCACGCCGAACAGGAACTGCTGGCTGCCGTCTGCCGTGGCGAACGCGAGAGTGGCGTGCTGTTCTGGCGCCCCACCGACCATGCCTTGGTCATGCCCCGGCGCATGAGCCGCCTGGACAACTTCGAAGCCGCCTGCGCAGAGCTGGCCATTGCCGGCTGGCCAGTGCTGTTGCGCGAAACCGGCGGCGAGCCGGTGCCGCAATCGCATTCCACTGTAAACGTTGCGCTGGTTTACGCAGCACCACGCAGCGAAGGTGATCACGGCCGTATAGAGAACGCCTACGAGCGCCTGTGCCTGCCGCTGTGCGATGTGCTGCGCGAGTGGGGCGGGGTGGCGTCGGTGGGGGAAATCGACGGAGCCTTCTGCGATGGCCGCTACAACGTCAACCTTAACGGTCGCAAGCTGGTCGGCACTGCCCAGCGCTGGCGCCAGGGCCTGGGTGGCAAGCGCCCGGTGGTTCTGGTGCACGGTGCGCTGCTGCTGGATAACGAGCGTGAGTCGATGGTGGCGGCAGTCAACCGTTTCAACGAGTGCTGCGAGCTTGAGCAACGTTGCCGCGCTGATGCGCACATTGCATTGCACGAAGTGGCGCCGGCGGCGCCCTGGTTCGAGCGCCTGTCCCAGGCCTATGCCAAGGTATTGGCCGAGCTGCCCAAAGACTAGCGGGTACCGTAGACCACCATGGTCTTGCCCTTGACCTGTACCAGGCTGCGTTCTTCGAGGTCTTTGAGGACGCGGCCGACCATTTCCCGCGAGCAACCGACGATGCGGCCGATTTCCTGACGGGTAATCTTGATCTGCATGCCGTCGGGGTGGGTCATGGCGTCGGGTTGTTTGCACAGTTCCAGCAGGCAACGGGCAACCCGCCCGGTTACGTCGAAGAAGGCCAGGTCACCGACCTTGCGCGTGGTGTTGCGCAGGCGCTGGGCCATCTGGCTGCCCAGGGCGTAGAGGATTTCCGGGTCCTGGCGCGCCAGTTCGCGAAACTTCTCGTAGCTGATTTCCGCCACTTCGCATTCGGTCTTGGCGCGCACCCAGGCGCTGCGCTGCTGTTCACCGTCAACTGGCTCGAACAGGCCCAATTCGCCAAAGAAATCGCCATTGTTGAGGTAGGCGATGATCATTTCGTGGCCGTCGTCGTCCTCGATGATGATGGTTACCGAACCCTTGATGATGAACGACAGTGTCTCGGCCCGGTCGCCGGCGCAGATGATGTTACTTTTGGCGGTGTAGCGGCGGCGCTGGCAGTGCACCAGCAATTTGTCGATGTTCTTGATCTTTGCGGGTAAGGCGGAGGCAACCATCACGAAATCCTGTTCGATACGAGGCATAGGCTTTTTTTAGAGGTTGGCTGACGGCAAGCGCCAGTCATTTGGCGCCAGCTTATCAGACGCCAAAGGATGTTTCGGTACTAAACCGACACGTCTCGTACTTTTCCCACAGCCACACAAGGTCTAAGCTGACACCCTTTTCCGAAAATCAGGAGTCCAGGTAGATGAAGGCACGTATCCAGTGGGCCGGTGAGGCAATGTTCCTCGGCGAATCGGGGAGCGGCCATGTCGTCGTGATGGACGGCCCGCCCGAGGCCGGCGGCCGCAACCTGGGTGTGCGCCCGATGGAAATGCTGCTGCTGGGTCTGGGTGGCTGCAGCAGCTTTGACGTGGTCAGCATCCTGAAGAAGTCGCGCCAGGCGGTGGAGAGCTGCGAGGCGTTCCTGGAAGCCGAGCGCGCCAGCGAAGACCCGAAGGTGTTTACCAAGATCCACATGAATTTTGTGGTGAAGGGGCGGGGGCTAAAAGAAGCGCAGGTCAAGCGTGCTGTGGAGCTGTCGGCGGAGAAGTATTGCTCGGCGTCGATCATGCTGGAGCGTGCCGGGGTTGAGATTACCCACGGCTATGAAATTGTAGAGCTGGGTTAAGGCCTCGATTTCTTGGGCTGCTTTGCAGCCCTGTGGGAGCGGGTTTACCCGCGAAGAAGCCGACGCGGTGGATGGCACCGGCTTCGCCGGTGTTCGCGGGTAAACCCGCTCCCACAGGATCAGCTGCGAAGCGCCGGCAGTGCAGCTAGCACCCATTCCGGTAAGCAACCCCGCATCACCTGGCTCAACCGCTCCCGCCGCTTCTGGTAAACCAGCCCCAGCCAGATAACCCCAAGCCCGATCAAGGTCACCACCACCGGGAACAACAACGACTCGGCAAACACCTCATACGACAGGTATCCCAGGTAAGCCGCCACCCCAAGGGCCCCGAACACCATGAACACCGGCCGGCGCAGCAGCACCGCCATGCCCATCAGCGCAACGTTGATCAGGCAATACAGGGCCTTGCCCAACTCGCTGCCATTGTCCACAAGCGTCAAGCCGCCCCAGAACGCCGCCAGCCCGGCCAGGTAACCCCAATGGGCATAATCCTCGCGCGTGCGGCCGTCCACTACCAGGAAGACCACCAGCATCCCCAGCCCGAACCACAGCGAAACTTCTCGGCGCTGTTCCCAACTGAATGGCGAGCCGAAGAACCATTCGCTCAGGTCCATGGACATGAACCACAGCGCCACGGCTATGGGCATGACGATGAACGGGTAAGGGATCAGCCGCAGCATCAGCAACCCGGCCAGTACCGTGGCCAGTTCCATCGCCAGCCAGCCGCTCTGCACGTAGGTGTAGTAATGGTGGTAGTTCGCTTGCGTGTCGTTCACGGGCCACCAGCCGACCAGCCGCTCGATGGCGAATACGGCCAGAGGCACGATGCTGACCGCGACGGCTGCCAGCACCCCGGCAGCGACGGGCTGGGCGCGGCGCTGCAGCTTCAGGGCAAACAAGGTGATCAGCAGGATGTACAGGCTGGCGATGACCAGCAGTGCGCCGTCGCCGATGCTCATCCAGGCCTCGGTGAGCAACCAGCCCATGGCCGCCATGATCAGCATGGCGCCAAAGTAGAAGGCAACATGGGCCAGCTGGAAGCTGCCGCGAGCTGCCGGTTGCTGGCGCAGGAAGGCCAGCAGGGCCTGGTCCTGGCCCGGCTGGAGAACGCCGGCTTGCACGGCGCGCGCCAGGTCCTTGGCGTCGAATCGGTCCGTCATGGGGGGCCTTCAGATACGGTAGGTGCTCTTGGTCATGACCTTGGCCAGCAAGCTCATGCCAAAGCGGACAGGGGCAGGGAAGCGGTAGCCACCGGCCTCCAGGGCAGACTCGGCGTGTTGCTCTTCGTCGATGCGCATCTGCTCGAGAATGGCCCGGGACTTTTCGTCTTCGTGCGGGATCTGCTCCAGGTGCTCGTCGAGGTGTTTGCACACCTGGTGTTCGGTGGCGGCGACGAAGCCCAGGCTGACCTTGTCGCTGACCAGCCCGGCGAGTGCACCGATGCCGAACGACATACCGTAGAACAATGGGTTGAGTACGCTGGGGTGGCTGTTCAGCTGGCGAATACGCTGCTCGCACCAGGCAAGGTGGTCGATTTCTTCCTCGGCGGCATGCTCCATGGCCTTGCGCACTTCGGGCAGCTTGGCGGTCAGGGCCTGGCCCTGGTACAGCGCCTGGGCGCAGACTTCACCGGTGTGGTTGATGCGCATCAGCCCGGCAATATGGCGGGACTGCTGTTCGTCCAGGTCGGCGTCTGGCTGGATGATGGCCGGCGATGGCCGGGCGGGTTGGCCGCTGAAGGGCAGCAAGGTGCGCATGGCGGTATCGGCCTGCAGCAACAAGCGGTCGAGCGGCGAGTAGTGACGTTCGGTAGCCATCGGGCACCTCCGCAAGAATGTGCCCGACAGTTTACCGCAATAGCGGCGGGGTCGCTTGCCGTGGATCAGCCCGGTGGCCAGTTCATCTGGCGCTGCCCAAGCACGTGCATATGGATGTGGTAGACGGTCTGGCCGCCTTTCGGGTTGCAGTTCATGACCACACGGAAGCCTTCTTCGCAGCCTTGCTCGACAGCCAGGCGCTGGGCGGTGAACAGGATGTGGCCAGCCAGGGCCTTGTCCTCTTCGGTCAGGTCATTGAGCGTACGGATGTGCTTTTTCGGGATGACCAGAAAATGTACCGGCGCTGCGGGTGCAATGTCCTTGAAGGCCAGGATCTGGTCGTCTTCGTAGATGATATCCGCCGGGATTTCCCGGTTGATGATTTTGAGGAATAGATCGTCCACAGCACTTGCTCCATGGTGAGGGTCGGGCCGAGTGTACTCAGCCGGGCGCCGCTCGCCCAGTGGCTATTCCATGCCGGCCGGGCAATAGCGGCGGTGAATGGCCCCGGCCAGCTTGCGCAGCAGCCAGCGTGGCAGCAGGCGCGGGGCGAATGCCAGCCAGCGGTTGCGCCGGCCGGGCATGATCAGGGCGCGGCTCTTGTTCAGCGCGCGTACGGTGTACAGCGCCACTTCCTCGGGGCTGAGGCAGCGCGGCTTGCCATCCAGGCGGGCAATGCGCCGGCGTGCAGAGCGCACCGGGCCGGGGCACAGTACCGAGACCTTGATGCCGGCGGGCTTGAGCTCTTCGCGCAGGGCCTGGGAAAAGCTCAACACGTAGGCTTTGCTGGCGGCATAGGCGGCCATCCACGGGCCAGGCGCTACGCCAGCCAGGCCGGCAACGTTGAGAATCTGCCCGCCACCCTGCACCGCCATCAGGTTACCGATGGCGTGGCACAGGCGGCTCAGGGCCAGTACGTTGACCTCCAGCAGGTCTTGCTCGTCGGCCCACTCATGGGCCAGGAACGGCCCGTAGGTGCGCTGGCCGGCACAGTTGACCAGCAGGTCGATACGCCGCTCGCCTTCCTCCAGCTCCAGTACGAAGCCTGAAAGGCGCAGCGGCTGGCTAAGGTCGCAGGCGCGGAACAGTACCTCGACACCAAAGCGCTGGGTCAGCTCGATGGCCACCGGTTCCAGCGTTTCGCGCTGGCGTGCCACCAGGATCAGGTTGCGCCCGCGCCGTGCCAGTGCTTCCGCCAGGGCCAGGCCCAGGCCGCTGGAAGCACCAGTAATCATGGCGTAACGGGTCATGCAAGGCTCCTGGGGGCGGAAGAGGGCGCCTAGTGTACAGCTTGGCCGGGCAAGGTGTTGCCTTTTGCTACAAGGCCTGAACCCGCAGCGCCTGGCAGCGCTGCAGGGCTTGCTGGTACTCGCTGTGCAGGCGTGCGATCAGTGCGCTGGCGCTGGGCAGGTCGTCGATACCGCCAACGCCCTGGCCTGCCGACCAGACGGTCTTCCACGCCTTGGCTTCGTCGTCTATCGGCTTGAGTTTGCCTTGCTCATGACCGCCCTTGAGGGCATTCATGTCGTAGCCCGCTTGTTCCAGGCTCGGGCGCAGGAAGCTGGCGGGAATGCCGGATACCGCCGGTGTGTGGACGATGTCAGCGGCGTGGGCCTGCAGCAGCATCTGTTTGTAGGCGCTCTGGGCCTGGCTTTCTGCCGTGGCGATAAAGCGCGTGCCCATGTATGCCAGGTCCGCCCCCAGCAGTTGTGCGGCGAGGATCTCATGGCCGTGGTTGATGCAGCCCGCCAACAGCAGGGTCTTGTCGAAGAACTGGCGAATTTCCGCTGCCAGGGCGAACGGGCTCCAGGTGCCGGCATGGCCGCCTGCGCCTGCAGCAACGGCAATCAGCCCATCGACACCCGCTTCGGCGGCCTTCTCGGCATGGCGGCGCGTGGTCACATCATGAAACACCAGGCCGCCATAGCCATGCACGGCATCGACCACTTCCTTTACCGCACCCAGGCTGGTGATGACGATCGGCACCCGGTGCTCGACGCACAAGGCCAGGTCGGCCTGCAGGCGAGGGTTGGTCGGGTGCACGATCAGGTTCACCGCATAGGGCGCGGGCGCCTGCAACTGTGCCAGGCCGGCCTCAATCTCCTCCAGCCAGGCCTTGAAGCCGGCGCTGTCACGCTGGTTCAGGGCCGGGAAACTGCCAACCACGCCGTTGGCGCAGCAAGCCAGCACCAGGCCGGGGTTGGAAATCAGGAACATCGGTGCGGCAACCACAGGCAGGCGCAGGCGTTGTTCGAGCGAGGCGGGTAGCGACATGGCAAGGCTCCTTGGCGGGGTGGCAATGTCAGAACGGTTTGACCACCACCAGAATTACGATGCCCAGCAGGAACAGCACGGGCACTTCGTTGAACCAGCGATAGTAGACGTGGCTGCGGGTGTTGGTGCCACTGGCGAAGCGTTTGCGCTGGGCACCGCACACGTGATGGTAGCCGGTCAGCAGGATCACCAGCGTCAACTTGGCATGCAGCCAGCCCTGGCTCAGCCAGCCTGGGGTGAGATAGAGCATCCAGGCGCCGAATACGTAGGTGGCGATCATCGCCGGGTTCATGATGCCGCGGTACAACTTGCGTTCCATGGTCACGAAGCGGTCCTGGCTGATGCTGTCCTGGCTCTGGGCGTGGTAGACGAACAGCCGCGGCAGGTAGAACAGGCCGGCGAACCAGCAGACCACGCTGACGATATGCAGCGCTTTGATCCATAGGTAAAGCATGGAGGGAGTTCCTTCAGGTAATCACGGTCGTCAGATAGTAGTGGTCAAGCGCCTGAAGGGTCACCCGAAGAGTTGTTACAGGCGCCTTGCGCCCCTATTATCGTGCGCTTTCCAGACGGCTCGTTGATAAGGGGCAAGCGTTATGATCAAGGTCGGTATCGTCGGCGGCACGGGTTACACCGGCGTCGAACTGTTGCGTCTGCTGGCACAGCATCCACAGGCCGAAGTGGCGGTCATCACTTCGCGCTCCGAAGCGGGCGTGGCAGTGGCAGACATGTACCCGAACCTGCGCGGCCACTATGACGGGCTGGCGTTCAGTGTGCCGGACAGCAAGACCCTGGCGGCTTGCGATGTGGTGTTTTTCGCCACCCCGCACGGTGTTGCCCACGCCCTGGCCGGCGAGCTGCTGGCTGCCGGCACCAAGGTGATCGACCTGTCGGCAGACTTCCGCCTGCAGGACGCCACCGAGTGGGGCAAGTGGTATGGCCAGCCGCACGGCGCGCCAGAGCTGCTCAAGGATGCGGTGTACGGCTTGCCCGAAGTGAACCGCGAGAAGATCCGCCAGGCGCGCCTGATCGCTGTGCCGGGTTGCTACCCGACCGCCACCCAGCTGGGCTTCCTGCCGCTGCTGGAAGCAGGCCTGGCCGACCCGTCGCGCCTGATCGCCGACTGCAAGTCGGGTGTCAGCGGCGCTGGCCGTGGCGCAGCGGTGGGTTCGCTGTTCTGCGAAGCCGGCGAAAGCATGAAGGCCTATGCGGTCAAGGGCCATCGCCACCTGCCGGAAATCAGCCAGGGCCTGCGTATGGCCGCTGGCAAGGATATCGGCTTGACCTTCGTACCGCACCTGACGCCGATGATTCGTGGCATCCACGCCACCCTGTACGCGAACGTGGTCGATACCTCGGTCGATTTGCAGGCGCTGTTCGAGAAGCGCTACGCCGATGAACCGTTCGTCGATGTGATGCCGGCGGGCAGCCACCCGGAAACCCGTAGCGTGCGCGGCGCCAACGTCTGCCGCATTGCCGTTCATCGCCCGCAGGGTGGTGACTTGGTGGTGGTGCTGTCGGTAATCGACAACCTGGTCAAGGGTGCCTCCGGCCAGGCGGTGCAGAACCTCAACATCCTGTTCGGCCTGGATGAGCGCATGGGCTTGTCCCACGCCGGCTTGCTGCCGTAAGCCGTCAGCAGTGAACAAGGCCCGCGTCGTGCGGGCCTTTTTGCAGGTCGCGACTAAAGCCGCACAATTCTTGACCGATTTTCTCGGGAAAGCGGATAATGCGCGTCATCGAGTTTTATGGCGGCTACCGCGCCGGGAGAATCAACATGAGCGTCGAAACCTTCACCCCTACTGGTCTGGAATTTACCCATGGGGCAGCCCAGAAGGTGAAGAACCTGGTCAATGAGGAAGGCAATGAACGTCTGAAGCTGCGGGTGTTCGTGACCGGTGGTGGTTGCTCGGGCTTCCAGTACGGCTTCACTTTCGATGAAGACGTGGCCGAAGACGACACCATCGTCGAGCGCGAAGGCGTGTCGCTGGTGGTCGACCCAATGAGCTTCCAGTACCTGGCGGGTGCCGAAGTGGACTATCAGGAAGGCCTGGAAGGCTCGCGCTTCGTGATCAAAAACCCGAATGCCGCCACCACCTGTGGTTGCGGGTCGTCGTTCTCGATCTGAAGCCTGGTCCGGAACGAAAACGCCGCGCAATTGCGCGGCGTTTTGCTTTCTGACGTAGCGGTTATGCCGGGTAGATTGCGCCCAGAACGCGCAGGCCCTTGGCTGCAGTGACGCTTGGGCGGTTGGCGGCGATGTCTTCCAGGCAGCAATGGGCCAGCCAGGCGAAGGCCATGGCTTCCACCCAGTCCGGATCTACGCCATGGGCGCCAGTGCTGGCGACCTGCGCATCGGGCAGCAACTGGCCGAGGCGGGCCATCAGCGCGCCGTTGCGGGCGCCACCACCACACACCAGCAGCGCTTCGGTGCCTTGTTGGGCGCTGCCCAGCGAGTCGATGATGCTGCGTGCGGTCAGTTCCAGCAGTGTCGCCTGTACATCTTCGTCGCGATAAGCGGGCAAGCGGGCGAGGTGGTCATCCAGCCACGGTAAGTTGAACACCTCGCGGCCGGTACTCTTCGGGCCGCTGCCGGCGAAGAACGGGTCGGCCAGCAGTGTGCCGAGCAAGTCGGCCTGCACCACACCCGAGGCTGCCCAGGCACCGTCGGCGTCGTAGGCCAGGCCGCGCACGCGCTCGATCCACGCATCCAGCAGCACATTCCCCGGGCCACAATCAAAGCCGTGGACCGGCTTGTCCTGCTCGATCAGGCTGAGGTTGCTGAAACCACCCACATTGAGGATTGCCAGGCGCTGGCCAAGGTGGCTGAACAGGGTTTCATGGAAGGCGGGAACCAGCGGCGCGCCTTGGCCGCCTGCAGCCACATCGCGGCGACGGAAATCGGCGACCACGCTGATACCCGTCAGCTCGGCGAGCAGTGCCGGGTTGCCAATTTGCACGGTAAAGCCGCGTGCCGGTTCGTGGCGGATGGTCTGGCCGTGGCTGCCAATGGCGCGTATGTCGTTGGCCTGCAGGCCCTGGCGGGCCAGCAGTTGGCGGATACCTTCGCCTGCCAGGCTGGCCCAGCGGTTTTCCGCCAGCGCCGCACGGGCGATCTCGTCAGGGCCGCTGCTGCACAGGGCCAGCAGGTCCTGGCGCAGCTCGGCAGGCATCGGCAGGTAGTGGGTAGCGAGCAGCTCAAGCTGCTCGCCCTGTTCGACCAGGGCGATGTCCAGGCCATCGAGGCTGGTGCCGGACATCACCCCCAGGTAGAGCGCCATGGCTTAGCGCTTGTTCGCTGCGAGCAGGGTGGCCTTTTCCTGATCCATGCGGGCGATCAGTGGCTGGCTCTGCTGCAGGAAGCGCTGGCGCTCGTTCTTGGCGATCGGGTCGGCCATCGGCACCTTCTGGCTCAGTGGGTCGACGTGTACACCGTTGACCTGGAACTCGTAGTGCAGGTGCGGCCCGGTGGACAGGCCGGTGGTACCGATGTAGCCAATGATCTGGCCCTGCTTGACCGAGCTGCCGGTCTTGATGCCTTTGGCAAAGCCCTGCATGTGGCCGTAGAGCGTCTTGTAGCGGTTGCCGTGCTGGATGATCACGGTATTGCCGTAACCACCGCGGCGCCCGGCCAGTTCGATGCGGCCGTCGCCGGCTGCCTTGATTGGCGTACCGCGCGGGGCAGCGTAGTCGACGCCCTTGTGGGCACGGATCTTGTTCAGGATCGGGTGCTTGCGACCGGCGGAAAAGCGCGAGCTGATGCGGGCAAAGTCCACCGGAGTGCGGATGAAGGCCTTGCGCAGGCTGTTGCCGTCGGCAGTGTAGTAGGTAGTGTTGCCCTGCTTGTTGGTGTAGCGCACGGCGGTGTAGGTTTTGCCACGGTTAGTGAAGCGCGCGGAGAGGATGTTGCCAGTACCGACGACCTTGCCGTCCATCACCTTCTGCTCGTAGACCACATCGAACTCATCGCCAGGGCGAATATCCTGGGCAAAGTCGATGTCATAACCCAGCACACGGGCCATGTCCATGGTCATGCTGTGCGACAGGCCGGCACGCTGGGCGGAGGCCGACAGCGAGCTCTTGATCACGCCGTGGGCGTAGGCGGTTCGCACTACCGGCTTGCTGATTTCACGGTTGAAGGTGTAGCCCTTGGCGGACTTGGTCAGGCGAATGGTTTCAAGGTTGCTGACCTTGCTGTGCAGGCTGGCCAGTTGGCCATCCTTGTCGAGTTCGAACTGCAGTACCTGGCCGTGCTTGAGTTGGCTGAACTGCTTGGCCTGCTTGTTGCTGGCCAGCAGGTCGTGCACCGCATTGGCCGGCAGGCCAACCTTGGCGAACAGGGTGGACAGGGTATCGCCACGCGCGACGGTGACTTCTCGATGGCCTGGTTCCTTGGCGGCTTCGGCGACCGGTTTGGCTTCCGGAGCTTGCTGCTCGGCTTTCTGGGTTTCGGGGGCGGCGTCTTCGATCTGGGCGAATGGCGAGCCTTGCTCACCTTGTGCCTGCACCAGCGGCGCAGCACGGGCGTCGTCTTTCAGTTGCTCGGCAGGGCTTTCCAGCTCGAGGTTGAGGGTGGTTTTCTTGGCTTCCACTTCGCTGGAGGGAAACACCAGCAAAGCCAGGCTGAGCAGGGCGGCGATGCCGCTGGCGGCCAACAGATGGCTTTTCGGATAAAGCTTGGGCGCTTTAGGCGGTTCGTTGGTCATGAGTAAGGTGACTTTGAAAAAGGTGAAATGGAAAAGATGAATGACATGATGAAGATGAAATAACTGTATAAAATATAACCAAATCCATTTTCACGCAAGGGCGCGTAGACGCCGCAAACCCGTGTTCGGGTCACATTCCTTTGCGAAACTTGTAATTGACGGCCGATCTTGTATGGTTGGCTCCCCCTGAATCTGAGCCTTGCGGGTTTGTCTATGAAGTCGGTTGAAGAGCAGCTGGCGCTTATCAAGCGCGGTGCGGAAGAAGTACTGGTCGAGTCGGAACTGGTGGAGAAGCTCAAGCGCGGCCAACCTCTGCGCATCAAGGCCGGCTTCGACCCGACCGCCCCGGACCTGCACCTGGGTCACACGGTGTTGATCAACAAGCTGCGCCAGTTCCAGGAGCTGGGCCATCAGGTCATCTTCCTGATCGGTGACTTCACCGGCATGATCGGCGACCCGAGTGGCAAGAGCGCTACGCGCCCGCCGCTGACCCGTGAGCAGGTGCTGGACAACGCCGAGACCTACAAGCAGCAGGTGTTCAAGATTCTCGACCCGGCCAAGACCGAAGTCGCGTTCAATTCCACCTGGATGGACACGCTGACCCCAGCCGACTTCATTCGCCTGGCGTCGCAGTACACCGTAGCGCGCATGCTCGAGCGTGATGACTTCGACAAGCGCTACACCACCAATCAGCCTATTGCCATCCACGAGTTCCTCTACCCGCTGGTGCAGGGCTATGACTCGGTGGCACTGAAGGCGGACGTCGAGTTGGGCGGTACCGACCAGAAGTTCAACCTGCTGATGGGCCGCGAGCTGCAGCGAGCCTATGGCCAGGAAGCACAGAACATCGTGACCATGCCGCTGCTTGAAGGGCTTGATGGCGTGAAGAAGATGTCCAAGTCGTTGGGCAACTATGTTGGTATCCAGGAAGCGCCAGGGGTGATGTACAGCAAGCTGGTATCGATCCCGGATACCTTGATGTGGCGTTACTTCGAGTTGCTTAGCTTCCGTTCGATGGAAGAGATCGACCAGTTCCGCGCTGATGTCGCCAATGGCGCCAACCCGCGTGACATCAAGATCAAGCTGGCGGAAGAGATTGTGGCGCGCTTCCATGGTGAAGAGGCTGCGGCCAATGCTCATCGTGCTGCGGGTAACCGTATGAAGGAAGGCGAGCTGCCGGAAGACCTGCCGGAAATCGAGGTGGCTGCGGCGGTAGACCTGCCGATTGCTGCCGTGCTTAACCGTGCTGGCCTGGTGAAGAACTCGGCGCAGGCGCGGGACTTGCTGAGTGGCGGTGCGGTGAAGGTTGATGGTGCGGTGGTCGACAAGGACTTCATGTTTGTCCTGGGTGCTACTCATGTGTGCCAGGCGGGCAAGAAGTCGTTTGGCCGGGTTACGCTCAAGGCTGAGTGATCGGCTGGGGTGTAGCTATATAGAAGCGGGGAGGCCGAGAGGTCTCCCCGTTTTGTTTTTGGGGGTTGGGTGTTGTGGTGGGGGGCTGGGGGTGATGGGCCTGGCTATAGATAGTGTTGGGTTTGGGAGGTGTCCGCCACAACCCTTTCAGCGCCTGTGAGGTCGAGCGCCGCAGGTGTTCGACACAACACATGCAGCGCCTATAAGATCGAGCGCCGCGCGGGCGGCGCTCGATCTCTCAGGCGCTGAAAATGTTGCGGCGGACACCCGCGGCGCTTGATTTCACAGCCGATACATGTGTTGGGGCGGGCATCTGGCGGCCTCGAAACGGTCTTTTCCCCTATATTTCAATTTAATGAAATTAAAGGTTGACGCCCTCTCGAATCCCCTTATAATGCGCCCCACTTCCAGCGACAACGGAACGACAAACTCCTTGAAATTCAATGAGTTAGCCGATTCAAAAGGCGCTGGAAGGGCTACGATCAACTGATCGCCAGCGGTTGAGGAGAAGGTTGACAGCGGTTTTAAACGCTGTAGAATTCGCCTCCCGCTACGAGAGATCGCGGCGAGCCAAGTGTTTGAAGCTAAACGAGTTTCTCGCAAAAAACTTCAAAATAAACGCTTGACAGGCTCTGAGGAAAGCGTAGAATGC
>NZ_JACVZC010000269.1 GCF_016658545.1 Pseudomonas sp. S37 | reverse complement strand
GCATTCGCATGTGGGGCGTAGTCATGGGCATTGAGCCAAAAGCTTCGCGGGGGGGGCCCCCCCCCCCCCCCCCCCCGCTTTTGCTTTTGGCTTTTGCTTTTCTGCAATCTCCAGCCATGCACCCAAGGCACGAGTGCGGAGGAGGCAGGAATAACTGGCCCGAAACAAATGTAGGAGCGGCTTTAGCCGCGAAGCGCCGCGCGG
>NZ_JACVZC010000268.1 GCF_016658545.1 Pseudomonas sp. S37 | reverse complement strand
CGCCCAGTTGTACAACCTCTACGGCCCGACCGAGGCGGCCATCGATGTCACCCACTGGACCTGCCACACGGGCAGTGACAGCGGCGTGCCGATCGGCCGGCCGATCGACAACCTGAAGACGCACATCCTTGGCGCCGGTTTGCAGAGTGTCGCCCCGCGAGCGGCCGGTGAGTTGTACCTGGGCGGCGTTGGTCTGGCCCGTGGC
>NZ_JACVZC010000267.1 GCF_016658545.1 Pseudomonas sp. S37 | reverse complement strand
CGGTTCAAATCCGGCTCCCGCAACCAGATTCGAGAAAAGGCCACTGTTAACACAGTGGCCTTTTTCTTTGCCTGCGGAAAAGCGCTGCGGGCAAACTTCAGAAATTCAACACATGCAGCTTGACACCCTACCGCCAAGCTGTAGAATGCGCACCTCTGACGCGGGATGGAGCAGCCTGGTAGCTCGTCGGGCTCATAACCCGAAGGTCGT
>NZ_JACVZC010000266.1 GCF_016658545.1 Pseudomonas sp. S37 | reverse complement strand
TAAACCGCTCACCGTTACCCTGAGCAACGGCGACAAGATCACCTTCGGCATCGGCGAAGTCTCCAAGCCATACACCGCCAAGCCGCAAGGCGACGACGTGTTCGTCGACAAAGGCAAAATCGAGGTTGGCATCGCTGACGCTACCGTCGACGGCTCGAAGTTCGAGAACCTGCAGTTCGGCGAGCCTGCGACTGTTGCCGTGACTGACACC
>NZ_JACVZC010000265.1 GCF_016658545.1 Pseudomonas sp. S37 | reverse complement strand
AATTGCCGGGGCTGCTTCGCAGCCCATCGCGACGCAAGGCCGCTCCTACAAAGGGCCAGTGCTGGTCAGGAGAGATATGCAAGACAGTTGCTCCCACCGATACCGCCTGGGCCTGAAGCCTTCGCTGAACTTGTGGGGGCGGGCGTGCCCGCGAAGGAGGTGACGCGGTGGATGGCACCGGCTTTGCCGGTGTTCGCGGCTAAAGCCGCTCC
>NZ_JACVZC010000264.1 GCF_016658545.1 Pseudomonas sp. S37 | reverse complement strand
TTTGTCGCGTTTGACAAAAAGTGACTCGCCGTAAGGGCGAAAAGGTGAGTGAGCGTCGCCATCGCAAATGGAGTTTTCGCTAGATCAAAACCGACGCTTTAGGGCTTTAGGGCTTTAGGAATGTGGGCATTCACATCGAGTAG
The DNA here is from genome assembly GCF_016658545.1 of Pseudomonas sp. S37. GTDB lineage: Bacteria > Pseudomonadota > Gammaproteobacteria > Pseudomonadales > Pseudomonadaceae > Aquipseudomonas. Next base: position 76 of record NZ_JACVZC010000264.1, on the reverse strand, counting down.
ACATTCGTTCGCGCAGGTGGCGCTGAGTCACCTTTCCGCCCTTACGGCGGGTCACTTTTTGTCAAACGCGACAAAA
>NZ_JACVZC010000263.1 GCF_016658545.1 Pseudomonas sp. S37 | reverse complement strand
TTTGTCGCGTTTGACAAAAAGTGACTCGCCGTAAGGGCGAAAAGGTGAGTGTGCGTCGCCATCGCAAATGGACTCTGCGCAGTCTCAAAACCGCCGCATAAGCCGTTGCTGTTGCTGTTGGGATGTGGGCATTCACACCGAGCAGGTATTCGTTCGCGCAGGTGGCGCACAATCACCTTTCCGCCCTTACGGCGGGTCACTTTTTGTCAAACGCGACAAAAAG
>NZ_JACVZC010000262.1 GCF_016658545.1 Pseudomonas sp. S37 | reverse complement strand
CCCCGGCGTGACAGGCCGGTATTCTAACCGACTGAACTACCGCTGCGTATCATTCAGGCTTGCGCCCGATTGAAACCTGGGTCTACCCTTCCGGCGCGATGGCCTCAGGGCAGGCACAAAAAAAGCGATAACGTGATCGCTTCTTTTGTGTTTGCTTCAAGGTGTTCTAGGGACCTTGAAACGAAGATGGCGCAGCGGACGGGACTCGAACCCGCGACCCCCGGCGTGACAG
>NZ_JACVZC010000261.1 GCF_016658545.1 Pseudomonas sp. S37 | reverse complement strand
AAAGTAACCCGCCGGAAGGGCGGAAAGGTGACTTGGCGCCACCTGCGCTAACGAATGTTTACTCGATTTGAATGCCCATAGCTCGAAATCCCGAAACCCCGAAACCTTAAGCGTCAGTTTTGATTTAGCGAACAGTCCTTTTGCGATGGCGACGCATACTCACCTTTCCGCCCTTACGGCGGGTTCCTTTTTGTCGTGGCAAAAAGGAACCAAAAACCGTCGGCTCCCATCATCCG
>NZ_JACVZC010000260.1 GCF_016658545.1 Pseudomonas sp. S37 | reverse complement strand
GCCTGATGGCGAGGAGGGTTGGCGTGATGTACGGGTGATAGTGGCGATTCAGCGCGCGGTGGACACCGGCCAACCGCAGCGCCTGGAGCCACTGGCGGCAAGGCCTTTCGCCCGGCGCCGCGAGCAGCGGCGGGCGTTCCCGCTTGCGCCGGTGCCGCCGATGGTCAACACCGAGTCGCCCACCCAGTAACACCTGGTCCAGGGGGCCCCGGGGGGGGGGGGGGGGGGGAGAAGGGG
>NZ_JACVZC010000025.1 GCF_016658545.1 Pseudomonas sp. S37 | reverse complement strand
TAGATCTGCTGGGCGAAGCTGAACAGCCCGGCAAAGATCAGGAAAATGACCCCTACGCAGCGCAACAGGCGGGTGCGCAGTTCGGTCAGGTGCGAAACCAGCGGCATCGGCTGGTCTTGTTCCGGGTTCTCGCTCATGGGGCTCGCGGCGGTTGAGTCGGTTCAGAAGGGGTGGCAGGCGGCTCGACCGGCTTGGCTTCGAGGCCGGCAGGTGGCTGCACGCTGGCCGTGGTTACCGGCGGCTGCGCGGGTGGCGTCAGCGGGTTGAGGATGCGCTTGGCTTCCTCTTCCATCTGCAGGATGTGCTCGTTGTGCAGCTGGCGGCGGATGTCGTCGGCGCCGATTTCGCGCTCCACTTCCATCTTTATGCTGTTGAAGCTGCGCTTGAGCCGGCCGATCCACAGGCCTGCGGTGCGCGCGGCACCCGGCAGGCGCTCGGGGCCGAGCACCAGCAGAGCGACCAGGCCGACGAGTAGCAGCTCACTGAAGCTGATGCCGAACATGGGTCAGTCTTTCCGCTGTGGCTCTTGGACCGGCTGGGCCTGGCCCTCGATGGTGTGGCCTTGCTGCGGCTGGGCAGTGTTCTGTACCGGCGGCACGGGCTGTGCTGGCGGCGGGGTTTGCTCGTCCGGTTTGGTCTCTTCTTCGTTCATGGCCTTGCGAAAGCCCTTGATCGACTCGCCCAGGTCACTGCCGAAGTTTTTCAGCTTCTTGGTGCCGAACACCAGGACCACGACCACAAGCAGGACGATCCAGTGTTTCCAGTCAAAGATACCCATTTCGTACTCCTGAAAATTACAGGTAAAGCGAATTGTTCTGGCAACGCGGGTCCCTGTGGGAGCGGGTTCATCGAAGCGTCGAACCGCCACGAACACCGGCGTAGCCGGTGCCATACACCGCGTCGCATTCTTCGCGGGTGAACCCGCTCCCACAAAAAGAGACGGGCACCGCGCACTTAAATCACATCAGGCAGATGGCTGCCGTGCAGCCTTCTCATCATGCCCGGACAAGCCGAAGCGGCGGTCCAGTTCATCCAGCACCGCCTGCGGATGCTGGCCCAGCGCGCTGAGCATCACCAGGCTATGAAACCACAGGTCGGCGGTTTCGTAGATGACATCGCTGCAATCCTTGCTCACCGCAGCATCCTTGGCAGCAATGATCGTTTCGACCGACTCCTCGCCAAGCTTTTCAAGGATCTTGTTCAGGCCCTTGTGGTACAGGCTGGCCACGTAGGAGCTGTCGGGCGCCGCTTGCTTGCGTTGTTCAAGCACTTCGGCCAGGCGGTTGAGGGTGTCGCTCATGTCAGTGTCCTGCGCTGTAGATGGCATCCGGGTCTTTCAGGACCGGGTCGACGATTTTCCACTGGCCGCCTTCAAAGACGCGGTAGAAGCAGCTTTCACGGCCGGTATGGCAGGCGATATGGCCCAGTTGCTCGACCATCAGGATGATCACGTCGGCGTCGCAGTCCAGGCGCAGTTCATGCAGCTTCTGCACATGCCCGGATTCTTCGCCTTTACGCCACAGCTTGCCACGCGAACGCGACCAGTAGATGGCACGTTGCTCGGTGGCAGTCAGGGCCAGCGATTCGCGGTTCATCCAGGCCATCATCAGCACGCGTCCGGTCTTGTGGTCCTGGGCGATCGCCGGTACCAGGCCATCGCTGTTCCACTTGATCTCGTCCAGCCAGTCTTTCATCGTCGACTCCAAAGCAAGCCCGCTCCTGTACCGGGCCATTTACGCTAGTGTGCCAGCCACAGGCGCGGCTGGCTATTGGCGTACGATCAGGTACAGGCCTGCGGCCAGCATCAACCACGCCGGCCAGGCGGCCGGGGCGGCCAGGCTGGCGGCCTCGGCAGCGCCAGCGGCCAGTACCGCGCCACCGCCGAGCAGGCCGGCACCCAGCAGGCGCAGCGCCCAGCGGTCGCCCTGGCGGCGGCGCTCCGGCAGTTGCGGGTCGTGCAGGTGTGGTTGTGACAGGCGTTCGAGCAGGTCGCGGGTCATGCCGGCCAGGTGTGGCAGTTGCTCCACCTGGCTGTGCAGGTTGCCGAACATGGCCTTGGGGCTGTAGCGCTCGCGCATCCAGCGCTCCAGAAACGGCTTGGCGGTGCTCCACAGGTCCAGGTCGGGGTACAGCTGGCGGCCCAGGCCTTCGATGTTGAGCAGGGTCTTCTGCAGCAGCACCAGCTGTGGCTGCACTTCCATGTTGAAGCGCCGCGCGGTCTGGAACAGGCGCATCAGCACCTGGCCGAAGGAAATATCCTTTAACGGTTTTTCGAAGATCGGCTCGCACACAGTGCGGATCGCCGCTTCGAATTCGTTGACCTTGGTGTGCGCCGGCACCCAGCCCGAGTCGATGTGCAACTGGGCGACGCGGCGGTAGTCACGCTTGAAGAAGGCAATCAGGTTGCGTGCCAGGTAGTCCTGGTCCTCGGCGGTGAGGCTGCCGACGATCCCGCAGTCGATGGCGATGTACTGTGGGCTCCACGGTTTGACCGTGCTGACGAAGATGTTGCCCGGGTGCATGTCGGCATGGAAGAAGCTGTCGCGGAACACTTGGGTGAAAAACACCTCCACGCCACGCTCGGCCAGCAGCTTCATGTCGGTGCGCTGGTCGGCCAGGGTGGCCATGTCGGTCACCGGCACGCCGTAGATGCGCTCCATCACCAGCACCTTGGGGCGGCACAGGTCCCAGTATACCTGGGGTACGTACATCAACTCGGAGCCTTCGAAGTTGCGCCGCAACTGGCTGGCGTTGGCTGCTTCGCGCAGCAGGTCCAGCTCGTCGTAGATGGTCTTTTCGTAGTCGCCGACGATTTCCACCGGGTGCAGGCGGCGGGCATCGGCCGAGGCGCGTTCGGCGGCCTTGGCAATCAGGAACAGCCAGGCCAGGTCCTGGGCGATGACCGGCTTCAGGCCCGGGCGTACCACTTTTACCACCACTTCTTCGCCGGTTTTCAGGCGGGCGGCATGTACCTGGGCCACCGAGGCTGAGGCCAGTGGCTCGACGTCGAAGCGGCTGAACACCTCGCCAACCTTGGCGCCGAGTTGCGCCTCGATCAACGCCACGGCGTGTTTCGGGTCGAACGGTGGCACACGGTCCTGCAGCAACATCAGTTCGTCGGCGATGTCGGTGGGCAGCAGGTCGCGGCGGGTGGACAGCAACTGGCCGAACTTGATGAAGATCGGCCCCAGGTCTTGCAATGCCAGGCGCAGGCGCGCGCCGCGGCTCAGTTCGCTGGGCTTGCGCGGCAGCCAGCGCCACGGCATCAGCAGGCGCAGGCTGGCCAGCCACCAGGGCAGCAGCGGCTGTTCGAACAGCAGGTCATCGAGACGGTAGCGGATCACCACACGCTGGATGCGAAAAAGACGGCGGACGGCGAGCAGCTTCATGCGTTATCGCTGGTATCAAGGGATCGGGAAAGGCGCTTGAGGCGCGCCTCGAGGCGTTCGGTGTCGAGCTTGAGGGCATCGAGTTCGCTGAAGGCGGCTTCGGCTTCGCGCTTGCCGACCAGGGTGCGGGACTCTTCGGCCAGGTATTCGGACAGGTTCTGGCTGAAGCGCGCCAGGCCTTGGCGGGTCCAGCGTGCACGCAGGCGAATGTGCCCGGCGAGCATGGCTGTGGCGACCGGGCCGAGCCAGCGTTGCAGTTCGTGCTCCCAGTCCAGCTCCAGGTCCTGCAGCACGCCGAACAGGTCGAGCAGCACGGCACTGTCGCCATGCAGTTCGACCTGCGGGCTGTGCAGCACGGCGGTCTTGTCCCTGGCCAGGGCCAGATGCGCCAGGCTGCCGGCCGGGGCGCGCAGGCTGCAATCGACCTCGCCCTCCCAGTGGGCGGCGAGCATCAGGCCGTCTTCATCGGGCAGGATGAACACCTGCAGGGCCGGTTGGCGGCAGTCGATCTCGATGACCTTGCCTTCCAGCGCGGCCAGCCGCGGCAGGGCCGTGCTGTCCATGCGCAAGACGCGGTTCAGGCCATGTTCGACGCTGGCGAGCAGCCCGGCCAGCAACATCAGGGCTTGATACCGCGGTGTACGGCAACGATACCGCTGGTCATGTTGTGGTAGGTGACGCGGTCGAAGCCGGCCTCGACCATCATGCTCTTCAGGGTTTCCTGGTCGGGGTGCATGCGGATCGACTCGGCGAGGTAACGGTAGCTTTCGGAGTCATTGGTGATCAGCTTGCCGGCCAGTGGCATGAAGGCGAACGAGTAGGCGTCGTAGGCCTTGGACATCAGCTTGTTGGTCGGCTTGGAGAACTCCAGGATCAACAGGCGGCCACCAGGCTTCAGCACACGCAGCATCGAGCGGATGGCGGCGTCCTTGTGGGTGACGTTGCGCAGGCCAAAGGCAATGGTCACGCAGTCGAAGTGGTTGTCCGGGAACGGCAGCTTCTCGGCGTCGGCCTGGACGAACTCGATGTTGCCGGCCACGCCACGGTCGAGCAGGCGGTCACGGCCAACCTTGAGCATCGATTCGTTGATATCGGCCAGCACCACCTGCCCGGTCGGGCCTACGAGGCGCGAGAACTTGGCCGCCAGGTCGCCGGTACCGCCGGCGATGTCCAGCACGCGGTTGCCGCTGCGCACGCCCGACAGCTCGATGGTAAAGCGCTTCCACAGGCGGTGCATGCCGCCGGACAGCACGTCGTTCATCAGGTCGTACTTGGCGGCCACCGAGTGGAACACTTCGGCGACTTTCTTCGCCTTTTGGCTTTCAGGCACATCCTGGTAGCCGAAATGGGTGGTGGGTTCGGCGTGTTCGCCTTTGCGCTGGTCGTTCATATCGCTTCACCGAAAAAAATTACCGCCATTCTAGGGCGAACGGGCGGATTTGTCTTGGCGGGGTGTGCCAGTGGGCAGGGGCGGGCATAATGCAGATTATGTCTACATCTTCAGGAACGCCCGCATGACCCAGATCAGCGTTGAACGCAAACACTCCCTCGGCCGCGAGGCCGCCCGTGCCAAGGCCGAAGCGCTGGTCGACAAGCTCAGCCGCGAGTACGACCTCAAGGCCACCTGGAACGGTGACCGGGTCGATGTGGCCCGCAGCGGCGCAAACGGCAGCGTGCACATTGGCGACGACAGCATCCGCGTGGAGCTCAAGCTTGGCATGATGCTGTCGATGATGAGTGGCACCATCAAGGGCGAGATCGAGCGGGCGCTGGACAAGGCCCTGGCCTGAGCCGGGCGGCTAGCCTGGTGGGTCGGCCGGGAAAGGAATGATACCGATCACCTGCTCCAGGCGTAGGTCACCACGATAGATGGCAAGGCGTTCCCGTGCGTTCGCGGCTTGTTCGAGCATGGCGTCCCGGCCCCTCACGCCGGCATCCCAGAATTTGAGGTGGCCTTTGACGAAGTCGTGGCCAGCCGTTTCGAGCCCGGGATAATGGAAGTGTGCCTCCCACAGTATCCGTTGAGGGGCCTGGACATCGCGAATCTCGTAGACGTCGAGGAAGTCATTGGCGTGGCGTAGCTGCCGGCGAATCACTGTCTGCCTGATCCTGATGCGGTGCTGTTCGGCGAGAAAACGCAAAGCCCTGCTGCCCGGGTGACGGGAATTGAGGTACGCGTCGGTGAGCAGTCGGCCTCTTTCCTGGGCGACGCGATCTGCAGCTGCCTGCAGGCGATCTATCAGCTCGCCGTCCAGGGGGTTGCTCTGCTCACCCAGCCGTTGCCAGACTTCGCGCAGGTCATCTATCGGCCATTCCAGGAAGTCGGCAAGGCTGTTGGGTTCATTGGCGAAACGCGCGGCGAAGGTAATTTTACCTTCCACTTCCGCTAGCAGGCGGTTGGCACGTTTGCGCAAGTGTTTTCTGCCAGGCGGAGTGGGCAGCCCTTTGACAGGCTCCTCATACCACTCACCGTTGCGTTGCAAAAAACGCCGAGCAGGTTCAAGGCTGAACGCACTGCGTTGGATCGCCTGATTGCCACTTGAATCGACTTCCACCAGTTGCGGCCGCCCCCGGGCAATGCGGATGACCTTGCGTCTGGCCGGTGCAAGACGATGGGCAGGCGCTGGTGGTGGCAGGTTGATGCCGCTGTCGAGCGTGGCCAAGGTTGCGCCAAGTTGCTGTTCCGTAGTCTGGACCATCGTCTCCAACTGGCTTGTGTACTCATCCAGCACGCTGGTAACCAGTGCTGGGTCATCCAACGTTTGCATGTAGCGGGCCCGATCCCGCACGGAACAGTATTTCTGAAGAATGTCTTCAAGCAACTCGGCTTTGACCTGGGTTGTTGCGTCTGTGGTTGCCAGGCCGTCGTGGCTCCATATCGTGCGGCTCAATTCGGCATCGCTGAGGGGGGCGCGCATTGTAAGCAGGTACTCGGCGGTGTCCGCGGTGAGCTGGGACTTGTCCACGGCCAGGTAAGCCAGGTCACTCAGCAGTTGGGCCCGCACCACCAGCGTCGAGTAGGTTCTGCGTCGGGTGTGTTCGTTCAGTTTGGTGATTTTGTTGGCGAAGTCGGCAGTGGGGTCCTGCAGTACCTCCGGTAGTCTCAGGTCGAGCCGCTCGCTGACCACCAGCAGGCGCCGGGTGGCTTGGCAAGAGTCGCGTACCAGATCGCGGTAAGCGGTGTATTGCCCGATCTGCTCGGCCGTTTCTGGAAAGCGTTGCAGTCCTGTGGCCTGGGCAGCAAGTGCCTGGTGGTCGACCTGTTCCAGCAGCCGGCGGCATAGCAGCATGTCGTTGTCGATGGCTGCATCGAACCAACTGCCGTATCGGCTTTGACTCTGGCCAGCGGGGTCGAGCCGGCTGAACCTCGGCTCGCTCATTTCCTTGAATGCTTCGATGTTTGCATACAGCAGCGTACTTTGCCGTTCCAGATACAGCGCGGATGCCCGGAGCTCCGGCAAGTGCTTCGTGCGCTCGGCTTTCAGCGTCTGCTTCTGGTGTTGCAGGGCTTGCGGCGGCGAGGCGCGCTCCTGCGCTGGTAGCGCGTCAAGAGCCGTACTGTAATCGAGGGCAAGGTCGTCATAAGCCTGAAGCTGCAGGCGGTTACGCTCCAGCAGTACTGTCAGGCCGTTCAGCGCTTTTTGATTGGCCTCGGTGTGCGTTTTCAATGCATTGAAGCGCTCAAGGTTTTCAGCCTTCATGGTTGCCCTGCTTCTGGGCATGCCACCGGCAAGGTTCAAGTTCAGCGCCCAATTACCGTTCCACCGAGCCAACCATGGCCCTTTTCGGCGTTCACGACCCACGATGTGGTAGTCGTCTGTGGCGCCACCCCAGTGGGAGACCCATTCGCTGCTGCTCTGCTCGGGGCCGATGATCTGTATGCCATTCCACGACTCCGTAGTCTCGTAGACGCCATCCCCCAGCTTGACGTAATAACGCCCGGCGACCTGGAACAGTCCCCGCAAGCGGCCTTCGGCGAGGGGTAGCTGCCCCTCGAGAGACACCTTGGCCTGCAACTGGCCCAGCGCCTGGCGCTGTTGCACCGACAGGTTGCCGAGGCGCTGCTCGTCATGCCAGCTGTGCACACGAACAGAAGCGGATCGCGGCGTTTCGACAGGGCTTTCCCAAGCCTTCACTTCCGGCTGCGCGAGTTCCCGTGCTGCAAATTCACCTTTTTGCACGGAGCCGCAAAAGCGCAGGGTAGCGGGCGACACATCGTTGACCACTGTCGGTGCGCTGCGGTGGGCGAGGAGCAAGGCCAGATTGGTCAGCAGGTCAGTCAACGCGACAATCCTGTTGTCACCGCGACCATCCAGCAGCGCTTGCACGTCTTGCCTGGCCGCAGACAGCGCCAGTACCAGCCAGACCAGGCTGGCCAGCGGGCCCTGCCAGAACTGGGTCGCGGTATTGAACAACGCCCACACGGCTTCTTTCACCAATGCCCTCTTTTCCTGGGCGTTGGAAACACTGGTGCTGCTGGCGGCCAGCAGCATGGCATTTATCCTGGCGTCGAACAGCTGAGTGTCCAGGTCCTCTGTCCATGCCTGGAACGAAGCTTCGACAGGGCGCCTCAGGCGTTGCAGGAGCGCATCCACCAGCTCACCGTCGGTACTGATCAAATGCAACAGACTGGAGAGGTTCGGGTGCAGGTGCGGGTGGTTGAAACCATCGTTTTCATAAACCGGGCGAGCCTCGTCGTCGAGCCAGGCCAGGATGCTTTCCTGCAATTCTCCCTTGGTGCGGATAGCGGCCATCAGCGTCTCGAGCGTCGCAAACGCCTGTATTGCCTGGTCGGCGTAGAAGGGGCGGTACAACGCCCACGTGCGGCAGGCCGGGATTTCGATGATGAACATCCCATGAGCGATATCACTTGCCGAAGCACCGGGTGCGCAGTGGAAGGCCAGAGGGGCGATGCGAACGTCTCCAGTGGCACTGCCAGAGCCCTTGCAGAAGTCCAGCAGGGCCTGGCTCGCAGGCTCGCCGAGGTGTTTCTCGATCTTCGCCTTGAGCGTGCTGAAGCGAAGGGTATGACGCCACTCCCTGGCATGCTGGCGGATCCGTTCGGCTCTGCGTGGTTCGCTTTTCACCTTGTCTTGCAAGTAGCCGGGGTATTGGCCGCCGATATCGACCTGATGAATCAGGTCCCTGACCTGCTGGATGCTCAACCATTCGTCCGTAGGGTCGCCTTCCCCGATGCTGACCCCTGTCATCACTTCACCGGCCTCTGGGCGCACGCGGGAAATCGCCAGATCAGTCAGGCTCTGCCTGCGCAGAAACAGGGATTGCCCCTGCGTACCGCTACCGACGATGCTCTGGGAAATACGGATGAACACCTGGTCTGGATCGTGTGCGGTCTTGTCTGGGTGGCTCGCCTGCAGCTGCTCTTGTAGCCGGCGTGCGGTGTAGCGGTGGATATCCTCAATGTCCCCCAGCGAAGTGGCACCCTTCGATTGGCCTTGGCTCACCGCCAGGTCGAGCAGGGCGTCATGGTAGGCATAACGCTCTTCGGCACTGGCGTTGGCCAGCCATGCTGGCGGGCTTATGCTCGCTACGGGCTGCTCTTGCAGGGGCAGGCCGGGGAAGTGCATCGACGGATCGCTGGCCTGGCGTAGCTGCTGTTCCAGTGCGTCGCGGGTTAATACCCCGTCAATGCGCAGGCTGGCGATGTCGTCAAGTATGCCGTTGAGCAGTTGCCTGGCTTGGAACGCGAATGGCCGACCGATTACCGGGGTGTGAGCCCAGGACATGGTTTCGAAATGATAGCGCTGCGCCAACTCGGTTTGCAGCGCAGCGGCGAAACTGGGCAGGTCGCTATGCTTGCGCACTGCCCCGCATGGCTTGCACTGCAATATGCCCGCGTCGCCGCCTGGCGCGGCGCTGAGTAGCAGGTCGGGCAGGGTGAAGGTGTGAGTGCCGCCAGGCGCGTCGAGCGTGACGCTTACCGCTTCGACAGTAAGGCCTTCTGATGCCCCATCGAGCAACGCGAACAGTGCCGACTTTGCACCTGCTTCCAGGCCTTGTCGAGCAAGGTTGTCGAGCAAGCTGGCCTTGATGGTGAGCTCCATCCACAGCATGCGCGAGACCTGGCTCTGCTCGTCCTGCCCGTTCCAGAAACCGATCTGTGCTTGCTGGTAGGCCTCCACCAGCGTGGCGAGTACTGCATCGAAGTCGCTGTTGAGCTTGCTCAGGTCTGCAGTGATTTCGGGTTGTGTGCGGCTGTCCATGCCCTGCGCCTGAATGTGGAAAACGTCTGGAGGATTGATGCTCAAACGGTCCGACGCGCTCAGTTGCACGGGGGCGCGGGTAATGAAGTACCCCAGCAGCTCGTCCAGCAATAGGCGCTGGTTCGTACCTGAGGCAGCGGGCAGGATGAAGAAAGCATCCAGCGAAGTTATCTGTGGATGGTTGCTGCGTATCCATGGGTAGCGATCGGCGAGCGCCTGGAAGCCCTCATGCGACAAGACATCGCGCAGGCCTGGGCGGTTGGCGAAGCAGGCTGACACCCTTTGCCTGAACGTTTGCCTGGGTGGTGTTGCAACAGCGGTCATGGCGTCGAACTCTGTGAAGTGAAGCCTGCGACGCTAGTACCCAAGGCAAGGATGGCTGCGGTACATGTTTGGGACAGGTACGACCTTAGGGTGAGGTTTCTAATTTATTTGCCTAACGTGTGCACAAGCCCAACCTCCGTGGGCGGTTTTCCTACACTCATGAGCATGAGGTACACAGCATGGCCAAAGTGAATGTGAAGAAAAAGGACGACGCCCCGGGCACATTGGGCGAAGTGCGCGGGTATGCGCGCAAGATCTGGCTGGCAGGCATTGGCGCTTATGCACGGGTTGGCCAGGAAGGTTCCGACTACTTCCAGGAGCTGGTCAAGGCCGGTGAAGGCGTCGAGAAGCGTGGCAAGAAACGCATCGACAAAGAGCTGGATGCGGCCAACAACCAGCTCGATGAAGCCGCCGAAGACGTCAGCCGCGTACGCGGCAAGGTAGAAATTCAGCTCGACAAGATCGAAAAAGCTTTCGACGCGCGGGTAGGTCGCGCCTTGAATCGCCTTGGCATTCCGTCTAAACATGACGTTGAGGCGCTGTCGATCAAGCTTGAACAGCTGCACGAGCTGCTTGAGCGCGTCGCGCACAAACCATAAGGAGAGCAGGATGGCTGGCAAGAAGAACACCGAAAAAGAAGGCAGCTCCTGGGTCGGCGGGATCGAGAAATACTCCCGCAAGATCTGGCTGGCGGGGCTGGGTATCTATTCGAAGATCGACCAGGACGGCCCCAAGCTGTTCGACTCGCTGGTGAAGGATGGCGAGAAGGCCGAGAAGCAGGCGAAGAAAACCGCCGAAGATGTTGCTGAGACTGCCAAGTCCTCGACCACTTCGCGTGTGTCTGGCGTGAAGGACCGTGCGCTGGGCAAGTGGAGCGAGCTTGAAGAAGCGTTCGACAAGCGCCTGAACAGTGCCATCTCGCGCCTGGGTGTGCCGAGCCGCAACGAGATCAAGGCCCTGCACCAGCAGGTTGATAGCCTGACCAAGCAGATCGAGAAACTGACCGGTGCTTCGGTCACGCCGATTTCTTCGCGCACTGCAGCGGCCAAGCCGGCGGCGAGCAAGGCAGCGGCCAAACCACTGGCCAAGGCGGCGGCAGCCAAGCCTGCAGCTAAAACTGCCGCGGCAAAACCAGCGGCCAAAACGGCAGCGGCGAAACCTGCAGCCAAGCCAGCGGCAGCCAAACCAGCGGCGAAACCGGCAGCGGCCAAGCCGGCTGCGGCGAAGAAGCCAGCGGTGAAAAAAGCCCCGGCCAAACCAGCCGCGGCCAAACCGGCAGCCCCAGCGGCCAGCGCTGCACCCGCAGCCACTGCAGCCCCGGCACCCACCGCCGCCCCGGCCAGCAGCACCCCGTCGGCACCTACCGGCACCGGTACCCTGATCTGATACCGCGTCGCCTTCTTCGCGGGTGAACCCGCTCCCACAGGGACACCACAGACCTTGTAGAAGCGGGCAAAACCTCTCTCACAGACACCACAGACCTTGTAGGAGCGGGCAAAACCTCTCTCACAGACACCACAGACCTTGTAGGCGCGGGCTAAACCTCTCTCACAGACACCACAGACCTTGTGGGAGCGGGTTTACCCGCGAATACGTCGGCAACTGCAACACACCCCGAGCAGGCCTACCCCTCCAGGTACTTCACTGCCAACTGCTCCGCCGCTGCCCTCGCCTGGGCCTGCAGGTGCGGCGCCACCAGCATCATCACCTGGTACACCACAATCCCCACATCCCCCTCGCGCCCCAGCACCCGCTGGTAATCCAGCGAGAACATCAGCGTCAGGGTGATCTGCTCCACCAGTTGCCCCAGCGCCTGGGTATCACTCTCCACCAGCCCCTGGCCCTTGAGGCTGGCCAGCAACGCCGCCAGCGTACGCTTGAGGGCATTGATCAGGCTGCGCATGCCGCGGGCCAGCTTGGGCAGGCGCCCGGTCAGGTTAGACAGGTCCTGGAACAGAAAACGGTACTGCGCCATGCGCTCGACGATCAGGTGCAGGAACAGCCAGTAATCTTCGGCGTCCAGGCGCACTTCCAGCGGTGGGTCGAGCAATGGCATCAGCGCTTCCTCAAAGCGCTCGAACAAGCCCAGTACCAGCGGCTCCTTGCCGTGGAAGTGGTAGTACAGGTTGCCCGGGCTGATGCCCAGTTCGTTGGCAATCTCCAGGGTGGAAACGTTCGGCTCGCCCTGCTGGTTGAACAGCTGCAAGGCACACTCAAGGATACGGTCGCGGGTTTTCATCCAGTCAGCATGCTCATCGGGTCAGCACGTAAGTGCCTGGCGCGGGGCCTAGCGGTGGGTAGGTGGCATTGCCCAGTTCGGTGCGTGGTGCTTTGAGCGGGCCGGAGCGCGGGGTGATCCATTCCAGCCACAACGGCCACCAGCTGCCTTCGCTGCGCTTGGCGTCGTGGAACCAGGCGCGCGGGTCACTGCTCAGTTTCGGGTTGGCCAGGTAATAGGCCTTGGGGTTGCCGGGCGGGTTGATGATGCTCTGGATATGCCCGCTGTTGGCCAGCACGAAACGCCGCTCGCCACCCAGCAGCATGGCCGAGCGGTACACGGCGTCCCAAGGGGTGATGTGGTCATTGCTGCCGGCCACGGTAAAGCTGTCCAGGTTGACCTGCTGCAGGTCGATCGGCGTGCCGCACACCTCCAGCCCTTGCGGGTAGGTCAACGGGTTGAGCTTGAAGAACTCCAGCAGGTCGCCATGCAGTGCGGCAGGCAGGCGGGTGCTGTCGGCATTCCAGTAGAGGATGTCGAAGGCTGGTGGTGTCTTGCCGAGCAGGTAGTTGTTGACCCAGTAGTTCCAGATCAGGTCGTTGGGCCGCATCCAGGCGAAGATCCGCGCCACTTCGGCACCGTCCAGCACACCGCGTTGATACGAGCGGCGCTTGGCCGCTTCAATGGTCTGCTCGTCGGCGAACAGGCTGGCTGGGCTTTCGAACTTGCTGTCCAGCAAGCTCACCAGGTAGGTGGCACTGCGCACCCGGCGCAACTGCTGCTTGGCTTGCAGGTGGCCTTGCAGGGCCGCCATGGTCAGGCCACCGGCGCAGGCGCCCATCAGGTTGGGGTCGCGGTTGCCGCTGATGCTGCGGCAGGCATTCAGCGCCTCTTCCAGCGCCTGCACGTAGCTGGACAGGCCCCATTCACGGTGGCGCGGGTCTGGGTTGCGCCAGCTGACCATGAACACCTGCAGGCCATTCTTGAGCATGTACTGGACGAAGCTGTTGGTCGTGCTCAGGTCAAAGATGTAGAACTTGTTGATCTGCGGCGGCACCACCAGCAACGGGCGGGCGTGCTGTTTTTCGCTCATCGGCCTGTACTGGATCAGCTCCAGCAGTTCGTTGCGAAACACCACTGCGCCGGGGGTCGCGGCCAGGTTACCGCCCACTTCGAAGGCGCGTTCATCAACCTGGCGCGGCAGGCCATCGTTGTGCCGCAAGTCTTCGAGCAGGTGGGCCATGCCACGCACCAGGCTCTGGCCGCCGGTATTGAACAGCTCCTTGACCGCCAGTGGGTTGAGCAGCGAGTTGCTGGGGGCCAGCGCATCGTTGATCAGGTTGAACAGGAAGTGCGCACGTGCGCGGTCATCGTCGTGCAGGTGGCTTTCGTCGATCCATTGGCGGGTCTGCTTCTGCCAGGCCAGGTACGCTTGCAGGCCGCGGCGGTAGAGCGGGTTCTGGCTCCACGTCGGGTCACTGAAGCGCGCGTCCCGCGGGTTGGGCTGGTAGGGCGAATCGCCCAGCATCACCCGCCCCAGCTGCCCGCCCAGGGCCAGCAGATGATGCGCGGTATGCAGCGGATGGCGCAGGCCGTGGCGGCCGACATTGCGCAGCGTGGATAGCAGGTCGCGGCCACGCAGGCCGAGGATGGCGTTCTGCACGTTCATGCGGGTGGCGGGGAGCGTTGTCGATCCTTTGGCCGGTTTGTCTGTCATGGCAACACTCCCTTGTCTGACCTTCGTGGCAAAAAGACGCTCACGGGTTTTGCAGGAACCCTGTGGGAGCGGGTTCACCCGCGAACACCGGCGAAGCCGGTGCCATTTACCGAGTTGAAATCTTCGCGGCGGTTCGACGCCTCGATGAACCCGCTCCCACAGGGACCAGAATCGCCCTCACGAGCCCGCTGCCGGGCGAGGGTGCATGACGGCACGCTGTCGTTCTTGCTGGAGGAACTTCATGATGATCGGGGCGACGGCCTCGGCCCGGGTGATCAGGAACAAGTGGCCGTCGTCGATAATGTGTAGCTGGGCATTGGGAATCCGCCAGGCCAGCAGGCGCATGTTGATCAGCGGGATCAGCGGGTCGTCGTCCCCCGCCAGCACCAGGGTTGGCTGCTGGATCTTGTGCAGCCAGTGGATGCTGGTCCAGCCCAGCCCGGCAAACAGCTGCCAGTAGTAGCCCAGCTTGCCGCCGGAACGCACCTTGGCCGCGTGGTGCATGGCCAGGTCCGGGTCACGGCGAAAGCCCCCGCCATAGATCATTGGCGCAATGCGGATCACATGCGACGGCTGCACATAACGCCTGGGGCTGGCCATCATCCACAACACCTTGGGCTTGCCTGGCACCATCACCGCACCGGCGGCCGTGGCTGCCAGCACCAGCTTCTTGCAGCGCTCGGGGTAGTCGTGGGCGAACTGCTGGGCCAGGGCGCCACCCCAGGACACGCCAATGACATTGACCTGGCCGTAGTCGAGGTAATCGAGCATGCGTGCGGTCAGCTTGGCCAGCCCAGGAAAGCGATACGGGTGGCGCGGGGTGGACGAACCACCCACCCCCGGCACATCGAAAGCGATTACTTCCAGGTCCGGGTCCAATGCTTCGATGAACGGAAACACCAGCTCCAGGTTGGCGCCGATGCCGTTGAAAATCAGCAACGGCGTCAAGTGCGGTTTGCCTGGCCGGACAGCGGTGCGAATGGACTGGTTGTCCAGCTCGACGGTCCTGAAGATATAGGGTTGCGGCATGCGCGTGACTCTTGGGTGAAAAGTACACCGTGGCGCCCTGCTGGCCGCCACGGCGCTGCAACTCAACGCTCGTGAACGTAGGTGCCCGGGGCGGCTTCGCCAGCGGCATAGGCCCGGTTGCCCAGGCGGGTCGGCGCCTTCTTCAGCTCGCCAGCGCGCTCGGCCAGCCAGCCTTGCCAGTGCAGCCACCAGGAGTCGGCGTGCTTGGTGGCGTTTTCCTGCCAAGCCACCGGGTCACCCGGGCGATCGGCGCCAGTCATGAAGCGCGCCTTGGGGTTGCCCGGCGGGTTGAGGATGCTCTGGATATGCCCGCTGTTGGATAGCACGAACTCGATCTTGCCGCCGAACAGGTGCGCCGAGCGGTAGCACGACTGCCACGGGGTAATGTGGTCAGCGGTGCCGGCCACGCTGAAGATGTCGCACTGCACTTTCTTCAGGTCGATGGCAGTGCCGCACACTTTCAGGGCTTCGGGGCGCGTCAGCGGGTTGCTCTTGAACATTTCGATCAGGTCGCCATGGAAGGCGGCCGGCAGGCGCGTGGTGTCGTTGTTCCAGAACAGGATGTCGAACACCGGCGGCTCGTTGCCGAGCAGGTAGTTGTTGACCCAGTAGTTCCAGATCAGGTCGTTGGGGCGCATCCAGGCGAACACCTTGGCCATCTCGCTGCCTTCCAGCACGCCGGCCTGGTAGGAGTGGCGCTTGGCCGCTTCCAGGGTCTGCTCGTCGACGAACAGCGCCACCTGGTTGTCCATGGTGGTGTCCAGTACGCTGACCAGCAGGGTCAGGGCATTGACCTTGTTCTCGTTAATGGCGGCATAGTGGCCCACCAGCGCGGTGCAGGTGATGCCGCCGGAGCAGGCCCCGAGCATGTTCAGGTCCTTGCTGCCGGTAATCGCCAGCACCGCGTCGACCGCTTCCTTGAGCGCGTCGATGTAGGTGGACAGGCCCCATTCGCGCTGGGCCTTGGTCGGGTTGCGCCAGCTGATGATGAAGGTTTGCTGCTGCGAGCGCAGGCAGTAGCGGGCCAGGCTTTTTTCCGGGCTGAGGTCGAACACGTAAAACTTGTTGATCTGCGGCGGCACCACCAGCAATGGCCGCGCATGCACCTGTTCGGTGATCGGGCTGTACTGGATCAGCTCCAGCACGTCGTTGCGGTACACCACCGCGCCTTCGCTGGTGCCCAGGTTCTTGCCCACCTCGAAGGCGTCCATGTTGACCTGGCTGGGCATGCCGCCATTGTTGACCATGTCCTTGGCCAGGTTGGACAGGCCGTCGAGCAGGCTCTTGCCGCCGGTTTCGAAGAAGCGTTTTACCGCTGCGGGGTTGGACAGGGTGTTGGTCGGCGCCATGGCCTCGGTCATCAGGTTGATGACGAACTGGCCGCGGCTGATGTCCTGGGGCGACAGGTCGCTGCTGCCGATCCAGTCCTGCAGCTCATTGCGCCAGGCCAGGTAGGTTTGCAGGTAGCGACGGTATAGCGGGTTGTTGCTCCAGGCCGGGTCATTGAAGCGACGGTCGTCGCTTTCCGGGGCCAGGCTGGACTTGCCCAGCAGCACGTTCTTCAGCTCCAGGCCAAAATGGGCCACATGCTTGGCGCTGTGCAGCGGTTGGCGCACGGCCTGGCGCAGCACGGTACGTGCCGAGCTCAACAGGTCCTTGCGGCGAATGCCGATGACCGGGTTCAGCCCCAGGGTGTTTTCCGAGGCCTGCCGCTGCAGCTCATCGTTGTTCTTGTTACTCATCTACGACGCTCCGTTGTCCTGAGACGAGTACCGGTTGCTGTGACGGGTGCACAGCCCTGAGCCCGGTACTGCTACTCGGGTGACCAGTGATAAGGAACAGCGGTGCTGCGGGGGTACTGACTGCCTGCAAATTGATGCAGGTAACTTGCCACACCCATTGGTTACCCGACTTTCATGTAATGCGCAAGACAGCCCGTCACTGGGCTGTCTGTAAGTCATTCAAACAGATGAATTTAGAAAATGCGCTCTAAACCCTGCAGGCCTTGCGCTAGAGCATGAGTTTCACGACCGATTCGGCCGGGTCGCGGGATTTGCCGGCCTTGTGCAGCTCGTCGAGGTATTCGGCCCACAGCTGTTGCTGGCGCAGGCACAGCTGTTCAAGGTATTCCCAAGTGAACAGGCCGCTGTCATGGCCGTCGTCGAAGGTCAGTTTCAGTGCGTACTGGCCGGCAGGTTCCAGGCCGACCAGGCCGACGTTGATCTTGCCGAACTGCAGGATAGGGTTGCCGTGGCCCTGGACCTCGGCAGAGGGGGAGTGCACGCGCAGGAATTCGGCGGGCAGGGTGTAGACCTCGCCGGGGGCGTAGGTGAGGCTGAGGGTTTTCGAGGCTTTGTGCAGGTTGATGGCGGTGGGCAGGCGGGCCATGGGCAGAATCTCTCCGGAGCTGATGAAGCACAGCTTCCAGCTTATGGTGGAGGGATTCAAGGGCCCTTTCTCGGGTAAACCCGCTCCTACAAAGGTCGGCACATGTCTGTGGCCTGCGGTGATCCTTGTGGGAGCGGGTTTACCCGCGAAGAAGCTGACGCCGTATTACAGGATGTACCGCGACAGGTCTTCGTTCTGCGCCAGCTCACCCAGGTGGCTGTTCACATACGCTGCGTCGATCTGGATCGGCGTTTCGTCATGTGCGCTGGCCAGGTCACCGGCACTGAACGACACCTCTTCCAGCAAGCGCTCCAGCAGGGTGTGCAGGCGGCGGGCACCGATGTTCTCGGTTTTTTCGTTGACCTGGTAGGCAATCTCGGCCAGGCGCTTGATGCCGTCAGCGACGAACTCGATGTTCAGGCCTTCGGTTTTCAGCAGGGCCTGGTACTGCTCGGTCAGTGACGCGTGCGGCTCCTGCAGGATGCGCTCGAAGTCTTCCGGGGTCAGTGCCTTCAGCTCAACGCGAATCGGCAAGCGGCCTTGCAGCTCGGGCACCAGGTCGCTTGGCTTGCTCAGGTGGAAGGCACCCGAGGCAATGAACAGAATGTGGTCGGTCTTGACCATGCCCAGCTTGGTGTTGACGGTGCAGCCTTCGATCAGCGGCAGCAGGTCACGCTGTACACCTTCACGGGACACGTCGGCGCCGCCAACGTTGCCACGCTTGGCGACTTTGTCGATCTCGTCGATGAACACGATGCCGTGCTGCTCGACCGCTTCCAGGGCCTTGGCCTTGAGCTCTTCTTCGTTGACCAGGCGGCTCGCTTCTTCGTCGCGAACCATCTTCAGCGCTTCTTTCACCTTCAGCTTGCGCGCCTTGCGCTTGCCTTTGCCCATGTTGGCAAACAGGCTCTGCAGCTGGTTGGTCATTTCTTCCATGCCAGGCGGTGCGGCAATTTCCACACCGGCGGTTTCAGCCACTTCGATCTCGATTTCCTTGTCGTCCAGCTGGCCTTCGCGTAGGCGCTTGCGGAACAGCTGGCGGGTGTTGGAGTCGCTGCTGGTCTGCGCGGCTTCTTCACTGAAGCTGGTCACGCGGGCCTGTGGCAGCAGGGCATCGAGGATGCGGTCTTCGGCGGCGTCTTCGGCACGGTGGCGCACGCGGACGATTTCCTGCTCGCGCAGCATCTTCAGCGCGGCATCGGCCAAGTCACGGATGATCGACTCGACGTCGCGGCCCACATAGCCCACTTCGGTGAACTTGGTGGCTTCGACCTTGAGGAACGGCGCGTTGGCCAGCTTGGCCAGGCGACGGGCGATTTCGGTCTTGCCGACGCCGGTAGGGCCGATCATCAGGATGTTCTTCGGCGTGACTTCGGCACGCAGCTCGGCTGGGAGCTGCATGCGCCGCCAGCGGTTGCGCAGGGCAATGGCCACGGCGCGCTTGGCGTCGTCCTGGCCGATGATGTGGCGGTTGAGTTCGTGGACGATCTCGCGGGGGGTCATGGACATGATGAAAATGGTCCTTGGGCAGATGAGTCAGCGTGGAAAAGCCCCGTCACCGGGAAGGGGCGCCAGAACAGCTGAATCAGTCGGCCAGGTCCTGCTCCTCGATGGTCAGGTTGTGGTTGGTGAACACGCAGATGTCGCCGGCGATGTTCAGGGCGGTTTCGGCGATTTCACGGGCCGAGAGGTCGGTCTTGTTCAGCAGGGCGCGGGCTGCGGCCTGGGCGTAGGCGCCACCGGAACCCATGGCGATCAGGCCGTCTTCGGGTTCGACCACGTCACCGTTGCCGGTGATGATCAGCGATGCGTCCTTGTTGGCCACGGCCAGCATGGCTTCCAGGCGGCTCAGGGAACGGTCGGTACGCCATTCCTTGGCCAGCTCGACGGCGGCGCGGACCAGGTGGCCCTGGTGTTTCTCAAGCTGCCCTTCAAAGCGTTCGAACAGGGTGAAGGCGTCGGCGGTGGCACCGGCGAAGCCGGCGATGACCTGGCCGTGGTACAGGCGGCGCACTTTCTTGGCGTTGCCTTTCATCACGGTGTTGCCGAGGGATACCTGGCCGTCGCCACCCATGACGACTTTGCCGTTACGGCGGACAGAAACGATGGTGGTCAAGGGGAGAGTCTCCACGCAGCGGGGCGAAAGTGCCTGATGCAGACTCATATGGGGGTGGGGGGAAGGATTTCAACCGTGGGGGATGAATGGTAGAGCCTGGCAGGTAGATCTGTGTTGGATCATTCGCGGGTGAACCCGCTCCCACAGGGACTCCGCTGTTTTCATGGACAGCGCAATACCTGTGGGAGCGGGCTCACCCGCGAATGGTCTTACTCAGGCCTCGTGGCAAACATGCCCATCGACCAAGGTATAACGCACCGCACCCGGCAGGCAGTGGCCGATGAACGGGCAGTTCTCGCCACGCGACAGCCATTGCTCACCGGCAACGGTCGAGGCTTGCGGGTCGAACAGCACCAGGTCGGCCGCGCCACCCACCTTCAGCTCACCGGCCGGCAGGCGCAGGGCTGCTGCCGGGCCGCTGCTCAGGCGGGCGAGCAAGGTTGGCAGGTCGAGCAGGCCGTCCTGCACCAGGGTCATGGCCAGCGGCAGCAGCAACTCGACGCTGCTGATGCCCGGCTCGGTAGCGCCGAACGGGGCCAGCTTGGCGTCGCGCTCGTGCGGCTGGTGGTGGCTGGAAATCGCCTGGATCACGCCCGACTTCACGGCCTCGCGCAGGCCGTCACGGTCAGCGGCAGTGCGTAGCGGCGGCTGCACGTGGTACAGGCTGGAGAACTCGCGCAGTGACTCGTCGGTGAGGATCAGCTGGTACAGCGCCACGTCAGCGGTCACCGGCAGGCCAAGGGCCTGGGCCTGGGCGATCAGCCGCGCGCCACGGGCGCTGGTGATCTGGCTGAAGTGCGCACGTACGCCGGACTGCTCCACCAGCAGCAGGTTGCGCGCCAGGGCCACGGTCTCGGCACTTTCCGGAATACCCGGCAGGCCGAGGAAGCTGGCCATCGCGCCTTCGTGGGCCAGGCCACCCTGGGCCAGGTCGCGGTCCTGGGAGTGGAACACCACGGTCAGGTCGAAGGTGGCGGCGTATTCCAGGGCGCGGGCCAGGGTACGGTTGTTGGGGATTTCCTTCAGGCCGTTGCCGAAGGCCACGCAACCGGTGTCACGCAGGGCCACCAGTTCAGCCAGCTGCTCGCCTTCCAGGCCCTTGGTCAGGGCGCCGATCGGGTAGACCTTGCTGTTGGCGGCCTCGCGGGCGCGGTCAAGGATCAGTTCGGCCACTGCCGAGGTGTCCAGCACCGGCTTGGTCTGCGGCGGGCAGCACAGGCTGGTGACGCCACCGGCCACGGCGGCGCGGGTTTCGCTGGCGATATTGCCCTTGCGGCTGTAGCCCGGCTCGCGCAGGGATACGCCAAGGTCGACCAGGCCAGGCGCGGCAACCAGGCCGTCAGCCTGGATCGTGCGGCTGGCGCTGAACCCGGCCGGGGCGGCGCCGATCGCGGCAATGCGGCCACCGTCCAGGTGCAGGTCGGTGACCTGGTCCAGGCCGCTGTTAGGGTCGATGACCCGGGCGCCGAGAATACTGATGGTCACTGGGCGTTCTCCTGGTCGAATTGACGTTGCGCGTTCTGCCCGCTCATGGCCATGGACAGCACGGCCATGCGCACGGCGATGCCGTAGGTGACCTGGTTGAGGATCACCGAGTGCTTGCCGTCGGCCACTGCCGACTCGATTTCCACGCCACGGTTGATCGGGCCCGGGTGCATGACGATGGCATCCGGCTTGGCCCCGGCCAGGCGCGCAGTGGTCAGGCCGAACAGGCGGTAGAACTCGCCCTCGCTGGGCAGCAGGCCGCCCGCCATGCGCTCGCGCTGCAGGCGCAGCATGATCACCACGTCGACGTCTTTCAGGCCTTCGGCGAGGTCGGTGTAGACCTTTACTCCGTACTGCTCGATGCCGATCGGGATCAGGGTTTTCGGGCCGATCACGCGAATGTCCGGGCAACCCAGCGCCTTCAGCGCGAGCATGTCGGAGCGAGCCACGCGTGAGTGCAGGATGTCGCCGACGATGGCCACCGACAGGTTCTCGAAGCTGCCCTTGTGGCGGCGGATAGTAAGCATGTCGAGCATGCCCTGGGTCGGGTGAGCGTGGCGGCCATCACCGCCGTTGATTACGGCAACGTCCGGGCACACGTGCTCGGCAATGAAGTGCGCTGCGCCCGAGTCGGAATGGCGCACGACGAACATGTCGGCGGCCATGGCTTCGAGGTTGCGCAGTGTGTCGAACAGGGTTTCGCCCTTGCTGGTCGAGGAGGTCGACACGTTCAGGCTGATCACGTCGGCCGACAGGCGCTGGGCCGCCAGCTCGAAGGTGGTACGGGTACGGGTCGAGTTCTCGAAAAACACGTTGCACACGGTCTTGCCGCGCAGCAGCGGGACTTTTTTCACGGCCCGGGCGCCGACTTCCAGGAACGAGTCGGCGGTGTCGAGGATCTCGGTGAGCAGTTCGCGGGGCAAACCGTCGAGCGAGAGGAAGTGGCGCAGCTGGCCCTGATCATTGAGCTGCAGCGGGCGCTTGGCGTCGATTGGCGTCATCGCGGGGGACTCTTAAAGGGCGGAAGCGGAGGCGAGGTCCTGGCGCTCGAGGGCGAGCGGTGCGGGTCCGGTCAATTTTACCCGTTCATGGGCTGCCAGCGACAGGGTGGCGCCAAGCACATTCGGGCGGATCGGCAGTTCGCCGGCATCCAGGTCCAGCAGGCAGACCAGGGTGACGCTGGCCGGGCGGCCGTAATCGAACAGTTCGTTGAGCGCCGCGCGGATGGTGCGGCCGCTCATCAGTACGTCATCTACCAGCACCAGGTGCTGGCCTTCGACCTCGAACGGCAGCTCGGAGGGGCGTACCTGCGGGTGCAGGCCGTTCTGGCTGAAGTCGTCGCGGTAGAACGAAACGTCCAGGGTGCCCATGGCGCTGGTGTCGCCCATGGCCTCCTGCAGGGCCTGGGCAACCCAGACACCGCCCGTGCGGATACCGATGTAACGTGGTTCGCTGATGTTGCGGCGGGCCAGGTGGGCACGAAGGTCGACAGCCATCTGCCGGACCAGCTCGGCGGGATTGGGTAGGCTCATTGCGGGCTCCTCGGAAGGGTGCGCCGGGCGTGGCCGGCAGCAAAGATGATCAGGTATTGGCCTCCAGCCAGCCTTGCAGCAGCAGGGCGGCGGCAATGGCATCGACCGGGTTGTCGCGATAGCTGCCACGCTGGCCACCACGGGCCATGCGCTCGCCTTTGGCCTCGAAGGTGGTCAGGCGCTCATCGTGGGTGTGCACGGGCAGGTTGAAGCGGCCGTTCAGGCGGCGGGCGAACTTTTCGGCGCGGGCGCTCATTTCGCTGGGCGTGCCGTCCATGTTCAGCGGCAGGCCGACGACGATGGCGTCGGGCTTCCATTCGGCAATCAGCTTTTCTACCTGGGCCCAGTCCGGTACGCCGTTCTGTGCCTTGAGCGTGCACAGTTCGCGGGCCTGGCCGGTGATTACCTGGCCGACGGCCACGCCGATCTGTTTGCTGCCGTAGTCGAAGCCCAGCAGTAAGCGTAGCTCTGACATCAGGCGTGGCCCGCCTGGCTGGTCAGCAAGTGCAGGTTGATGCCCAGGCTGGCGGCGGCGGCCTCCAGGCGCAGGTCGCTGGCCATGCCGAAGATGATTTCCGGGTCGAACGGGCAGTTGAGCCAGGCGTTGTCGGCCAGCTCCGCTTCCAGCTGGCCGGCTTCCCAACCGGCATAGCCAAGGGTGATCAGGCTCTGTTTCGGGCCTACCCCGGCGGCGATGGCCAGCAGGATGTCCTGCGAGGTGGTCAGCGTCAGCCCTTCCAGCGCCACGCTGGCCTGGAAGCTGCACTCGCTGCTGTGCAGCACGAAGCCGCGGTCGGTCTGCACCGGGCCACCCTGGTAGATCGGCACCTGCAAGGTGTCGGCCGGCGGCGTTTCGTCCGGGCGCAACTGCTCGAGGATGTCGGCCAGGTTCAGCTCCTGCGGCCGATTGACCACCAGGCCCATGGCGCCATGGGCGTTGTGCTCGACGATGTACGTGAGGGTCTGGGCGAAGTTCGGATCGGCCATGTGCGGCATGGCAATCAGGAACTGATGCTTGAGGTAGCTCGGCGTGAGGGTTTTCATGGGGTAGTAGTGTGGCGCCAGGTGGCGAGGCTGACAAGGTGCACAACAAGGCTTGAAGGCTTGAAGGCTTGTGCGATCCCTGTGGGAGCGGGTTCACCCGCGAATGCGCCAGATCAGGCAATGATGTTGCTTGGTCGGACGCTTTCGCGGGTAAACCCGCTCCCACAGGAGCTGATTGCTGCAGAAGATCAGTTACTGGACAAACGGTCCCCACGGGCAAAGCGCCAGGTGCGGATGATCTCCAGCCTGTCGAACTCGGCCAGGTCGCCGGTAAACGGCGCAAACGGCGCCGCCAGCCGCACGATGCGTTGCGCCGCCTGGTCCAGCACCGCTTGCCCGGACGACTCCAGCACCAGCACTTCATACAGCGAACCATCGCGGTTGATCGACACCATCATGCGCAAGTTGCCGTAGATCTGCTGCCGGCGCGCTTCGTCGGGGTAATTCAGGTTGCCCACCCGCTCTACCTTCTTGCGCCACTCTTCCTTGTACCAGGCGCCCTTGTCGCGCATGGTCGAAGCGGCGTTCAGGCGGTGGATGCGCGGGCGCTTGGCGTACAGCTGCTGCTCGTTGGACAGCTCCGCCTCCAGGCTGGCGATCTGGCTGGACAGCTGCGAGCTGTCGAAGTCCGGCGCAGGCGCGGCCGGCTTGGGCTGCGCCTTGCTTTCCTTGGGCTTGGGCTCGACCTTCTGCGCCTTCGGTGCAGTGGTCACTACCGCCGACTTCTGCGGGGTTGGCGGCGGCACCACCTCGGGCCTGGCCGCAGGCGGCGGGGTGATCTTGTTGATCTTGCTGTCCTGGAACGGCGCCAGTTCGGTGGTCTTGGGCACCGCCTTCTTGTCCAGGGTGCCGCTGCCTTGCTGGTTGTCCTGGGCCTGGAAATCCGCCTTCTGCGGCGGTTTTTCGCTTTTGAAGGTGGCCAGGGTGATGTCCATGGTATGGCGGATTTCGGCCGGTTTGACCACGGTGAAGCCGACGCCAAGGATCAGCGCCAGGTGCACCAGGGCAGCCAGGCACAGGGTAAAGCCGAGCCGGTCCACCGGGCGAACACGGGGCGGCAGCAGGTCGGCGGGGATGTCAGCGGGCAGCGTCATCAGGTATCCAGCAACCGCAGGGCGGGGCAGCGGGTCAGTGTCAAAGGACCCGCATCATACCCCACTCTGGGTTTACGCCGCGCGTCGACGGTCAGCGCGCCTTCAGCTGGCGATCAATGGCGTCCATCAGTTTGCCACCGATATCGGTGTTGTAGGCGTTGTCGATTTCGCGAATGCAGGTAGGGCTGGTGACGTTGATTTCGGTGAGGTAGTCGCCGATCACGTCCAGGCCAACGAACAGCAGGCCCTTCTCGCGCAGGGTCGGGCCGACCTGAGCCGCGATCCAGCGGTCACGCTCGCTTAATGGGCGGGCTTCGCCACGGCCACCGGCGGCCAGGTTGCCACGGGTCTCGCCGCTGGCCGGGATGCGCGCCAGGCAGTAGTCGACCGGCTCGCCGTCGATCATCAGGATGCGCTTGTCGCCGTCCTTGATCGCCGGCAGGTAGGCCTGCGCCATGATCTGCTGGGCACCCAGTGCGGTCAGGGTTTCGAGGATCACCGACAGGTTGGGGTCGCCCACCCGGTGGCGGAAGATCGACGTGCCGCCCATGCCATCCAGTGGCTTGAGGATCACATCGCCATGTTTGGCCGCGAACTCGCGGATGATGTCCGGGCGGCGGCTGACCAGCGTGGGTGGCGTGCACTGCGGGAACAGCGTGGCAAACAGCTTTTCGTTGCAGTCACGCAGGCTTTGCGGGCGGTTGACCACCAGCACGCCATCGTTCTCGGCTTGCTCCAGCAGGTAGGTGCTGTAGACGAACTCCATGTCGAACGGCGGGTCCTTGCGCATCAGGATCACATCCAGCTCTGCCAGGGTGCTGTCCTGTTCCTCGCCCAGCTCGAACCAGCGGGCCGGGTCGGCGAACACTTTCAGCGGGCGCATGCGCGCACGGGCCTTGCCTTCGCCTTGATACAGGTCGTGCTGTTCCATGTAGAACAGGCTCCAGCCGCGTGCCTGGGCGGCCAGCAGCATGGCCAGCGAACTGTCCTTCTTGTAGGAGATGGACGCGATGGGGTCCATGACAATGCCGAGGCGAACGCTCATGGGGTGGTTCCTCTTGGCGGCACGTGGCCGCGATGGCTCGAAAGAAAAGTGGCTCAGGGTGGCGCCGCGAACGCCGCCGGTCAAGGGGCGGCGCAGATGGAACGGCCACCCGGAGTGTGCTAAAAATGCCAGTCATAGTGCTGTACAACAGGCCTTTGGGGCTGCTGCGCAGCCCGATCGCGACACAAGGCCGCTCCTACAGGAGTTTGCGTTCCCTTGTAGGAGCGGCCTTGTGTCGCGATCGGGGCGCGCAGCGGCCCTACGATTTCGGCAAAAACAGCGACGGTAGCCCAAGTGATGGAACAACCCCTGAAGGTGATGGTGATCGACGATTCGCGCACGATCCGCCGCACCGCGCAGATGTTGCTCGGTGAAGCAGGCTGCGAGGTCATCACCGCCAGCGATGGCTTCGATGCCCTGGCCAAGATCGTCGATCACCAGCCCGGCATCATCTTCGTCGATGTGCTGATGCCGCGCCTGGACGGCTACCAGACCTGCGCAATCATCAAGCACAACAGCGCCTTCAAGGACACCCCGGTGATCCTGCTGTCGTCGCGCGACGGCCTGTTCGACAAGGCCCGTGGCCGGGTGGTGGGTTCCGATCAGTTCCTGACCAAACCGTTCAGCAAGGAAGAACTGCTCGACGCGATCCGCGCCCATGTGCCCGGCTTTGCCGCACCTCAACAACACGCACCCTGACCGCGCCCCGCCATGGCGCGGTCTTTCTTTCCTGATGGGGAACCAGCATGGCCCGAGTTCTGATTGTCGACGACTCGCCGACAGAGATGTACCGCTTGACCGAATGGCTGGAAAAGCACGGCTACCAGGTGCTCAAGGCCAGCAACGGTGCCGACGGCGTGGCCCTGGCCCGGCAGGACAAGCCCGATGCCGTGCTGATGGACATCGTCATGCCCGGCATGAACGGCTTCCAGGCCACCCGCCAGCTCAGCAAGGACCCGGAAACCAGCGCCATCCCGGTGATCGTGGTGACCACCAAGGACCAGGAAACCGACCGTATCTGGGCCACGCGCCAGGGCGCCCGTGACTTCCTCACCAAACCGGTGGAAGAAGACGCGCTGATTGCCAAGCTCAAAGAAGTGCTGGGGGCTTGACCACCCGCCCGCAGGGCGCGTCGCTGACCGCCTTCGAGCTGTTGCTGGACATTGACCGGCGCTGCCGTTTGCTGGTCGCCGACCAGCCGCCGCAGGACAACCGCCTGCAGGAATGGAGCGGCATCGGCTTTCGCATTGCCGGGCAGTGGTTCGTCGCGCCCATGGGCGAAGTGGCCGAGGTGCTGCGCGAACCGCGCAGCAGCCGCGTCCCCGGTGTGCAGCCGTGGGTCTGCGGGGTAGCCAACCTGCGTGGCCGGCTGTTGCCGGTAATGGACCTGAGCAGCTTCTTTGGCCTGGGCCACGTTGCCCCGGGCAAGCAGCGCCGGGTGCTGGTGCTGGACCATGAAGACCTGTTCGTCGGCCTGCTGGTGGACGAGGTGCTTGGCCTGCAGCACTTTGCCCTCGACAGCCTGCAACTGTCGCCGCCGCAGCCACTGATCCGCGCCGCTGCCCGCTTTGTGCAGGGGCACTTCCCGCGTGAACGCAACTGGGCAATCTTCAGCCCCTTCGCCCTGGCCCAGGCGCCGGGCTTTCTCGATGTGGCGTTATAGGACCTGCGAACGTGAACAAGCCTGCCACCCCCGTCACAGCCACCACCGTGACCCCACGTACCCGCAGCATCGCGCAGATCACCGTGCTGTTCCTGATCCTGATCCTGTCGATCATCCTGCTGTTCGCCAACTTCGCCTACCTCAATACCCAGTCCAACTACGACAAGCAGTACATCGGCCATGCCGGCGAGCTGCGCGTGCTGTCGCAGCGCATTGCCAAGAACGCCACCGAGGCGGCCACCGGCAAAGCCCTGGCATTCAAGCTGCTATCGGATGCACGCAACGATTTCGAGCGGCGCTGGGGCTACCTGCGCCAGGGCGACAAGTCCACCGGCCTGCCGCCAGCACCGGCTTCGGTGCGTGACGAGATGGAAGCGGTACGCCGCGACTGGGAAAACCTGCGCAAGAACACCGACACCATCCTGGCCAGCGAGCAAACCGTGTTGTCGCTGCACCAGGTGGCGGCGACCCTGGCCGAGACCGTGCCGCAGTTACAGGTGGAGTACGAAAAGGTCGTCGAGATCCTGCTGCAGAGCGGCGCTCCGGCGAACCAGGTGGTGGTGGCCCAGCGCCAGCTTTTGCTGGCCGAGCGCATCCTCGGCTCGGTCAATACCGTGCTGGCCGGCGATGATACGGCAGCCCAGGCAGCTGATGCCTTTGGCCGCGATGCCGGGCGCTTTGGCCAGGTGCTGGAGGGCATGCTCAACGGCAACGCGACCATTCAGGTAACCCGCGTTGCAGATGCCGACGCCCGTGCCCGGCTGGCGGAAATTGCCGAACTGTTCCAGTTCGTTGCCGGCTCGGTGGATGAAATCCTCGAAACCTCGCCGGAGCTGTTCCGGGTGCGCGAGGCGGCAGGCAACATCTTCAGCCTGTCGCAAACCCTGCTCGACGAGGCTTCGCACCTGGCCAACGGCTTCGAAAACCTGGCGGGCGGGCGCACCCTCGATACCGTGGGTGGCTATGCCCTGGGCCTGCTGGCGCTGGCCTCGATCATTCTCATCGGCCTGGTGATGGTACGCACCACCAACCGCCAGTTGCGCGAGACGGCAGAAAAGAATGAACGCAACCAGCAGGCGATCATGCGCCTGCTTGACGAAATCGAAGAGCTGGCCGATGGCGACCTGACCGTGACTGTCTCGGTGACCGAAGACTTCACCGGCGCCATTGCCGACTCGATCAACTATTCCGTGGACCAGCTGCGCGACCTGGTTGCCACCATCAACCACAGCGCCGTGCAGGTTGCCGCTGCCGTGCAGGACACGCAGAACACCGCACGCCAGCTGGCCAAGGCCTCCGAGCACCAGGCCGAGCAGATCAGCGAAGCCTCCGAGGCGGTTGGCGACATGGTCGAGTCGATCGACCGGGTTTCCGCGCACGCCTACGAGTCGGCCAAGGTGGCCGAGCGCTCGGTGGCCATTGCCAACAAGGGCAACGAGGTGGTGCACAACACCATCAACGGCATGGACAACATTCGCGAGCAGATCCAGGACACCGCCAAGCGGATCAAGCGCCTGGGCGAGTCGTCCCAGGAAATCGGCGACATCGTCAGCCTGATCGACGACATTGCCGACCAGACCAACATTCTTGCCCTCAACGCAGCCATCCAGGCCTCACTGGCCGGTGAGGCCGGCCGTGGTTTTGCCGTGGTGGCCGACGAGGTGCAACGCCTGGCCGAACGCTCGTCGTCGGCCACCCGCCAGATCGAGGCGCTGGTGCGCACCATTCAGGCCGATACCAACGAGGCGGTGATCTCCATGGAGCAGACCACCGCCGAAGTGGTGCGCGGCGCCCGCCTGGCCCAGGATGCCGGGGTGGCGCTGGCCGAGATCGAAGGCGTATCGCAGAACCTTGCCGACCTTATCCACAGCATTTCCGATGCCGCCCAGTTGCAGACCTCGTCGGCCGGGCAGATTTCCCACACCATGGCGGTGATCCAGCAGATTACCGCGCAAACCTCCGCCGGCTCTGGCGCCACCGCCGACAGCATCCGCCACCTGGCGCGCATGGCCAGCGAAATGCGCCGTTCGGTGTCCGGCTTTACCTTGCCGCCACCTGCGGAGCCCAAGTGAAGCGGCCTGTTGATGAACCGGACTGCGCCGAGGAGTACCCATGGCCGTAGCAGCACCAAGCCCCGAGCGCCACGACACGGTGGCGCTGGCCTGGACCAAGGCCACCATCCTTGACTGCCTGAGCCAGGCGCGCCAGGCCCTGGAGCGCTTTGCCGGCGAGCCGGGCGACCTGTCGATGCTGGCCTTCGTGGTCGACAACCTGCACCAGGTGCACGGCTGCCTGCGCATGCTCGAACTGCGTGGCGCCACGCGCCTGGCCGAGGAACTGGAACTGTTCGCCAAGGCCTTGGCCGACGGCCAGGTCAGCCCGCGGGGCGATTGCCTGGGCGCGCTGTTCCGTGGCCTTGAGCAACTGCCGTCCTACCTTGAGCGCTTGCGCGGTGCGCGCCACGACCTGCCCCTGGTGATGCTGCCGCTGCTCAACCAGTTGCGCGCCTGCCGTGGCGTCGAACCACTGGCCCAGGCCAGCCTGATCAGCGGCGCCGCGCAACGCTTTGCCGGCTCCGACGACCTGGCCAACCTCGACCTGTCGCTGGGCAATTGGCGCGACCAGTTGCAGGCCGGGCCGGGCCGGGATGCCTTGCGCTCGGTGGTGAGCGCGTTGTGCGACGACCTGATGCGCATCAAGGAGCGCCTCGACCAGTTCGTGCGCGGTGACCGCCAGCACAGCGAGCAGCTTGACGCTTTGCTGGCGCCACTGCGCCATGTGGCCGACACCCTGGCCGTGCTGGGTTTCCAGCAACCGCGGCGGGTGATCATCGACCAGGTGCTGGCGTTGCAGGCCTTGGCCGAGGGTGAGCGGGCCGTGGATGACGCCGTGCTGATGGATGTTGCAGGTGCGCTGCTGTACGTCGAGGCCACCCTCAATGGCATGGTCGGCCCGCTGGAAGAAAACGGCCAGGGCGGCCTGCCGGGTTCGGACCTGGCCGAGATTCGCCAGTTGGTGCTGAACGAGTCGCTGAACGTGCTGCAGCAGGCCAAGGACCTGATCGGCGATTGCCTGGAGTCCGGCTGGCCACGCCAGCGCCTGCAACCCTTGCCGGGCTTGTTGCAGCAGATTCGAGGGGCACTGGCGATGTTGATGCTGCCAGCCGTGGCCGAGCTGTTTGCCGGCTGTGCCGGCTATGTGCAGCGCTGGCTGCAGCACCTGGAAACAGAGCCGCCCGCCGACGAGCTGGCCCACTTGGCCGAGGCCCTTAGCGCCGCCGAATGCTACCTGCAATGGCGGGTGGCCGACCCGTTGGCCGATGGCCAGCCCTTCATCGACATGGCCCGGGCCAGCCTGGCAGCACTGGGGGTGCACTGTACGCAGGTCGACGCTAGCGCAGGCCTGGATGACAGCGGCGATGGCATCGATGACGAACTGCGCGAGGTGTTTCTTGAAGAGGCCGGTGAGTTGCTGCCGGAAATCGAGCGCCACTGGCTGCGCTGGCGTGCCGACAACCAGCAACGTGAAGCGCTGGGCGAAGTGCGGCGGGCGCTGCATACGCTCAAGGGCAGTGGGCGCATGGTGCATGCCGAGGCCGTGGCCGAACTGGTCTGGGGCGCCGAGCACCTGCTGAACCGGGTGCTCGAAGGCCGCAGCGTGCTCAGCCCGGAAGGCGTGGTGGCCCTGCAGCAGGCCTTTGTGCAGCTGCCCGACCTGCTGGCCGACTTTGCCGCTGGCCAGCTGCCGCAATTGAGCGAAATCGAACAGCTGGCCGGGCACCTGCATGCCCTGGCCGAGAATGATGCACCGGCGGCTGCCGATCTCGACGGCCTCGACCCGCAGTTGCTGGATATTTTCCGGGCTGAAGCGCAGGGCCACCTGGCCAGCCTCGACGCTTTCCTGCAGGCAGCCGATGGCCATGACACGCCGGTCAGCGATGGCCTGCAACGTGCCCTGCACACGCTCAAGGGCAGTGCTGCCATGGCCGGTGTGATGCCGGTCGCCGAACTGGCCACAGCCTTCGACCGCCTGGTTCGTGAGTACAAGGGCCATCAGTTGCCCCTGCAAATGGCCGAGGTCGAATGGCTGGAGGCCGCACGCTCGTTGTTCCACCTGGGGCTGGCGCAACTCGACAGCACGCCGTTGGCAGCCATCCCCGGCGCCGCGGAGCTGATCGAACAGGTCGGCCAGGCCGTGGACGAGCGCCTGGCCAGCCTGCGTCTCGACCCGCAGCATGCGCGGCGCGGCAAGCGCGACCCACAGCAGGTTGCCAGCTTCCTGGCCCAAGCCATGGATATCCTGCTCAATGCCGAATCACTGCTGTCACGCTGGCAGCAGCAGCCCGGTCAGCGTGATGCGCTGGACACCCTGCTCGATGAAATGACCACCCTGGGCCATGCCGCGCACCTGGCCGACCTGTGGCAGATGGACGATGTGTGCGAAGCGTTGCTCGACCTGTACGGCGCCGTGGAGGAGGGCAGCCTGCCTGCCGACGTAGCCTTCTTCGCCCAGGCACAGCAAGCCCATGAAGCCCTGCTGGACATGCTCGACGAAGTGGCGGCCGGGCAGGATATCCCGCCGCGCCCGGCGCTGGTCGACGGCCTGCGCAAGCTGCTGGACCAGGCCCTGGCGCCGGATGCCACCGGCCTGGTGGGTATCGATTCGGTGACGCCGCTACACCCGGACATGGACCTGGCCGATTCCCTGGGCCTGGGGCTGCCACGCCCGCCCTTGTTGCCGGAGGTCGTCGAGGCGCAGGTAGAAGCGCCGGAAAACCCCGGCGAAGAACTGCTGGAAGTGTTCCTCGAAGAAAGCTCGGACATCGTCGAGAGCGCCGCCGCAGCCCTGGCCCGCTGGCAAGCCGACCCGCGCAACAGCGTCGAGGTGGACAACCTGATGCGCGACCTGCACACCCTCAAGGGCGTGGCGCGCATGGTCGAGATTGCCCCGATCGGCGACTTGGCCCACGAACTGGAATTTCTCTACGAACTGCTGGCTGCCGGCCGCCTGCCGCCGAGCGCGCCGCTGTTCGCCTTGCTGCAGAACTGCCATGACCGCCTGGCGCACATGCTTGATGCCGTGCGCCTCGGCCAGCCGCTGCATGCCGCCACGGCACTGATCGACTATATCCGCAACTTCAGCAGCGCAGCGCTGACCGACAGTGCGGCAGGCCAGGGACCACAAGAAGCCAGCACCGCCGAAGCGCCAGCAGCGGCACCGGAGCGGGCGCCGGGCGACATGGTCAAGGTCGATGCCGAGCTGCTCGACGACCTGGGCAACCTGGCCGGTGAGCACTCGATCATCCGTGGGCGCATCGAGCAGCAGGTCAACGATGCGCAGTTCACCCTCAACGAGATGGAAACCACCCTTGAGCGCATGCGCGACCAGTTGCTGCGCCTGGACATCGAGACCCAAGGGCGGATCTCCAGCCGGCAGCCGTTCGAAGGTGATGCCTATGACGACTTCGACCCGCTGGAGCTGGACCGCCACTCGCAGTTGCAGCAGCTGTCGCGGGCGCTGTTCGAGTCCGCCTCGGACCTGCTCGACCTGAAGGAAACCCTGGCTCAGCGCGCCCACGAGGCGTACAGCCTGCTGCAGCAGCAGGCACGGGTGAACAGCCAGCTGCAGGAGGGCCTGACAGCCACCCTGATGGTGCCGTTCGAACGCCTTGTACCGCGCCTGCAGCGGGTGGTGCGGCAGGTGGCCAGCGAGCTGGGCAAGCAGGTGGAACTGGTGGTCGGCAATGCCGAGGGCGAACTGGACCGCAGCGTGCTTGAACGCATGGTGGCGCCGCTGGAACACATGCTGCGCAATGCCGTCGACCATGGCCTGGAAAGCCGCGAAATGCGCCTGGCTGCCGGTAAACCGGAGCAGGGCACCATTCACCTGAACCTGCTGCACGAAGGTGCCGATATCGTCATCGAAATGACCGACGACGGCGCCGGTGTGCCGCTGGAGGCGGTGCGGCGCAAGGCCATCAAGCGCGGCCTGCTGGACCCGCAGGCGCACTTGAGCGACCACGAAATCCTGCAGTTCATCCTGCGCCCGGGTTTTTCCACTGCCGAGAAGATTACCCAGATTTCCGGGCGTGGACTGGGCATGGACGTGGTGCACGAAGAGGTCAAGCAGCTGGGCGGTTCGATGAGCATCGAGTCGGCCCAGGGCAAGGGCGCGCGGTTCCTGATCCGCCTGCCATTCACCGTGTCGATCAACCGCGCCTTGATGGTGCACCTGGGTGAAGAGCAGTACGCCATCCCGCTCAACACCATCGAGGGCATCGTCCGCGTGCCGCCGGCAGAGCTGGCGGCCTGCTACCAGCTGGACACGCCGCGTTATGTTTACGCGGGCCACGCATACGAGCTGCGCTACCTGGGCGAGTTGCTGCAGGGCATGCCGCGCCCCGCCTTGCTGGGGCAGAGCGTGCCGCTGCCGGTGCTGCTGGTGCATGCCAAGGAGCAGTCGTTTGCCATCCAGGCCGACGCCCTGTCGCCTAGCCGCGAGATTGTGGTGAAGAGCCTGGGGCCGCAGTTTGCTGCGGTGGCCGGGCTGTCGGGGGCGACCTTGCTGGGCGATGGCCGGGTGGTGCTGATTCTCGATCTGCTCGGTCAACTGCGTGGCCAGCAGCGCCGCCTGGCGCGCTTGCCCGGTGGTGGCAGCCAGCGGCAACTGCTTGGCCCGGCACCGCGCCGCGCCTTGCTGGTGATGGTAGTGGACGACTCGGTAACGGTGCGCAAGGTCACCAGCCGCCTGCTGGAGCGCCACGGCATGAGCGTGCTCACGGCCAAGGACGGGGTCGATGCCATGGCCCTGCTGGAAGAGCACCGCCCCGACGTGTTGCTGCTGGATATCGAGATGCCGCGCATGGACGGTTTCGAGGTGGCCACGCGGATTCGCCGTGATGAGCGGTTGAAAGACCTGCCGATCATCATGATCACCTCGCGCACCGGGCAGAAGCACCGCGACCGCGCCATGGCCATCGGCGTCAACGAATACCTGGGCAAGCCGTACCAGGAATCGCTGCTGTTGCAGAGCATTGCCCACTGGAGCCAGACCCATGCTTGAACTGATCGCCGGCCAGCGCAGCAGCCTGACCGGGCTGTTGCTGCCCTTGGGTGACCGCACCCTGGTGCTACCCAATGTGGCGGTGGCCGAGTTGAGTGGCCAGCGCAACCTGGTGTGCCAACACGGCGACCCGGCCTGGCACCTGGGCTGGATCGACTGGCGCCAGCAGCACCTGCCGCTGATCGGTTTCGAGGCGGCTTGCGGCGGTGAGACACCCTGCGGGGACCGGGCGCGGGTGGTGGTGCTCAATGCCCTGGGTGATACCGGCCTGCGCTACCTGGCGCTGCTGCTGCAGGACATTCCGCGCTCGTGCAAGCTCGACAGCCAGCTCAACTATGTGGATGTAGCGCTGGGCCGGCTGGAACTGGCGGCGGTGCAGGTGGGCGAGCAGGTGGCACGGGTGCCGGACCTTGTGGGGCTGGAAAGGCTGGTGCGTGACGCGGAACTGCAACCTGAGCTTGGGTAGGATGTGAGGTATAGGGCCTCTTCGCGGGTAAACCCGCTCCTACAACGATACGCGTAACCAGTGTAGGAGCGGGTTCACCCGCGAAGAGGCCGGAACAGACATCATCAGGAACCCAGCCCACCTCAGGAGGTCTGTGTTTGCATGTATTACGGTGAACGCTTCAACGCCTGGACCCACCTGGTCGGTGCTGTCCTGGCCTGTATCGGTGCCATCTGGCTGATCGTGGTAGCGGGCCTGCAAGGCGACCCGTGGAAGATCGTCAGTTTCTCCATCTACGGCAGCACGTTGCTGTTGCTGTACAGCATCTCCACCCTGTACCACAGCACCCGCGGGCGGGCGAAGGTGATCATGCGCAAGCTCGATCACCTGTCGATCTACCTGCTGATCGCCGGCAGCTACACGCCGTTCTGCCTGGTCAGCCTGCGCGGCCCTTGGGGCTGGAGCCTGTTCGGCGTGGTCTGGGGGCTGGCGGTGATCGGCATGCTGCAAGAGATCAAGCCGCGCTCCGAGGCGCGGATCCTGTCGATCATCATTTACGCGGTGATGGGCTGGATCGTGCTGGTGGCGGTCAAGCCGCTACTGCACTCACTGGGCACTGCAGGCTTTGCCTGGCTGGCTGCCGGCGGCGTGTTCTACACCGTCGGCATCATCTTCTTCGCCCTCGACAGCCGCTTGCGCCATGCGCATGGCATCTGGCACCTGTTCGTGATTGTCGGCAGCCTTATGCACTTCGTGGCCGTGTCGTTCTACGTGCGTTAGTTAAAAGTCGCCCCACAACTGCTGTGCCACCGACAACGCCACCACCGGCGCGGTCTCGGTGCGCAGCACGCGTGGGCCAAGGCGTGCAGCGTGGAAACCGGCGGCCTTGGCCTGCTCGACTTCGGCTTCGCTCAGGCCACCTTCGGGGCCGATCAGGAAGGCCAGGGTCGCAGGCTTGTCGTGGCTGCTAAGTGGCTCGGCAACCGGGTGCAGCACCAGTTTCAGGTCAGCTTTACTGCTGCCAAGCCATTCAGCCAGGGTCACTGGCGGGTGGATGACCGGCAAGGTCGAGCGGCCGCATTGTTCGCAAGCGCTGATCGCCACTTGGCGCCAGTGGGCCAGGCGCTTGTCGGCGCGCTCGTCCTTCAGGCGCACTTCGCAACGTTCGCTGACGATCGGGGTGATGGCGTTGGCGCCCAGTTCGGTGGCCTTCTGGATCGCCCAGTCCATGCGCTCGCCACGCGAAAGGCCCTGGCCAAGGTGTACGTGCAGGGGCGAATCGGCCTGGCCGGCGAAGGCCTGGTCGAGGCTGACGCGCACGGTTTTCTTGCCCACCTCGAGCAATTGGCCAAGGTATTCCTGGCCGCTGCCGTCAAACAGCTGCACGGCGTCGCCGGCGGCCATGCGCAGCACGCGGCCGATGTAGTGGGCCTGAGCCTCGGGCAGGTCATGCTCGCCAAGGCTCAGGGGGGCGTCGATGAAGAAGCGGGACAGTCTCATGGTTCAGCTCGGAATAGGGCGTTGACATCATCCTCTGTGGGAGCGGGTTTACCCGCGAAGGCGGCGGTGGATCCACTATCGCATTCGCGGGTAAACCCGCTCCCACAGAGTTCGGCGGTGGGCTTACAGGTTTGTTAGCCCGGGTCGCGGAAGTCGGGGTGGAAGTTGGCCGGCACCGCCACGCTGACGCTGTCGCGGGTGGCAATGTCGATGCCTTCGCTGGCCACCTCGGCGAGGAAGTCGATCTGCTCCGGGGTAATCACGTACGGCGGCAGGAAGTACACCACGCTGCCCAGCGGACGCAGCAGGGCACCGCGGGTCAGGGCATGCTCGAACACCTTCAGGCCACGCCGCTGCTGCCACGGGTAGGCAACCTTGCCCGCCTTGTCCTGAACCATCTCGATGGCCAGGGCCATGCCGGTCTGGCGGATTTCGGCCACGTGGGCGTGGTCGGCCAGGTGTGCAGTGGCGCTGGCCATGCGCGTGGCCAGGGCCTTGTTGGCCTCGATCACGTTGTCTTGTTCGAAGATGTCCAGGGTGGCCAGCGCCGCCGCGCACGCCAGTGGGTTGCCGGTGTAGCTGTGCGAGTGCAGGAACGCGCGCAAGGTCGGGTAGTCGTCGTAGAACGCCTGGTACACCTTGTCGGTGGTCAGGCAGGCAGCCAACGGCAGGTAACCGCCGGTCAGGGCCTTGGACAGGCACAGGAAGTCCGGGCGGATGCCGGCCTGCTCGCAGGCGAACATCGTGCCGGTGCGGCCGAAGCCCACGGCAATTTCATCGTGGATCAGGTGCACGTCGTAGCGGTCGCAGGCTTCGCGCAGCAGCTTGAGGTACACCGGGTGATACATGCGCATGCCACCGGCACCCTGGATCAGCGGCTCGACGATCACCGCCGAAATGCTCTCGTGGTGCTCGGCCAGGGTCTGTTCCATGGCCTGGAACATGTTGCGCGAGTGCTCTTCCCAGCCCATGCCTTCGGGGCGCAGGTAGCAGTCCGGGCTCGGCACCTTGATGGTATCGAGCAGCAGTGCCTTGTAGGTTTCGGTGAACAGCGGCACATCGCCCACCGACATCGCGGCAATGGTTTCGCCGTGGTAGCTGTTGGTCAGGGTGACAAAGCGCTTCTTGCCTGGCTTGCCGACGTTCTGCCAGTAATGGAAGCTCATCTTCAGTGCCACTTCGATGCACGACGACCCGTTGTCGGCATAGAACACTCGGTCGAGGCCGGCCGGGGTCATGGCCACCAGGCGCTCGGACAGTTCGATCACCGGCTGGTGGCTGAAGCCGGCCAGGATCACGTGCTCCAGCTGGTCGACCTGGTCCTTGATGCGCTGGTTGATACGAGGGTTGGCATGGCCGAACACGTTGACCCACCAGCTGCTCACTGCATCCAGGTAGCGCTTGCCTTCGAAGTCTTCCAGCCACACGCCTTCGCCGCGCTTGATCGGGATCAGCGGCAGCTGCTCGTGGTCTTTCATCTGGGTGCAGGGGTGCCACAAGACCTTGAGGTCGCGTTGCATCCACTGATCATTCAGGCCCATGGGCACTTCTCCTGGCTTTGCGGCGTGGTTCGACCGCGTAAGCCTAAGCAATGCCGCCGGGCAGGACAACCGCCGCCTTCAATGGCGGTGGGTGCCGGTCCATTCAAGCTTGCGGATGTGCACGGTGCCTGCGTGGGACGTGGAGATGGTCAGGCGCCGGAATGGCCCGTCAATCACTTGGTGGTAGGGGTTGGTGGCGATGGGCCCGGGGCGCAGGTCACGGAAACCGCTGCCTTCCAGCGTTAGCCAATAGAAATTGCGCGGGGGCGGGGCAACCATGTCGAACTCATGGCTTTCGGTATCAAACAGCATGTGCAGCTCATCGCAGAGAAAGTCGCTGACCACATAATATTCCAGGCGCAGGCATTCGACCTCCTGATCGAAATTGATCACGATCTCGCTGTGTTCGCCTATCACCAACTCGGTACCTTCCTCGCCCTTGAAGGCTTCATGAAAGCCGATCCAGGACGTGCTGTTGGAACGGAAGCTCAGGCCTGAGGTGGTGTGCAATGTTTGTCTGTGCCACAGAAACTGCCGTTCGACGTGCTGGAACTGCTCCTCGAAGATCATGCGCGTGCCCTCCTGGCGGGGCTTCTGGCCATCTTCCCCAGCTTCGCTTGCCGCCGTGTGACCTGGCTACTGGTAAAAATGTCAGTTGCCAAAGGCACTTGATGTCACTGCGCTGGCAGGGTCGGCGGAGCTGACGTATTCTTAACGCATCTCTCCCGGGGCATTCCTGCCTCTCCCCGTTTCTGTAACCCCTGACTCGGAGTTCGCCGACATGGCTGCTGCTTGGGTGCGCCTGTGCGCGTTGGTATTGATTGGTGTGTCCAGCGGCGCTGCGCTGGCAAAGGACAAGACGCCTACGGCGATTGTCGTGGGTGGCGGCCTGGCCGGCCTGACGGCAGCCTACGAGCTGCAGAACAGAGGCTGGCAGGTGACCCTGCTGGAAGCCAAGTCGGGCATGGGCGGGCGCTCGGGCCTGGCCACCAGCGAGTGGATCGGCAACGCCAAGGCGCAACCGGTGCTCAACCAGTACCTTGACCGTTTCAAGCTTGAAACACTGCCGGCACCCGAGTTTGTGCGAACCCCCGGTTACCTGATCGACGGCGAGTATTTCAGTGCCACCGACCTGGCCACCAAGCAGCCAGCTACCGCCGAGGCGCTCAAGCGGTACGAGAAAACCCTCGACGACCTGGCCCGCTCGATCGACGACCCGCTGAACCCTCAGGCCACCAGCACACTGTTCGCCCTCGACCAGATCAACGTCTCCACCTGGCTGGACAAACTGCAACTGCCTGCCACTGCCCGCCAACTGGTCAACCAGCAGATCCGTACCCGCTACGATGAACCGTCGCGCCTGTCGCTGCTGTACTTCGCCCAGCAGAACCGCGTGTACCGCGGCGTCAGTGACCGCGACTTGCGCGCCGCGCGCCTGCCTGGCGGCAGCCCGGTGCTGGCCCAGGCCTTCGTCAAACAGCTGAAGACCATCAAGACCAGTTCGCCGGTGACCGCCATTGTGCAGGACAAGGACGGCGTCACGGTCAAAGTCGGCAGTGTCGGCTACCAGGCCGATTACCTGGTCATGGCCGTGCCGCTGCGTGCGCTGGCCAAGATCCAGATGACCCCGGGTCTGGACAGCAAGCACCTGGCGGCACTGAAAGGCACCAACTATGGCTGGCGTGACCAGCTGATGCTCAAGTTCAAGAAACCGGTATGGGAAAGCCGTGCACGCATGTCGGGCGAAATCTTCAGCAACGCCGGCCTCGGCATGCTGTGGATCGAGCCGGCGCTCAAGGGCGGTGCCAACGTGGTGATCAACCTGTCCGGCGACAACGCCCGCCTGCTGCAGGCCTTTGGTGACAAGCAGATGGTCGACCAGGTATTGATCCGCCTGCATGCCTTCTACCCGCAGGCGCGGGGTGCCTTTACCGGTTACGAGGTCAAGCGCTACAGCGTTGACGCCGGTACCGGCGGTGCCTACCTGGCCTATGGCCCGGGGCAGATCAGCAAGTTCTGGCGCCTGTGGGAGCGCCCGGTGCAGCGCATCACCTTTGCCGGTGAACACACCGACGCCCTCTACCCGGGCACCCTGGAAGGCGCCCTGCGCAGCGGCCAGCGCGCCGCCAGCCAGGCACAGGACCTGCTGGCCGGCAAGTCGTTCGACCCGGCCAAGGCGGTGCCGGTTGCGGCCGCTGCAGCGGCAGGCGCGGCGGCTGCGAAAGAGAGCAAGGGCGGGTTCTTCTCGAACATGTTTGGTGGTTCGTCCGACAAGGCCGAGAAAGCCGATGCTGCGCCGGCCAAAGCGGAGTCCAAGCCAGTCGATGAGGCCAAGCAAGACAAGCCTGGGTTCTTCAAGCGCCTGTTTGGCGGGGCGGACAAACCTGAGGTGAAGGCCGAGCCGATTGCCAAGGCCGAAGAAGTGGCGCCGGTGGTTGCGCCTGCTCCGGCGCCTGCACCCCAGGCCGCACCTGCGCCAGTGGTGAAGGAAGCGGCGGCCAAACCTGCGGCGACCAAGGCCGCCCCGGCGAAGCCTGCGCCGGCGCACAAGCCAGCGCACAAGCCCGCCGAGACCAAGAAGGCTACCGCCAAGTCAGAACCGGCCAAGAAGCCTGTGGCCAATACCCAGGCCAAGGCTGGTTGATCTATAGGTAGTGCTGGCCCTTTCGCGGGTAAACCCGCTCCCACAGAGATAGCGCAGGCCCCAGGCCTTATGCGTCCCTGTGGG
Source organism: Pseudomonas sp. S37 (assembly GCF_016658545.1). Taxonomy (GTDB): domain Bacteria; phylum Pseudomonadota; class Gammaproteobacteria; order Pseudomonadales; family Pseudomonadaceae; genus Aquipseudomonas. Next base: position 18,724 of record NZ_JACVZC010000025.1, on the reverse strand, counting down.
AGCGGGTTTACCCGCGAAGAGGCCGGCACTGACAACCCCGAACTCTACGTCTATCGTTAATGTTTCCTTAATGGGAAGCTTACAGAATAAGTATCGGATTTCTCGATAATCCGAAGCAATTTTTTCCGCTTTTCTTCGATACGTTACGCGTTAGTCTGTGCACAGCTTTCACGGGGAAACACGCCAACATGCAACTGCGCAATTCACCTTCTCGCTACGGCGTGGTCAGCATCGTCCTGCACTGGGGCGTGGCGCTGGCAGTCTTTGGCCTGTTCGGCCTGGGCCTGTGGATGGTCGGCCTCGACTACTACAGCCCATGGCGTAAATCTGGCCCAGACCTGCACAAGAGCATCGGCCTGGTGCTGTTGGCGGTGATGATGCTGCGCGTGATCTGGCGCTTCATCAGCCCGCCACCCCCGGCACCGGCCAACCATGGCGCACTCACCCGCACGGCGGCCAAGCTGGGCCATCTGGCGCTGTATGTCGGGCTGTTCGCCGTGATGGGCGCGGGTTACCTGATTTCCACCGCCGACGGCGTCGGCATTCCGGTGTTCGGCCTGTTCGAAGTGCCGGCGCTGATCAGCGACCTGCCTGACCAGGCAGACGTGGCGGGTGTGGTTCATTTGTGGCTGGCCTGGGGCCTGGTGATTTTTGCCGTGCTGCATGCCCTGGCTGCACTCAAGCACCATTTCATCGACCGTGACGCGACCCTGACCCGTATGCTGGGCCGCAAAGCTTGACTCTCAACCTCAATTGCATAGGAAGGAACAGGATGTTGAAAAAGACTTTTGCCGCTCTGGCGCTCGGTACCGCTCTGCTCTCCGCTGGCCAGGCCATGGCTGCCGAGTACAAGATCGACAAGGAAGGCCAGCACGCGTTCGTTGACTGGAAAATCAGCCACCTGGGCTACAGCTTCATCCACGGCACCTTCAAGGACTTTGACGGCAACTTCACTTGGGACAGCGCCAAGCCTGAAGCCAGCAAGATCAATGTCGACCTGAAAACCGCCAGCTTGTGGTCGAACCACGCCGAGCGTGACAAGCACATCGCCAGCGCCGACTTCCTCGACGTGAAGAAGTACCCGGAAGCCAAGTTCGTCTCCACCAGCGTCAAGTCGACCGGCGAGAAGACTGCGGACGTAACCGGCGACCTGACCATGCACGGCGTGACCAAGCCGGTCACCTTCAAGGCTACCTTCAACGGTGAAGGCAAGGACCCATGGGGCGGCGAGCGCGCTGGCTTCAATGCCACCACCACGCTGAACCTGAATGACTTCGGCATCAAGGGCCCAGGCCCGACTTCGCAGACCCTGGACCTGGATATCAGTGTTGAAGGTGTGAAGCAGAAGTAAGCATTGCTTCGGCAATAAAAAACGCCGCCCATTGGGCGGCGTTTTTGTGTCCCTTCGACGGCCCTATCGCCGGCAAGCCGAGCTCCCACAGGAATACCAAAAGCCCTGAGGGCAGTGATTTCCTGTGGGAGCTGGCTTGCCGGCGATAAGGCCGGCACAGGCTGCCCCAGGCTTAGCCTTTTCGGGTCAGCAAGGCCGGGCGCTCACCGCGCGGGCGGCTTGGCAGGTCGTCCAGCTGCTCAGGGGTCGGGAAACGGTCGAGCTTGGATTCCTTGCGGATGATCACCGGCTGTTTTTCCGGCTGGCGCGGGTTGCGCACGGCCGGCTCTTGCCGGGCTGCATCGTCACGGGCCGGGCGACCACGGCCAGCGCCGCCGCCATCACGACGGGCACCGCCACCGTTGTTGGCTCGCGGTGGGCGTTTTTCGCCGCCGCCACCACCACTGCGCTGCTGGCCGCCATTGCGGGCCTGACCCTGGCCACCCGCGTTGCTGCGCTGGCCGTTGCCTTGCCCCTGACCCTGACCGGTACCCGCACCTGGGCGGCGATTGCGGCCCTGGCCTTTGCCCTGGTACGGGCTGACGTAGTCGGCACGGTTACCGAAGTTGTCTACGTCGTCGTCCAGGAACTCTTCCGGGTCACGGTCAGCGGGTACTTTCGGCGCGCTGCTGCTGGCCTGCTGCTGTTGCTGCTGGCGCGGCTTCTTGTCACGCGGTTTACGCGGCTGCTGTTGCTTGTCGCCGCTCTTTTCCTTGTCGGCCGGCTTCTCGGCAGCTTGCTGCTTGGCCTTGCCTTTATCCTTGCCCTTGTCCTTGCGGCCGCCGTTGGCGTCTTTGCCGCCTTCGCCACGGGCCTGCTGGTTACGGCCACCGCGGCCGTTGTTTTGCGGGCGCTCGCGTACTTCCGGCTTTTCGGCTTCAACCTGGCTGGCATCGAAGCCCATCCAGTCGCCATCCGGGATGCGCTGTTTGGTCACACGCTCGATGCTCTTGAGCAGCTTTTCTTCATCCGGCGCGACCATGGAAATGGCTTCGCCCGAACGACCGGCACGGCCGGTACGGCCAATGCGGTGAACATAGTCTTCCTCGACGTTCGGCAACTCGAAGTTGACCACGTGTGGCAGCTGGTCGATGTCCAGGCCACGGGCCGCGATGTCGGTGGCAACCAGTACGCGTACGCTGTTGGCCTTGAAGTCGGCCAACGCCTTGGTACGGGCGTTCTGGCTCTTGTTGCCGTGGATGGCGGCGGCGGTCAGGCCGTGCTTTTCCAGGTACTCGGCCAGGCGGTTGGCGCCGTGCTTGGTACGGGTAAACACCAGCACCTGCTCCCAGGCACCCTGGGTAATCAGGTGCGCCAGCAGCGCGCGCTTGTGGCTGGCCGGCAGGCGATAGACGCGCTGCTCGATACGCTCGACGGTGGTGTTCGGCGGGGTGACCTCGATACGCTCCGGGTTATGCAGGAGCTTGTCGGCGAGGTCGGTGATGTCCTTGGAGAAGGTGGCCGAGAACAGCAGGTTCTGGCGCTTGGCCGGCAGGCGGGCGAGGACCTTTTTCACGTCGTGGATGAAGCCCATGTCGAGCATGCGGTCGGCTTCGTCGAGCACCAGGATTTCAACATGGGCCAGGTCAACCTTGCCTTGGCCGGCCAGGTCGAGCAGGCGGCCCGGGCAGGCGACCAGCACGTCAACGCCCTTGGCGATGGCCTGGACCTGCGGGTTCATGCCAACACCGCCGAAGATGCAGGCGCTGACCAGTGGCAGGTCACGGGCATAGACCTTGAAGCTGTCATGCACCTGGGCTGCCAGTTCGCGGGTCGGGGTCAGGACCAGCACGCGCGGCTGGCGCGGGCCATGGCGCTGCGACTTGTCGGGGTGGCCGGCCGGGAACAGGCGCTCGAGAATCGGCAGGGCAAAGCCGCCGGTCTTACCAGTACCAGTCTGGGCGGCAACCATCAGGTCGCGGCCTTGCAACACGGCGGGAATGGCCCGCTGTTGCACGGGGGTCGGCTGGGTATAGCCCGCAGCCTCGATAGCGCGGACAAGAGCCTCGGAGAGACCGAGGGAAGCAAAGGACATGGGCGATCCTGTTCTCGTTTGGGCTGGGCCCGTTTGGGATGTTCTGCCTGGCGCGACGGGCATCGGTGGGATGCGATCGCGTCCGGTCCAGCTGGGCTTTCACTGCACATCCGGGAAACGGAGGGTGGACGCGAAGGGGCGTCGGTGCCGATCGGGATGCCTGTTGCGAGGCCGAGCGTCCGGGCGTGAGCCGGGCGGGAAGGCCCGAGTATAACAGAGCTATCGCGCTGTGCTGCTTTCCTGCTGCTCAACGGCGTTGAGAATGTTTCCGGTGTCGCCTGTGTAGCGGTTGCTGATCGCCGCATAGGCCGGTTCCTGCTTGAAACGCTGCAGTTCTTCGGCAAAGGCCACGGCCAATGCCTCGCGCCCGGGTTTGCGCACCAGGCCCAGGTACTGCGCCTGGCGGCTGATCACCAGCGGCAACTGCTCGACTTGTTGTTGCAGGCCCAGTTGATGCAACAGGAAGTGCCCGACCCTGCGGTCGGTGATCGTCAGGTCGACGCGGCCGAGCATCAGCTTGCCGAAGTTGGCTTCGTGGGTGGGGGCTGCTTCACGCTTGAAGTGCGAGGCCTCGGCGAACGCCTGGCCATAGGTGTAGCCCGGCGATGTGCCGATGGTGAGGCCGGCGAGGTCGTCCAGGCGGGTGACGGCATGGCGTCTCGAGCGATTCTGGAACAGCACGAATTCGACCTCGGACATGGGTTCGGCGCCATACACCAGGTAGGGTTGGCGCGCGTCGGTCTGGAAGATGTCGAGAATGCCGTCGGCCAAGCCCTGTTCTGCCATTGCCAGACAGCGCTTCCACGGCAGGAACTGCCATTCCACCTCGACGCCGAGGCGGGCGAAAACCTCGCTGGCGACTTCGTAGTCGATGCCGCGTGGTTGACCGTTGTGCTGATACACATAGGGTGCCCAGTCGTCGGTCACCAGGCGCAAGCGTTCCCCCAGGGCCAACGGGCTCAGGCAAGCGAGCAGCAGGATCCAGAACAGCCGGGCGATGAGTGGCATGGCCGGAGATTACGCGCTCGGCCGGTGCATGGCCAGAGGGTATGGCGTTCTCCTGTGGTGGCCTCTTCGCGGGTTAACCCGCTCCCACAGAGTCCGCACAATTCTTGAGTTTGGCACCGTACCTGTGGGAGCGGGTTCACCCGCGAAGAGGCCAGCACAGGCACACTCAAAATTGGGAAGACCTCAACAGATGCGCCTCGATATCCTTGCGCCGCTCGCCCAGCGACAAGCGCAAACCCGGGTGACGCAGGCACTGGCGCAGCCGCTCTGGCTCCATGTGGCCATGTCGGGCATTGAGGTTTTCCAGGGCCTTGTCCCACCAGGCCGGCGCGCAGGCGCGGTCGAATTCATTGGCGTAGGGGTAGCAGCCATACAGCAGCTCGCGGGCAAACTGGCGCTCCTGGCTGGGCAGGGTCAGGCTCAGGGCCTTGTAGCCCAGGCGATGCAGGGCCGGTGGCCGCGGCAACTGGTCGTTGACCAGGGCCACGTCGGCCAGCGCCGCCGGGCTTAACGGGGCGTGGCCGTGCTTGCGCAGCCAGGCCTGGATCTTCGCGCGAAACTGCGCCTTGCGGCTCCAGTAGTGGTGAATGACATCGGTGCATTCGGCCACCTGTAGCTTGCGATAGGCCGCCACGGCCAGGCAGAACTCTTCGAGGGTATAGGCCTCGCGAGCCAAAGGGTGGAACTCATCCATCAGGGCGATGGAGTGCTCCAGGATGCCGGCGTCTTCGGCAGTAAGGCCGATCACCCCGGAGTTGACCAGTGGCATCTGGCAGTCGGCCAGGCCTCGGGATTGGAGAATGGCCAGCAGGTTCTTGTACAGCAGGCACTTCTGGTTCGCCCCGTAGCGCGGGCCGATGGCATTGCACAGCAGTTTGCCGGGCGCCACTCGGGCGAACAGTTGCAGCGGCGATGTGCGGAAGAAGGTGTCGGTGTCGATCAGCACCGCCAGCGGGTGTTGCTGCAGCACTTGGCGCATAAGCACATGCTTGCTGCGAAAGTGGTAACCGTGAGGGGCGTTCCAGGCTTGGCGCGTGGCCTCGTCCAGCAAGTGAGTGGTAACTGGCAACCCTGCATACGGCTGCGGGTTGTCAGTGTACACCTGGATGTCCATGGCTTCGCCTGCGGCCGGGCCCAGCTGGGCAAGGGCGCTGACGATGCTGAAACAGGCTTCCTGATGGTAGGTTGCCGGGCCAAAAGCCAGGTAGACAAGCTGTGGGCGCGATGGCTGGGGATGCTGCATGGCTGGCAAGACCTGTGTAACCCTGAAATAAATAAGGCTTTAGTCTATGACCAAAGCCTTAATTATTTCTTAAGCAGACCTTGCCAAAAGATTTCAGCGCGGCAGCTTGAGGTTGTTCCACAGCGCCAGGCTCGCTTCGGCCTGGTTCAGGGTATAGAAGTGCAGGCCTGGTGCACCGCCTTGCAGCAGCTGTTCACACATGCGGGTGATCACTTCTTCGCCGAAAGCCTGGATGCTGGCGGTGTCATCGCCATAGGCTTCCAGCTGCTTGCGGATCCAGCGTGGGATCTCGGCGCCACAGGCGTCGGAGAAACGCGCCAGCTTGCTGTAGTTGGTGATCGGCATGATGCCTGGTACCACCGGGATATCCACGCCCAGCTTCTGCGCGCGCTCGACAAAGTAGAAGTAGCTGTCGGCGTTGAAGAAGTACTGGGTGATGGCGCTGTCGGCACCGGCCTTGACCTTGTGCACGAAGTTGCCCAGGTCGGCCTCGAAGTTGCGCGCCTGCGGGTGCATTTCGGGGTAGGCGGCCACTTCCAGGTGGAAGTGATCAGCGGTTTCCTGGCGGATGAACTCGACCAGGTCGCTGGCGTAGCGCAGCTCGCCACTGGCCATGCCCATGCCCGACGGCAGGTCACCGCGCAGGGCAACGATGCGCTTGATCCCGGCAGCCTTGTACTCGGCCAGCAGGGCACGCAGTTCGGCCTTGGTGTCGCCCACGCACGACAGGTGCGGTGCGGCAGGTACCTTTACTTCGTTTTCCAGCTGCAGCACGGTGTTCAGCGTGCGGTCGCGGGTCGAGCCACCGGCACCGTAGGTGCAGGAGAAGAAGTCCGGGTTGCAGGCGGCCAGCTGGCGGGCCACGCCCATCAGCTTTTCGTGACCGGCGTCGGTCTTGGTCGGGAAGAACTCGAAACTGTAGCGGCGTTCTTGTGACATCAGGCGTTCCTCTGGCAGCACGCTTCTGGCGGCAAGCTGCAAGTAAAAGCCAGGTCGGTAGAGGCCGACCTGGCTTGGCATCGTTCAAGAGTGCTGCGGCTTTCGCTTAGTAGCGGTAAGCGTGCGGCTTGAACGGGCCTTCGACCGTCACGCCGATGTAGTCGGCCTGCTGTTTAGTCAGCTGGGTGACCACGCCGCCGAAGCCGCGGACCATTTCCAGGGCCACTTCTTCGTCCAGCTTCTTCGGCAGTACTTCTACGGTCAGGCGCTCGGCTTTCTTCTCGGCCGACAGGTCGGCGAACTTCTGTTCGAACAGGAAGATCTGGGCCAGCACCTGGTTGGCGAACGAACCGTCCATGATGCGGCTTGGGTGGCCAGTGGCGTTACCCAGGTTGACCAGGCGGCCTTCGGCCAGCAGGATCAGGTAGTCGTCGTTCTGCGGGTCAAAGCTGCCAGCGCCGGTACGGTGGATCTTGTGTACCTGCGGCTTGACCTCTTCCCAGGCCCAGTTCTTGCGCATGAAGGCGGTGTCGATCTCGTTGTCGAAGTGACCGATGTTGCACACCACGGCACGCTTCTTCAGGGCCTTGAGCATGTTGGCGTCGCAGACGTTGACGTTACCGGTAGTGGTCACGATCAGGTCGATCTTGCCCAGCAGGGCCTTGTCGATGCTGGCTTCGGTGCCGTCGTTGATGCCGTCGATGAACGGCGAAACCAGCTCGAAGCCGTCCATGCAGGCCTGCATGGCGCAGATCGGGTCAACTTCGGTGACCTTGACGATCATGCCTTCCTGGCGCAGGGACTGGGCCGAGCCCTTGCCCACGTCGCCGTAGCCGATCACCAGGGCCTGCTTGCCCGACAGCAGGTGGTCGGTACCGCGCTTGATGGCGTCGTTCAGGCTGTGACGGCAGCCGTACTTGTTGTCGTTCTTGCTTTTGGTAACCGAGTCGTTGACGTTGATCGCTGGGACTTTCAGCTCGCCCTTGGCCAGCATGTCCAGCAGGCGGTGTACGCCAGTGGTGGTTTCTTCGGTCACGCCGTGCACGCGGTCCAGTACCTGTGGGTACTTCTTGTGCAGCAGTTCGGTCAGGTCGCCACCGTCGTCGAGGATCATGTTCGCGTCCCATGGCTGGCCATCTTTCAGGATGGTCTGCTCCAGGCACCACTCGTACTCTTCTTCGGTTTCACCTTTCCAGGCGAACACCGGGATACCGGCGGCGGCGATGGAGGCGGCGGCCTGGTCCTGGGTGGAGAAGATGTTGCAGGACGACCAGCGCACTTCGGCACCCAGGGCAACCAGGGTTTCGATCAGCACGGCAGTCTGGATGGTCATGTGGATGCAGCCCAGGATCTTCGCACCCTTGAGCGGTTGCTCGGCCAGGTACTTGCGACGCAGGCCCATCAGTGCAGGCATTTCCGATTCGGCGATGATGGTTTCGCGACGGCCCCAGGCGGCCAGGGAGATGTCGGCGACTTTGAAATCGGTAAAACCAGCAGGCATGTTTGCAGCGCTCATGAGAGCCTCCATTCGTAGTGTGCGAATGGGCGCCGTTGTGCGTTAAGCGCCCGCGAGAGCGAGCAACGCCCCATCCGAGCCTGACAGGCCTAGCCTGCTGCAGCGCCCCTCGGACAGGTGGCGGGCATGGCACCGCTGAGGGCAACCATGTAAAGCGGCGGAGATTATAGCCGCGCCCGCCGGCTTGCCCAAGGTTTTCTGTCGATTAATCGCGACGATAGTCGATGTTCAATGGAGCGATGGCGGCCGCTCTGCCATCATTGCTACACGTTAGCCAAGCAGGTCAGGAGTACAGATGAACTTTCACACCCGCAAGTGGGTTAAACCCGAAGACCTCAACCCCAATGGCACCCTGTTCGGTGGCAGCCTGTTGCGCTGGATCGACGAAGAGGCGGCCATCTACGCCATCGTCCAGCTGGGCAACCAGCGCGTGGTGACCAAGTACATGTCGGAAATCAACTTCGTCAGTGCATCGCGCCAGGGCGACATCATCGAACTGGGCATTACCGCCACCGAGTTCGGCCGCACCTCGATCACCCTCAAGTGCGAAGTGCGCAACAAGATCACCCGCAAGAGCATCCTGACCGTCGACAAGATGGTGTTCGTCAACCTGGGTGAAGACGGCTTGCCGGCGGCCCATGGGCGGACCGCGATCAAGTATGTGCAGGACCAGTTCCCGGATTCTGCAGTGGAATAGACATCTTGGGGCTGCTGCGCAGCCCATCGCGACACAAGGCCGCTCCTACAGGAGATCGCGTTCCCCTGTAGGAGCGGCCTTGTGTCGCGATGGGCCGCAAAGCGGCCCCAAAATCTCAAGGCTGGTCGCTAACCTTGCGCACCACCCGCCCAATGCTCAACCCCTGCACCAAAATCGACGACAGCACCACGATGTAGGTGATCGACAGCAGCAGGTCACGCTCCTCGCCCAATGGCAGCGACAGTGCCAGGGCCACCGACACCCCGCCACGCAGGCCACCCCAGGTCAGCACCCGTACCGTGCCCTTGGGCACCGGCCGCCAACGGCGCAGCAGCACGATCGCCGGCGCCACGGTCAGCAACCGCGACAACAGCACCGCCAATGCCAGCACACCGCCAGCCGCCAGGTGCATCCAGTTGAACGGCAGCAGCAACAGTTCCAGGCCGATCAAGGCGAACAGCAGGGCATTGAGCATGTCATCGATCAGCTCCCAGAAGCCGTCCATGTAGCGCCGGGTCATGTCGTTCATCGCCAGGTTGCGGCCCAGGTTGCCGATGATCAGGCCGGCCACCACCATGGCGATCGGCGCCGACACATGCAGCTCGTAGCACATCGCCGAGCCACCGATCACCAGTGCCAGGGTCAGCATGACCTCCACCTGGTACTGCTCGACACTTTTGATCATGCGATAGGTGGCGTAGCCGATCAGGCCACCAAACACCACGCCGCCAATGGCCTCGCGGGCAAACAGGATCGCGGTGTCGGTCATGCTAGGCGTTTCGCCCAGCTGGATGATGCCCAGCAACACGGTGAACACCACTACTGCGGTGCCGTCGTTGAATAGCGACTCGCCAACGATGGTGGTTTTCAGCGGTTTGGGCGCATTGGCAGTGCGCAGTGCGCCGAGCACGGCAATCGGGTCGGTCGGCGAGATCAGCGCGCCGAACAGCAGGCAGTAGATCAGCGGCACCTGCCAGCCAAACAGGGCAAACACCCAGTGCGACAGGTAACCGATGACCACGGTGGCAATCAGCACGCCGACGGTGGCCAGCAGGCCGATCGGCCAGCGGTAGCTGCGCAGGTCGGTGAGGTTGACGTGCAGGGCGCCGGCAAACAGCAGAAACGCCAGCATCCAGTGCATCAGCAGGTCATTGAAGTCGATCTGGTTCATCAAGCCTTCGACGCGTTCTTCCAGGCCAGGGAAGCCGATCAGGCTCAGGCCCTGCAGAATCAGCGAAAACAGCAACGCCGTGACCATGACGCCGATGGCGGGGGGCAGGCCGATGAAACGGTAGTTCACATAGGTGAGCAGGGTGGTGAGGCAGATAAACGCGGCAACTAATTCAAGCATCCCGAATCCTGTAACAGTGGCTTCCAAGTCGTAACCCGAATGGCTCGGGCAGTTCTTTGATGACCTGGCGAGGGGTTCGGGACACAGGCTTTGACCGGATTCGTTTCATTCGTTCCCGCATGGAGCTGGTATTACGTACCTTGTGGGAGCGGGTTCACCCGCGAAAAATGCGACGCGGTGCATGGCACCGGCTTTGCCGGTGTTCGCGGGTGAACCCGCTCCCACAACGGTCCCACGGAACGCTATATATTCAACCCCTGAAAAAACTTACAAGGATAAGAAGGCGTGTTGGCAACATCCCTGGTGCTGGTCGCCGCCCTGCTGCATGCGACCTGGAATACCCTGATCAAATTCAGCGGCGAGCGCCTGCTGGTGATCGCCAGCATGGACACCGTCGCACTGGCCTTCGCAGTGCTGGCCGTGGCCTTCGTCGAGGTACCGCCGGCCAACATCTGGCCGTGGCTGATCGCTTCGGCGCTGGCCGAGCAGCTGTACCGCTACCTGTTGATCCAGGCCTACCGCGTGGGCGACCTGGGGCTGGTCTATCCTCTGATGCGCGGGCTATCGCCGCTGGTGGTGCTGGGGCTGACCCTGGCCTTTGCCGGGGAGTCGCTGAGCCAGCAGCAGATCATCGGCATCCTGCTGATCCCTTGTGGCATGGCGTGCCTGTTGTGGCAGGGCGGCGGTGGTGACCGGCTGCCCTGGTCCATGCTGCCAGTGGTGGCGCTGATCGGCCTGTGCATCGGCTGCTACACCTGGTTCGACGGCCAGGCCGTGCGCCTGTGGGGCAAGCCGTGGGACTACCTGGTGTGGCTGACCCTGCTCAGCGCCTGGCAATTCCCGCTGCTGGCCACTGTTGCGCGGCGGGCACCGTTCGTATTGTTCTGGCGCAGCCAATGGCGCCTGGGGCTGGCGGTAGGGTTCTGCGTACTGTTCAGCTATGCCCTGGTGTTGTGGGCCATGCACCTGGGCTCGGTGGCCGAGGCAGCGGCACTGCGGGAGTTGAGCGTGATCCTGGTGGTGTTGCTGGGCATGCGCTACCTGAAAGAACCTTTTGGCGGGCCGAGACTCCTAGCTTGCGGGCTGGTGTTGGCCGGCATGCTGGTAATGAAGCTTTGACCTCAAGACTGAACAAGGAGTCCTGCCTATGACCGTTGCCCTGTGGTGCATTTTGATCGCGCTGCTGTTGAACCCGCTTTGCGCCTTGATCGCCAAAGTGAGCAGCGGCCGCTTCGGCCTGAAGGACAATCATGACCCGCGGGCTTTCCTTGATACCTTATCGGGCTTGCCAAGGCGTGCGCATGCTGCGCAGCAGAACGGCTACGAGGCGTTTCCGGCGTTCGCCGCAGCGGTGCTGGTGGCGGATATCGTCGGCAATGCCGAGCAGGTGACCCAGGATGTGCTGGGGGTGATGTACATCACCAGCCGCTTGCTCTACATCATCTGCTACCTGGCTGACTGGGCGGCCTTGCGCTCGCTGGTGTGGTTTGCCGGGCTGGCGATCATCGTGGCGTTTTTTGTGGTTTCCATCTGAAACCGGGCGCGGTCCCTTGTGGGAGCGGCTTCAGCCGCGAACACCGGCAAAGCCGGTGCCATGCACCGCGTGGTCATCTTCGCGGCTAAAGCCGCTCCTACAGGGTGCGCGCGAGCGGTCACGGAACCTTGGGCACCTCAGGCAACGGCTGGCCTTTGGGCCACAGCATCCAGATCTGCCCCTGCTGCTTCATGTTCCCGGCCAGCTCACCGGCCTGCGGCCCGGTACCCCAGAACAAGTCCGCACGCACCTCACCGGCAATCGCCCCGCCCGTGTCCTGAGCGCCCACCGGGCGCACCACCGGTGAACCATCCGGGCGGGTGGTGGACAACCACAACAGGCTACCCAGCGGTATCACCTTGCGGTCGATGGCCACGCTATACCCTGCAGTCAGCGGCACGTTCAGCGAGCCGCGCGGGCCTTCGTTGCTGTCCGGGCGGGTGCTGAAGAACACATAGCTGGGGTTGCTGGCCAGCAGTTCCGGCACGCGCTGCGGGTTGGCCTGGGCCCAGGCATGTATGGCGCCCATGCTCACGTCTTCCTTCTTCAACTGGCCTTGCTCCACCAGCCAGCGGCCAATTGGCCGGTAGGGGTGGCCGTTCTGGTCGGCATAGCCCAGACGCAGCTGGCGGCCGTCTTCCAGTTGTACCCGGCCAGAACCCTGGATCTGCAGGAACTGCAGGTCCATCGGGTCGGTCAGCCAAGCCAGCACCGGCGCCTTGACGCCGTCACGGTTGATGACCTCGGCTGTGTCGTAAGGCTTGAGCACCCGGCCATCCAGGCGCCCGCGCAGGCGCTTGCCCTTGAGTTCGGGGTACACGCTGGCCAGGTCGACCACGATCATGTCGTCGGGGATGCCGTAGACCGCCACATGATTGGTTTTCGACTGGCTCAGGCTGCCGGGGTAGACCGGTTCGTAGTAACCGGTAATCAGGCCGTTGGCGTTGTTCTCGGCAGAACGCAGGCCGTAAACCTCCAGGTTCTGTTCCAGGAAGGTGCGTACCTGGGCGGCACTGGCGGTGGCACTGCCGGCCGCTTCGCAGGTGGCGGCCCATACCTTGTCGCGCTTGAGCTTTTCGCAACCGCTGCGCCAGGCGTAGAAGCCGGCCAGCAGGTCTTCATCGCTGACGGCTGGCAGGTCTTTCCAGGTGGCCGGAGCGTAGGTGGCAATGGCATGGGGCTCGGGCTTGGCGTTCTCGCCGCCGTTGCAACCGGCCAGCAAGGCCAGCACCGGGAATGTCCAAGCCAGGTGGCGCAGGGCAGATTTCATGTGTGCATTCCTGTCATGGGCGAACATGAATATTCACCCCTGTTTTTTGTATGGCTATTGGTCTTTGGCCGCTGCCCGGCGATACTGGCCGCCCATTTGCGTAGGCCGAAGTGAGCGTGATGTTGAAGCGATTGACCGTTGTTCTGCTGGCAGCACTGGCCTTGGGCGGGGCCCTGAGCGGGTGCGACAGGGTTGACCCGAACTCGCCGCTGGGCAAGCGCAAGGTGATCTTCAAGGACATGCTCAAGACCAGCGAAGACCTGGGCGGCATGTTGCGGGGCCGCTTGCCGTTCGACGGGGTGAAGTTTGCCGACGGTGCGCTGAAACTGGACAACCTCTCGCACCAGCCGTGGCAGCACTTTCCGCAGGTGCGCGACGGCGGAGACAGCAGTGCGCGTGCCGAGGTGTGGGAGCGCCAGACGCGTTTCCATGACCTGGCCCGGCAGCTGGAAGGCGTCACCGGCGAACTGGTCGATGTGACCCGCAACCAGCCGCTGGATGCTGCGCAGCTGAAGGCACCGATGGACAAGGTCGAGGCGGCGTGCAAGGCCTGTCATAGCGAGTTCCGCAATCACTGATGGCATTTACTGTCTTTCGCGGAATCTGGCAGCTTGCCCCAACCCCTGTAGGAGCGGCCTTGTGTCGCGATCGGGCCGCGCTGCGGCCCCGACGATTTATGCATCAAGGCTTTAATCCAGGGGGCCGCTGTGCGGCCCGATCGCGACACAAGGCCGCTCCTACAAGGGCCGCGTTTGACGCTGGCCTCAGCGGTCGAGGTCGTCCACGGCTTCCTGCAGCTCTTTACGCGACTCGGCCAGCTTGTCCTTGCGCTTGTTGATCTTCTCGGAATCGCCTTTCTTCTCGGCTTTCTTCAAGTCCTTTTCCCGCTGCGCCACTTCGTGACGGGCGTCGAGCACCTTCTGTTCACGTTCCTTGCGCAGGCTGGCATCGGTGCAGTTATCGACCCCGCGCAGCGCTGCTTCCAGCCCGGCGACCTGGTCGGTATTGCCGTGGTCACGGGCAATCTTCAACTGGTTCTCGATGGCGCTGCGCTTGGCGGCGCAGCCGGTCAGGCCGGCATCCGGTTGGGCGGCCTGTACGGCGCTCGCAGCAAAACCGAGGGTCGCGAGCAGGAAAAGGGTCGAAATACGTTTCATGAAAAGCCTCCTGAACGGGGCGGGGCAGCAAAAAAGTAGGGTGAAATCCTGCCTTGGTTTTGTCCATTTAGAAACCCTTGTCGGGGTTTTCCGCTTGAAACTCGGGGTTTTCCTACGAGTAAATTGGTAAAAAATCATTGCTTGCTGCTTTGAAAGCCATCAATTCCGGCATCGGCCAGTTGCGTTGCAATGGCTTGTACCTGTTCGGCCGCAAAAAAGCCGGCCAGTTGTCGGGCGCGCTTTTCGCCAATACCGGGCAACGCTTGCCAATCGGCAGGTGTGCGGGCTGCCAGCACGTGCCAGTCGCCTGGCACCTGCGTGCCACTGGGTATGGGAGCACCCAGCCCCCGCAGCCAATGGGCAAATGGCCGTGTGCGCGCCGCGTCGAAACTGCTGCGCAGCTGGGCCGCCGTCGCCTCGCTGATGCCCTTTGCCTGGCCCAGTTGCCGGGCACCCAGTTGCTGCCAGTCGCTCAGTGAGGTGACCAGCCCGGCTGCGACCAGACGGCGCCATGTACCGGGGCCGGTGCGCGGCAACGCCAGCCCCTGCCTACCGCTGAGCCAGGTGAGGCGGGCAATGAACTGTTCTTCACAGCCTGCACTGGCCTGCCAGCAACTGTGGGCGTGATACTGGCCGGGTGTGGGGGCCGATACCGGCAGGCGCTCGACGGCGCGGTGTACCACTTGCTCCAGGCGCGGGATGGTCAGCCCGGCAAGGCTGACGGCCACCTGGTCACCGGGGCGTATATCCAGACTTTGCCAGCGCGCCAACGAACCCAGGCTCACCTGCGTGATCCGCCGATCATCGAGGGTTACCGGCAGCAGCTGCAGCACGGGTGTGACCCGGCCAGTGCGGCCGACGCGAAAACGTACATCCCGCACTTCGGTCATGGCCTGGGTATACGGGTACTTCCAGGCCGCGATCCAGTACGGCGCCTTGGCCTGCCAGCGTTCTGCCGGTGGCCGGCAGCCCTGGCGCAGCACCACGCCATCGGTAGCGAAGGGAAGGGCGGCGCGATACCAGTGCTCGCGCCAATCGGCGGCCTCTTCCAGCGTATCGATGGCAGCGCTGTAGCGCTGGCTGTCGGCAAAACCCAGCTGGGCCAGCTGCGCCAGGCGTTCGGCCTGCTGCCCGGGGCCGTTCGGCCAGTCCCAGACGAACAGGCCAACAGCATTGCCTTGTTCGCTGCTCAGTTGCTTGCGCGCAAGCAACCCGGCCACGGTACCACGAGCGTTGGCGCTGCCAGCCTGGGCTTGCACATGCGCGTTCAGGCGCAGGTACAGTTCACCCTGCAGCTGCAGGTCGATGGCACGAGGCAACTGGCGGGTGATGGCGCCGAGCTGCGGGATGTGGCGGCTCCAGTCGTGCCCTCGGGCGCCGTCACCACGGCTGATCAGTTGCACCAGGCGGCCTTGTCGGTAGATGAGGGAAACCGCTACACCGTCGACCTTGGGCTGTACCCACACATCGGCCTTGCCGGCCAGCCAGCGTTGCACGGCCTGGCGGTCGGCCAGTTTGTCGATGCCCGTGTGCGGTACCGGGTGAGGGAGGGGGCCGCTGGCGCTGGCCAGGGGCGAAGGCCCGGTCGCCAGGCCGAAACACTGCTGCAAATGCTCAAGGCGCTGACGGCTCTGGTCATACAGTTCATCGGGCACTAATGCGATGCCCTGGCGATGGTAGTGGTCATCCCAATTGCCGAGTGTTTCTCTTAGTTGAGTGACCTCGGTAGCGACTTGTAGTGGGTTCCAGTCGGGGCATGGGGTGGCGTGGGCCAGTGGGGTGGCAAGCACCCCTAACAGGGTGAAAAGCAGCATCAGCGGCATGGCCTGCATCCTTGCATGGCGGGTGGGAGCCCCCCAGCCTAGGCAGGTTCGCCGGTGTTTGCTGGTGCACGATTGTCAGCCGATATGTCATGAAAAAGCCCCTGCCGATCACTCGGCAGGGGCTTTCGTCCAGCGCTGCAGGAAAACTTACAGGCCGGCAGCGTCACGCAACGACTGGGCGCGGTCGGTGCGTTCCCAGGTGAAGGTGGTGAAGGTGTCGTCGCCGACCGTCTTCTGCTGCGGTTCACGGCCGAAGTGGCCGTAGGCAGCGGTTTCCTGGTACATCGGGTGCAGCAGGTCGAGCATGGTGGTAATGGCGTACGGACGCAGGTCGAAGCACTCGCGCACCAGCTGGATGATCTTGTCGTCGGAGACCTTGCCGGTACCGAAGGTATTGATCGAGATGGAGGTTGGCTGGGCCACGCCAATGGCGTACGACACCTGGATCTCGCAACGCTCGGCCAGGCCGGCGGCGACGATGTTCTTGGCCACGTAGCGGCCAGCGTAGGCGGCAGAACGGTCGACCTTGGACGGGTCCTTGCCGGAGAACGCGCCACCACCGTGGCGGGCCATGCCGCCGTAGGAGTCGACGATGATCTTGCGGCCGGTCAGGCCACAGTCACCCACCGGGCCACCAATGATGAAGTTGCCGGTCGGGTTGATGTGGTACTGAGTGCCCTTGTGCAGCAGTTCGGCAGGCAGGGTGTGCTTGACGATCAGCTCCATCACGGCTTCCTGCAGGTCTTTCTGCGAAACCTCTGGGTTGTGCTGGGTCGACAGCACCACGGCGTCGATGCCGACGACCTTGCCGTTTTCGTAACGGCAGGTGACCTGCGACTTGGCATCCGGGCGCAGCCATGGCAGCAGGCCGGACTTGCGTGCTTCGGCCTGGCGCTCGACCAGGCGGTGCGAGAAGCAGATCGGTGCCGGCATCAGCACTTCGGTTTCGTTGCTGGCATAGCCGAACATCAGGCCCTGGTCACCGGCGCCCTGGTCTTCCGGCTTGGAGCGGTCGACGCCCTGGGCGATGTCCACCGACTGCTTGCCGATGATGTTCATCACGGCGCAGGTGGCGCCGTCGAAGCCGACGTCGGAGCTGTTGTAGCCGATGTCGATGATGACCTTGCGCACCAGGTCTTCCAGGTCGACCCAGGCCGACGTGGTGACTTCGCCGGCGATGATGGCGACACCGGTCTTGACCAGGGTTTCACACGCTACGCGGGCGTATTTGTCCTGGGCGATGATGGCATCGAGGACCGCGTCCGAAATCTGGTCGGCGATCTTGTCCGGATGCCCTTCGGACACGGACTCGGAGGTGAAAAGGGAGTATTCGCTCATCTCGAAGGTTCCTGAAATTTACCGATGGTGTATGTCGCCAGCCGTCCGCTGGAAATGGCGGACCTGGATCTGGAAACCGTTACGCAAGCCCACGTACAGGCTGTCCGCATGGGCCAGCCCGGCAGCGTTGGCCCAGCGGGCCAGGTCGTCCTGTTCGAAGCCAAGCCAGAGGTCGCCGCAGGCTTCGCGTGCCCACCCCTGGTCGTGGCTGCACAATTCGGTGACCAGCAGGCTACCGCCTGCCTTCACCCGTTTGGCCAGCTGGCGCAAGGCCAGGGCCGGGTCGCTGAAATGGTGCAGCACCATGTTCAGCACAACGCAGTCGGCGGCCACATCCGTTGCACCCAGTGCATCGGCCAACTGCAGGTTAACGTTGTCGAGCCCTTCGCGCTGGCATACCTGGCGCGCCAGTTCGAGCATGGTCGCGCTGTTGTCCAGGGCGGTGACCTGGGCAAAGCGCCGGGCCAGGTCGGGCAGGAAGCCACCGTCACCGGGGCCGACCTCCAGGGCACTGGCAGCCGGGTCGAAATGCAATTTGTCGAGCAGCGCCAGCAGGCTTTCGCGGTACTGCGGCAGGCCGGCGATCAGGTCTTGCTGGGCGCGGAATTTTTCTTCCACGCGCAGGAAGAAGTCCTGGCTGGTGGCCGCGCGGCGCTGCTGGACCTGGGCGATGCGCGCCTGTACGTCAGGCGGCAGCGCCAGGTCATCGACCTCATCGAGCAGGGCCGCATGCAGCCGGCCACCCAGGCGAAGGCTGTCGGGCAATGCGCGGCGGTAGAAAATGGCATTGCCTTCACGGCGGGTGGCTACCAGCTCGGCCTGGGCCAGCACCTTCAGGTGATGGCTCATGCCCGATTGGCCGACGTCGAAGATCTGTGCCAGTTCCAGCACGCCGAACGAATCGTTGGCCAAGGCGCGCAGCACGTTCAGGCGCAACTCGTCGCCACTGGCTTTGCACAGGGCGGCCAATGCTTCGCGTTGCTCAGGGATCGATTGCGCACGGAGGTTCATGGGCCGGCAGTCTAGACAGGCATCGGTGCCCTAGCAAGGGCAATATCAAAAAGTTTTGATATTGGCTGATGGGCGGAGTGCGAGGTTGCCAATGCCGGCCTCTTCGCGGGTGAACCCGCTCCCACAGGTTCACCATTGCCTTCAGGCCTCATGCGATCCCTGTGGGAGCGGGTTCACCCGCGAAGAGGCCAGCACGGTTTCCCGGATATTTACCCGAAATGAATGCCAATCAGAGGAAAATCCCCCGACTGCGACCATCCGTCATTGCCCCAAGCCCCCCCAGTGGGCGAAAATGGCCGCCTTTTTCGTGACACCACCTATACAAGCCCCCAGGAGACCAGCGATGCCCAGCCGTCGTGAACGTGCCAACGCCATTCGCGCCCTCAGCATGGATGCCGTGCAAAAGGCTAAT
>NZ_JACVZC010000259.1 GCF_016658545.1 Pseudomonas sp. S37 | reverse complement strand
GTGGTTGTAGCGCGGGTGGGTGAAGGTGTAGTCGCGCTGCACCTGCACGCTGGTGCGGACCTGCTCGCGGTAGGCAAAACGGTGCAGGCAGGGCTGCTGCTCCATGCCGCCGCGATTGGCGACGTACAGCACGGGCTCGCCTTCCAGGCTGCCGAACTGGTTGATCCTGTCGGCCTGCACCACGCCATGGCCGGCTTCGCTGTGCTCGAAGATCGAGATCAGGCCTTCCTCGGCCGAC
>NZ_JACVZC010000258.1 GCF_016658545.1 Pseudomonas sp. S37 | reverse complement strand
AGGCGACGCGGTGGATGGCACCGGCTGTGCCGGTGTTCGCGGCTGAAGCCGGTCCTACAGGGGATTGCGTGAGCCCGGGGCTGTGAGGATGTTGTAGGAGCGGGTTTACCCGCGAAGCAGGCGGCGCGGTGGATGGCACCGGCTGTGCCGGTGTTCGCGGCTGAAGCCGCTCCTACAGGGGACCGAGTGAGCCCGGGGCTGTGAGGACGTTGTAGGAGCGGGTTTACCCGCGAAGCAGGCGACGC
>NZ_JACVZC010000257.1 GCF_016658545.1 Pseudomonas sp. S37 | reverse complement strand
ACTGTGGGAGCGGGTTCACCCGCGAACACCGGCGAAGCCGGTGCCATACACAGTGTTAAATTCTTCGCGGGTGAACCCGCTCCCACAGGGTCGGCGTATACCCCGGAAAATGTACCGTTTGCAAAAATGGTGCGCGTGATCTGCTCGGGCGAGGCGTTGCCGGGGAGCTTGGTGCGGCGCTTCCATACACAACTCCCAACCGTCGAACTGCACAACCTCTACGGCCCCACCGAAGCCGCCATCGAC
>NZ_JACVZC010000256.1 GCF_016658545.1 Pseudomonas sp. S37 | reverse complement strand
TTTGCAGATCAATCAGGCCCTTGTCATTCAGCCTGAGCTGCAAGCGTTTGAGCATCTGATCGAATGTCCCTTGGTTTCGCCAACCTCGGAACCGTTGATAAACCGTTGACCACGGGCCAAATCGGTCTGGCATATCTCGCCACGCAGCCCCCAAGCAGAGCACCCAGAGCACGCCATCGAGCATCAAGCGGACGCTCAGGGGCGGCCATGGGTTTCGATGAAGAGATCGGAGACCACATCCCAGGCCTCGTC
>NZ_JACVZC010000255.1 GCF_016658545.1 Pseudomonas sp. S37 | reverse complement strand
TTCGCGGCTAAAGCCGCTTGTATGGTGATACTTGAAGGGGTGGTGGGACGAAAAAGCCGATTCTGACTGTTCACAGCAGTACAGACCGTGGGAGACATCGCCCCACCCCTTCCACCAAAGCGCCGATAAAGAATGCATCGTTTGCAAGCGACGATAGAAGCAAGCCAGCGCCTCTTGGTGAAACCCCTTCAAGCTGAAAAACCATAACGTGAGGAGTCACCTATGGCAATGCAGGTGGGCAAGTTGATTGTGGGTGCGGATG
>NZ_JACVZC010000254.1 GCF_016658545.1 Pseudomonas sp. S37 | reverse complement strand
CCGGGTCGCGGGTGGTCCCCCCCCCCCCCCCCCCCCCAACCCCCCCGCTCCCACAGAAACACCACAGGCCCAGAGCCCTGTGCAACCCGCTACCACAGACACACCACAGGTCCAGAGCCTTACGCAACCCTTTGTAGGAGCGGGTTCACCCGCGAACACGGGTGAAGCCCGTGCCACCCATCACACCCCTGCACCGAACAAACCCAACCCGCTCAAACCTGCCCCACAGACCGCCCCTCACCCACTAATGCTATGATGCCCAC
>NZ_JACVZC010000253.1 GCF_016658545.1 Pseudomonas sp. S37 | reverse complement strand
CCTGAAGAGGTGTCCCATGAACGCAATCGAACTGCTGATCCAGGACCATCAACTGGTGAAGAAACTGCTCGAGGAACTGTCGTCGACCACCGAGCGCGCCGTGAAGAAACGCGCCGAACTGCTCGAACGCATCAAGCAGGAAGTGAGTATCCATACGGCTCTCGAAGAAGAGATCCTCTACCCCGCGATCAAGCAGGCCGGCGGCAAGGAAGAAGCGAAGATGTATTACGAGGCCAAGGAGGAACACCGCACGGTCGACTCGCTGGTCATT
>NZ_JACVZC010000252.1 GCF_016658545.1 Pseudomonas sp. S37 | reverse complement strand
AGTAGGTCATCGTCAAGATTCATTTCGCAAAACCCCTATCTGCACATGCAGATAGGGGTTTTGTCTTTAAGTAGAAGCTATCGCTTCTCCTGGTCGGCTCAAGAGTCTGCCGGTGGTGGTAAAAAGGTGGTTGACAGCGTTTTTGAATGCTGTATTATTCACCTCCCGCGACGAGAGATCGAAGCGAGTTAAGTGTCTGAAGTTAAACGAGTTTCTCGCAAAAAAAACTTCAAAATAAACGCTTGACAGGCTCTGAGGAAAGCGTAGAATGC
>NZ_JACVZC010000251.1 GCF_016658545.1 Pseudomonas sp. S37 | reverse complement strand
GCCTTCGGTCACCGAAGGGGTAGCGGTCAGTTTCGCTACAACTTCGTCGATAGTGTCGGTAACTTGAACCGAAGCATCGCCGCCCAGCTGCAGATTTTCGAAGGCTGCACCGGTAACGTCGACCGCCGACTTGATGCCCACGGTGATCTCGCCGGCGTCTTTGTAGACGTCATCACCCTGCGCAGCGTGCTCATACGGCGCGCTGGTTTCGCCGGCCTTGATCGTGACCTGAGCGTTGTTGCTCAGGGTCACGACCAGGTCGTGGGCCAGAGCCTGATTGATG
>NZ_JACVZC010000250.1 GCF_016658545.1 Pseudomonas sp. S37 | reverse complement strand
CCGGCTTCGAGGAAGGTTTCGATGCCTGCGGTAAGGATGGGGGATTGGTCGTTGTTTTTCATGGTGTGATTCCAGTGCGTTGTCAGAACCCACCACTTGGATCTTTCTCACGGACAAAGGTGGCAGCCATTGCGCGGGGTGAGAAACCGATGCACTGAAAACCGGCCAAGCCGAAGCTTGCCCGCGAATGGCTGCCATTGAACAGTCGAGCAGCAGTGCTTGTCAGGTTCTCACGCCCGGTCACCAACATGGCGACCCGGTGACGTTATCCCTGGGGCATTTCCCC
>NZ_JACVZC010000024.1 GCF_016658545.1 Pseudomonas sp. S37 | reverse complement strand
TGCCGGGGGGGGGGGGGGGGCCCGCCGCCCCCCCCCCCCCCGCCCCCCGGGGGGCGGGGAGCAGGAGGGGGGATTCTTCGCTCATGGCGGGCCTTGTAAGTCGATTTGGATGTCCATCTGCCACCTTAAGATCCGGCGAGAGCTGGCCATTTGATGCTGGTCAACTGCGTGCCCACAAACAGTTTGAAACAGCTACAAATTGGCTGTAGTGTGAACTGCGGTTTACATTTTCCCCATGCATACTTTAATTCAAACCGAAACCTATCGAAGGTGGTTCGCTGCCTTGCGGGATTCACGGGCGAAGGCCCGAATCAACGTCCGGTTGCGTCGAGTCGAGCTTGGAGTGATGGGGGACTGTAAGCCGGTTGCTGAAGGGGTGTCCGAGTTGCGGATCGACTATGGTCCGGGCTATCGGGTGTACTTCGTTCAGCGAGGTTATGAAGTGATCATCCTCCTGGCGGGAGGCGATAAAGCTAGCCAGGCCAGAGATATCAAATCCGCTCTCAAGCTGGCTCGCGACCTCTAGGAGGCCATCGTGGCAAATACCAAACTGACCAAATGGGACGCTGTAGACCATTTGAAGACGGAAGAGGACATGGCTTTGTATCTTGAAGCCTGTCTGGAAGAAAACGACCCGACGTTGCTCGCTGCTGCCTTGGGTGATATCGCTCGTGCCCGTGGCATGGCTCAATTGGCACGCGATACCGGGCTTACACGGGAAGGCTTGTACAAGGCGCTGTCTGCTGAAGGTAACCCAAGTCTGGCGACCATCATGAAGGTGATGGCGGCGCTTGGGGTGAGGCTGCATGCCGAGGTGCTGCCGCGTACTTCAGGGTAAGGACTGGTATTGGCGTCGGTAGCCAAGTCATATGATTGCCGAGCCATCAACTTAAATTGCAGACAACAAAAAACCCGCACTAGGCGGGTTTCTTGTTGTCGCTTCGGGTAACTTTGCAACCACCAGAAGCTTGAAGGTGGTGCCCAGAGACGGAGTCGAACCGCCGACACGAGGATTTTCAATCCTCTGCTCTACCGACTGAGCTATCTGGGCGACGAGGTGAATTAAATAGATTTTCTGACGCCCCGTCAACGACTTTTTGAAAAAATTTTAAATTAATTCCGTCGCTTACGATTCGTGGGGTCATTCGGCGGGTGGAACGTAGCCTTCCGCCTGGGCGTATTCCTCGCCAGCGAAAAACTTGTCCATCTCGCCCTGGAGGAACTTGCGGTCCTCGCCGTTCATCATGTTCAGGCGCTTTTCGTTGATCAGCATGGTCTGGTGTTTCTTCCAGTCTTCCCAGGCTTTCTCCGAGATGTGATCGAAGATGTCCTGGCCCTTGGCGCCGGGGTAGGGCGGGCGTTCCAGGCCTGGCAGTTCTTCTTTGTACTTGCGGCACATCACGGTGCGGGTCATCGGGCTTCTCCTGCAATCAGTTCGTCGGCCGCGCGTTTAAGCAGCTTTTTCACCGGGGCGGCAAGGCCCAGGCGCGGCGGGGTGGCGAGGTTATACCAGAGCCAGTCGGCCTCGGCCACGTGCTCGCCGAGCGCATCGACGCGCACCAGCCAAGGCTCGATGGCCAGCTGGAAGTGGCTGAAGGTGTGGGTCAAGGCGTCCATGGCGCGGCTGCCAGCCAGGCGCAGGCCGTGCTGGTAGGCCAGGTCGTCGAGCTGGGCGATGTCGTCCAGTTCCGGCAGGCTCCACAAGCCACCCCACAGGCCGCTGGACGGGCGCCGGTAAAGCAGGATGGCGCCTTCGTGGTTGGCCAGCAGTGGCATCAGCGTACGCCGTTGTGGCAACGCCTTGCGTGGCTTGGGCTCGGGGTAGCGGGTTTCTTCGCCGTGCAGGTGTGCTTCGCAGCCACGCTGCAGCGGGCAGATCAGGCAGCTGGGCTTGCTGCGCGTGCACAGCGTGGCGCCCATGTCCATCATCGCCTGGGTGTAGTGGTTGGCACGCTGCTGTGGGGTAAAGCGCTCGGCTGTGGCCCACAGCTGGTTGGCCACCTTGGGCTCGCCGGGGTAGCCGCCCTGGGCGCTGTAGCGGGCCAGCACGCGCTTGACGTTACCGTCCAGGATCGGCGCGCGGATGCCCATGCTGATACTGGCGATGGCACCGGCCGTGGAGCGGCCGATGCCGGGCAACTCGGTGAGCTGCTCGACACTGCGCGGGAATTCGCCGCCATGCTGCTCGACAACGATCTTCGCGGCCTTTTGCAGGTTGCGTGCGCGGGTGTAATAGCCAAGGCCCGTCCACAGGTGCAGCACTTCGTCCTCCGGCGCTTCGGCCAGGGCCTGCACGGTTGGCAGGGCCTGCATGAAGCGGTCGAAGTAATTCAGCACGGTGCTGACCTGGGTCTGCTGCAACATGATTTCCGACACCCACACCCGGTACGGGGTGATGCCCTGTTGCCAGGGCAGGTCGTGCCGGCCGTGTTCGTCATACCAATCCAGCACAGCGCTGGAGAACTGCTCGGGGCTCATCGCTTGAACAGCCCCTTGAGCGCGTCTTTCAATTCCGGGCTCACTTTGTCTCCGAGTTTTTCATCGAGTTTTTCGTCGATCTTGTCTTTCAGGCGGTTGCCGGCCAGCTTGGCCGCCACTTTGCCCAGGCCGTTCTGGTCCAGGCGGCAGGCCTTGGCGCCCAGCTCCAGCGGGCCACGGCAGCGCAGCGGCACTTCAACGCCCACATAGCGTTCGTTGACCTGGCAGGCCGGGTCCGGCATGGCGCGCTGGTCGCCTTCGACGATCACGCCCACGTTGTAGTCCATGCCCAGCACGCGCAGGTCAAGGTCGCCATGGCCGTTGACGGTCAGGCCCGGGATGCGTGCCTTGAGGTCCGGGTTGCTGGCAACACCATTGCGCACCACCAGGCTGCCGCGCAGTTCCTGGAAGGGGGTGTCCTTGCCACGTGGTTCGCCGCTCAGGGTCTTGCGATTGAGCGTGGCGATGGCCTGGCACAGTTGTTGTTCCAGGTTGGCGTTGACCAGCACGCCATCGTTGATGGTGAAGTTTGCACTGCCGTTGAGCGTGTCGACCAGTGCCTTCTGGCTGTTGCCGGTGGCGGTCAGATCACTGGTCAGGGTCAGCAGGCCCTTGACCGGTGGCGCCTGGTCCTTGCCCTCGGTCTTGATGAAGTGCTCAACCGGCACCCGCTGGATGTGGATATTCACCCCCAGTTGCGGCACGGCAGGGCGCACATCGACCGTGCCCTTGGCTTCGAAGGTGCCGTTGTACAAGCCGCCGCGCAGGGTCTGCAGGGTCAGCAGACCACCTTGGCTGATGGCCTTGAGCTGGGCATCGACGATGGGCAGTTTATCGAGGGTCAGCGAGCCGAAGGCCAGTTCAGCCTGCAGGTCGAGGGCGCGCAGGCGGTCGACCGGCAGCAGCTTGTCGTCGCTCCAGGCCACCTGGGTCGGGGCATTGGGCAGCGGCGAGCTGCCGGCACCGGCCACCGCACTGGCTTCCTGTTGCTTGACTTCGGCCTGGCGCGCAGCGGTGGCGCCCTTGGCTTGCTCGCTCTTGGCCGGCAGGTAGCGGTCGGCGTCGAAGGTGTCACCTTTAAGCTGCAGGCGCAGGGCCTGCTTGGCGAAATCTTCGACGGCCACGCGGCCGCTGAAGGTGCTGTCGTCCAGCTTCACGGCCAGGTCTTCCAGGGCCAGGCTGCTGGGTGTGCCCTGCAGGCGGGTGACCAGCTCCAGCTTGGCAAAGGCCGCTGGGTCGTTGGTGGCCGGCAGCGGGTGGCCGATGCTGTCGAGGAAGGTACGCAGGTTGAATTGGGCGATGGACAGGCCACCGCTCAGCTGCGGCGCCTTGTCCAGGTCACGCAAGTTCAGCTCACCGAGGGCGCGCAGCTGGTTGGCCGAGACTTTCAGGCCGCTCCACGAGGCAACATTGGCGGCCAGGTCAACCAGCAACTGGCCTTGGGCGGCGAAGGTCACGGTCTTGCCGCCGGTAGGCTCACCCGAAGTTTCACCCGACAGGCGCATGTCTTCGAAGTTGTAGCGCTTTAGCTTGCGGTCGAAGCGCAGTTCGCCGGCCAGCTCGGTGCGGGCCTTGATGTTTGGCTGGCTGGCACTGATGAAGGCGCTGGCCTTGAGCGGGATGTTCGCGCCTTCATGGACTGGCCCGGTGCTCAGCTGGATGCTTTCGGCGCTGTAGCTCTGGCCGGTCTTGGCATCGGTGTACTGCACCCGGGCGTTGTTCACGGTCAGGCTGTCGATGTCCAGCTTGACGGCGCGATCGTTGCCATCGGCAGTCGCTGGCTTTTGCTCGGCAGGCGCCTGGGCCGGTGCGTCGGTGGCTGTGCCGTTTTGCGCAGGCAGTGGCTTGCCGATGTCTTCCCAGTTGCCATGGCCCTGTTCGTCGCGCACCAGGGTCAGGTTCAGGCCCTCGACGCGCACATCGCTCATTTGCACTTCGCGGCGCAGCAGTGGCAGTACCCGTACCGACAGGCCAAGCATCTGCAGGTCGGCGAACGGTTCCTTCGGTTTGGCCAGGGTGGCGATGCTGGCTTCGTGCAGCTCCAGACCCAGCCAGGGGAACAGGCTCCAGCCGATGTCACCGTTGAGGGTCAGTTCGACGTGCGCCTTGTCGCGTGCCAGCTGGCGAATCTCGTCTTTGTAGTCGTTGGGATCGAAGAGGTGGGTCAGGGCGAAGCCCAGCGCCACGATGATCAGCAGCAACCCGAGAAGCCCCAGTCCCAGGATTTTGCCGAACGCTTTCATGGGCGAGTCCTTGTAGTCCGATTTGAATTTCGAGCGGCTGAGTATAGCGCCGCCGTGTATGTCCCTGCGTATTCGACAAGAGATGCAGGACATTTCCTATGCTTGCAACAGAGGGTACGGCTTTCGACAGCCATGATTTTGCTTGTTCCGAATGTTTTGCCTGTGCCGGCCTCTTCGCGGGTAAACCCGCTCCTACAGGGGCACGCAATCCTTGTAGGAGCGGGTTCACCCGCGAAGAGGCCAGAACAGGCAACAGGACCGTTTCAGCCGAGCAAAAAAACACGATATCAGATTGCTTTCACGTCACTTGATGCTGCTACCCTTGCGCCGCTTTGCCTGCCCCCACCCTATAAGAAAGGATCAAATCCATGAGCACTACCGTCGCGACGGGTACCTCGGCCAGTGCGCCGGGCTTCTTGTCGAAGGAGCGCATCATCGCCCGCCCGGGCTTCAACCGCTGGCTGGTCCCGCCAGCGGCCTTGGCCATTCACCTGTGCATCGGCATGGCCTATGGCTTCTCGGTGTTCTGGCTGCCTTTGTCGCAAGCCCTCGGCATTACCGCCCCGGTCGCCTGCGCCGCAGACATGGGCTTTGTGGCCCGCCTGTTCAGCGCCGAGTGTGACTGGCCGATCTCGATGCTGAGCTGGATCTACACCCTGTTCTTCGTCTTCCTCGGTTGCTCGGCGGCGGTGCTGGGTGGCTGGCTGGAGCACGCCGGCCCACGCAAGGCCGGCCTGGTCTCGGCGCTGTGCTGGTGCGGCGGCATGCTGATTTCGGCCATTGGTGTAAAGACCCATCAGCTGTGGCTGATGTGGCTGGGCTCCGGGGTTATCGGCGGTATCGGCCTGGGCCTGGGCTATATCTCGCCCGTGTCGACCCTGATCAAGTGGTTCCCGGACAAACGCGGCATGGCCACCGGCATGGCGATCATGGGCTTTGGCGGCGGGGCGATGGTCGGTGCACCGCTGGCCACCGCGCTGATGGGGCATTTTGGCAACGAGCACGAAGTGGGGGTATGGCAGAGCTTCGTCGCCATGGCGGCGATCTACTTCGTGTTCATGACCGCTGGCGCCTTGGCCTACCGGGTGCCGCCAACCGGCTGGAAGCCTGAAGGCTGGACCGCCCCGCTGAAGAAAGCCGGCAACACCATGGTGACCGACCGCCATGTGCACGTCAGCGTGGCCTGGAAAACCCCGCAGTTCGCGCTGATCTGGCTGGTGCTGTGCCTGAACGTGTCTGCGGGTATCGGTATTCTCGGCATGGCCTCGCCGCTGCTGCAGGAAGTGTTCGCCGGCAAACTGCTGGGCAACGAACTGACCTTCAGCCAGCTGAACACTGCCCAGCTGGCGCAGATTGCCGCGATCGCCGCCGGTTTCACTGGCCTGCTGAGCCTGTTCAACATTGGCGGGCGGTTCTTCTGGGCGTCGTTCTCCGACTATATCGGCCGCAAGAACACCTATTTCGCCTTCTTCGCCCTGGGCGTGGGCTTGTACAGCCTGGTGCCGAACATGGGCCACCTGGGCAACGTGGCGCTGTTCGTGGCGGCGTTCTGCATCATCCTGTCGATGTATGGCGGTGGCTTTGCCACGGTGCCGGCGTACCTGGCCGACCTGTTCGGTACGCAGATGGTCGGTGCCATTCATGGCCGCTTGCTGACCGCCTGGGCAGCAGCCGGGGTGCTGGGGCCGGTGCTGATCACCTACCTGCGTGAGTACCAGCTGGCGGCGGGCGTGGAGCGCGCGGCGGCTTACGACATGACCTTGTACATCCTGGCTGGGCTGCTGGTGCTGGGCTTTATCTGCAACATGCTGGTGCGGCCGGTGGCCGACAAGCACTTCATGAGCGATGCCGAGCTGGCGGCCGAGCGGGCGTTGAGCCATGACAAAGGCGCCGATGGGGCGCGCTCGCTGGAGTGGAAAGCGGCGCCGGGCAGCTTGCCACTGGTGTTGCTGGCCTGGGCAGTGGTGGTTGTGCCGTTGGCCTGGGGGGTGTGGATTACCCTGCAGAAGACGGCGGTGCTGTTCCACTGATGTAATCCTGTGCTGGCCAGTGGGGGCGCTTTGCGCCCCTTTCCGACCGGTCCGGCGCCCCGGCAAGGCCGCTCCCACAGGGACCGCGTAAGCTTCAGGGTTGCACGGTCCCTGTGGGAGCGGCCTTGTGTCGCGATGGGCTGCAAAGCAGCCCCAATTACGCGGTTGTATAGACCTGTAGCGCTATCAACCCCCCGCAATTCCTCGCTTTGCCATATGTCATCCGCGTTTCAAGCTGGCGCGTTCTGGGCCTATAATGGAGCCCTTTTCGCCCAATGATTTTGCGGAGCTGGTGATGGTCGAACGTAAGGCTTCCGTCGAGCGCAATACCCTGGAAACCCAGGTCAAGTGCTCGATCAACCTCGATGGCAGTGGCAAGGCCCGATTCGATATCGGTGTGCCTTTCCTTGAACACATGCTGGACCAGATCGCCCGCCATGGGCTGATCGATCTGGATATCGAGTGCAAGGGTGACACGCATATCGACGATCACCATACCGTCGAAGACGTCGGGATCACCCTGGGCATGGCATTCGCCCAGGCCATCGGTGACAAGAAAGGCATCTTCCGCTACGGCCACGCCTACGTGCCGCTGGACGAAGCGCTGTCGCGCGTGGTCATCGACTTCTCTGGCCGCCCAGGCCTGCAGATGCATGTGCCGTACACCCGTGCCAGCGTCGGCGGCTTCGATGTCGACCTGTTCCAGGAGTTCTTCCAGGGCTTCGTCAACCACGCCCTGGTGACCCTGCACATCGACAACCTGCGTGGCCACAACACCCACCACCAGATCGAAACCGTGTTCAAGGCTTTCGGCCGCGCGCTGCGCATGGCTGTCACCCTTGACGAGCGCATGGCCGGCCAGATGCCGTCCACCAAAGGGTGCCTGTAAATGCAGACGGTAGCCGTAATCGACTATGGCATGGGCAACCTGCACTCGGTGGCCAAGGCGCTTGAGCACGTAGGTGCCGGTAAAGTGCTGGTCACCAGTGATGCCGCGGTCATTCGCGAAGCTGACCGCGTGGTGTTCCCGGGCGTAGGCGCGATTCGTGACTGCATGGCCGAAATCCGCCGCCTGGGCTTCGACAGCCTGGTGCGTGAAGTCAGCCAGGACCGCCCGTTCCTCGGTATCTGCGTGGGTATGCAGGCGCTGCTGGAGCACAGCGAGGAAAACACCGGCGTCGACTGCATCGGCCTGTTCCCCGGCCAGGTGCGTTTCTTCGGCAAAGACCTGCAAGAAGACGGCGAGCACCTGAAGGTGCCGCACATGGGCTGGAACGAAGTCAGCCAGACCATCGACCACCCGCTGTGGCACGACATCCCTGACCGCGCACGTTTCTACTTCGTGCACAGTTACTACATCAATGCCGGCAAGCCGGGCCAGGTGGTCGGCCGCGGCCACTATGGCGTCGATTTCGCCGCCGCGCTGGCCGATGGCTCGCGCTTTGCCGTGCAGTTCCACCCGGAGAAGAGCCATACCCATGGCCTGCAACTGCTGCAGAACTTCGTCGCCTGGGACGGGCGCTGGTAAATGAGCAAGTCAAAGACCAAGGCCCCGGTCCTTACCCTGGCCCCCGAGCAGGAGCGTGATGCGTTGCACACGCTCAAGCGCTTTCTCGAAGACCGTTTCGAGCTGGAACTGGGGTCGTTCGAGGTGGCCGAGGTCCTTGAGCTGTTCAGCAAAGAAATTGCACCCCTTTACTACAACAGGGCGATTGCCGATGTTCAGCTGCACCTCAAGGAGCGGTTCGAGAGCATCGAAAGCGATCTGTGGGCGCTCGAGAAGCCCTGAAACCCCAAGAACAGACAGGTTCCCAAGATGCTGATTATCCCCGCTATCGATCTGAAGGACGGTGCTTGCGTGCGCCTGCGCCAGGGCCGCATGGAAGACTCCACGGTATTTTCCGACGACCCGGTGAGCATGGCCGCCAAGTGGGTCGAGGGTGGCTGCCGCCGCCTGCACCTGGTCGACCTCAACGGCGCCTTCGAAGGCCAGCCGGTCAACGGTGAAGTGGTCACCGCCATCGCCAAGCGCTACCCCACCCTGCCGATCCAGATCGGCGGTGGCATCCGCTCGCTGGAAACCATCGAACACTACGTCAAGGCCGGCGTCAGCTACGTGATCATCGGCACCAAGGCGGTCAAGCAGCCAGAATTCGTCGCCGAAGCGTGCAAGGCCTTCCCGGGCAAGGTGATCGTTGGCCTGGACGCCAAGGACGGCTTCGTTGCTACCGATGGCTGGGCTGAAGTGAGCTCGGTGCAGGTCATCGACCTGGCCAAGCGTTTCGAGGCCGATGGCGTCTCGGCGATCGTCTACACCGACATCGCCAAGGACGGCATGATGCAAGGGTGCAACGTGCCCTTCACCAAAGCCCTGGCCGAAGCCACGCGCATTCCGGTGATCGCCTCGGGCGGCATCCACAACCTGGGCGACATCAAGGCCCTGCTGGACGCCAAGGCCCCGGGCATCGTTGGTGCCATTACCGGCCGTGCCATCTACGAAGGCACCCTCGATGTCGCCGAGGCCCAGGCCTTCTGCGACAACTACCAAGGCTGAGGACTTAACCATGGCACTGGCCAAGCGCATCATCCCTTGCCTGGACGTGGACAACGGCCGGGTGGTCAAGGGCGTCAAGTTCGAGAACATCCGTGATGCCGGCGACCCGGTGGAAATCGCCCGTCGCTACAACGAGCAAGGTGCCGACGAAATCACCTTCCTCGACATCACCGCCAGCGTCGATGGCCGCGACACTACCCTGCATACCGTCGAGCGCATGGCCAGCCAGGTGTTCATCCCGCTGACCGTGGGCGGTGGCGTGCGCACCGTGCAGGACATCCGCAACCTGCTCAATGCCGGTGCCGACAAGGTTTCGATCAACACGGCGGCGGTGTTCAACCCGGAGTTCGTGGGTGAGGCGGCGGACCGTTTCGGTTCGCAGTGCATCGTGGTTGCCATCGATGCCAAGAAGGTGTCCGGGCCGGGTGAAGAGCCTCGTTGGGAGATCTTCACCCACGGTGGGCGCAAGCCGACCGGGCTGGATGCCGTGGAGTGGGCGAAGAAGATGGAAGGCCTGGGTGCCGGTGAGATCCTGCTGACCAGCATGGACCAGGACGGCATGAAGAACGGCTTCGACCTGGGTGTTACCCGCGCCATCAGTGATGCGCTGGGGATTCCGGTGATTGCTTCGGGCGGGGTGGGTAACCTGCAGCACCTGGCTGACGGCATTCTGGAAGGGCATGCCAGCGCGGTGCTGGCGGCCAGTATCTTCCACTTTGGCGAGTATACGGTGCCGGAGGCTAAGGCCTATATGGCTTCGCGCGGGATCGTCGTTCGCTGACAGACCGCCGGGAGGGCTTCGCCCTCCTATCGCGACACAAGGCCGCTCCTACAGGGATACGCGTTTACCAGATGGTTACGCGTTCCCCTGTAGGAGCGGCCTTGTGTCGCGATGGGCCGCAACGCGGCCCCAATGGCATCACCCGTGATTCTTGCCGAGCAACGCGTGATACAGCTCGGTATCCCCCAGAATCCCGACCATTTTGTCGTTCTCCTGCAGCACCAGCTTGTTGCCGGTCTGGTAACGAATCTGCAGTGCCTCACGCATGCCAATATCCGCATGCACCAGCGTAGGCCGGCGCCCCAGCCCCTCCACCGATTGCCCCGGCGCCCAGTTCTGCATCTCCAGCCCGTTCTGCCCTTGGCGTGCGCGCTTGATCGAGTTGCCTTCGCCCAGGTCCAGCCACGAATCGCCACCCGGGTCCAGGCACACCGAGCCATTAACCCGTTTGCAATTGTCCAGGCTGCGCATCAGGCTGCGGCCGCACAGCACGTTCAACGGGTTGGTGTGGGCGACGAAGGTGCGCACATACTCGTCGGCCGGGTTCAGCACGATCTCTTCCGGCTTGCTGTACTGGATGATCCGCCCGTCCTTCATGATCGCAATGCGGCTACCCAGCTTCAGCGCCTCGTCCAGGTCGTGGCTGACGAACACGATGGTTTTGCTCAGTTTGGCCTGCAGGCCCAGCAGTTCGTCCTGCAGGCCCTGGCGGATCAGCGGGTCCAGGGCCGAGAACGGTTCGTCCATCAGCAGGATGTCGGCATCCATCGCCAGCGCCCGGGCCAGGCCTACGCGCTGCTGCATGCCGCCCGACAACTCGTCCGGCTTCTTGTTGCGCCACTGGGTCAGGCCTACCAGCTCAAGCTTTTCGTCGACCAGTTTGCGCCGTTCCTTTTCCGGGCGGCCCTGCATTTCCAGGCCAAAGCTGATGTTCTCGCGCACCGTCAGCCAGGGCATCAGGGCGAACTTCTGGAACACCATGGCAATGCGCTTGGTGCGCATCATCTTCAGCTCGGCCGGGGTGCAGTGGGCAATGTCGATGTGTTTGCCTTCATGTTCGACAAACAGCTTGCCGCGGCTGACGGTGTTCAGGCCGTTGATGCAGCGCAGCAGGCTCGACTTGCCTGAACCGGACAAGCCCATCAGTACGCAGATCTCGCCCTTCTGGATGTCCAGGTTGGCCTTTTCGACGCCGACCACCAGGCCAGTCTGCTTGAGGATCTGCTCGCGGGTCTGGCCTTTGTCCAGCAGCGCCAGTGCCTCGCGTGGCTTGTTGGAGAAGATGACGTCGACGTCTTCGAAACGAATGATGCTCATGCTTCACCCCTTACCGGCAGCTCCGGTTGCTTGCAGATACGGTCGAGCATGATCGCCAGCAGCACGATCGCCAGGCCCGCTTCGAAGCCCAGGGAAATATCGGCGGTGTTCAGTGCGTTGACCACAGGTTTGCCCAGGCCGTCAGCGCCGACCAGGGCGGCAATCACCACCATCGACAGCGACAGCATGATGCACTGGGTAACGCCGGCGGCGATGCTCGGCATCGCGTGCGGCAGTTCGATACGGGTCAGCAGCTGGCGCCGCGAGCAGCCGAACGCTTTGCCGGCGTCCATCAGCTCTTGTGGCACGTCGCAGATGCCCAGGTAGGTAAGGCGGATGGGCGCGGCAATGGCGAACACCACGGTCGAGATCAGCCCCGGCACCACGCCCAGGCCGAACAGGGTCAGGGTAGGGATCAGGTAGACGAAGGTGGGTACCGTCTGCATCAGGTCGAGTACCGGGCGCATGGCGGTGTAGAACATCGGCTTGTGCGCCGCGACGATGCCCAGCGGCACGCCGATGGCCACGCACACCACCGTGGCGAAGGTCACCTGGGCCAGGGTTTCCATGGTTTCCTGCCAGTACCCCAGGTTGAGGATCAGCAGGAACGACAGCGCAACGAACACGGTCAGCGCCCACTTGCGCTGGATCAGGTGGGCCAGGGCAGCAAACAGGGCGATGAGGACAAAAGGGTTGAACCAGGTCAGGGCACTGGTGACGCCATGGATCATGAACTCCAGGCCTTGCGCGATGGCGTCGAAGTAGTTCGCGCCGTTCTGGGTCAGCCATTCGACGAACGACGCGATGTACTGCCCCAAGGGTATTTTCTGATCGATAAGCATGATAGCGAGCTTCCACCTGCGTAGATTGAAATCAACCCGGGGCAGGCACGGTCCTGCCCCGAGGTAGCGCTACTGCGTATTTCGTTATTGCGTGAGCTTGGCCTTGGCCGCCTCCAGGCCGGGTTTGCCATCCACGGTGGTAACGCCGGCCAGCCAGGCGTCCAGCTTGCCTGGGTTGTCCTTGAGCCATTTCTTGGCAGCGGCCTCTGGTTTCATCTTGTCGTCCAGGACATAGCCCATCATGGTGCTTTCATCCTTGAGCTCGAACGACAGGTTCTTCAACAGTTGGCCAACGTTGCTGCACTCCTGCACATAGCCCTTGCGGGTGTTGGTCAATACGGTCGCCTTGCCGAAGTCGGGGCCGAAGAAATCGTCCCCGCCGGTCAGGTACTGCATCTTGAAGCGGGTGTTCATCGGGTGCGGTTCCCAGCCGAGGAACACCAGCGCTTCACCACGCTTCTGTGCGCGGTCAACCTGCGACAGCATGCCGGCCTCGCTGGACTGGACGATCTTGAACCCGGCGTCCTTCAGGCCGAAGGCGTTTTTGTCGATCATGCTCTGGATGGTGCGGTTGCCATCGTTGCCGGGCTCGATGCCGTAGATCTTGCCGTCCAGTTCCTTCTTGAACTTGGGAATGTCGCTGAAATCCTTCAGGCCCTTGTCGTACAGCGCCTGGGGCACGGCCAGGGTGTACTTGGCGTTTTCCAGGTTGGCGCGCACGGTCTCCACCGTGCCAGCGTCGCGGTATTGCTTGATGTCGTTCTCCATGGTCGGCATCCAGTTGCCGAGAAACACGTCCAGGTCCTTGCCGGTGGCCAGCGACTTGTAGGTC
Organism: Pseudomonas sp. S37; assembly: GCF_016658545.1. Lineage (GTDB taxonomy): Bacteria > Pseudomonadota > Gammaproteobacteria > Pseudomonadales > Pseudomonadaceae > Aquipseudomonas. The sequence goes on along the minus strand of NZ_JACVZC010000024.1, from coordinate 49,790 downwards.
ACCGGTACCGAGATCATGGTGGTGTGGGTCTTGTAGCCCAGGGCTTCGAGCACAACGCTGGTGGTCGCGGTGGTGACCGTGATGTCGGTCCAGCCGACATCCGAGAAGCGTACCGTCTGGCATTGCTCGGGTTCGGCGGCCTGGGCCAGTAGCGGCGCAGACAACAACGCAGCCAACAACAGCGAGGGTGAACCTTTCATGGATGGACTCCTGTGATTTTGTCTTCGGGTTCGCGTGGGTCGCCGGGCTTTCTGAGGGTCCGGTCGACCAGGCCTGCAGAGGGCAGGTTGCGTGGCCGTGCTTTACGAGTCGCTTTCGATAATCCTCCAGCGCCGGGCAATCGCCTACTGGTGGGGTCGTATCCAGTACGGAACGGGTCGTATCCAGCACGGGCGATGTCGTTTATGGATTTTTCCACCCCCTCGGCCGCATTTTTGCGTCACCAGGCCGCTGTAAAACGGCGTGGTGGGCCCACTCCCTGGGTAACGCCCCAAGCAAAATAGTGCGGCGCTGCTGGACAAAATGGCGTCGGTTGCAGACGGCGAGGGGGCCGGTAAAAGCCCGATGATGCAGGCAATTCAAGGCGGCCCTGCTTGAGCCTAGCAGTTACCCCGCCGTGCGCATGACGCGCACAGACAAGCCCAGCAAGAGGTGAATCGACAATGGCCATCAGCGTGTTCGACCTGTTCAAGATCGGTGTCGGGCCTTCCAGCTCCCACACCGTCGGCCCCATGCGGGCTGGCGCCCTGTTCGTCCAGGGGCTGCGTGAGCGCGGCGAGCTGGAGCAGGTAAGGCGGATCGAGGTGCGCCTGTATGGCTCGCTGTCGGCAACCGGTGTCGGTCACGGCACCGACAACGCCACCATCATGGGCCTGATGGGCGACTGGCCGGACGCCATCGACCCGACCCAGATCGTGCCGCGCATCGCCGACCTGCGCGAAACCGATACCCTGAAGCTGGATGGGCGTCTGCCCATTGAGTTCGTCTGGGCCCGCGACATGCTGTTGCTGGACGAGAACCTGCCCTACCACCCCAACGCCATGACCCTGATTGCCGAAGGCGAGCAGGGTGAGTTGCACCGCGACACCTATTACTCGGTGGGTGGCGGCTTTGTGGTCGATGCCGCGCAGGCCGCCAGTGGTGTGCTGGACGCCGACCAGACGGTGTTGCCGTACGACTTCAACAGCGCCGCCGAACTGCTGCAGCTGTGCAAGCAAAACGACCTCAGCGTGTCGCAATTGATGATGGCCAACGAAAAGGTCTGGCGCAGCGAGGCAGAGATTCACGCCGGCCTGCGCAAGTTGTGGGAAGCCATGCAGGACTGCGTGAACAACGGCCTGAAATACGAGGGCACGTTGCCCGGTGGGCTGAACGTGCGCCGCCGTGCCGCCAAGCTGCACCGCAGCCTGCAGGAAATCGGCAAGCCCAACGTGATCGGCTCGACCATGAGCGCCATGGAGTGGGTCAACCTGTTCGCCCTGGCGGTCAACGAAGAAAACGCCGCCGGCGGGCGCATGGTCACCGCGCCCACCAACGGCGCGGCGGGCATCATCCCGGCGGTGCTGCACTACTACATGCGCTTCAGCGATGCGGTGGACGAGTCGAGCGTGACCGACTTCTTCCTCGGTGCCGCGGCGGTTGGCATTCTGTGCAAGAAGAACGCGTCCATTTCCGGCGCTGAAGTGGGTTGCCAGGGTGAGGTCGGTTCGGCCTGTGCCATGGCCGCTGCCGGCCTTGCGCAAGTGCTGGGGGCAACGCCGCCGCAGCTGGAAAACGCGGCAGAAATTGCCCTGGAGCACAACCTTGGCCTGACCTGCGACCCGGTTGGCGGGTTGGTGCAGGTGCCATGCATCGAGCGCAACGCGATTGCTGCGGTCAAGGCCATCAACGCGGTGCAGATGGCATTGCGTGGCGATGGCGAGCACTTCATCTCCCTCGACCAGGTGATCCGCACCATGCGTGATACCGGGGCCGACATGCACGACAAGTACAAAGAGACCTCGCGCGGTGGCCTGGCGGTCAGCGCTATCGAGTGTTGATAGACCTGAGTAAGCCCAGCGCGGATTTGTAGGAGCGGCCTTGTGTCGCGATCGGGCCGCGAAGCGGCCCCAGCATTTTTTGCATCACAGCAGAAATCCTGGGGCCGCTTCGCGGCCCGATCGCGACACAAGGCCGCTCCTACATTGGGTGCATTGCAACCTGCCATGCCCCCATATGGTGCACGGCGACGCATACCGATCGTCGGGTGTCGTTATCAGTGTTAGCGTTGTCGGTGACACTCAAGAGTGTCGTTTCTGGGCAACCTACACTGCACCTGTCACCAAATTGCTCAGCCGTTACACGCACGGCGCCTAGCACGCCCGTTTGCGATACATTGGCCAACTCACCCAAAGCACCTGATTTGCCGAACAAAGGCGTCGTTTTCAGGTTTTTTTGGATAGCCGTTCAACTTCAGGCACGGCGTTTGCGTAGAGATTGGCCACCAAGCCCCGGCACATGAACCGGGGTAATAACAAGAAATCAGTGCCCGCCTGAGGCACACCCTGCATTTGTGTGAGGAGAAATCGCGATGACGTCGTACACCTCCGGGACCCCAACCCAGAACCGCACAGCACCCCAGTCCATCGGGTTTCTTCTTTTGGACAACTTCACCCTTATTTCCCTGGCATCCGCTGTCGAGCCGCTGCGCATGGCCAACCAGCTGTCCGGCCGTGAGCTGTACCGCTGGCACACGCTCACCGTCGATGGCGGCCAGGTGTGGGCCAGCGATGGCTTGCAGATTACCCCCGACGCGGCGATGCACAGCGCGCCACCGATCGACACCGTGATCGTGTGTGGTGGCGTCGGCATCCAGCGCACCGTTACCCGTGAACATGTCACCTGGCTGCAGGCCCAGGCCCGTCAGTCGCGTCGCCTGGGTGCAGTGTGCACCGGCAGCTGGGCGCTGGCTTGTGCCGGCCTGCTCGATGGTTTTGATTGCAGCGTGCACTGGGAATGCCTGGCGGCCATGCAGGAGGCCTACCCGCGGGTGAACATGAGCACCCGCCTGTTCACCCTCGACCGTAACCGCTTCACCAGCTCCGGTGGCACCGCGCCGCTGGACATGATGCTGCACCTGATCAGCCGCGACCATGGCCGCGAACTGTCGGCGGCGATTTCCGAAATGTTCGTCTACGAACGTATCCGCAACGAACAGGACCACCAGCGCGTGCCGCTCAAGCACATGCTCGGCACCAACCAGCCGAAGCTGCAGGAAATCGTCGCGCTGATGGAAGCCAACCTTGAAGAGCCGATCGACCTCGACGAACTGGCGGTGTACGTGTCGGTGTCGCGACGCCAGCTCGAGCGCCTGTTCCAGAAGTACCTGCATTGCTCGCCGTCGCGCTACTACCTGAAACTGCGCCTGATCCGTGCGCGGCAGCTGCTGAAGCAGACGCCGATGTCGATCATCGAAGTGGCCTCGGTGTGCGGCTTTGTGTCGACCCCGCACTTCTCCAAGTGCTACCGCGAGTACTTCGGCATTCCGCCGCGTGACGAGCGCGTAGGCTCCAACACCGCGCAGCAGGTGGCGATGATGCCTATTCCGCAGGCCATGACCCTGTCGCCGCACAGCGGGCCGATGGCGGCCTTGAGCCAGGCGCGTAATGAATCGACGTTTGCCAGTGTAAGGCTCTGATACCGCGTCGCCTGCTTCGCGGCTAAAGCCGCTCCCACAGGGATTGCACAGCCTCCGAAACTTGTGCAATCCCTGTGGGAGCGGATTTACCCGCGAAGAGGCCAGCACAGGCAACACACCTCTACCTGTTGATAATGATTCTCGACTACGGGTAACATCGCCGCCCCCGAAACACACTGGCATACCACCCCGTGGCGGACGAAAAACTCCAGCTCTACCTGGCCCACCGGGCGGCATTGCTCGACTATGCCGCACCGATCGTCGGCTGCCGTGCCCGCGCCGAAGACGTGGTGCAGGAAGCCTGGCTGCGCTTCAGCCGCCAGCAGGACGATGCCGACATCCGCCACCCGGCCAGCTACCTGTACCGCATCGTGCGCAACCTGGCGCTCGACCAGACCCGCCGCAGCGCCACCGAAAAAGCCCAGCCGGGCGGTGACGAGATTCTCGCCGAGTTACCCTCCAGCAGCGCTTCGCCTGAACAGGCCGTCACCCAGCAGAACGAACTCAGCGCCATCAGCCGCGCCCTTGAAGAACTGCCGCTACGCACTCGCATCGCCTTCGAGATGCACCGCCTGGGCGGCCATACCCTGCAAGAAGTGGCCAACCACCTGAATGTCTCGGTAAGCCTGGTGCACCAGTTGGTGCGCGACGCCCTCAGCCATTGCATGGCACGCCTGGAGGACGACCTGTGAAAAAACGCCAGGCTGCCGCGTCTTTTGCCGAACCGGGCGACTCTGTGCGACCCTTCGCGGCCATTCGCGCCTTCCAGCCACCAGGAGCCATGCCCGACATGACGTCAGCAGACCTCACAGCCAGCCGCCGCGAGCATGCCATGGACTGGCTCCTGCGCCTGCAGCAGGCCCCGCACGACCCGCAGTTGCGCGAGGCGTTCGAGCAATGGTGCGCGGGCGATGCGGCCAATGCCGAGGCCTATCGCAAGGCCGAGCGGGTGTGGCAGCTCACCGGGCAGCTGGCACCGACCACCACCGAGCATTGGCCCAAGGCGCCTGTCGTACAGCTGCCTATGCGCCGCCGTCGCTGGTGGCTGGGTGCTGCAGTGGCCGCCTGTCTGCTGGTCGCCGTCGCGCCATCCCTGAGCCTGCGCCTGCAGGCCGACTACCGCACCGCCCAGGGCGAAACCCGCGACATCACCCTGGCCGACGGCAGCGTGGTACAGCTGGACAGCGGCACGGCCATTGCCGTGGATTACAGCGGCGATCACCGGGACGTGAAGCTGCTGGCTGGCCAGGCGTTCTTCGAGGTAAGGCCCGATAAGGCCAAGCCCTTCCATGTGCGTGCCGATGACGTGCAGGTGACGGTGACCGGCACCGCGTTCAACGTCGAGCTGCGGCCGGGCAGGGTAGGGGTGGATGTGCAGCATGGCTCGGTGCGTGTCGAGGACACTGCCGCTGCGCAGGTGCTGGCCCAGGCACTGACGGCTGGGCAACGGCTGCGCTATGCCGATGGGCAGGTGCAGCTACGGGCCTTTGTGCCATCGCAGGCGGCGGCCTGGCGCCAAGGGCAGTTGATTGCCGACGACCAGACCGTGGCTGAGCTGGTGCAGGCGCTGGCGCGCTACATGCCGGGCGAGGTGCTGCTGCGGGACGATGCCCTGGGGGCCAAGCGGGTGACCGGGGTGTATGACCTGCGCCGGCCTGAGGCAGCCTTGCGTGCGGTGATCCGGCCGCATGGTGGTGAGATTCGCAGTTACGGTCCTTGGCTGCTGGTATTGAGTAAACCTTGAAATTGCCGGGGCCGCTTTGCGGCCCTATCGCGACACAAGGCCGCTCCTACAGGGACCGCATAACCTGAAATTGACGCGGTCCCCTGTAGGAGCGGCCTTGCCGGGGCGCCGGACCGGTCGGATGGGCTGCAAAGCAGCCCCAAAATCCCCCGGCAAAAATAATTTCAAAATCTTCTGAAAATTCCCCGCACTGCCCCGTCTTCTCCCCCGCGCGCAACAACTGATACCGATTCTTATTAAAATTTGCATCCCGGCAAACGCCGGGGGCGGGGATGTGGGATGACTGAAACATCAAGCCGAAAGCCGCGCAGCGCGCGGGGTTGGTCGTTGCGCCTGAAAAAAGCCGGCAGTGCGGGCATGCTGGGGTTGTGTGCCCTACTGAACCAGTTGCCGGCCCATGCCCAGGCTGGCGCAGAACATGCCGAGCTCACCCAGGTGCATGCGTTCAGCATCCCCAGCCAAGGCCTGGCTATTGCCCTGATCACGTTCGGCCAGCAAAGCGGGCTGCAGGTCAGCGTCGACCCCGACATGCTCGAAGGGCTGGAGTCCACCGCCGTCAGTGGCAACCTCAGCAGCGAAGCGGCACTCTCACGGCTGTTGCAAAGCAGCGGCATCACCTGGGAGTTCGAGGCAGGCACGTTCATCTTCCGCCTGCTGCACAGTGACGGTGAAGGCCCGCTGGAACTGCACAATACCGTGGTGCTGGGGCAGACCGAAGAGAACAGCTACATGGGCGCCACCGTCATCGGCAGCAAGGCGATCAAGGCCTTCCCGGGCGCCAATGGCGACATCACCACGCTGCTGCAGATGCACCCCAGCGTGCAGTTCAGCACCAGCCAGCAGAGTTCCAATACACCGGGCGAAATTGCCCCGGCGGACATCAGCATCAACGGTGCCAAGTACTACCAGAACAACTTCATGATCGATGGCATCTCGATCAACAATGACCTCGACCCTGGCGCTCATGACTACGGCGATGTCCGCCAGTTCGACTCCACCCCCAGCCGCTCGCACGGCATTGCCCTGGACGCCGACCTGTTGCAGGAAGTGAAGGTCTACGACAGCAACGTGCCGGCCGAATATGGCGGCTTCAATGGCGGCGTGGTCGATGCCATCACTCGCCGCCCGAGCAAGGACTTTCACGGTAAGTTCTCTTACGCGATGAGCCGCTCGGCCTGGACCAAATACCACATCACCGAGGCTGACCAGGAACGCTTTGACCAGGCCTCGGACGAGCAGTACCAGCCCGAGTTCGAAAAAACCACAGTGCGTGGGATGCTCGAAGGCCACCTGACCGAGGACTTCGGCGCCATCCTCGCGTTCTCGCAAAAACGCTCGGTGCTGCCGCTCAATGCCTATAGCGATGGCTACGAAGGTGGCAACGGGCCTTCGCGGAAGGACCAAACCCGCGAGCTGACCAACTACATGCTCAAGACCTACTGGAGCGTGAGTGACCAGCTGACCCTGGACAGCTCGTTCATCTATGGCCCCGGCGAAAACACCTATTTCCGTGCCAACCAGCGCAACTCTGAGTTCGTCACCCAAGAGGGCGGTTACCAAGGCTCGGTAAAAGCCACCTGGCTGGCTGACAACGCTACCTGGACTCACACCTTGGCGGTGACCCGCCTGACCAGCTCGCGCGACTCCGAGCAGGACGACTACATCAACTGGTACTACTCCGACGTCAAAAACTGGGGCAAGTCGCTGACCAACACGTCGCGCAGCGCTGAAGGTGCCTATGGTGACATCGACCAGACTCAGGACGGCCTGGACTATTCGGTGAAGGCCGAGTGGTTGCCCGTATGGTTCGGCGGTGTGTCCCATTCATTTGTCACCGGCATGGACCTGTCCTACAAGCGCGCCGTCTGGGAGCGATCGAACGCTGCCAGCAGCGTCACCATGAATATCCGCGACGACGGTAGCAGTTGTGGTACTGACCCTTACTGCTCGGTAGGCCTGTTGATGAATGGCAAGACCCGGCAGTGGGCCAATGCGCGCATGACCTACGAAGCGGGCAAGATCAGCGTGGACGAGAAGAAGTACGCCTTCTACCTGCAGGACAGCATTCAGATAGGCAAACTGGGCCTGCGCCCAGGTGTGCGGGTGGAAGGCGATGACTACATGGAGAAAAAGACCATCGCCCCACGCTTTGCCGGCGACTACGATTTCTTTGGTGACCGTTCCACGGTAATGACCTTCGGTGCCAACCGCTATTACGGCCGAAACCTGTTCAAGAACCGCCTCAACGATGGCCGTGGCCAACTCAACGTGCGCTACTTGCGGGCCAACCAGACCTCACCCTGGATCGAAGCCAGCCGGGTAGCGAACGACACGCGTTTTTCGACGTTGGACATTCCTTATGACGATGAACTGACGCTCGGCCTCCAGCAGGTTTGGCTCGATACCGTTTTCGACCTGAAATACGTCAACCGCAAGGGCCATGACAAGATCGTACGCTCCTACTCCAGCGTTGAAAACCTGCCAGAACTGCCCGGCTACCGCAGCAACTATTACATCTACACCAACCAGGGGCGCAGCGAGAGCGACACGGTGACACTGACGGTGACCCCGCAGAAAGAGCTCAAGTTCCTGGGTACCAGTACCAGCGCACAGTTCGCCGCAGGCTGGCAGCGCAGCGAAGACTCGTACACCGACTATGACTCGATTCTCAACGATGAGGAGTACGAAGGCAGCCCCGTGCTGTATGACAGCAAACGCATGGACTTTGTAGAGTTGCCGCCAAACAACTTCAACCGCCCATGGACCGCCCGGCTGACCACCATCACCGAGATCCCTGCCTGGCATATGAGCATCAGCAACTTCCTGCGTTTCCGTAGCAAGTACAAGCAGATCATCGACACCGGCAAGACCGTTGACCTTGAGAATGAAACGCTCAGCGTTTTCGAAGCCGCACCCGTTGGCAGCGCCATGACCTGGGACATGCAGGTGTACTGGGAGCTGCCTACGGCCAAGGACCAGGCGGTGTTCGCCTCGGTCGACATCACCAACGTCGCCGACAAGATCAACCCCACCGTCAGTTCCGGCAGCCAGGCCGTGACACGCTACGAAGTCGGCCGCCAGTACTGGCTGGAAGTCGGCTACCGCTTCTAATACCAAGAAACCGTGGATACCCTGATGAAAAAGCTCATCGCGGGCCTGCTCGGCCCGCTGTTGCTCGGCGCCTGTGCGTCGATACCCGAACCCGATTCGCCATTGCCCTGGGACAGCCAGGTTGTCCATGGCCAGTTGGCCAACGGCCTGGCTTATCGGCTGGTGCGCGATACCTCGCAACCCGGTCGGCTGGACCTTCGCCTGACTGTCAAGGCCGGCTCGGTGGACGAGGCCGACGACCAGGTCGGCGTGGCGCACATGGTCGAACACCTGGCCTTCCACAGCCGGGCCGGTGGCGACCAGAAGCTGCGCCAGCGCATGACCGACCTGGGCTGGGTGCAGGGCCGGCACTTCAACGCCGTGACCAACTACGAGCGTACCCAATACCTGATCGGCCCGCCTGCGGGGGTACGCCAGGCGCCACAAGCATTGCAGGCCCTGGCCGACCTGGCCTTCGCCCGTGACTACAACGCCCGCGACCTGGAGCAAGAGCGGCCGATCGTGATCGAGGAATGGCGCGGCGGCCTGGGTGTGGCGCAGCGCATGAACGAGCAGCGCACCGCTTCGCAGCGGGTAGGTTCGCGCTACCCCGAGCACCGCACCATCGGCAACGAGGCGGCGATCCGTTCGGCCAGCCTGGCGAACCTGCAATCCTTCCAGAACCGCTGGTACCTGCCGAACAACATGGTGCTGTCAGCGGTGGGTGACTTCGACCCGCAAGCGATGCGCGCGCAGATCGAGCAGGCTTTCGCTTCGGCCAAGGCCGGCAAGCTGGCCAGTCGCGAGCAGCGCGAGCTGCCGCTGGACGACACGCTCAAGGTATTCCGCCTGCAGGACACCCAGTCGGGCAGCAATCAGGTGGCGATGCTGTTCCGCTCCCACGAACCGGACAGCCGCGGCACTACCCGCAAGGCCCTGCGCGAGCGGCTGATCGACCGCATGACCCTGGCCGCCATGCTCGACGTCCTGCGCCGCCAGCCCCGCGAGCCGGGCGTGCGTAGCCTGGTCGTGCAGAAGACCCTGATCGGTGAACACTCCGCCGTACTGGGCATCGCTGCCGGTGTCGACGGCCAGGCCCACGCCCAGGCGTTGCAACAGCTGCTGACCGAGATCGAGCGCCTGCGCCAGCACGGTTTCACCGAGGCGGACTGGCAGCGCGAGCGGGATCACATTCGCAAGCTGGGCGCCAAGACCGTGGCCAACCAGGCACCGTGTACCTTCGAGCAGTGGGTCGAGCAACTAAACAACGCCGCCGCGCAGGGCAATGCGCTGACCGAGCGTCAGGCCACGGCCGAGCGCTATCTGGAAGTGCTGGGCAGCATCGGCCGGGCTGACCTGGATGCCCGCCTGCGGCGCTGGCTGGCCAGCCCGGACCGGGTGTTGCAAGTAAGCGCGGCGGGTACCTCCGAGGTGGCGCTGCCAAGCGTTGCACAGGTCGAGGCACAGCAGGCCGAGCTGGCCAGCCGCACGCTCGGCGCACCCGTCCAGCAGGCGCCGGTGGTAGCCGCGCGGGCCAAGGTGGTGATGCCTGCACTTGCGCCGGCGGCTGATATCGTCGCGCGCAAGGCCTTCCCTGAGCAGCAGGTCGAACACTGGCAACTGAGCAATGGTGATCGCCTGGTGTGGCTTAAACGCAACGGGCCGGAGGGCAAGTGGCTGCTGCAGGCAGAATCGTCTGCCGGCTACCAGCAGGACGGCGTACCAGCCTGGCGCCTGCAGATGGCGGCACAGTTGGCCCTGCGCAGCCCTTCACCTGGCATGGACCCGCAGGCTTTGGCCGACTGGCGCCAGCAACAACGCTCCACGCTTAGCCTGGATCACCAGCCGCAACGCCTGCAGATCAACCTGGGTGCTGCCCCCGAGCAGTTCCTGTTCCTGCTGCAGAGCTACCGGATGAGCCAGATGGTCAGTGTTGACCCGGCCGTGTTCGACGAAGCCCGCGATGAGCTGCTGCAACGCCTGCGCAGCCGCCCCGACGATGTGCGTGGGCACCAGGAGCAGGCGCAGCGCACACTGAAGTACGGTATCGATCTCTGGCAGTCGCCGGATGTCGCCAGCCTTGAAGGGCTTACGGTGGCCCAACTCAGCGCCGACTGGCTGCGCATGGCCAGCGCCCCTGTGACCTATTACGTGATGGCAGACATCGCCCCGGAACGGCTCGAGCCCCTGGTGCGCAGCGTGCTGGCAACCATCCCTCGCCGCCAGACAGCAATCGGCAAGCTGGCACTGCAGCAACCCGGCCAGCGCCGCAAGGACCTGGCCATCGCCCTGGAGCCGCGTGCAGTGCTGCAAGCCAGCAGCTTCCAGCCACAAGCCTGGAGCCCGGAAGCGGCGGCGCGCGTCTCGCTGTTGCGGGATCTGGCCAACCAGCGGCTCAAGGCCCAGTTGCGCGGCGAGGCCTCCGGCGTGTATCGCCTGCGTTTCGACAGCGAACTGAATGCCGACACCCAGCGCATCGAAAGCAGCCTGAGCTTCACGTGCGACCCGGCACGTGTCGACGAGCTGTGGGCCATGGCCCAGAAGACCCTGGCCGATTTGCAACCGGATGCCCGGTGGCTGGTCACCGAGCGTGCCGAGTTCCTGCGCCAGGAGGGTAAACGCCGCGACGACCCGCAAACTCAATTCAAGCGCCTGATCCTCAGTGACCGCCGCTGGCAAGACCCGCGTTACCTGCAAAGCCAGGCACAGCTGCCTGAAGCGCTGACCCTGCCGGAAATGCAGCAGCAGGCCCGGCAACTGTTCCCACGGGCCAACCAGGTGCAGCTGCGCCTGCTGCCCTCGGCGGCGGCACTGGAGCAGGCCCTGTGAAGACCCTGCGTACCTTCTATCGCCTCAGCCAGCCGTTCTGGCGCAGCCGCCAGCAATGGCCGGCCTGGCTGATGCTGGCAGCGGTGATTGGCCTGGGGTTGCTGGTGGTGCAGATCAATGTGTTGATCAACAGCTGGAGCAAGACCTTCTACGACACCCTGGCAGCATTCGACACCACCGGGCTGTACGGCCTGGTCGGCGAATACGCGCTGTACCTGGGCAGCTATGTGCTGATCGTAGTGACCATGGACTACCTGCGCAAAGGGCTGGAGCTTCGCTGGCGCCAGGCGATGACCGGGCGCCTGACCGACGCCTGGCTGGCCGACCAGGCGTTCTACCGCCTGGGGCTGACCGGCGAACCCGACAACCCCGACCAGCGCATTGCCCAGGACATCGACCTGATGGTCGGCCTGAGCATCGAACTGGTGGCGTCGCTGGTGATCAACCTGGCGCAAGTCGGCGCCTTCGTGGTGATCCTGTGGAACCTGTCGGGCGTGCAAACCTTCAGCCTGTTCGGCGAAGCCTTCACGGTGCATGGCTACCTGGTGTGGATCGTGCTGCTCTACACCCTGGCCGGCAGCCTGCTGACCCACCTGATCGGCAAGCCGCTGCACGCGCTGAACTATGAACGTGAACACCGCGAGGCAGACTTTCGCGCCAGCCTGCTGCGCAAGCGCGACCATGCCGAGCAGATCGCGCTGTACCGCGGTGAAGCGGTGGAGCGCGAACACCTGGCCGCGCGCTTTCGCTCCATCGCCGACAACTGGCGGCAACTGATGGGGCGGGAGCGCAACCTCAGCCTGTTCACGGTTTCCTACGAGCGCCTGAGCCTGATCATTCCGGTGTTCGCCGCCTTGCCGGCGTTCATGGCCAAGGCCATCACCCTGGGCGGGTTGATGCAGATTCGCAGCGCCTTCAACGCCGTGCACGGTTCGCTCAGCTGGTTCATCAAGCTGTATCACAAGCTGGTGCGCTGGAGTGCGGCGCTGCAGCGGCTGGAGCAGTTCGAGCAGGCGATTGCGGCGAGTCGCCAGCAGGTGCTCGAGGCACCACAGGGGCAGTGCCTGTGCCTGCAGGGCCTGACGCTGTGCAAGCCCGATGGCGGGGTTTTGCTGGAGGCTCTCGACCTCAGCGTGGGGCAGGGCGAATGGCTGCGTCTGGGCGGTCGCAGCGGGTTGGGCAAGTCGACTTTGCTGCGCACCTTGCAGGGGCTGTGGCCTTACTGCGTGGGTGACTGGCAGCTGCCGCCGGGGCGTAGCCTGTTGTTGCCACAGAAGCCTTACATGCCGCACATGAGTTTGCGTGGGTTAGTGGCTTATCCACAGGTGCGCTCGATCGATGATGTGCAGTTGGTCGATGCATTAGGCAAGGTTGGGCTGGGTGGCCTGATCGGGCAGCTGGACCAGCAGGCGGAGTGGGAGCGGGTGCTGTCGGGTGGCGAGCAGCAGCGGCTGAGCCTGGCGCGGGCGCTGTTGTACCGGCCGGATACGCTGTACCTGGATGAGGCGACCAGTCAGCTGGATATGGAGAGTGCCCGGGTGTTGCTGAAGATGCTCAGGCGGGAGCTGCCGGAATGCACAGTGGTGGGCGTGACTCACCAGGAGGGCCTGGCCGCGTTGTTTGACCGGACCTTTGAGCTGGAGCGGTTGGCAGAACCGGCGTAAGACAGTGCCGGCCTCTTCGCGGGTAAACCCGCTCCTACAAGGTACTCCACAGGCCTCAGGCCTTGTGCAATCCGTGTAGGAGCGGGTTTACCCGCGAAGAGGCCAGTACAGGAAAAACGAATCAGGCGCGCCTGCTGAACTGCGCCAACGCTGGCAGCAGCTGCTTGTCGATCGCCTGGCGCACCGCCGGCAAGATCGTCGCACTACCGGTATACATCTGCTCGACCATGCCCTTCAGTGCCCGGGCATTGGGCTCGGTCAGCCCACGCACCACCGCTTCGCAAGCCTGCTCGGCGCTGGCCCCGGCCGGAATCTCGAACCCGCGCGCGCGCAGGTGGCCTGCCAGATCGTCCTGGTCAATCAAATCCGCATGCATCATGGCTGTTGTCCCTTTTATCGCTAAGAGAGTGCTGCTTTGATTTACGACCGATTCTGTGACGCCCGCGACATACCCGCAACAACAGAATGCCGGTATGGCTGCTTTGGCTAAGAACAGGTCGTTCCCGGCTAAATCCACCTGCGGGGAAGTGCGCACACTCAAGCCATCTACCGCAACGGAGGGTTTGGTCACCCTCGTTCGTGCACAGTGGATGTTGCTCGCTCTTGGCCCCGGATGCTCACGGCTTTCCGGGGTTATTTTTTGCCCGAAGCAATACTTGAAGGCATGCACAAATCCCTGTGGGAGCGGGTTTACCCGCGAATGCGATGGTGAAGCTACCAAAGCATTCGCGGGTGAACCCGCTCCCACAGGGTGGCGCAGCCACCTTCAGTTTTTGGTGTTCAGGCCCATCACTCGGCCCAGGTACTCGGCTGGCGGCAGATCCTGTTGCTCATCCACCAACCCTCTCAGCAACCCGCCACTGCGCTCACTGAACGGCGCCGACTTCGGCCCCGCCAGGTCCACATGCAGCAACATCTGCTCACTGGCCGCCAGCACCTGGTCGAACCCCGCGCGGTGCAGGCTGTGGTAGACGTGCAGGCGCTTGCGATCAAAGCCGATGATCTGCGTCTGCACCCACACCTCACTGCCCAGTTTCACTTCATGCAGGTAGTTGATGTGCGCTTCCAGGGTGAACAGCGAATTACCACTCTGCCCACGGCTGTCGGCATCCAGGCCGATGCGCTCCATCAGCGCATCGGTGGCGTAGCTGAAGATCAGCAGGTAGAAGGCATCGCGCAAATGCCCGTTGTAGTCGACCCACTCTTGCGGGACCGGGGTGCGGTAGGTGATCAATGCGGGCATCGCGGGCTCCTCAATCGCCAAAGGCCATGCCGTGCCTGGCTTTGCTGGTTTTCACCGCGTCCAGCACCGCCAAAAGGGTGTCATCACGATAGCGCTCCAGCGCGGCGATGCTGCGTTCGCCCAGTTGTTCCGAGGTGCCTTCGACCACATCGTCGATCAGCTTGTCGGTCAGCTCCGGCGCCGGCAGGTAAGTCCACGGCAGCTGCAGCGCCGGGCCGAACTGGGCCATGAAGTGGCGCATGCCGGCATCGCCCCCGGCCAGGGTGTAGGTGAGGAACGTGCCCATGAACGACCAGCGCAGGCCGGCGCCAAAGCGGATCGCATCGTCGATCTCGCCGGTGCTGGCGACGCCGTCGTTGACCAGGTGCAGGGCTTCGCGCCACAGCGCTTCCAGCAGGCGGTCGGCGATGAAACCGGGCACTTCCTTGCGCACATGCAGCGGGCGCATGCCCAGGGCGGTGTAGATGGTCTTGGCGGCTTCGATGGCTTCAGGTGCGGTGCGGTTGCCGCCGACGATCTCGACCAGTGGCAGCAGGTACACCGGGTTGAACGGGTGGCCGACTACGCAACGCTCGGGGTGAGTGGCCGATTCGTAGAACTCGCTGGGAAGCAGGCCCGAGGTGCTGGAACCGATGATCGCATTGGGCTTGGCGGCAGCACTGATCTTCGCGTGCAGGTCGAGCTTCAGGTCCAGGCGCTCTGGTGCGCTTTCCTGGATGAAGTCGGCGTCGCGTACGCATTCCTCGATAGTGGCCACGAACGTCAGCCGGTCTTGTGCTGCGCCTGGCGCCAGGCCTTGCTTCTCCAGCGCCGGCCAGGCGTTGGCGATACGTTTGCGCAGCGCCTGATCTGCGCCGGGCGCCGGGTCCCAGGCGACCACGTCCAGGCCGTGGGCCAGGGCGCGGGCAACCCAGCCGCTGCCGATCACGCCGCTACCCAGGGCGGCGAAAGTCTTGATCTCGGTGATGAAAGGCATAGCGAGTCCTCAGGGCGAAACATAGTCGATAGAGTTGATGCCGGTGTTGTGGGAGCGGCTTCAGCCGCGAACACCGGCTTCAGCCGGTGCCAGCCAATGCGTCGCTTGCTTCGCGGCTAAAGCCGCTCCCACAGGGTATGCGGTGTGCTCGCGAACGCATGAAAGGCTCAGCGGCGTTTGAGGTTCATCTTTTCCCGGCCTTCAGCCGGGGTCAGCACACGGGCGCCCAGGCGCGAAATGATCTCTACCGCGCGCTCGACCAACTGGCCGTTGCTGGCCAGCACGCCACGGTCCAGGTACAGGTTGTCTTCCAGGCCCACCCGCACGTTGCCGCCCAGCAGCACCGCCTGTGCCGCCATCGGCATCTGCATGCGGCCGATGCCGAAGCCAGCCCAGGTAACGTTGGCTGGCAGGTTGTCGACCATGGCCTTCATGGTGGTGGTGTCGGCTGGCGCGCCCCATGGGATGCCCAGGCACAGCTGGAACAGCGGGTCGTCGAGCAGGCCTTCCTTCATCATTTGCTTGGCGAACCACAGGTGGCCGGTGTCGAAGATTTCCAGCTCGGCTTTCACGCCCAGCTCGGTGATGCGCTTGGCGCCGGCGCGCAACTGCGCCGGGGTTGACACATAGATCGAATTGCCGTCACCGAAGTTGAGCGTGCCGCAGTCGAGGGTGCAGATCTCCGGCAGCAGCGCTTCGACGTGCGCCAGGCGCTCCAGTGGGCCGATCAGGTCGGTGCCGGGGCCGAACTCCATCGGCGATTCACCCGGGCCGATTTCCAGGTCGCCGCCCATGCCGGCGGTGAGGTTGACGATGATGTCCACGTCGGCTTCGCGGATGCGCTCCATGACTTCGCGGTACAGCGCTACGTCACGGCTGAAACGGCCGGTTTGCGGGTCGCGGACGTGGCAGTGAACGACGGTGGCGCCGGCTTTGGCGGCTTCTACCGCGGCTTCGGCGATTTGCTTGGGGGTGACTGGGACAAGGTGGCTTTTCGAGGCGGTGTCGCCGGCGCCGGTGAGGGCGCAAGTGATGATGACGTCGTGGTTCATGGCGGGTTCCTTGTGGTGTCTGTGCTGGCCTTTTCGCGGGTAAACCCGCTCCCACAGGGTCGGCATCGATCCTGAGTTCGGTGGAGTTCCTGTGGGAGCGGGTTCATCGAGGCGTCGAACCGCCGCGAAGAGGCCCTGTCAGTTGGCAGTGAGCTTGAGGTTGTCGGCGGCCGGCTTGCCATCGAAGGTGGTCACACCTTCCAGCCAGCGGGCCTTGTCCTCGGGGTGGTCTTTCAGCCACTGGCGGGCCGATTCCAGCGCGTCCTTGTGGTCGAGCAGCGGCTGCATCATGCGGCTCTCGTCCTCGGCGCTGAAGTTCAGGTTGGCCAGCAGGCGGTGGGCGTTGGGGCAGCGTTCGGCGTAGTCCGGCGCGGTAACGGTCCACACTGTGGCACGGCCTTCATCCGGACCCAGGGCGTCCTGGCTTTCACCCAGGTAGGCCATGTCGATGTTCACGTTCATCGGGTGCGGTGCCCAGCCGAAGAACACCACCGCCTCCTTGCGCCGCACCGCGCGGTCGACCGCGGCGAGCATGCCGGCTTCGCTGGACTCGACCAGCTGGAACTTGCCCAGGTCGAACTGGTTCTTGGTGATCATTGCCTTGATCTGGGTGTTGGCGCCGGAGCCCGGTTCGATGCCATAGATCTTGCCGCCTAGCTCCTTCTCGAACTTGTGGATGTCGGCGAAGGTCTTCAAACCCTTGTCGTAGAGGTATTTCGGCACGGCCAGGGTGGCGCGGGCGTCCTCCAGGCTTGGGTTCTCCAGTACCTTGACCTGCTTGGCGTCGACGAACGGGGTGATGGTCTGGGTCATGATCGGGTTCCAGTAACCCAGGAACATGTCCAGGCGTTTGTCGCGGATGCCGGCGAAGATGATCTGCTGCGAAGCGCTGGTCTGTTTGGTCTGGTAACCCAGGCCGTCGAGCAGCACCTGGGCCATGGCGCTGGTGGCGATGACGTCGGTCCAGTTGACCACGCCCAGGCGGACGTTCTTGCAGGCCCCGGGCTCGGCGGCGAAAAGCGGGGAAGTGGCGAGGCTGCTCAGGGCAAGGGTCAACAGGCTGCGGCGGATCAAGCTGTGCATGGTGGCTCTCCATCGGCAGTGCATATTGTTATGGGTTTCGATCTCTCTGGACCGTGTGAACACGCTACGCTGCTGGCAGGGTGAAAAATCGCACCCTGGCGACCAACACTTGCACGGAGGCGACCACCTTTGCCGTGGAGCATGCAATGCCGCAAATCATTCATTTCCTGTTGTTGCCCGGGTTCTCGGCCATGGGCTTCATCAGTGCCCTGGAGCCGCTGCGGGTAGCCAACCGCTTCAAGGGCCCGTCGTACCGCTGGCAGGTGCTGAGCCTGGATGGCGGCGCGGTGCAGGCCAGCAATGGCATGTCGGTGAACGCCGATGCGGCACTGGCGGCGGGCGAGCCGGCTGGCATCCTGCTGATTGTGGCCGGCTTTGAGCCGCTGGCCTGTTATGGGCCGGTGCTGCAGCAGGCGCTACGCCGGATGGACCATGACGGGGTGATTCTGGGTGGCATCGATACCGGCGCAGTGGTGCTGGCCGAGGCCGGCCTGCTCGACGGCCACCGCGCCACCGTGCACTGGGAGGCGCTGGAGGCGTTCAAGGAGAACTACCCGAGCCTGCAGGCGACCCAGGAACTGTTCGAAATCGACCGGCGGCGCATTACCTGTGCGGGTGGTACGGCGTCGATCGACCTGATGCTCGACCTGATTGCCCAGGCCCACGGCAGTGAACTGGCGGTGCAGGTGTCGGAACAGTTCGTGCTCGGGCGTATCCGCCAGCGACAGGACCACCAGCGCATGCAGATCGCCAGCCGCTATGGCATCAGCAACAAGAAGCTGGTGAAGGTGATTGGCGAAATGGAGCGCAACACCGAGCAGCCGCTCAATACCCAGGTGCTGGCCGAAGCGGTGCAGGTGACCCGGCGGCAGCTGGAGCGGCTGTTTCGTGTGCACCTGGACGACACGCCCAGTGGGTTCTATCTGCGCCTGCGGCTGGATAAGGCCAGGCAGTTGTTGCGCCAGACCGATATGAGTGTGCTGGAGGTGGGGGTGGCGTGCGGGTTCGAGTCGGCTTCGTACTTTACCCGGTGTTACCGGGCGCGGTATCAGCGTTGCCCGCGGGAGGACCGCTTGGTCAGGGTGGTCTGAGGTCCTCCTGTACTGGCCTCATCGCCGGCAAGCCAGTACAGGAAAGCGGGACCTCACTGCTGGCCGATGGACTGCAGGTATTCCGAGCGGTCATCACTACGCTGCGCCACACAGGTATCCCACGCCGCCTGGAACGCCTTGCTGCCGGGCTTTTCGGCATAGGTCTCGACCTTGCAATCAGCATCGCGCAGCTGCGTCCACAGCTTCTCCGCCGCCTCCATGCGCCCGACCAGCGCAGTAGCCTGGTCCGCTTCATCGGCATACTGGTCGCGAATGCGCTGAATCAAATCGTCATACGCCGCTTTCAGTTCGCGCTCGGCAGTCTGCTTGTTGAATGCCGCACAGGCGAATGTCTGCTGGTCGGTCTCGACGTTGTCGCACGGGGTGCTTTCTTCCTCGCCCGCGTGGGCGCCCGATACGACGGCCAGCAGTACCAGCCATGCCATTGATTTCATCCCTTTCCTCCTCAACAGGCTGACGAATCGCTGGGATTCTCGCTCAGACGAAGGCGCGGCGGTAGCTACCTGTCCAAATGTTCATGAAGTGGCCGCAAACGTCGTTATCGAGACTGTCTCTCATCGCCAGGCAGTGCGGCAGAGGGGCTGTTGTCGCGCATTGACGCTTTCGGCAAACCCCCTGTCGTTTTTGCATCGGGGCGCCTTTGGGCACAGGCATATGCTGGCCCCAAAGCGCCGGCAGAAGATTCGGCGTGGCCCAAATCAACAAAGGGGACAGCCTGATGAGCCCAGCCGAACTTCACGCCGACAGCATCGTCATCGACGGCCTGATCATTGCCAAATGGAACCGCGAGCTGTTCGAGGACATGCGCAAAGGCGGGCTGACTGCGGCCAACTGCACGGTGTCGGTCTGGGAAGGCTTCAAGGCGACCGTCGACCAGATCGCCGCCAGCCAGAAGCTGATCCGCGACAACGGCGACCTGGTGATGCCGGTACGCACCACCGCCGACATCCGCAAGGCCAAGGAACTGGGGAAGACCGGCATCCTCTTCGGCTTCCAGAACGCCCACGCCTTCGAAGACCAGATCGCCTACGTCGATGTGTTCAAGCAGCTGGGCGTGGGCATCGTGCAGATGTGCTACAACACCCAGAACCTGGTGGGCACCGGTTGCTACGAGCGTGACGGCGGCCTGTCGGGCTTCGGCCGCGAGATCGTGGCGGAAATGAACCGCGTCGGCATCATGTGTGACCTGTCCCACGTCGGCTCCAAGACTTCCGAAGAAGTCATCCTCGAATCGAAAAAGCCGGTGTGCTACTCGCACTGCCTGCCCTCGGGCCTGAAAGAGCACCCGCGCAACAAGTCGGACGAAGAGCTGAAGTTCATCGCCGACCACGGCGGCTTTGTTGGCGTGACCATGTTCGCGCCGTTCCTGGCCAAGGGCATCGACTCGACCATCGACGACTACGCCGAAGCCATCGAATACACCATGAACATCGTTGGTGAAGACGCCATCGGTATCGGTACCGACTTCACCCAGGGCCACGGCCAGGACTTCTTCGAGTACCTGACCCACGACAAGGGCTACGCCCGTCGCCTGACCAACTTCGGCAAGATCATCAACCCGCTGGGCATCCGCACCGTGGGCGAATTCCCCAACCTCACCGAAACCTTGCTCAAGCGCGGCCACTCCGAGCGCGTGGTGCGCAAGATCATGGGCGAGAACTGGGTCAACGTCCTCAAGGACGTGTGGGGCGAGTAAGCCGCTCTCCAAGCCTGAAAGCCCCTGCCAGCAACGCCGGGGCATCCCAAATAAAAATTTTATGGAGTTGAGTTTCCATGGCCAAGATCGCCCCGCAATTGCCAATCGAAGTCGATACCGAAACCGGCGTATGGACCAGCGACGCCCTGCCGATGCTGTATGTGCCGCGCCATTTCTTCGTCAACAACCACATCGGCATCGAAGAAGTGCTGGGCGCCGACGCCTACGCCGAGATCCTCTACAAGGCCGGTTACAAGTCCGCCTGGCACTGGTGTGAAAAAGAAGCCGAGTGCCATGGCCTGGAAGGCGTGGCGGTATTCGAGCACTACATGAAGCGCCTGAGCCAGCGTGGCTGGGGCCTGTTCGAGATCCAGGACATCGACCTGGACAAAGGCACCTGCAGCGTCAAGCTCAAGCACTCCGCTTTTGTGTACGTCTATGGCAAGTGCGGCCGCAAGGTCGACTACATGTTCACCGGCTGGTTCGCCGGCGCCATGGACCAGATTCTCGCTGCCCGCGGCAGCAAGATCCGCACCGTGGCCGAACAGGTCTACGGCGGGTCGGAAGAAGGCCACGAAGATGGCCTGTTCGTTACAAAGCCGTTGTAAGCCGGAGATAGCGTCATGGCATTCGAAGCAATGTTCCAGCCGATCCAGATCGGCAAACTGACCATCCGCAACCGTGTGCTCAGCACCGCGCACGCCGAGGTCTACGCCACTGACGGCGGCATGACGACCGACCGCTACGTGAAGTACTACGAAGAAAAGGCCAAGGGCGGCATCGGCCTGGCGATCTGCGGCGGCTCGTCGGTGGTGGCCATCGACAGCCCGCAGGAGTGGTGGGCCTCGGTCAACCTGTCGACCGACCGCATCATCCCGCACTTCCAGAACCTGGCCGACGCCATGCACAAGCATGGCGCCAAGATCATGATCCAGATTACCCACATGGGCCGCCGCTCGCGCTGGGACGGCTTCAACTGGCCGACCCTGATGTCGCCGTCGGGTATCCGTGAACCCGTTCACCGCGCCACCTGCAAAACCATCGAGGTGGAAGAGATCTGGCGGGTGATCGGCAACTACGCGCAGGCTGCGCGGCGTGCCAAAGAGGGTGGCCTGGACGGCGTTGAGCTGTCGGCGGTGCACCAGCACATGATCGACCAGTTCTGGAGCCCACGGGTCAACAAGCGTACCGACGAATGGGGCGGCAGCTTCGAAGGCCGTATGAAGTTCGGTATGGAAGTATTGAAAGCCGTGCGTGCCGAAGTCGGTGACGACTTCTGCGTGGGCATGCGTATCTGCGGTGACGAGTTCCACCCCGATGGCCTCAGCCACGAGGACATGAAGCAGATCGCCGCCTATTACGATGCCACCGGCATGCTCGACTTCATCGGTGTGGTCGGCTCGGGTTGCGACACCCACAACACCCTGGCCAACGTCATCCCCAACATGAGCTACCCGCCGGAGCCGTTCCTGCACCTGGCGGCGGGCATCAAGGAAGTGGTCAAGGTCCCGGTGCTGCACGCGCAGAACATCAAGGACCCGAACCAGGCCACGCGCATTCTGGAAGGCGGCTACGTGGACATGGTCGGCATGACCCGTGCACACATGGCCGACCCGCACCTGATCGCCAAGATCAAGATGGGCCAGATCGACCAGATCAAGCAGTGCGTCGGTGCCAACTACTGCATCGACCGCCAGTACCAGGGCCTGGATGTGCTGTGCATCCAGAACGCCGCGACCTCCCGTGAGTACATGGGCGTGCCGCACATCATCGAGAAGACCACCGGCGTCAAGCGCAAGGTGGTGGTGGTTGGCGCCGGCCCGGCCGGCATGGAAGCGGCCCGCGTGGCGGCCGAACGTGGCCACGACGTGACCCTGTTCGAGAAGAAGGAGCAGATCGGCGGGCAGATCACCATCGCCGCCAAGGCGCCGCAGCGCGACCAGATTGCCGGTATCACCCGTTGGTACCAGCTGGAGCTGGCGCGTCTGAAGGTCGACCTGCGCCTGGGCACCGCCGCTGACGTGGCGACCATCCAGGACCTGCGCCCGGACGTCATCGTGCTGGCGGTGGGTGGCCATTCGTTCCTTGAGCAGAACGAGCACTGGGGCGCCGCCGAAGGGCTGGTGGTCAGCAGCTGGGACGTGCTCGACGGCAAGGTTGCGCCGGGCAAGAACGTGCTGGTGTACGACACCATCTGCGAATTCACCGGCATGTCGGTGGCCGACTTCATCGCCGACAAGGGCAGCCAGGTCGAGATCGTCACCGACGACATCAAACCGGGCGTGGCCATGGGCGGTACAACTTTCCCGACCTACTACCGCAGCATGTACCCGAAAGAAGTGATCATGACCGGCGACATGATGCTGGAAAAGGTCTACCGCGAAGGCGACAAGCTGGTGGCGGTGCTGGAGAACGAATACACCGGCGCCAAGGAAGAGCGCGTGGTCGACCAGGTGGTGGTGGAGAACGGCGTGCGCCCTGACGAGCAGCTGTACTACGCGCTGAAGGAAGGTTCGCGCAACAAAGGCCAGATCGACGTGGAGGCGCTGTTCGCCATCAAGCCACAGCCGATCCTCAGCCAGCCGGGCGAAGGCTACCTGCTGTACCGCATTGGCGACTGCGTGGCCCAGCGCAACGTGCATGCGGCGATCTACGACGCCTTGCGCCTGTGCAAGGACTTCTGATCGTTAACAGTCGCCGCCATCGGGCGCGATCCCTGTAGGAGCGGGTTTACCCGCGAATGCGTCAGCACTGACAACACCGTTGCCTGACCGGACGCATTCGCGGGTAAACCCGCTCCTACATGGGGCCAGTCTCGCCCTCAGGTCGGCGCAAGAATCCAGCTGTTGTGGGAGCCTCCCATGTTGAACACCCTTTTACCCATCCTGCTGTTCGCTGCCCTTGGCCTGGCAGTGCTCGGCGCTCTGCGCCGGGTGCGCATGTGGCGCCGTGGCCGGGCTTCCAAGGTCGACCTGATCGGCGGTTTGCTGGCCATGCCACGCCGTTACCTGGTGGACTTGCACCACGTGGTCGAGCGCGACAAGTACATGTCCAAGACCCACGTGGCCACGGCGGGCGGCTTCGTGCTGTCGGCTGCCCTGGCGATCCTGGTGCACGGCTTCGGCCTGCAGAGCAAGATTCTTGGCTACGCGCTGCTGGTGGCCACGGTCATCATGTTCACCGGCGCCCTGTTCGTCTTCAAACGCCGCCTCAACCCGCCTGCGCGCCTGTCCAAGGGCCCGTGGATGCGCCTGCCGAAGAGCCTGCTGGCGTTTGCCGCGAGCTTCTTCATCGCCACCTTGCCGGTCGCCGGTATCCTGCCGGCCAATACCGGCGGCTGGGTGATGGTCGCCGTGCTCGGCCTGGGCGTGCTGTGGGGCGTGTCGGAGCTGTTCTTCGGCATGACCTGGGGCGGGCCGATGAAGCACGCCTTTGCCGGTGCCCTGCACCTGGCCTGGCACCGCCGCGCCGAGCGCTTCGGCGGTGGCCGTTCCACCGGCCTCAAGCCGCTGGACCTGGAAGACCCGAACGCGCCGCTGGGCGTGGAAAAACCGGTCGACTTCACCTGGAACCAACTGCTCGGTTTCGATGCCTGCGTGCAGTGCGGTAAATGTGAAGCCATGTGCCCGGCGTTTGCTGCCGGCCAGCCGCTGAACCCGAAAAAACTCATCCAGGACATGGTCATCGGCCTGGCCGGTGGCACCGACGCCCAGTTTGCCGGCAGCCCGTATCCGGGCAAGCCGATTGGCGAGCACGGGGGCAACCCGCATCAGCCGATCGTCAATGGCCTGGTCGACGCCGAAACGCTGTGGTCGTGCACCACTTGCCGCGCCTGCGTCGAGGAATGCCCGATGATGATCGAGCACGTCGATGCCATCGTCGACATGCGCCGCCATCTGACCCTGGAAAAGGGCGCCACCCCGAACAAGGGCGCCGAGGTGCTGGACAACCTGATCGCCACCGACAACCCGGGCGGCTTCGCCCCTGGCGGGCGCATGAACTGGGCCGCCGACCTCAACCTGCAACTGCTGTCGGAGGTGAAAGCCACCGAGGTGCTGTTCTGGGTGGGTGATGGTGCCTTCGACATGCGCAACCAGCGCACCCTGCGCTCGTTCGTTAAAGTACTGAAGGCCTCGGGCGTGGACTTTGCCGTGCTCGGCCTGGAAGAACGCGACAGCGGCGACGTGGCACGGCGCCTGGGTGACGAAGCGACCTTCCAGCAACTGGCCAAGCGCAATATCCAGACCCTGGCCAAGTACAAGTTCCAGCGCATCGTCACCTGCGACCCGCACAGCTTCCATGTGCTGAAAAACGAATACGGCGCCTTGGGCGGCGACTACCAGGTGCAGCATCACAGCACCTACATCGCCGAGCTGATTGCGGCGAAGAAGTTGAACCTCGGCCAGCACAAGGGCGGCAGCGTCACCTACCACGACCCTTGCTACCTGGGCCGTTACAACGGCGAGTACGAAGCCCCGCGTGAAGTGCTCAAGGCGCTGGGTATCGAAGTGCGCGAGATGCAGCGTTCGGGCTTCCGCTCCCGTTGCTGCGGCGGTGGTGGCGGCGCGCCGATCACCGACATCCCGGGCAAGCAGCGTATCCCCGACATGCGCATGGACGACATCCGCGAGACCGAGGCCGAACTGGTGGCCGTAGGTTGCCCGCAGTGCACCGCCATGCTCGAAGGTGTGGTCGAACCGCGCCCACAGATCAAGGACCTGGCCGAATTGGTGGCCGACGTGCTGATCGAAGAGGACACCCCTGCCGCCCCAAAGCCGCAAACGGCTAAACGTGAACCTGCGGAGGTGCACTGATGAGCGACATTATCCGCCGCGACCCACGCGCCGAGTGGATCGCCCGTAACCGCCTGCACCCGCTGCATGCGGCCATGCAGACGCAACAGACCAACTGGATGGGCCCCAACGGCCTCATCCGCAAGAACCCCCATGCGATTGCCGCAGGCTTTATCGGCCCCGCCGGCATCAAGCGCATCGACCGCAGCGGCGCCCAGCAGGGCACCGGTGTCGGCGGGCGGCGCACGGCGGCGGCCGAGGTCAAGCTGCCGCTGCACCAGGTACCTGTGCCAGCGTTCTTCATTGCCGTGGTGCCGGACATGGTCGGCGGCCGCCTGAGCAGCCACGACCGTGACTTGCTCGGCTTGGCCCACAGCCTGGCGGGCAACGACGGTGCGGTGCTGGCGGTGGTGTTTGGCGAGCACAAGGAAAGCAACTTTTCCACAGCCGGCGTCGACCGCCTGCTGGTCATCGAAGGCGAGGCCTTCGAAGGCTATGCACCGGAGCAGCTTGTTCAAGGTCTGCGCGCTGTGGATAACCAGTTCGCCCCGCGCCACTGGCTACTGCCCGACAGCCGCACCGGTGGCGGCGAACTGGGCCGGCGCCTGGGTGCCGCGCTGGGCGAGCGCCCGGCGACGCGGGTGTGGCAGGTCAAGGATGGCCAGTGCATCGGCCGTGCCGGTGCCGGCCAGCAAGACCTGCAACGCGCCGTGCCACGCCTGGTCCTGGCGGCAGCAGAGTGTGCCGAGCCGGTCAGCGAAACCCGTCACGAAGCGCTGCCGGTGGAGTTGTCCACAAGCGTCGCGCGCAGCCTGACGCGTATCGAAGACCTGGGCTCGGTGGCGGTCGACCCGGCCACCATCGCCATGGCCGAAGCTGAGTTCATCGTCTCCGGTGGTAACGGCGTCAAGGACTGGGACCTGTACCACCAGGCCACTGCGGCCTTGGGCGCCACCGAAGGCGCCTCGCGGGTGGCGGTGGACGACGGTTTCATGCCGCGCAACCGCCAAGTGGGTGCCACCGGCACCTGGGTTACCGCACGGGTGTACGTGGCTGTGGGTATCTCTGGGGCGATCCAGCATCTGCAGGGTATCGGCGCCTGTGACAAGGTGGTGGCGATCAACATGGACCCAGGCTGCGACATGATCAAACGGGCCGACCTGTCGGTGATTGGCGACAGTTCGGCAATTCTCAAGGCACTGATCGAGGCTGTGGACAACTACCGCAGCGGCGGCCAGCGCGACGCGGCATAAGGGCACAAGCATGAGTACGAAAGTGATCAGCCTGGTTTCCATCGGTGCCCACCCCAGCTCCGGCCGCGCCCGCCGCGCCGAGCAGGACGCCCGCGCCGTGGAGCTGGGGTTGCAGCTGGCTGGGGATAACTTGCAGGTGGTACACGCTGGTGACCCGCGCGAAGAAGCGCTGCGCGCTTACCTGGGCATGGGCCTGGACCACCTGGACGTGCTGGAGCAGCCGGCGGGGGCCGATGTGCTGGGCGTGCTGGGGGATTACCTGCGCGATGCCGGGGCGCAACTGGTACTGACCGGCAGCCAGGCAGAGACGGGTGAGGGGTCGGGCATGTTGCCGTTCCTGCTGGCTGAGAAGCTCGGCTGGCCGTTGATTGTCGGGCTGGCCGAGGTGGAGTCGATCGACAACGGCACTGCGCAGGTGCTGCAAGCCTTGCCGCGTGGTCAGCGGCGTCGCTTGAAGGTGCGCCTGCCGTTACTGGCGACTGTGGATAACGCTGCGCCCAAGCCACGGCAGAGTGCCTTCGGGCCTGCGCGCCGGGGGGTATTGGCGGCGCGTAACGTGGCCATTGTCGAAGACGAGCCGCTGGCCGAGGCCGAGCTGCAACCGGCCCGGCCACGGCCCAAGCGGTTGAAAGTGATCAAGGCCAAGAGCGGTGCAGACCGCATGAAGGCAGCGACGGCCAAGGCCAGTGGTGGGGGCGGCAAGGTATTGAAGGACGTTTCTCCACAGGAAGGCGCTGAAGCCATCCTCAAGCTGCTGGTGGAAGAGGGCGTGCTGCGTTAAGGCTTCACGCGATCCCTTGTAGGAGCGGCCTTGCGTCGCGATGGGCTGCGCAGCAGCCCCGGCAATCTCTGATGTGGCGAAAATCCTGGGGGCGCTGCGCACCCCTTTCGCGACGCAAGGCCGCTCCTACAGAGATTCAACAAATACAACGAGGTAATCTCTCATGGCTAAAATCGGTTTCATCGGCACCGGCATCATGGGCAAGCCCATGGCCCAGAACCTGCAAAAAGCAGGTCACAGCCTGTTCGTTTCCACCCACCACGACGTCGCCCCGGCCGAGCTGGTAGCCGCCGGTGCAGTGGCCCTGGCCAACCCGAAGGAAGTGGCCCAGGAAGCCGAATTCATCATCGTCATGGTCCCGGACACCCCGCAGGTCGAAGCCGTCCTGTTCGGTGAAAACGGCGTGGCCGAAGGCGTTGGCCCGAACAAGGTGGTGATCGACATGAGCTCGATCTCGCCAACCGCCACCAAAGCCTTCGCCGAAAAAATCAAGGCCACCGGCGCTGCCTACCTGGACGCCCCGGTATCCGGTGGTGAAGTCGGTGCCAAGGCCGCGACCCTGAGCATCATGGTCGGCGGCTGCCCGAAAGCCTTCGAGCGCGCCCTGCCGCTGTTCGAAGCCATGGGCAAGAACATCACCCGCGTGGGTGGCAACGGTGATGGCCAGACTGCCAAGGTGGCCAACCAGATCATCGTCGCCCTGAACATCCAGGCCGTCAGCGAAGCACTGCTGTTCGCCGCCAAGAACGGCGCCGACCCGGCCAAGGTGCGTGAAGCGCTGATGGGCGGTTTCGCTTCGTCGAAAATCCTCGAAGTGCATGCCGAGCGCATGATCAAGGGCACCTTCGACCCAGGCTTCCGCATCAACCTGCACCAGAAAGACCTGAACCTGGCCCTGCAAGGCGCCAAGGAACTGGGCATCAACCTGCCCAACACCTCCAATGCCCAGCAAGTGTTCAACACCTGCCAGGCCCTGGGTGGCGGCAACTGGGACCACTCGGCGCTGATCAAAGGCCTGGAACACATGGCCAACTTCTCGATCCGCGGCGATAAGTGATCTTGATGTAACCCTCAAGGGCCTCTTCGCGGGTAAACCCGCTCCTACAGGTACTCCACAGGCCTGAGGGCTGCGGTAATCCTGTGGGAGCGGGTTCATCGAGGCGTCGAACCGCCGCGAAGAACCCAACACCGATGAGCCTGCGACCACAGGTTCATCAGGTGGCACCGAGCAACACCCGCCCCTGGTTCGGCCTGCACGGAGGCAGTTCCAGGGGCGTTTTTGATTCTGCAGAACAACAATAATTGGGAGCCTGCCATGTCGGTCGATCCGCAAAAAATTCTCCGCGACCTGTTCGACACAGCCATCGCCGCCGCCCACCCCCGCCAAGTCCTCGAACCCTACCTGCCCGCCGATCGTAGCGGCCGGGTCATTGTCATCGGCGCCGGCAAAGCCGCAGCCGCCATGGCCGAAGTGGTCGAGAAAAGCTGGCAGGGCGAAGTCTCTGGCCTGGTCGTGACCCGTTACGGCCACGGCGCCAACTGCCAAAAGATTGAAGTGGTCGAAGCCGCCCACCCGGTCCCCGACGCCGCCGGCCTGGCCGTGGCCAAGCGCGTACTGGAACTGGTCAGCAACCTCAATGAAGACGACCGCGTCATCTTCCTGCTCTCTGGCGGTGGCTCTGCCCTGCTGGCTCTCCCGGCCGAGGGCCTGACCCTGGCCGACAAACAGCAGATCAACAAGGCACTGCTGAAATCCGGCGCCACCATCGGCGAGATGAACTGCGTGCGCAAGCACCTCTCGGCGATCAAGGGCGGCCGCCTGGCCAAGGCCTGCTGGCCAGCCACGGTCTACACCTATGCCATCTCCGATGTACCCGGCGACCTCGCTACAGTCATCGCTTCCGGCCCCACCGTGGCCGACCCGAGCACCTCGGCCGATGCCTTGGCCATTCTCAAGCGCTACAACATCGAAGCGCCAAAAGCGGTAATCGACTGGCTCAACAATCCGGCCTCAGAAACCGTCAAGGCCGATGACCCAGCGCTGGTCCGCAGCCACTTCCAGCTGATCGCCAAGCCCCAGCAGTCGCTCGAAGCCGCCGCCGTCAAAGCCCGCCAGGCAGGCTTTAGCCCGCTGATCCTCGGTGACCTGGAGGGTGAATCGCGCGAAGTGGCCAAGGTGCATGCCGGCATCGCCCGGCAGATCGTGCTGCACGGCCAGCCGCTGAAGGCGCCCTGCGTGATCCTGTCCGGTGGCGAAACCACCGTGACCGTGCGCGGCAATGGCCGTGGCGGGCGCAATGCCGAGTTCCTGCTCAGCCTCACCGAAAGCCTGAAAGGCCTGCCGGGCGTTTACGCCCTGGCCGGTGACACCGACGGTATCGACGGTTCGGAAGAAAACGCCGGCGCCTTCATGACCCCGGCCAGTTACGCCCGCGCCGAAGCCCTGGGCCTGTCGGCCAGCGATGAGCTGGACAACAACAACGGCTATGGCTACTTCGCCGCGCTGGATGCCCTGATCGTCACCGAGCCGACCCGCACCAACGTCAACGACTTCCGCGCCATCCTGATCCTCGAGACTGCCCAATCATGACGCCTGATAAAAAAGTCAAAATCCTCGCCACCCTCGGCCCTGCGATCAACGGCATCGACGACATCCGCCAACTGGTCGAAGCCGGGGTGAACATCTTCCGCCTCAACTTCAGCCACGGCGAACACGCTGACCACGCCCTGCGCTACCAGTGGATCCGCGAAGTCGAGCAGCAGCTGAACTACCCGCTGGGCATCCTCATGGACCTGCAGGGGCCGAAGCTGCGCGTCGGCCGCTTTGCCGAAGGCAAGGTGCAACTGCAACGCGGCCAGGCCCTGCGCCTGGACCTGGACAAGACCCCGGGCGACAGCCAGCGGGTCAACCTGCCGCACCCGGAAATCATCGCCGCCCTTGAGCCCGGCATGGACCTGCTGCTGGACGATGGCAAGCTGCGCCTGCGGGTAACCGCCAAGCACAGCGACGCCATCGACACCGAAGTACTGAACGGTGGCGAGCTGTCCGACCGCAAGGGCGTAAACGTGCCGCAAGCGGTGCTCGACCTGTCCCCGCTCACCGAGAAAGACCGCCGCGACCTGGCCTTCGGCCTGGAACTGGGCGTGGACTGGGTGGCGCTGTCGTTCGTGCAGCGCCCGGAAGACATCGTCGAGGCGCGCCAGCTGATCGGCGACCGCGCCTACCTGATGGCCAAGATCGAGAAACCCTCGGCAGTCGAACAGCTGCAAGCCATCGCAGAACTGGCAGACGCGATCATGGTGGCCCGTGGCGACCTGGGCGTGGAAGTGCCGGCCGAAAGCGTGCCGCAGATCCAGAAGCGCATCATCGGCACCTGCCGCCAGCTGGGCAAGCCGGTGGTGGTGGCCACGCAGATGCTTGAATCGATGCGTTTCTCGCCTGCGCCGACCCGTGCCGAAGTCACCGACGTGGCCAACGCCGTGGCCGAAGGTGCCGATGCAGTGATGCTGTCGGCCGAGACCGCCTCGGGTGACTACCCGCTCGAAGCCGTGCAGATGATGAGCAAGATCATCCGCCAGGTGGAGAACGGCCCGGACTACCAGGCCCAGCTCGACGTCGGCCGGCCAAAGGCCGAGGCGACCGTGTCGGACGCCATCAGCTGCGCCATCCGCCGTATCAGCGGCATCCTGCCGGTGGCGGTGCTGGTCAACTACAGCGAGTCTGGCGCCTCGACCCTGCGTGCGGCACGCGAGCGGCCACGGGCACCGATCCTCAACCTGACGCCGAACCTGAACACCGCACGCCGCCTGAGCGTGGCCTGGGGTGTGCATTCGGTGGTCAACGACCGCTTGCGCCAGGTGGATGAAGTGGTGTCTACCGCCCTGGAAATTGCACAGGCGCAAGGCATGGCCAGCCGTGGTGACACGCTGCTGATCACGGCCGGTGTGCCTTTCGGCAAGCCAGGGTCGACTAACACGCTGCGGATCGAGACTTTGATCTGACAAGTTACCGTAGAACCTGTGGGAGCGGGTTCACCCGCGAACACCGGCAAAGCCGGTGCCATACACCGAGTTGGATTCTTCGCGGGTAAACCCGCTCCCACAGAAATAGCAGTACGCCGACTTCAACTGCGGAAAACCGAGGCCCAAAGAGGCCCACCGCTCCCCATCCACCTCACTGACTGCCCCATGTACACCAAAAATTTCGTCAACCCGTGCCCCGACTGGGCCACGGCGTTACTCAACGGCTTCAGCCAGGTGCTGCTGCTGCGCAACCCTCTGTGCGGCCTGTGCTGCCTGCTGGCCATTCTGCTGACTGCCCCCGCCCTGGTCGGCGGCGCCCTGCTCGGCGCCCTCGCCGGCCTGCTGACTGCACAACAACGCGGCTACGACCGCGCCGACCGCCAGGCCGGGCTGTACTGCTACAACGGCGTACTCATCGGCATCCTGATCAGCGCCGTGCTGCCCTGGTCGGCCATCCTGCCGCCACTGATCATCGCCGCTGGCGGCCTGTCCAGCATCATCACCCACCAGTGGCGCAAGCGCGGTGGCAAGCTGCTGGTTGCCTACACCGCACCGTTCGTGCTGCTTGGTTGGGTTGCCCTGCTGTTTGCCAGTCCCGCCCCCAACGGCTTCGTCGAAGCCGACCCGCTGTATGCCCTGGCCCGCGGCGTGGGGCAGATCTTCCTGCTCGACCAGCCCCTGGCCGGCTTGCTAATTATCGTCGGCATGTTCATCGCCAACCCCTATGCGGCGATGTGGGCGGTGATCGGCTCGGCCATAGGTGGCGGCCTAGCGCTGCTCGCCGACCAGGCGCAAGCCGCATGGCTGGGCCTGTATGGTTTCAACGCGGCACTGGCAGCATTGGCTTTCAGCAGGCAGGGTGAAAAACCCTGGGTGACGCTGCTTGCCATCGCCCTGGCCTTGCTGTTGCAACCGATTTTCAAGTTGCTGCCGGTAGCCGGCCTGACCGCGCCCTTCGTTATCGCCTGCTGGTTGATCCATGTTGGTAGTTCGTTGATGGAACCTCAACTGAGCGCAAATTCGAAATCGGACTAGGAAACTCCGAATAGATGTTGGCCTGCGCAAGTGGGCTACCACCTCCTTGCAAGGTCACGTTAGGAAGTGGTGGATGCACTGTCATCAGCTTGAAACCGGTGGTCAATGTTATAGCGCTGCTTCTTGCCTCGTTGCGCCAAAGAATGTAAAGGTTCTTACGATTGAGATAATCGCCCGCAGGCACTTGCTCTTGCTGCGAAGTCTTAATTGATATGCCAGACTCTCCCGAACTGATCACGAGCTGGCTGACGCTCTGGTCCGCCTGTCGGAATACGGTAATTTTTTTTCCTTGCTCCAACTGTTTGATGAACGGCTTCAACTTCAATGTGAGCTTGTTTTTCTTGAGTAAAGCGGTCAGCCCTGTGCCCGCTCTGCCCGTTCTATCGACCCTGTTTATCGGATCGCCGTTGCAATACGCATAGGCATTGATACCTCCCTCTTCGAAGGGGCTCGCAACATCAGGACTACGGAAACGCATCAAGCCGGCGGTGAACAATCGGTAGCCATTGCCCAATGGATAATCGGCACTTTTTCCAACCCGCCAGTAACCGCAGAATCCCAAGAGCCGCTGTCGAGACTCGGGACACTCATACCCGTAAGGGCTGTAGGAAACTGCTATTGGCCAAATGTGGTTAGTCATAATTCCTCCTCAGCCTGGACCCATTCTCAAGGAAATGCAGACCGCAAGGTACTAGCAAAAATGCCAGGGCTTGCCTTCCGCCTGTCCTTGTAGTACCCAAATGCTGCCTTTACTCTTGTCCCCTCCGACTGATCACTTATCGAGCTCTATGTCCGCTTCACAAAATCTCCGCGAACGCCTCTACATAATGGTCTTCCAGACCGACACCGTAGCCGGCCGGCGCTTCGACAAGATCCTCCTGCTGATCATCCTGGCCAGCCTGGTCACGGTAATCCTCGACAGCATCGACGAGGTGCACCAGGGCTACGCCGGCCTGCTGGCCGGTATCGAATGGGGCTTTACCGCGATCTTCCTGGCCGAGTACCTCACCCGCCTGTACTGCTCGCCCAAACCGCTGCGCTATGCGTTCAGCTTCTATGGCCTGGTCGACTTGCTGGCGATCGTGCCGGGGATCATTGCGCTGTACTACAGCGACGCCCAGTACCTGCTGATCATCCGGGTGATCCGGATGCTGCGCATTTTCCGCGTGCTCAAGCTCAGCCCGTACCTGAAGCAGGCCCATTACCTGATGGAGGCGCTGCGCGGCAGCAAGCAGAAGATCATCGTGTTCCTGGTCACGGTATCGACCCTGGTGACGGTGTTCGGCACGCTGATGTATGTGATCGAAGGGCCGGAGCATGGCTTTACCAGTATCCCCAAGGGCATCTACTGGGCCATCGTTACCCTGACTACCGTGGGCTTTGGCGACATCGTGCCGAAGACGCCGCTGGGGCAGGTACTGTCGTCGCTGGTGATGATTACCGGTTATTCGATCATTGCGGTGCCGACCGGGATCTTTACTGCAGAGCTGGCCAATGCCATGCGCGGGGAGCAGTTGCAGCATGATTGCCCGGTCTGCCGCAAGAAGACTCATGAGCATGGGGCGGCGTTCTGTTCCCGGTGTGGGAATGGGTTGTTTCCCAAGCTGTGATGTTGCCTGTACTGGCCTCTTCGCGGGTAAACCCGCTCCTACAACGGCCGGCGATACGCTGACAATGTAGGAGCGGGTTCACCCGCGAAGAGGCCGGCACTGCCAACGATATAACCAAAGTCATTTTTGTTCTTTAACCCCCACAAACCCACCCGCTATAGTCGCTGGCAATCTGCCCCGACAAACTTCAAGAACAAGGAAGCAACGTGAAAAAACTCTTCACCGCCTCGCTGCTCGCTGCAGGCCTGGCCCTGGGCAACCTCGCCCAGGCCGCCCCTACCCTGCTCAACGTTTCCTACGACGTGATGCGCGACTTCTACAAGGACTACAACCCGGCCTTCCAGAAGCACTGGGAAGCCGAGCACAAAGAGAAGGTCAACCTGCAGATGTCCTTCGGCGGTTCGAGCAAGCAGGCGCGGGCGGTGATCGATGGCCTGCCGGCCGACGTCATCACCATGAACATGGCCACCGACATCAACGCCCTGGTCGACAACGGCAAGCTGGTGCCGGACAACTGGGTGACCCGCCTGCCGAACAACAGCGCGCCGTTCACCTCGGCCACCGTGTTCATCGTACGCAAGGGCAACCCGAAAGCCCTGAAAGACTGGCCCGACCTGCTCAAGGACGGCGTGCAGGTGATCGTGCCCAACCCGAAAACCTCGGGCAACGGCCGCTACACCTACCTGTCGGCCTGGGGCTACGTGCTCAAGCAAGGCGGTGACGAAGCCAAGGCCAAGGACTTTGTCGGCAAGCTGTTCAAGCAGGCCCCGGTGCTGGACACCGGTGGCCGTGCCGCGACGACCACCTTCATGACCAACCAGATCGGTGACGTGCTGGTCACCTTCGAGAACGAAGCCGAGATGATCGCCCGCGAGTTCGGCCGCGACCAGTTCGAAGTGGTCTACCCGAGCGTGTCGGCCGAAGCCGAGCCACCGGTGAGTGTGGTTGACAAGGTGGTGGCCAAGAAAGGCACCCAGGCCGTGGCCGAGGAATACCTGAAGTACCTGTGGTCGCCAGAAGCCCAGGAGATCGCCGCCAACAACTACCTGCGCCCGCGTGATGCGACGGTGCTGGCCAAGTACACCGACCGCTTCCCGAAAGTCGACTTCCTGTCGGTGGAGAAGACCTTTGGTGACTGGCGCACCGTGCAGAAGACCCACTTCAACGATGGTGGCGTGTTTGACCAGATCTACACCAACAATCAGTAATTGATTCAGGCAGGCCTGGCCCTTTCGCGGCTAAAGCCGCTCCTACACCCGATCGCGATCCCCTTGTAGGAGCGGCTTTAGCCGCGAAGAGGCCAGCCCAGGCAACACACAGCCCCTCAGACAACACACCCAATCGAACTTTCCCACCCCTCCAGCCTCAGTTCCTTGAGTAACCCTGCCCCGCTCACCCCGGCCCAAGGAGTACTCCAGTGCTGCGCTACCTCTCTACCCTGCTGCTCGGCTGCCTGCTGAGCACCCACCTGCTGGCTGCCGACCCCGCCCCCACCGAAGAACAACCCGCCGAGCCCGAACCGGTACTGCAAGGCGGCCTGCTCGGCGCCCTGGCCGATGGCCTGGACAGCGCCGCCCAGGAGCTGGACCTGGACGCCCACCTGGTCGATGCCTGGCGCCTGCGCACCGACCGCGCCGCCAAGGAGGTGGAACGCCTGGTTGACCGCCATTCGGCCAGCGACTCGCTGCAACTGGCCGGCAACTTCCTGTTGCTCACCCTCACCTGGGCGGCCGCCTTCGCCCTGCTCACCAGCCTGGGCCGCTGGGTGGCCAGGCGCACGTCAGGTACCCCCTGGCTGCGCGAGCGCAAACGCGCCAGCAGCCTGCTCGGCTACCTGCTGCCCTACACCCTGCCAGCGCTGGCCAGCCTGCCACTGACGCTGTACGTCAGCCGCTTCCTCGACCCCTCGGTGGCCCGCGCACTGGGGCTGAGCCTGGCCTACGCCACCAGCAGCGGCCTGTTCTCGACCTCGATCATCCTCTGCCTGGTCACCCTGTTCGACGCCGGCCACAAGCGCCCGGCCGTGGCCGTAATCAAGCGCCTGGCGCCACGCCCGCTGTTCCTCATCGGCTTCCTCGCGGCCTGGAGCGACGCCCTGACCAGCCCACAGATCGCCCGCCAGTTGGGCGGCAACATCACCGCCAGCGTCGCCGTGATTACCGGCCTTACCGCCACCTTCATCTTCGCCAGCCTGGTCATCCGCTTGCGCCGCCCGGTCGCCCACCTGATCCGCAACCGCGCGTTCAAGGACCGCGTGCAACACCGGGCCGTGCAGGAAACGCTGCGGATCTTCTCGGCGTTGTGGTACCTGCCGATCCTGCTGATGATCCTGGTCTCGGCGGTTCACTTGGTCGGCGCCGGCGCAGAAAGCCAGAAGGCCCTGCAGAAAGCCTTGCTGACCACCGTGTTGCTGGTCTCGACCGTGTTCCTCAGCACCTTGCTGCAACACCTGCTGGCCCCGCGTGAAAGCGACCCGGCGCAGCGCGTGCGGCCCTACAAGGAACTGCTGCGCAGCCTCGCCCACGCCTTGCTGCGCATTGCCATGGCCGTAGCGTTCATCGAGCTGCTGGGGCGCATCTGGGGCTTCTCGGTGATCGACTTCGCCCTCAGCAACAGCCTGGGCCAGGCGATCAGCAACTCGCTGTCGAGCATTGGCCTGATCCTGCTGGTCACCTGGCTGTTGTGGGTGGTGCTCGATACCGCCATCCAGGAAGCGCTCAAACCTGCCGTCGGCCGGCGCAGTGCGCGCCAGCCGAGTACACGGGTGCGGACCATCTTGCCAATGCTGCGCAACGCCATCAAAGTGATCCTGATCGTTATCTGCACCATTACCACCATGGCCAACCTGGGCATCAACGTCGCGCCGCTGCTGGCCGGTGCCGGGGTGATCGGCCTGGCCATCGGCTTCGGTTCGCAGCAACTGGTGCAGGATGTGATCACCGGGTTGTTCATCCTGATCGAGGACACTATCTCGATTGGCGACTGGGTGGTACTCGACTCCGGCCATGCCGGCACCGTCGAAAGCCTGACCATCCGCACCCTGCGCCTGCGCGATGGCAAGGGCTTCGTACACTCGGTGCCGTTTGGCCAGATCAAGGCGGTTACCAACCAGTCGCGGCAGTTCGCCTATGCGTTCTTTTCGGTGCAGTTCACTTATGACAGTGATGTGGATGCGGCACTGGGGCTGATCCATGAAGTAGGCAAGTCGATCAGCGAAGACCCGCTGCTGCGCATCAACCTGCAGGGGCCGCTTCAGGTGTTCGGGGTCGATCGCATGGACTTGAACGGGTTTGTGCTGACGGCGCAATTCCGCACCATTTCCGGGGGGCAGTATGCAGTGAGCCGGGCGTTCAACGAGCGGCTGAAGAAGCGGGTGGACCAGACGGAGAATGTGAGTTTTGCCCAGGTGTATCCGCTGCCGGTGCAGGCCCTTGGGGCTTGATGTTGCCTGTGCCGGCCCTTTCGCGGCTAAAGCCGCTCCTACAGGGGTACACCTCACCTTGTAGGAGCGGCTTTAGCCGCGAAAGGGCCAGCAATGGCAACATCACACTTGGCGGAATACCAACGCCTTGAGCCCCCCCGCCAGGTCCACATCGGGAAACTCCGGCGGGTTCTCCAGCCGCTCCACAAACACCAACGAAGGCGCCTGCTCGGCCATCCCCTCGATCAAAAACTCCGGCCCGATCCCCGGGTCGTTCACACAGGCCAGCACCGTCCCACCCGCGCTCAACAACTCCGGCAAACGCCGCAGGATCTTCGCGTAATCCTGGGTCAGTACAAAGCTGCCGCGCTGGAAGGTTGGCGGGTCGATGATGATCAGGTCGTATGGCCCGTACTTGCGCACCTTGCCCCACGACTTGAACAGCTCATGCCCCAGATACGCCACCCGCGAGGCATCATGGCCATTCAGGCGATGGTTGTCCCGCCCCCGCGACAGGGCCGACTTGGCCATGTCCAGGTTCACCACCTGCTCGGCGCCGCCGGCAATCGCTGCCACCGAGAACCCGCAGGTGTAGGCAAACAGGTTCAGCACACGCTTGCCCGCCGCCTGCTCACGCACCCAGCGGCGGCCATAGCGCATATCGAGGAACAGGCCGTTGTTCTGCCGCACGCCCAGGTCCAGCAGGTAGGTCAGGCCGTCCTCGACCACTTCGCGTTGCTGGCAGGGCTCGCCCAGCAACCACTGGCCCGGGCTGTCAGGCAGGTAGCGGTGCTGGATGATGATGGCCTGGCCAGTCCACTGCGGGCGTTCGGCCAAGGTACGCAGCATGGCTTCCAGTTCGGCCAGCTGGCCCTCGGGCGGCTCGCGGAACAGGGCCACCGACAGCACGCCTTGCAGCCAGTCGACGGTGACCTGCTCCAGGCCCGCCCAGCAGCGGCCGCGGCCGTGGAACAGGCGGCGGGTTTCCTGCGGGGCAGGGTCGAGGGCGGCGAGCAGGTGTTGCTCGAGGGTGGCGATTGGGGATGTCATGACGGGTCGCAGGCTGGCAAAAAGCAGCATTCTACCTTGCCGGCCTCTTCGCGGGTAAACCCGCTCCTACAGGGTGCCGCGTCGGCCGGAACCACCAGCCTTGTTGCATCCCCGCCGCCGCCAGCAAGATCAGCCCCACGCCCAGCCACTGCAACAGCGCCAGGCGATGCCCGAACGCCACCCAGTCCACCAATATCGCCGCAATCGGGTAAATGAACGACAGCGCCCCGGTAAACGCCGTGGGCAAGCGCTGGATGGCGCTGTACAACAGCACGTACATAAGACCGGTATGCACCATGCCCAAGGTCAGCAAACTGGCCAGCGCCGGCATTTCACCCGGCAACCCGCCCAGCTTGACCCACGGCGCCAGCAGCAACACCCCGGTGGTGACCTGGATCAGCGCAATCAGGTGCGGCGGCGTGCCGCTCAGGCGCTTGATGATCAACGCCGCAATGGCATACAGGAACGCCGCCCCCAGCGCGAAGGCAATGCCTTGCAAATAGTCCCCGCCACCGCCCTGCCCCGCACCATGGGCACTGACGATGGCGAGCATGCCAAGGAACGCCACACTCAGCCAGGTCAGCTTGGCCAAGGTGATCTTCTCGCCCAGAAACAGCGCCGCCAGCCCCACCAGCATGAACGGCTGCACGTTGTACACCGCCGTGCCGATGGCAATCGACGCGCGCGAGTACGAGGCGAACAACAGCAACCAGTTGCCGACAATGGCCACGCCGCTGGCCATCGCCAACAGGAACGCCGTGCGGCTGATCACACCCGAGCGCAGAAAGCCGAAAGCGGCGCAAATCACCAACAGGGTCACGGCGCCGAATACGCAGCGCCAGAACACCACTTCCAGCACCGGTTGGCCCGACACCAGCACGAACCAGCCGATGGTCCCGGAAATCAGCATGGCAGCGACCATTTCCAGCGAGCCACGGCGCAATGAACTGTCCATCTCACACCTCCCGTCAACGATGGCACTAGTATGCAAAGGCTGCCTGCCCGCCTTCCAGCGGATATCCAAGGCAGATCGGCAAGCTTGCCTTTACTATCAAGGCAAATAACCCGAATGGCCTATTGAGGTAAGCATGACCGATAGCATCGACCAACTGCTGATCAATGCACTGATGGAAGACTCACGCCGCTCGCTCAAGGCTTTGGCGCAGATCAGTGGGCTGTCTGCGCCCAGCGTCAGCGAGCGCCTGCGGCGGCTGGAAGAACGCGGCGTGCTACGCGGCTACACCGTGGAAGTCGACCCGCGCGCCTTTGGCTACCAGTTGCAGGCCATCGTGCGCATTCGCCCGCTGCCGGGGCAGTTGCAGGAAGTGGAGCGACAGATCATTGCCCTACCCGAGTTCACCGAATGCGACAAGGTTACCGGCGAGGACTGCTTCATCGCCCGGCTGCATGTGCGCTCGATGGAACAGCTGGACACCCTGCTCGACCGCATCAATGTGCTGGCCGAGACCAACACCGCGATCATCAAGAAAAGCCCGGTGAAGCGGCGGTTACCGCCGATGGATTGATGTTTTCCTGTTCTGGCCTATTCGCGGGTAAACCCGCTCCTACATCGGTACGTGGCACCTTGTAGGAGCGGGTTTACCCGCGAAGAGGCCTGCACAGGAAAAAGCTGACTAATTTTTGTACACAAGAATGTCACCTTAAGCGCCATTTTTGTGTGCACTTTTCAAAGTAACGCCCCAATACGTTACACCTTCCTCGCAACTAATTTTGACCAAATGATCAACTAAATAGCGATCCTGAAAATTAAACCTGTTCATTTGGTCAACTTATAATTCCAGCATTTCATTAACTTATCTTTCAACAAGATACATTCCAAATACCGGCCCGCCGAAAGTCGACTTTTCCTTGGCACAGAAATGGCTTTTGTGTGTTCGTGTTTTGTATACAACCCAAGCAAAACATAAATACACAAGAACCCGCGACGCCGACCCAATGTTGGCCGCCGCGCCCAGAACCCTGTGATGCCAACGCTGCACCGACGAGATGGCGAGCCCGTGCGCATGCCCGCTCATCGCAGTCCATGTGCATCAGGAGTCCGCCGGAATGAGTAGCAGCCTCGACCTTGCCCCTGAACAATCCGTCGCCAGCACCCACCCCGCTTCCACCCTTACTGGCCAACAGCCGGAACTTGCCCTGAGCCCGCGTTTACATAACCGCGACCTCGCGCCAACCCGCAGCGAAGGACGGCGCTGGGGTGGCTATAGCATCTTCGCGTTGTGGACAAACGATGTGCACAATATCGCCAACTATTCCTTCGCCATGGGCTTGTTCGCCCTTGGCCTGGGTGGCTGGCAAATTCTCTTGTCGCTGGCCATTGGCGCGGCGCTGGTGTACTTCTTCATGAACCTGTCCGGCTACATGGGGCAGAAAACCGGCGTACCGTTCCCGGTTATCAGCCGCATCGCCTTTGGCATCCACGGCGCGCAGCTCCCGGCTCTGATCCGTGCAGTCATCGCCATTGCCTGGTTCGGCATCCAGACCTACCTGGCCTCGGTGGTGCTGCGCGTGCTGCTCACCGCCGTATGGCCGCAACTGGCCAGCTACGATCACAACAGCATCCTTGGCCTGTCGAGCCTGGGCTGGGTGTGTTTCGTAGCGATCTGGCTGGTGCAGTTGGTGATCCTTGCCTACGGCATGGAGATGGTGCGCCGCTACGAAGGCTTCGCCGGCCCGGTAATCCTGCTGACCGTCGCGGCGCTGGCAGTGTTCATGTACGTCAAGGCCGATGCACACATCGCCTGGTCGGTGGCCGAGCCGCTGAGCGGCTACGAGATGTGGCGCAACATCTTTGCCGGCGGCGCGCTGTGGTTGGCGATCTACGGCACTCTGGTGCTGAACTTCTGTGACTTCGCCCGTTCCTCGCCGTGCCGCAAGACCATCCGCGTCGGCAATTTCTGGGGCCTGCCGGTGAACATCCTGGTGTTCGCGGTGATCACCGTGGTGCTGTGCGGCGCGCAGTTCCAGATCAACGGCCAGATCATCGACAGCCCGACGCAGATCGTCGCCGCCATCCCCAGCACACCGTTCCTGGTACTCGGTTGCCTGGCCTTCCTGATCGTTACCGTGGCGGTGAACATCATGGCCAACTTCGTCGCCCCGGCCTTCGTGCTCAGCAACCTGGCGCCACGCCACCTGAACTTCCGCCGCGCCGGGCTGATCAGCGCCACCCTGGCAGTGCTGATCCTGCCATGGAACCTCTACAACAGCCCGTTGGTGATCGTGTATTTCCTGTCGGGCCTGGGCGCCCTGCTCGGCCCGCTGTACGGGGTGATCATGTCCGACTACTGGCTGCTGCGCAAAGGCTGCATCAACGTGCCCCAGCTGTACAGCGAAGACCCGGCCGGCGCCTACCACTACAGCAAGGGCATCAACCTGCGCGCCGTAGCCGCCTTCGTACCGGCCGCACTGCTGGCCATCATCCTGGCCCTGGTGCCCAACTTCCACAGCGTGGCGCCGTTCTCCTGGCTGATCGGTGCCGGCATCGCCGCCGCCATCTACCTGCTGATCGCACCCCGCAACCGCCAATACCACGACGTCAGCGGCGAGTGCATCGCCGTCGACCACAGCAGCCATTAATCAGGGAGGACTGCCCATGCGTATTCTGATCGCCAACGTCAACACCACCGAAGCCATCACTGAAGCCATTGCCGAGCAGGCCCGTGCGGTCGCCGCGCCCGGCACTGAAATCATCGGCCTTACCCCGTGGTTCGGCGCCGAGTCGGTAGAAGGCAACTTCGAAAGCTACCTGGCTGCCATTGCGGTGATGGACCGGGTGCTGGCCTACGATGGCCCTTATGACGCCGTGATCCAGGCCGGTTATGGCGAGCACGGCCGCGAAGGCCTGCAGGAACTGCTCAATGTACCGGTGGTGGACATTACCGATGCCGCCGCCAGCACGGCCATGTACCTGGGCCATGCCTACTCGGTGGTGACCACCCTGGACCGGACTGTGCCGCTGATCGAGGACCGCCTGAAGCTATCCGGCCTGTATGACCGCTGCGCCTCGGTACGGGCCAGCGGGCTGGCCGTGCTCGAACTGGAAGCCGACCCGCAACGGGCAGTGGAAGCGATTGTCGAGCAGGCCGAGCGCGCCGTGCGTGAGGACAAGGCCGAGGTGATCTGCCTGGGTTGCGGCGGCATGGCCGGGCTGGACGAGCAGATCCGCCAGCGCACCGGTGTGCCGGTGGTGGATGGGGTGAGTGCGGCGGTGACCATTGCCGAATCGCTGGTGCGCATGGGCTTGAGTACCTCCAAGGTACGCACCTATGCCACGCCGCGGGCGAAGAAGGTGATCGGGTGGCCGATGCGGTTTGGCCGTTAAGGCATCTTTAGCCTGTACCGGCCTCTTCGCGGCTAAAGCCGCTCCCACAGAGACCCCACAGGGTTCAGGTTTGTGGTGACCCTGTGGGAGCGGCTTTAGCCGCGAAGAGGCCGGCCCTGCCAACCCACCATTCTGGCCAACCGCTGCGCACTGCCACAGGCCAGGGTGAACCCCAAAGCCCCATGCCCCAGGTTCAGCCACAAATTGCGATACACCGTGCCGCCAATGATCGGCACCCCGGTCGGAGTCGCCGGCCGCATCCCCGCCCACTCCACCGCCTGGCCATAATCCGCCGCCCTCGGCAATGTCTCCAGCGCCAGCCGCCGCATGCTTTGCAACCTGCGCTGCTCCACCGACTCATCGAAACCGACAATATCCACCATCGCCGCCACCCGCAGCTGCTGCCCCAGGCGGGCGTAGACGATCTTGCGCTCGTAGTCGGTAAGGCTCACCTCCGGCGCGCAGTGTCCGGCAGTGATCGGCGCCGTCAGGCTGTAGCCCTTCAACGGGTAGACCGGAATCTGCAGGCCCGGCAAGCCCAGCCCCGGGCCGCGATGCCCGGCGCACAGCACCAACTGCTGCACGGCCAGCTGCTCCTCGCCCAATTGCAACGCTACAACTTGGTCCTGGCGCGAAACCAGCTTCGTCACCGTCTGGCCAAGCACAAAGCGGCACTGACCCGAAGCGCGTAACAGCGCCTCCAGGCGTTTGCAAAACAGGTGACAATCGCCGACTTCTTCGTCTGGTGTGTACACGCCACCCACGAACGGTGCGCCATCCAGTGCGGGTTCCAGTGCCCGCAGTTCGGCTGCCGTCAGCACTCGCTGGCCCGCTGGATCCGTCAATTGCTCTCGACCATGGGCAAAAGCCTTTTCGCTCCGGAAAGCCACCAGCTTGCCATTGCGCCGCCAGGCAAAATCACCCAGGTTCTGCTGTTCGCGCCATTGCGCCAGCACGCGTTGGCTGTGTAGCGCTAACTCCAGTAATTGCCCGGCATTGCGGCGATTGACGCTACGCCGACAGGCCAGGCTAAACGCCAGTAGCCAGCGCCACTGCGCCGGGTCCAGGCGCAAACGCAGGCGCAGCGGCGACTCACCCTGCAGCAACCAGCCCAATGCCTGCCACGGCACCCCGGCATCGGCCAGCGGCGCCACGTAGCGATAGGACAACTGCCCGCCATTGGCGAAGCTGGTGGCCGAAGCCAGGCTGTCGCGACCCTCTATCAGGTCGACGCAATACCCCTCACGAACAAGCGCGTAGGCCGTCGCCAGCCCCACCACCCCACCACCGATTACCGTTACCTGCTGCGTCATCGCTCATCCCTGTTCCAGCATCCTGCCCGAACAGTAACAGCGGATCAGGTCGGGCAGCTATGCGCACCGCCATTCAGGCCTTGGCGCACGTTGCGGCTGAGCAGGCTGGCCTTGCCATCATGCCAGGTCAGGGTCAGTACATAGAGGGTATCGAAGTCGTCGCCGCTCCAGTCTTCGGTGATCACCCGGTCTTCACCCAGGGCCTTGCCGGCAACGGTATTGATCAGTTCTGGCAGGTAGCCATGGGACCAGGCGGTGTACACGGTGGCATTGCGGTATTTGTTGCTGAGCAGTTCATCGGCCAACTCGTCGGTGTCGTTGGCGCCGTAGTCGATGTTCACTGGCAAGCCGAGGCGGATGGCGCTGGGGGTGATGGTCATCAGCGGGCGGATGTAGCTGTAGCTTTCATCCTTGCTGCCCTCTTCGACATGCCGCGACGGGTTGGCTGCAAACACGTAATCGGCCTTGCCGAAACGCTCGGGCAACACCGTGGCCAGGTCCAGCGCCCGGTTGAGGCCCTGGCAGTTCAACTGGCCCAGGCCCTCGCCCGGTTTCTCGGCATGGCGCAGGAATACCAGCGTCTGAGTACCATCCACCGGCTGCGCACGGCTTTCGACAGCCTCCAGCGCCAGCGGTACGGCGACGGCTGTCAGCACCAGGCTCAGCAGCAAGTGACGGCGACGGCGGAAGAATGTTGGCAACTTCATCAAAACAGGCTCGTGTGGCAGAGAAATCGGGTTTACCCGCCACATCGCCCCGCCGGTTGCAGGGCGCCTTTAGTAGTGAATGCCATCCTTGGCAACGAGTGAGGGTCAGAGTGCCCTGAACCCGTTTGGTTCCTCCCTGGAGGTGGATGCCGTTCCCTAGGCAAGGCCTAGATTAGGGGATGGGTGTTGCACAAATGTGTAGGGTGCAAGAACCTGGGGTTTCAAGATGGTGCAGGAAATGTACGGCTGAAGGGGAGCGTTGTTGCCGAGAACGAGCGCCGCCCGCGCGGCGCTCGGTTTTA
The DNA here is from genome assembly GCF_016658545.1 of Pseudomonas sp. S37. Lineage (GTDB taxonomy): Bacteria > Pseudomonadota > Gammaproteobacteria > Pseudomonadales > Pseudomonadaceae > Aquipseudomonas. Next base: position 4,992 of record NZ_JACVZC010000024.1, on the reverse strand, counting down.
ACAATCACACACCTCTATAGCCCTAGCCCTGGCGCCCACAACTCAATCATCCCGCGTCAGCACTTCCAGCAACTCGATCTCGAAAGTCAGGTCCGAATTCGGTGGAATCGCCCCCACACTGCGCTCGCCATAGCCCAGGTGCGCCGGCACCAGCAGCTTGCGCTTGCCGCCCACGCGCATGCCCATCAGGCCCTGATCCCAGCCTTTGATCACCCGGCCGGTGCCGATCACGCACTGGAACGGCTTGCCGCGCGACCAGGACGAATCGAACTCGCTGCCATCGGCCAGCCAGCCGGTGTAGTGGGTAGTGATCAGGGCGCCTTTGACGGCGGCTTTGCCATCACCCTCGACCAGTTCGATGATCTGCAGCTCTTGGCTCATGGGCATACTCCAACGCTTGAAAACAAAGCCGCCCTTTTCTCAGGAATGCACCGGTTTGGCAAGCGCGCGTGGCGTTTCGTGCTGGCGCATCGACCACAGCACACCGCCCACCACCAGCACGATCGCCGCCGCCTCCAGCAGGCTCGGCCCGGTCTGCCGCCAGAGGAAGGCGTACAGCAGCGCGAACAGGGTCTCGAACACGATCAGTTGACCACTCAAGGTCAACGGCAAGCGCTTGGACGCGGCATTCCACAACGCCATGGCCAGCCACGACCCGAGCACCGCGCAGCCCAGGCTGGCCGCCCAGAACAGCCACCAGCGTGACAGGGGCGCTTCTACCTGCAGTTGCTGCGGTTGCCACACCGCAAGGCCGGCGACCATCAACAGGCTGGCCACGCCCGTCATGACCCCGCACAGCACCGACCACTGGTGGCTGTCAAAATGCCCGCACTGTTTCAGGTAGCGGCTGTTCTGCACGGCGTACCAGGTCCAGCAGGCCAACGCTGCCAGCGCATAGAGCAGGCCCATCAACTTGTCGCCGATGTCGCCGGGGGCGAAGGCGAAGGTTTCCAGGTTGATGCACAGCATGCCGGCGAGGATCAGTGCCAGCGGGCCGACCAGCCGCGACAGGGGCACCGCGCCACTGTCGTTGCGACCGTACAAGGTGATGGTCAGCGGCAGCACACCGACGATCAGCGAAGCCGGGGCCACGCCCAGGCGCTGGATCGCTGCAACCAGGAACACGAAGTACACCAGGTTGCCGATCACCGCCAGGCGCAACAGCATCCATGCATCGCTGGCAGTCAGTTGGCGCAGCTGGCGGGCCATGGGCAGGGCCAGCAACAGCGAAATCACGCCCACCATCAGGTAGCGCACGCTGCTCAGCAGCATCGGGTTGAACTCGGGCAGCAGCTCGGGAACCATCAGCACCATGCCCCATAACGCACCGGCCATGCCGGCATACATCACACCGCGTTTCACCTGTCTGCTCCTGTTTGAAGATGAGCGCAGGCTACCTGTACGCGGGGTGTCGGGCAAAAGATCAATTTGCATGGTGGCATTCCCTGGAGGAATGGCTCGGGGCAAATTATGATGTTGCCAGTGCATTCATACAGTGGATCGGAATCGACCATGAGCCGCTACAGCCGCCATCTGCCCCCGCTCGACACGTTGATCGCCTTCGAGGCAGTAGCTCGCACGGGCAGCTTCACCCGTGCCGCCGGCGAGCTGTACCTGACCCAGAGCGCAGTGTCCAAGCAGATTCGCCTGCTCGAAGACCAGCTCGGCACCCAGCTGTTCGAACGCCGCGCCCGGGGCATTGCCCTGACCACCGCCGGCGAGCAATTCCACGGTTTTGTCGAACCCATGCTGGACAAGCTGCTGGCCAATGTCCAACGGCTGAAAAGCGGCCACGGCAGCCGCAACGTCAGTGTCATCTGTACCCACGCCGTGGCTCAGTACTGGCTGTTCCCGCGCCTGCTGCGCTTCAACGAACAGCACCCCGGGTTGACCGTGAACATACACGCCAGCAATGACATCAATGAGAGCCTGGTGGCCGACTACGACTTCGGTATTCTCTACGGGCATGGCCGCTGGCGTTCGCTGCAGGCCAGCAAATTGTTCGACGAAGTGATCTACCCGATTGCCAGCACTAACTGGGCCCTTAGCCAGGTCGACAGCCTTATGGCGCTACAAGGGTTGCCCCTGATCCAGTTGGACGCTTCGGCCTGGAACTGCCTGGACTGGCACGACTGGTTCGCCCACTTTGGCCTGCGCTACCAGGCACCGGCCGACGCGCCGACCTTCAACCAGGTGAACCTGGTGTTCGACGCGGTGATGCAAGGCATGGGCGTGGGTCTTGGCTGGGAGTCCATGGCCCGCGACCGCATCAACAGCGGCCTGATCCGACAGGTGTGCGATTTCGAGGTGCGCACCGGCCAGGCCGACTACCTGGTGCATGACCGCCAGACCCTGCCCTCGCCTGCCGCCCAGGTGTTTGCCGAGTGGCTGTTGGCGCAGGCCTGAATCAGCTGTTCTGCTCGAACACCTCCTGGCCGGTCAGTTGCCTGGTCTGGTTGGCGAAGCAGTACCAGGCGGGTTTCTCTTCGACGAAAATCTGCATGTTGAAATCCCAGTCCTGGTCGCCGTCGAACAGGCCGACCGGTATGGCATGGAAGTCATTGGCCTTGAGCCGGTAATACAGATGCGTACCGCACTGGCCGCAAAAAGCGCGCTGTGCCCAGTCGGACGAGTCATAGACGCTAGGCGCACGCCCCTCGATCAGCGGCGGCTTGCTGCAATCAACCACCAGCAGTGGGCCGCCGGTCCACTTGCGGCACATGCTGCAATGGCAGGCGCTGATGTGGGTGTTGTCGACGGTGACGGTGAGCCGGGTGGCGCCGCACAGGCAGGTGCCGTGTTTTTCCAGGGCCATGGCTGGCTCCTTGAACGGGGGTTGGGCCAGCAATTATAGATGCGCGTTTTTTGTAGGAGCGGCCTTGTGTCGCGATGGGCTGCAAAGCAGCCCCGGGGTTTATGCAATAACGCGAAAATCGCGGGGCCGCGTTGCGGCCCGATCGCGACGCAAGGCCGCTCCTACAAGGACAGCGTTGGCCGTCAGATGAAGACCGTACCGCGCAGATACAACGCCGCCCGCCCACTGATGATCACCCGCCCATTACCCGGCACTTCACACAGCAACTGCCCCTTGCGCGCCCCGCCCTGCTCGCACGCCAGCACCTGCTTGCCCAGCCGCTCGGCCCACACTGGCGCCAGCGAGGTGTGCGCCGAACCGGTCACCGGGTCTTCATTCACACCAACGTTGGGGCCGAACCAGCGGGTGACGAAATCAAAGCCACGCCCAGCTGCAGTCACGGCAATGCCGCGCACATCGAAGGCCGACAGCGCAACGAAGTCTGGTTTCAGCGTATCGAGCAGCAACGCGTCGTCAATCACCACCACGTAATCGTCACTGCGGTACAGCGCCTGCGCCTGGCTCAGGCCCAGCGCCTGCAACAGGCCCGCCGGGACTTCCTCGGCGACGGGCTGCTTGGCCGGGAAATCCATGGCCAGCAGGCCATCGGCGCTACGGCTGACGCGCAGCTCACCGCTGCGGGTATTGAAGCGCAGCACCTTTGCCTGCTCCCCCAGTTGCTCGAACAGTACATAGGCCGAGGCCAGGGTGGCGTGGCCGCACAGGTCGACTTCCACGGTCGGGGTGAACCAGCGCAGGTCGTAGGTTTCGCCATTGCGCACGAAGTAGGCGGTTTCCGACAGGTTGTTTTCTTCGGCGATGCGTTGCAGTACATCGTCCGGCAGCCAGCTTTGCAGCGGGATCACCGCCGCCGGGTTGCCACCGAACGGCTCAGCGGAAAAGGCATCGACCTGGAAGATTTCGAGTTGCATGCACACGCTCCTTGTTGCCCGGGCGTTGCCAGGCAGATGTCTGAATAGGGTTACGGGCGTACCGGAGTCAATACCGGCTCACCGGCAAAGAACGCCTGCAGGTTGCGCAGCACCAGGGTCACCGTGTCGCGCGCCGCCTCTGGTGACTGGCCGGCTACATGGGGCGTTAGCACGGTGTTGGCCAAGGCTTTCAACGCATCGGGCACTGCCGGCTCGTCGTCGAACACATCCAGCGCGGCGCCGGCCAGTTGGCCACGTTGCAGTGCGGCAACCAAGGCCTGGGTGTCGACCACGCTGGCCCGGGCGATATTCACCAGATAGCCCTCGGCGCCCAAGGCCTCCAGCACCTGGGCATCGACCAGGTGCCGGGTGTTGGCACCACCGGGGGTGGCTACGACCAGGATATCCACGGCATCGGCCAGGTGTTGCGGGCTGTCGTACCAGGTGTAGGGCACATCCTGGCGGGGCGTGCGGCTGTGGTAGCTGATGGGCATGTCAAAGCCGAGGTGGGCGCGTTTGGCGATGGCCAGGCCTACTGCGCCGAGGCCGAGAATGCCCAGGCGCTTGCCGCTGACCGAGGGGCTGATCACCCGGTTCCACTCGCCGCGCCGGGTGCTGGCATCGCCGCGGGGGATGTCGCGCAGCAGGGCCAGCAGCAGGGCCAGGGTGTGGTCGGCAACGGCAGCAGCATTGGCCCCGGCGCCGTTGGTGACGGTAATGCCACGGGCGGCGGCAGCGGCCAGGTCGACTTGCTCGTAGCCGGCACCGATGACGCAGATGATCTGCAGGTTGGGCAATGCGTCGATTTCGGCGGCGGTCAGGCCCAATGGGCCACGGGTGAGCACGGCGTCGATTTCATTGGCGTGGCGCTGGATGGCATTGGCCCGCTGTTGCGGTGAGGGGGCACGGATGAGGCGGTAACCGGCCTGCTCGAGCATGGGCAGGTAATCATCGACGGTTTCCACCAGTACCAGGACTGTCTTGTGCATGCCACCTCCGGTCAGTTCGAGGGGGCATTATGCGGAGTCAGTGGCCAGTACAGTCAATAGCAATAACGAGTCAAAACTGTACTGTACCGCTGTAGCTATAGCTGTTGCTGTTGCTCTGGCTGTTGCTCTGGCTTTTGATCTTGATCTTGATCTTCGCGACTTCAGGAGGCCGGAGAGAGGGAACCCCGGAGCGCAGCGTAGGGGCCGGATGACGGGA
>NZ_JACVZC010000249.1 GCF_016658545.1 Pseudomonas sp. S37 | reverse complement strand
AGCGGCTTTAGCCGCGAAGCGCCGCGCGGGCGGCGCTCGATCTCACAGGCGACATCACACTAAAGGCAGGCACTTGGCAGCCCCAACTGCCGCGACAGCCAAGCACTCTGACAGGCATTTCAGCCCGCCGCACAACCCTGTGGGAGCGGGCATGCCCGCGAAGCAGGCGACTCGGTGGATGGCACCGGCTTTGCCGGTGTTCGCGGGCATGCCCACCTAGGCTGGCATCGACTTCAAGGGATGCAAGGGGCCTGTAGGAGCGGGGGGGGGGGGGGGGGGGGGGGGGGGGGGGGGGGGGGG
>NZ_JACVZC010000248.1 GCF_016658545.1 Pseudomonas sp. S37 | reverse complement strand
ATTTGATGTCGTGTCGTTCGAACTGAACGAGGGCGTCAGCCAGCTTTATCGGCTGGACGTCGAACTGGCCAGCTTCGCCGACGACGCTGACTTCGCCACCCTGCTCGACCAGCCCGCCGTGCTGACCATCTGGCAACAGGATGAGGCGGTGCGCCATGTACACGGCTTGATCAGCAGCTTCGAACAAGGCAAGACTGGCCGCCGCCGTACCCGTTACCGCGCCGTGATCGAACCGCAACTGGCCCGCGCTGGCCTGCAATCGGACTGGCGCATCTTCCAGCACCGCCCGGTGCCGCAACTG
>NZ_JACVZC010000247.1 GCF_016658545.1 Pseudomonas sp. S37 | reverse complement strand
TTGGTGGAGCTAAGCGGGATCGAACCGCTGACCTCCTGCATGCCATGCAGGCGCTCTCCCAGCTGAGCTATAGCCCCACAATGTCGCTTTGAACTGAACCGCTGGCTGGGTGCCTGGCGTTTCGTTTTCGTTCATCGCTGTGGACGGGGCGCATATTAAGATCGGATTGCAGGGCTGTCAAACGAATTTTCAAAAATAATCAAAAATTTTTTCACAGATAACAATCACTTACCGCCCTGCCCTGCTGAATCCGGGCACTGCACCCTTGTAGGAGCGGCCTTGTGTCGCGATCGGGCTGCACAGCAGCCCCTCG
>NZ_JACVZC010000246.1 GCF_016658545.1 Pseudomonas sp. S37 | reverse complement strand
CTGGCTTGTGTCATGCGGTGTATGCGACGGCTTTTTTCAGACAGAACCTAGCACTTGAGAAGGAGTTCAGGACAATAAAAGCAACTGACAATCAATAAACTAACAGCGATCATTAACCAATTAAAGACATCGTCGGCTGCATCAAGACCGAGCGTAGCGCCAGCTTCATTGACAGTGTGTCATATGGCATCGTCCGAGGAATCCCCAGTGGTATTCCCTGAATTGAGGGTGTTGGTGGCAGGTGTTCGGCGTGGTGTTTTTTGCGCCTATGAGATCGAGCGCCGCGCGGGCGGCGCTCGATCTCATAGGCGCCGGA
>NZ_JACVZC010000245.1 GCF_016658545.1 Pseudomonas sp. S37 | reverse complement strand
TGGCACCGGCTTCGCCGGTGTTCGCGGCTAAAGCCGCTCCTACATCGATCGTAGTGTCGCCCCAGACTGCGACAATATTCCCGTCACATTAACGTGACTTTCCCGCACTCACCCTACGTCAAGACTTTGATTCGGGGCATTCTTGGCCCCGGGCCGAGCGATGCCAGCGTACCGTGCTGCGCATTTCTGGACTTCCACCGTCCCATCACTTGAGGTAGCAAGCAAGATGGCCAAGGCCGCTGATGTCGTTGTGCAATGCCTGGAAAACGAAGGTGTCGAATATGTGTTCGGCATTCCCGGTGAAGAAAACCTCGACCTGCTCGAATCCCTGCGCAAGTCGAAGATCAAGCTGGTA
>NZ_JACVZC010000244.1 GCF_016658545.1 Pseudomonas sp. S37 | reverse complement strand
GTGCACGGTAAACGTCGGTTTGACGTTCTCGGCGACAGAAACCTGGTCGGCCGTGATGGTGACCTTGACGATGTCGCCTTCATTACCTGGCGTGCCTGGCTCGTCGGTGACCTGGGTTTTGACTTCGGTCTTGTCCAGGGTCAGTTGCTCGAACTTCCACGCGTCCGCACCGCTGACCGAATCAATGGAATTGACTACTGGTGCATTGCTGCCGACATAGACGTTGTCCGGCGCGATGGCAGTGGCCGAGCCGGTGGTGCTGTTGGCCGCCACGACGATATTGGTACCGTCAGCCAGCTTGAAGTACAGCTCCGAATGGTTGTTGATCGGCAGACCATCTTTGTTGGTCAGCGTGATGGTGTAGGTG
>NZ_JACVZC010000243.1 GCF_016658545.1 Pseudomonas sp. S37 | reverse complement strand
GACGTTGCTCGGCTCGGGCGAGGTGGATGCGGTGTACGTTGCCACGCCGAATTTTCGCCACCGCGAGTTCGTGATCCCGGCGCTGGAAGCGGGCATCCATGTGCTGTTGGAAAAACCCATGGCCACCAACGAAACCGACTGCCAAGCGATGATAGAGGCTTCCCGGCGAACAGGTGCCAGGCTGATGATTGCCTACCGCCTGCACAGCGAACCCGGCACCCTGGACATGATCGAGCGGGTGCATGCCGGCAATTTTGGTGAGCCGCGGCTCTTCACCTCGACCTTCACCCAGCGGGTCAAGCCCGACAACCACCGGGCGCAGAACGGCTTCGGCGCAGGCCCTGTGGCAGACATGGGTCCGTACCCACTGAATATGGTTCGCCAGCTGTTCAATGCCGAGCCCATCGAGGTGGCGGCAGTGGGC
>NZ_JACVZC010000242.1 GCF_016658545.1 Pseudomonas sp. S37 | reverse complement strand
CAACGAAGGCGACATCGTCAAGGTCACCATCACGGCTGACCAGGTTTCGGTTGCCGAGAACGTCAAACCAACCTTCACCGTACACATCAACACGGTGCTGGCGCATGACCTGACCGTAACCCTGAGCAACAACGCAGTCGTGACCATCAAAGCCGGTCAGACCTCGAGCGAGCCATACACCCACGACGCGCAAGGTGACGACGTTTATCAGGATGCCGGCGAAATCAGCCTGGGCATCAAGTCGGCTGTGGATGCCACGGGCGCTGCGTTCGAGAACCTGCAGCTGGGTGATCCGGCTTCGGTCAAAGTGACCGACACCATCGACGAGGTCGTGGCGAAACTGACTGCCACCCCTTCGGTCACTGAAGGCGGTGAGATCACCTACACCATCACGCTGACCAACAAAGATGGTCTGCCGATCAAC
>NZ_JACVZC010000241.1 GCF_016658545.1 Pseudomonas sp. S37 | reverse complement strand
GCGGAAGTTGATGTGGATGACTTCGGTGCCGCCACGGACCATGAAGAACGGTGGCTTCTCGATTACGTCGTGGCCGATGTTGACGATCAGGTCGGCTGCTTCGACGGCGCGGTGCACGAAGTCACCGGACGACAGGGCAGCGTTACCCAAGAAGCGCGGGTGGCGCTCGTCGACCACGCCTTTACCCATTTGCGTAGTGATGAATGGAATGCCGGTCTTGTCGATCAGCTGCTTGAGGACCTTGGCGGTCATCTTGCGGTTGGCGCCGGCGCCGATCACCAGGATCGGATTGCGGGCCTTTTGCAGTTTTTCAACGGCTGCCTGGATGGCCACGTGCTCGGCCAGCGGGCGACGGTGCAGGCTGCGCGGGATCGGCAGGGCGTCGGTCTGCTCGGCGGCGATGTCTTCTGGCAGTTCCAGGTGCACGGCA
>NZ_JACVZC010000240.1 GCF_016658545.1 Pseudomonas sp. S37 | reverse complement strand
ATGGCAGGCACAGGCCTGGGCGCTGATCATCCTGCAGGTCTGCCTGTGCGTTATGAACCTGCGAGGCTGGAAGAAAAATACCGCGATGGAACTGGGCTGAATGGGTCGTGCTTATGTGCGCCGCAATATGTGGCGCCGAGGCCGTTCGTTCCGCCCGTCAGCGCCATCGCACAGGACGCCGCGCGGGCAGGACAAAGAAATGGTGAACATCCCAAAGGAGCTACACCATGAAGATCATCAAACCACACTCGTTGCTGTTGGCACTATGTCTTGGCGCCAGTGCGCCGCTTGTGCTGGCGGCCACCGATATGAATGACCAACGCGCTCCAGGCACGCAAACGCAAGACAGCGGCCACATGAATGGCAATGGCGGACCCACAGGTTCAGGCACGCCTGGAGATGGCATGGGTACCGGCTCTGGCGGCACCGGTAGC
>NZ_JACVZC010000023.1 GCF_016658545.1 Pseudomonas sp. S37 | reverse complement strand
CGGGCTTTTCTTTGCGGCCGGGGCTTGGGGCCGCGATGGGCCGCAAAGCGGCCCCAATTACAAGCGGCTCAAATCTCAGGCCAGAACGCCCGTATCCCGGCCACACCCTGTGCCCCTGCTTCCCAGGCCTTCTCCCGCTCACCCGGCCCTACCCCACCCAGCAGGTAGACCGGCTTGCTGAACCCGGCAATCAGGCGTTGCGCCTCTTCCCAGCCCAGCGGCACCGCTTCGGGATGGGTCTGAGTCGCCTGCACTGGCGACAAGGTGACGAAATCCACCCCCATCTGTTCGGCCAGCATCAACTCTTCGGCGCTATGGCAGGACGCCGCCAGCCAACGCTCCTTGGGGAACGGCCGCCCTTTGGCAGCGTACTTGCGCAATTGCGCGGCGGTCAGGTGCCAGCCAGCCGAGGGGAAATCACCCAGCCATTCCAGCGGCCCCTTGAGCATCAGTTGCGCCTTGCCCCCACACAGCCCGACCGCGTCCACGGCCACGTCGCGGTACTTGGGGTCGTACATGTCCGGGGCGCGCAACTGGATCAGGCGAATGCCGCTGGCCACTGCCTTCTGGATGCCCTTGAGCATCTGCGGCACTTCCAGGCCATCCGGGGTAATCAGGTACTGGTCCGGCAGGCGCGCAGCCGCCACGATCGGCTTGTTGGCCTCGGGGAACTCGTACTGCGGCAGGTCGCGCGGGGCAACCCATTCCAGCGGCTGGCCCTCGGCACCGTGCGGCTCGCCGGTGAATGCCAGCACTTCACGCACATCCAGCAGCACCTGCTTGTCCGGGTAGTCGTGGCTGACCTTGATCAGCGCACGCGAACCGCTCACCTCGATGCCCAGCTCTTCACGCAGCTCGCGGGCCAGCGCCGCTTCGACGCTTTCGCCCTCTTCCACCTTGCCGCCGGGGAACTCCCACAGGCCGCCCTGATGCTGGGTGTCGGCACGCCGTGCGATCAGAATGCGGCCATCAGTACCACGAATGACGGCAGCTACTACATGAATCCGTTTCACACTTCACGCTCCGCCAGGCCAGCACGCTGCCAGGCCTGGAAGGCCGGCCACTGATAGATGGTCTCAATGTAGGTGGCCGCCTCGGCCGGTACTTCCACGCGGTAAGTGCGCAAGCGCACGGCCACCGGGGCGAAGAAGGCATCGGCGAGGCTCGGCTTGCCGAACAGGAACGGGCCGCTGTCCTTGGCCACCAGGCGGCATTCGGACCACAGCGCGACGATGCGGTCGATGTCGATCTGTACGTCCAATGGCATGCTGTCCAGCGCCTGGTCGCGCGACAGGTCGAACGGCATGGCGCCGCGCAGGGCGAAGAAGCCGCTGTGCATTTGCGCGCAGGCCGAGCGGGCCTGGGCCCGCGCCGCCACGTCGGCAGGCCACAATTGAGCCTCGGGGTGGCGTTCGTTGAGGTATTCGGCAATGGCCAGCGAGTCAGCGATCACACCGTGTTCGCTCTTCAGCAACGGGACCTTGCCGGTGGCGGAATAAGCAAGGATGCGCTGACGGGTGTCAGGCTGGTTGAGTTTGATCAGGGATTCTTCGTAGGGTACGCCAGCCAGCTCGAGGGCCAGGGCGCCACGCAGCGACCAGGAGGAATACAGCTTGTCGCCGATGATCAGGTGATAGCTCATGGTTCGGCTCCATCGGTTTGGATTTTTTTGGGGCTGCTTTGCAGCCCATCGCGACGCAAGGCCGCTCCTACAGGTACAGCGCGAACTCATGTAGGAGCGGCCTTGTGTCGCGATCGGGCCGCACAGCGGCCCCAGTTACATCAGGTACGGTACTCGGCGTTGATCTTCACGTACTCGTGGGACAGGTCGGTGGTCCAGATGGTTTCGCTGCACTGGCCACGGCCCAGCTCGATACGGATGGTGATCTCTTCCTGGGCCATTACCGCCGAACCCTGCGCTTCGGTATAGCTCGGGCTGCGGCCGCCCTGGCTGGCGATGCACACGCTGTCCAGGTACACGTCGATGAGGCTTACATCCAGCTCCGGTACACCGGCACGGCCAACGGCGGCCAGGATACGGCCCCAGTTCGGGTCGGAGGCGAACAGTGCGGTCTTGATCAGCGGCGAGTGGGCCACAGCGTAACCGACGTCCAGGCATTCCTGGTGGTTGCCACCACCGTTGACCTGCACGGTGACGAACTTGGTCGCGCCTTCGCCGTCACGGACGATGGCCTGGGCCACTTCCATGCACACTTCGAACACAGCCTTTTTCAGCGCTTCGAACAGTGCACCGCTGGCTTCGGTGACTTCCGGCAGGTTGGCCTTGCCGGTGGCGATCAGCATGCAGCAGTCGTTGGTCGAGGTGTCGCCATCGATGGTGATGCGGTTGAACGACTTGTTGGCACCGTCCAGCATCAGGTCCTTGAGTACCGCCGGGGCAACCTTGGCGTCGGTGGCAATGTAGCCGAGCATGGTGGCCATGTTCGGGCGGATCATGCCGGCGCCCTTGCTGATGCCGGTGACGGTAACGGTCACGCCATCGTGCTGGAACTGGCGGCTGGCGCCCTTGGGCAGGGTGTCGGTAGTCATGATGCCGGTGGCGGCTTCAGCCCAGTGGTTTTCCGACAGGTTGTCGAGGGCGGCTTGCAGTGCGCCTTCGATCTTTTCGACTGGCAGTGGCTCACCGATCACGCCGGTGGAGAACGGCAGTACCGACTCGGTGGGTACGCCGGTCAGTTCGGCCAGCTTGGCGCAGGTGCGCTCGGCAGCGGCCAGGCCTGGCGCGCCGGTACCTGCGTTGGCATTGCCGGTGTTGGTCAGCAGGTAACGCACGGTGCCCTGTACACGCTGCTTGGACAGGATCACCGGCGCCGCGCAGAAGGCGTTGAGGGTGAACACGCCAGCCACGCTGGAGCCTTCGGCACAGCGCATGACCACCACATCCTTGCGCCCCGGGCGCTTGATGCCGGCAGAAGCGATGCCGAGTTCAAAACCCGGAACCGGGTGCAGGGTGGGCAAAGGACCAAGACCAACAGCCATTAGAGCGCTCCTAGAAAAATCGGTTGATTTACAAAAAGCGGGGCCGCTTCGCGCCCCATCGCGACACAAGGCCGCTCCTACAGGGTGTTGCGGTTCCTGTAGGAGCGGCCTTGTGTCGCGAAAGGGCCGCAAAGCGGCCCCAGGATGTCTCAGGTTACAACAACCCGGTCAGATCACTCGATCTGCCCGTGGCAATGCTTGAACTTCTTGCCCGAACCACACCAGCACGGCTCGTTGCGGCCCAGCTTCTGGTCGTTGCGCACAGGCGCCGCGGCTACCGCCACTTCGGCACCTTCCTCGCTCAGCTGTTCGCTTTCCAGGCCCGGTGCAGCGGCGTGCTGGAACTGCATGCGGCTGGCCAGTTCCTCGGCCTCGCGGCGCAGGCGGGCTTCTTCTTCGGCCGGGTCTTCGCGGCGAACCTGAACGTGCGACAGCACGCGGATAGTGTCGCGCTTGATCGACTCCAGCAGCTCCTGGAACAAGCTGAACGACTCGCGCTTGTACTCCTGCTTCGGGTTCTTCTGCGCATAACCACGCAGGTGAATACCGTGACGCAGGTGGTCCATGGTCGACAGGTGGTCTTTCCACAGGTCGTCCAGCACGCGCAGCAGGATCTGCTTCTCGAAGGTACGCAGGGCGTCGATACCGGCCTGGTCTTCCTTCTCGGTGTAGGCCGTGGTGATCTCGTGCAGCAGTTTCTCGCGCAGGGTCTCTTCGTAGAGGTGATCGTCCTCGTCGAGCCACTGCTGGATCGGCAGTTTCATGGCGAAATCGCTGGCCAGCGAAGCTTCCAGGCCAGCCACATCCCACTGCTCGGGCAGCGACTGCGGCGGAATGTGCTGGCTGATGGTAGCGTCCAGTACTTCCTGGCGGAATTCGACGATGGTGTCACCGATGTTCTCGGCCGCCAGCAGGCTGTTGCGCATGTGGTAGATCACCTTGCGCTGCTCGTTGGCCACGTCGTCGTATTCGAGCAACTGCTTACGGATGTCGAAGTTGCGGCCTTCGACCTTGCGCTGGGCCTTTTCGATGGCGTTGGTGACCATGCGGTGCTCGATGGCCTCGCCCGATTGCATGCCCAGGGCCTTCATGAAGTTCTTCACCCGGTCAGAGGCGAAGATGCGCATCAGGCTGTCTTCCAGCGACAGGTAGAAGCGGCTGGAACCCGGGTCACCCTGACGGCCGGAACGGCCACGCAGCTGGTTGTCGATACGGCGCGATTCGTGGCGCTCGGAAGCGATCACGTGCAGGCCACCGGCCTCGATCACCTGCTGGTGACGCTTCTGCCAGTCGGCCTTGATCTGGGCGATCTGCTCGGCGGTCGGGCTTTCCAGGGCGGCCACTTCGGCTTCCCAGTTGCCGCCCAGGAGGATGTCGGTACCACGGCCGGCCATGTTGGTGGCGATGGTCAGCGCACCCGGGGCACCGGCCTGCGCGATGATCTCGGCTTCCTTCTCGTGGTACTTGGCGTTCAGTACTTTGTGGTCGATGCCTTCCTGCTTCAGCAGGTTCGACATGTGCTCGGACGTTTCGATGGTCGCGGTGCCCACCAGGATCGGCCGGCCCTGCTTCATGCTTTCCTTGATGTCGGCGATGATCGCGGCGTATTTCTCGTCGGCGGTCAGGTACACCAGGTCGTTGAAGTCCTTACGCGCCAGTGGCTTGTTCGGCGGGATGACCATCACGTTGAGGGCGTAGATCGACTGGAACTCGAACGCTTCGGTGTCGGCGGTACCGGTCATGCCGGACAGCTTGGTGTACAGGCGGAAGTAGTTCTGGAAGGTGGTCGAAGCCAGGGTCTGGCTTTCGGCCTGGATGTTCAGGTTTTCTTTGGCCTCGATGGCTTGGTGCAGGCCTTCGGACAGGCGACGACCCGGCATGGTGCGGCCGGTGTGTTCGTCGATCAGCAGTACCTGGCCGTCCTGGACGATGTACTCGACGTTGCGGTGGAACAGTTTGTGCGCACGCAGGCCGGCGTAGACGTGGGTCAGCAGGCCCAGGTTGTGCGCCGAGTAGAGGCTCTCACCTTCGGCCAGCAGCCCGGCCTGGGTCAGCATCTCTTCGATGAACTGGTGACCGGCTTCGTTCAGCTCGACCTGGCGGCTCTTCTCGTCGATGGTGAAGTGGCCTTCCTGGGTGACCTGGCCTTCGACTTCTTCGATGTGCTGGGTCAGGCGCGGGATCAGGCGGTTGATCTCGATGTACAGCTTGGAGCTGTCTTCGGCCTGGCCGGAAATGATCAGCGGGGTACGGGCTTCGTCGATCAGGATGGAGTCGACTTCGTCGATTACGGCGAAGTTCAGTTCACGCTGGAACTTCTCGTCCTGGCTGAACGCCATGTTGTCGCGCAGGTAGTCGAAACCGAATTCGTTGTTGGTGCCGTAGGTGATGTCGGACGCATAGGCGGCGCGTTTTTCTTCCGGCGGCTGGAACGCCGAGACGATACCGACCGACAGGCCGAGGAATTCGTACAGCGGGCGCATCCAGTTGGCGTCACGGCGGGCCAGGTAGTCGTTGACAGTGACCACGTGCACGCCCTTGCCGGACAGTGCGTTGAGGTACACGGCCAGGGTACCGACCAAGGTCTTGCCTTCACCGGTACGCATTTCTGCGATCATACCCTCGTGCAGGGTCATGCCGCCGATCAGCTGCACGTCGAAGTGGCGCATGCCCATGACACGCTTGCCGGCCTCACGGGCCACGGCGAAGGCTTCAGGCAGCAATTGGTCCAGTGTCTCGCCTTTGGCCAGGCGCTCCTTGAACTCTGCGGTCTTGCCCCGCAGTTGCTCATCGGAGAGGGCCACCATCTTCTCTTCGAAGGCATTGACGATACTCACCGTCTTGAGCATGCGTTTGACTTCACGCTCGTTCTTGCTTCCAAAAAGTTTTTTTAACAAAGGCGCAAACATATCGGCAGGATCTTCCACACGTAGGGATGGAGGGCGGCCCCATGAGTCGCCCGTGCAGCCCTGAGGCCGCATGCGAACGAGCATTCTACCCGGAAACGATGGTGAGGAAAGTGGTGGATTTCCACGATGCTATTACAGCGTTTTGGCGGGGGCCTGTCTTAGATAGGGGCATTTTCCCTGAGTTCAAGGCTTGGCAACATGAAAGGTATCGAGAATTAGTCTTATCTTTTCTCGCCTGCACTGGCCTATTCGCGGGTGAACCCGCTCCCACAGGATCACCACAGGTCCGGATCCTGTGAAATACCTGTGGGAGCGGCTTTAGCCGCGAAGAGGCCGGCACAGGCTATAGAGGTGTTAAACTGCTGCTCTTGCAACCTCATACGTACCCCATGGCCTACAAACCCTCCCCCGCCCAGCCACCGTCGGCCCTGTTGCGCCAGGTGCGCCCGCTGCGCCTGCTGCTGAACCAGGCCGAACGCCTGGAGCACCTGCAGCGCCTGCTGGAAAGCCAGCTGCAACCGGCTGCCCGCGAGCACTGCCACGTAGCGTCGTGGCGTGATGGCACCCTGTTGCTGGTGGTGACCGATGGCCACTGGGCAACGCGGCTGCGCTACCAGCAGAAGCGCTTGCTGGCGGCGCTGCAGGCCATGGAAGCCTTCGGCAACCTCAGGCGCATCCTGTACAAGGTGCAGCCGCCGTTGGTGCCGGCCAAACGCGGAGGGCATGCAGCCGAGCTGTCCTTTAGCGCCGCCGAGAGCCTGCGCGACACCGCCGAGGGCATCACCGACCCCAAGCTGCGCGCAGCACTGGAGCGGTTGGCCGCCCACGCCGTGGACAAGCCATAAAAAAGGCCACCCGAAGGTGGCCTTGATTACAACACTAGAGAGAGTGTTCGAACTTACACGGCCGCAACAGGGCGCATGTACGAGATCGGTGCCGTGCTGGCATCTTCGAACGTAACCACTTCCCAGGCATCGGTTTCATCAATCAGCTTGCGCAGCAGCTGGTTGTTCAGCGAGTGGCCGGATTTATAGCCCTTGAACTCGCCGATCAGGCTGTTGCCCAGCAGATAAAGGTCGCCAATGGCGTCGAGGATCTTGTGCTTGACGAATTCGTCATCGGAACGAAGGCCGTCTTCGTTGAGCACACCGGTCTCGTCGACCACGATGGCGTTCTCGACACTGCCACCCAACGCAAGGTTGTGCTTGCGCAGGTATTCGATGTCACGCATGAAGCCGAAGGTACGGGCGCGGCTGACTTCCTTCACGAACGAGGTGCTGGAGAAGTCGACGACCGCACTCTGGGTCTGGCCCTTGAGGACCGGGTGATCGAAGTCGATCTCGAAGCTCACCTTGAAACCGTCGAAAGGCAGGAACGTGGCGCGCTTGTCGCCCTCTTCCACGGTTACCTCACGCAGGATGCGGATGAACTTCTTGGCTGCGTCCTGTTCTTCCAGGCCGGCAGACTGAATCAGGAATACGAAAGGTCCGGCGCTGCCATCCATGATCGGCACTTCCGAGGCGGAGAGCTCGACGTAGGCGTTATCGATGCCCAGGCCCGCCATGGCGGAGAGCAGGTGCTCGACCGTATCGACCTTGACGTCACCGTTGACCAGCGTCGTCGACATGGTTGTCTCGCCGACGTTGGCCGCGCGCGCAGCGATTTCGACCACAGGGTCGAGGTCGGCGCGGCGGAAGACGATGCCGGTGTCAACAGGTGCAGGCTTGAGGGTCAGGTAAACCTTCTCCCCGGAGTGCAGACCGACACCTGTGGCACGGATGGTATTCTTCAGGGTGCGTTGTTTAATCATGGCATTGGCCGCTTCAGCGCAAATTGCGAACAGGTATCAACAAAGGCTGGGGATGATAACAGACCCAACCTTTGATGAATACCAATCACCTTTATACCCCTGATAAATTCCATTAATCAGCCTGACGACGCAGGAATGCCGGGATATCGAGGTAGTCCAAGTCATCCTGAGGGTTCAGTTTAGCGGCTGCAGCAGCACCTGCATGGGCCTGGTTGCGCATTACGGTCGGGCGCTCCAGGTCACGGTAATTCACTGCTGGCTGCTCCTGACGAACCGGCGCCGGGTTGGACGCTTCATACACCTGCTGGGCAGTCTGCAGGGTGTTGTCGACCACTTTCACAGGCTTCTCGATGCGCGCGCCCAGGCCGGTGGCCACAACGGTCACGTGCAGTTCGTCACGCATGTCCGGGTCGATCACGGTGCCGACCTTGACCATGGCGTGGTCGGAGGCGAAGGCTTCGATGATGCTACCCACGTCGGAGTATTCACCCAGCGACAGGTCCGGGCCTGCGGTGATGTTCACCAGGATGCCGCGGGCGCCCTGCAGGTTCACGTCTTCCAGCAGCGGGTTGCGGATCGCTGCCTCGGTGGCTTCACGTGCACGGTTCGGGCCGCTGGCGCAACCAGTACCCATCATCGCCATGCCCATTTCACCCATCACGGTGCGCACGTCGGCGAAGTCGACGTTGATCATGCCCGGGCGCTTGATGATGTCGGAAATACCGCGAACGGCACCGGCCAGCACATCGTCAGCCTTGGCGAAGGCGGACAGCAGGCTGGCGTCCTTGCCCAGGATGGTCAGCAGCTTCTCGTTGGGGATGGTGATCAACGAGTCGACGCTTTCAGCCAGCATGCGGATGCCTTCATCGGCGATCTGCATGCGCTTGCGGCCTTCGAACGGGAACGGGCGGGTCACCACGGCTACGGTGAGAATGCCCATTTCCTTGGCCACTTCGGCAATGATCGGCGCTGCACCGGTACCGGTACCGCCGCCCATGCCCGTGGTGATGAACACCATGTTGGTGCCCTGCAGCACTTCAGCGATGCGCTCACGGTCTTCCAGCGCGGCCTGACGGCCGACTTCCGGATTGGCACCGGCACCCAGGCCCTTGGTCACGCCAGTGCCCAATTGCAGGATGGTGCGCGCGCCGATGTTTTTCAGCGCCTGGGCATCGGTGTTGGCGCAGATGAATTCCACACCTTCGATGCTGCTCTTGACCATGTGGTTGACGGCGTTGCCGCCACCACCACCAACGCCGATCACCTTGATGACCGGGCTTTGCGGGACGTTGTCTACGAGCTCGAACATTTTCCCTCTCCTTACAGTTCTCTAGTTGTTGCGCCTACCACTACTGCTTTGAAACTTAGAAGTTGCCCTGGACCCACTTCTTGAAGCGCTCAAGTACTGGGGCCTTCGGTTCATCGCCATAGCTGTTGTTGCTGCTGTTGGTGTTACCGGTCAGGACCATGTCCTCGGACTGCTTCAGCAGGCCGTAGGTGAGCAGGCCCACGCCGGTGGAATAGATCGGGTTGCGCACCACGTCGCTCAGCCCCCGAACGCTGTGCGGTACGCCCAGGCGTACCGGCATGTGGAAGATTTCCTCGGCCAGTTCCACGGCGCCTTCCATCTTCGCGGTGCCGCCGGTGAGGACGATGCCGGCGGGCACCAGGTCCTCGTAGCCGCTGCGGCGCAGTTCGGCCTGGATCAGGGTGAAGAGCTCGTCGTAGCGCGGCTCCACCACCTCGGCCAGGGCCTGGCGCGACAGCTCGCGTGGTGGGCGGTCGCCCACGCTTGGCACCTTGATGGTCTCGCCAGCGCCGGCCAGTTTGGCCAGGGCGCAGGCGTAGCGGATCTTGATTTCTTCGGCGTACTGGGTCGGCGTACGCAGGGCCATGGCGATGTCGTTGGTCACCTGGTCGCCGGCAATCGGGATGACCGCGGTATGACGGATCGCGCCCTCGGTGAAGATGGCGATGTCGGTGGTGCCGCCACCGATGTCCACCAGGCACACGCCCAGTTCTTTTTCATCGTCAGTCAGCACCGAGTAGGCCGAGGCCAGCTGCTCGAGAATGATGTCGTCGATTTCCAGGCCGCAGCGGCGCACGCACTTTTCGATGTTCTGTGCGGCGTTGACCGCGCAGGTGACCACGTGAACCTTGGCTTCCAGGCGCACGCCCGACATGCCCAGCGGCTCGCGCACGCCTTCCTGGTTGTCGATCACGTAGTCCTGCGGCAGGGTGTGCAGCACGCGCTGGTCGGCCGGGATCGCCACGGCCTGGGCCGCGTCGAGTACCCGCTCCAGGTCAGCCACACTGACCTCGCGGTCGCGGATGGCAACGATACCGTGGGAGTTCAGGCTGCGGATGTGGTTACCGGCCACGCCAACGAACGCCGAGTGAATACGGCAGCCGGCCATCAGCTGCGCTTCTTCGACAGCGCGCTGGATCGACTGCACGGTGGACTCGATGTTCACCACCACGCCTTTTTTCAGGCCGCGGGACGGATGGGTGCCGATGCCGACAATTTCCAGCGTGCCGTCTTCGCCCACTTCGCCGACCAGCGCCACCACCTTGGAGGTGCCAATGTCCAGCCCGACGATCATTTTGCCGCTATGCGCGTTTGCCATGGTCCTGCCTCTCTCTAATTCTTCGCAACGGCGGGTTGGGCCGTCGTCGGTGCAATCGGTTCCCGCCAACCAACGGCAAGTCCGTTGGAGTAACGCAGATCAATGCGGGCGATAGTGGTGATCTGGTCTTTGAGTGTCTTGTCGTAAATGGCAATGAAACGGCGCATCTTCTCCACCAGATGGTCGCGCCCCAACAGCAGCTCGATGCCTGGCCCGGCACTGCTCGCGCCCGTGGTCAGGAACCAGCTGCCTCGCTCGCGCAGCTCCAGGCGAGCGATGGAAAAGCCCAGGGGGCGCAGCATCTGGCTCAATACCTGATACTGCTGCATGACTTGTTGCTGGGCACGCTGCGGCCCGGCCAGCTGCGGCAGGTGCTCGTAGTTGGCCAGTTCACGCGGGGTGAAGGCCTGGCCCTGGTTGTTGAGCAAGGCTTCTTCACCCCAGCGTGCCACCGGCAGCTGCTCTTCGAGGCGGATCACTACCTCGTCGGGCCACACCCGGCGTACTTCGGCGTGCGCGATCCAGGGCATCTGCTCAAGCTCTGCGCGCATCGCCGGCAGGTCGACGCTGAAGAAGCTCGCCGCCACGTAGGGCGCGATACGCTGCTGCACCGACTGCTGGCTGATGTAGCTGAGGTCGCCTTGCACGTCGATCTTGGTGATCGGCCGGTCGGCGTACGGCATCAGGCGAATGGCACCTTCGTAGGCACCAAAGCCTGCCGCCACCAGCAGCACGGGCCACAGCAGGCGCTTGAGGCCGCCCAGGCTTGGCCGCGGCAGGCGCGCCGATACGGGCTCGTCGGCCACCAGCCGGCTGGCACCACGCGGCACCGGCTTGCTACGGCCGGTTACGGGTTGCTGCTGACGTATCATTGCGCCTTGCATGATGATTAACCTCGCGTCGCCACGCTTTCGGCCAGGATTGCCAGCACCAGTTGCTGGAAGTCCAGGCCAGCCGCGCGGGCCGCCATGGGCACCAGGCTATGATCAGTCATGCCGGGTGCGGTGTTGACTTCGAGCAGCCAGAACCGGCCCTGCTCGTCCTGCATCACGTCCAGCCGCCCCCAGCCTTCGATGCCAATGGCATCACAGGCGCGGGCGGTCAGGTCGATCAGTTCCTGTTCCTTGGCGCTATCCAGGCCGCACGGGATGCGGTACTGGGTATCGTTGGCGATGTACTTGGCGTCGTAGTCGTAGAACACGTGCGGCGTACCCAGGGCGATCGGCGGCAGCACCTGGCCGCGCAGTACCGCGATGGTGAACTCCGGGCCGTGGATCCACTGTTCCACCAGTACCTGGGAATCGTATTGGGCGGCGTCCTGCCAGGCGGCGACCAGTTCCTGGGCGCTGTTCACCTTGGCCATGCCGATGCTAGAGCCTTCATGGGCGGGTTTGACGATAAGCGGGAAGCCCAGTTCCGTACTGGCCTGCAAACAATCGTTTTCGCTCGCCAATACCGCGTGGCGCGGGGTCGGAATACCCAGGCTCTGCCACACCTGCTTGGTGCGCAGCTTGTCCATGGCCAGCGCCGAGGCAAGGATGCCGCTGCCGGTGTAGGGGATGCCCAGGCACTCCAGCAGGCCTTGCATGCTGCCGTCTTCACCGCCACGGCCGTGGAGGATGATGAAGGCGCGGTCGATCTTCTCGCTTTGCAGGCGATCGAGCAGGTCGTCACCGACGTCGATGGCGACCACGTCGACACCGGCAGTGGTCAAGGCGTCGATCACGGCGGCGCCGGACTTCAGCGACACTTCACGCTCGGCGCTCTTGCCACCGTACAGCACGGCAACACGGCCGAACGCTTTCACGTCCAGGGTCGAGTGCAGCTTGTCGTAGGCGCTGGTCATTTCGACTTCTCCTGCTTTGCGCCAGCGAACAGCGGGCTTTTCATCAACTGTGGGGCCAGCCCGCCAACGTCACCGGCACCCTGGCAGAGCAGGATGTCGCCAGCGCGCAGCAGTGGCTTGACCAGCGGCGCCAGCTCGGCGCCACGTTCGATGTAGATCGGGTCCAGCTTGCCGCGCTGGCGGATGCTGTGGCACAGCTGACGGCTGTCGGCACCCGGGATCGGCTCTTCGCCGGCCGGGTAGACTTCCATCAGCAGCAGCACGTTGGCATCGCCCAGCACCTGGACGAAATCGTCGTACAGGTCGCGAGTACGGCTGTAGCGGTGCGGCTGGTAAACGATCACCAGACGGCGGCTTGGCCAGCCACCGCGCACGGCCTTGATCACGGCTGCCACTTCGGTCGGGTGGTGACCGTAGTCGTCGACCAGCATCACGCTGCCGCCTTCGACCGGCAGCTCGCCGTAGACCTGGAAGCGGCGGCCGACGCCCTGGAAGCCGGACAGCCCCTGAACGATGGCTTCGTCAGTGATGCCTTCGTCAGTGGCAATGGCGATAGTGGCCAAGGCATTGAGTACGTTGTGGTTGCCAGGCATGTTCACCGACACGTCCAGCGGCTCGCAGTCACGGCGCAGCACGGTGAAGTGGGTCTGCATGCCCTGCTGGCGCACGTTGATGGCGCGGATGTCGGCCTCTTCGCTGAAGCCATAAGTGACGGTCGGGCGCTTCACCTGCGGCAGGATCTCGCGCACTACCGGGTCGTCCAGGCACATCACGGCCAGGCCGTAGAACGGCAGGTTGTGCAGGAACTCGACGAAGGTTTTCTTCAGCTTGTTGAAGTCACCTTCGTAGGTCGCCATGTGGTCGGCGTCGATGTTGGTGACCACGGCCACCATTGGCTGCAGGTGCAGGAAGCTGGCATCGCTTTCGTCTGCTTCGGCGATCAGGTAGCGGCTGGTGCCCAGCTGGGCATTGGTGCCGGCAGCGGTCAGGCGGCCACCGATGACGAACGTCGGGTCCAGGCCACCGGCTGCGAAGACCGAAGCCAGCAGGCTGGTGGTGGTGGTCTTGCCGTGGGTACCGGCAACGGCCACACCGTGGCGGTAGCGCATCAGCTCGGCGAGCATCTCGGCACGCGGTACCACCGGAATGCGCCGCTCGAGGGCGGTGGCCACTTCCGGGTTGGCCGGGTTGATGGCGCTGGATACCACCAGCACATCGGCGGTGGCTGCGTTCTCGGCGCGGTGGCCGACGAAGATTTCAGCGCCGAACGATTCCAGGCGCTCGGTGACCGGCGAGGCTTTCAGGTCGGAACCGGACACTTCATAGCCCAGGTTCAGCAACACTTCGGCAATACCGCACATGCCTACGCCGCCGATACCGACGAAGTGAATACGGCGAATACGGCCCATCTTCGGCTGGGGCATGGCTTTCTGGCTCTCAACCATGGGCCACCTCCAGGCAGATATCGACCACGGTGCTGGTTGCTGCAGGTTTGGCCAGGCGCCGTGCGGTGCCTGCCATGACGTTGAGTTTCTCGGGTTGCATCAGCACCTCGTTCAGGCGTTCAGCGAGCTGCGCTGCGCCAGTTGTCGCTTGTGGCATCAGGAAGGCAGCGCCTTCGCGGGCCAGATATTGGGCGTTGTGGGTCTGGTGGTCGTCGATTGCGTGGGGCAACGGCACCAGCATCGAAGGCAGGCCTGCTGCCGCCAGCTCGCTGACGGTCAGGGCACCGGCCCGGCATACCACGATGTCGGCCCAGCCATAGGCTTGGGCCATGTCCTTGATGAAGGGCTCTACCTGAGCCGCGACGCCCGCCTCGTGATAACGCTCGGCGGTGATCGGCGCGTGTTGCTTGCCGGCCTGGTGGAACACCTCTGGCCGCAGCGCGGCAGGCACCTCGGACAGGGCCTTAGGCAACAATTTGTTCAATGGTTCCGCACCCAGGCTGCCGCCGAGTACCAACAGGCGTGCACGGCGTTCGGCCAGGGGCGCGCGTTGCGCGTCCATGAACAGCTCCGGGCGCACCGGGTTGCCGGTGGTGCGACGCTTGTCGCTGGCCTCGAAGGTGTTCGGGAACGCTTCGCAGACCCGCGCAGACAGGGGCACCAGCAACCGATTGGCGGTGCCGGCCCGGGCGTTCTGCTCGTGGATCACCAGCGGCACGCCGCACAGCCGCGCAGCCACGCCACCGGGGCCGGTCACGTAACCGCCAAAGCCCAGCACGCAGACTGGCTTGAGCTGGCGAATGATGCGCCGTGCCTGCAGCACAGCCTTGACCAGGGTGAACGGCGCCTTGAGCAACGACAGCTTGCCTTTGCCGCGCAGGCCGCTGACCTGGATCAAGTGCAGCGGCAGGCCGGCCTGTGGCACCAGCTCGTTCTCGATGCCACGCGGGGTGCCCAGCCAGTGCACGCTGTAACCGCGTGCCTGGAACTCACGGGCGCAGGCCAAGGCCGGGAACACGTGGCCCCCGGTGCCGCCAGCCATGATCAGTACGTTTTTGCCGTCAGCGGCCATGACTGGTCTCCTCGGCAAAATCGCTTTCGCTGAATTCATGTTCCTCGCTGCCCAGGTGCGTGCGGCTTTCCCACTCGATACGCAACAACAGGCCTACGCAGGCGCAGCAGATCACCAGCGAGCTGCCCCCGTAGCTGAGGAACGGCAAGGTCAGGCCTTTGGTCGGCAGCAGGCCGACGTTCACGCCGATGTTGATCAGGAACTGGCCGATCCACAGGAAGGCCAGGCCAAACGCCATGTACGCGGCAAAGAACTGCTTGGCCTTCTCGGCCCACAGGCCGATGTACAAGGCACGCACGGTAACGAACACGAACAGGGCAATCGTCACCAGCGAGCCGACCACGCCGAGTTCTTCGGCCAGTACCGAGAATACGAAGTCGGTGTGCGCTTCCGGCAGGTAGAACTGCTTTTGTACGCTGTTGCCCAGGCCCACGCCCAGCCACTCGCCACGGCCGAAGGCAATCAGCGCCTGGGTCAGCTGGTAGCCCGAGCCGAACTGGTCGGACCACGGGTCGGTAAAGGTGATCAGGCGCGCCATGCGGTAAGGCTGTGCCTGTACCAGGACGAACACCGCCACCACCGCCAGCACCACCATCAGGCTGAAGCGGAACAGCCCCACCCCGCCGAGGAACAGCATGGCCGCCGCCGCGCCCATCATGACCACGGTGGCGCCGAAGTCAGGCTCCATCAGCAGCAGGGCAGCCATGGGCAGCAGCACGATGAACGGTTTGAAGAAGCCCATCCAGGTCTCGCGTACCTCGGTCTGCCGGCGTACCAGGTAACCGGCCAGGTAAACGACCACGAACACCTTGGCGATTTCCGAAGGCTGCACGTTGAAGAAACTGAAGCCGATCCAGCGCATGGAGCCGTTTACCTCACGGCCGATGCCCGGCACCAGCACCAGCACCAGCAGGCCGAAGGCGCCCAGCAGCATCAGGAAGCCCATGCGCTGCCAGGTGGCGATCGGCACCAGCATGGTCGTGCCGCAGGCCACCAGGCCGAGGAACACGTACACCAGGTGGCGATACATGTGGTAAAGCGGATTGCCCGATTGCACCGCAGCCACTTCCGAGGAGGCCGAGGTGATCATCACCAGGCCCAGGCCAAGCAAGGCCAGGCAGCCGGCCAGCATCGGGAAGTCCAGGTCGATGCCACGGCCGCTGATCAGCGGCGACGGATAGGGCTTGAGGATGCCGAAGATCATGCAAGGCCTCCCGCTGCCTGGGCGAACAGGCGCCCGCGTTCTTCAAAGTTCTTGAACATGTCGAGGCTGGCGCACGCCGGCGACAGCAGCACGGCATCGCCGGCCTGGGCCAGTTCGGCGCATTGCTGTACGGCGGCGTCGAGGGTCTTGACCCGTACCAGCGGTACGTCATTACCCAGGGCCTCGGCCAGGCGCTCGGCATCACGGCCCAGCAACACCACGGCACGGCAGAAGCGCTTGACCGGCTCGCGCAATGCGCTGAACTCGGCGCCCTTGCCGTCGCCACCGGCAATCAGCACCAGCTTGCCTTCGATATCGGCACCCAGGCCTTCGATGGCGGCCAGGGCCGCACCCACGTTGGTGGCCTTGGAGTCGTCGTACCAGTTCACACCATTACGCTCGCGTACCCACTGGCAACGGTGGGCCAGGCCACCGAACTCGCGCAGGGCTTCGAGCATCGGTGCAAATGGCAAGCCGGCAGCATGGCCCAGGGCCAGCGCCGCCAGGGCGTTGCTCTGGTTGTGCGCGCCACGAACCTTCAGCTCGCGCACCGGCATCAGCGCCTGGAACTCGAACGCCAGGTATTTCTCGCCCTCCACTTCGCGCAGGCCAAAGGCCTTGAAGTCGGGCTGGTTGAGGCCGAAAGTCCAGCATGGGCGGCCTTCCACCGGCAGCGGCCGGCTCAGCGCGTCCTGGCGGTTGACCACCACCTGTTTGGCACCACGGAAGATCCGGTGCTTGGCCAGGTGGTAGGCCGGCAGGCCGCTGTAGCGGTCCATGTGGTCTTCGCTGATGTTCAGCACGGTGGCCACTTCGGCGTTGAGCTGGTCGGTGGTTTCCAGCTGAAAACTGGACAATTCCAGCACGTACAGCTCGACGTCGTCGGCCAGCAGGTCCAGCGCCGGGGTACCGAGGTTGCCGCCCACGGCCACGCGCTTGCCGGCCTTGGCGGCCATTTCGCCGACCAGGGTGGTGACGGTGCTCTTGGCATTGGAACCGCTGATGGCAATGATCGGCGCCTTGGCGTAGCGAGCGAACAGCTCGATGTCACCGGAAAGCTGCACGCCACGCGCGGCGGCCTGCTGCAGGGCCGGGGTAGCCAGGGCCAGGCCCGGGCTCACGTACAGCTCGTTGGCGCGGCACAGGAAGTCCACGTCCAGTTCCCCACAGCGCACTTCCACCTGCGGGTAATCACGGCGCAGGGTGTCCAGTTCCGGCGGTTGCTCGCGAGTGTCGGCGACCGCAAAGGCAATGCCCCGGTTCGCCAGGAAGCGAACCAGGGACATGCCGCTCTTGCCGAGGCCGACAACGATGCGGAATTGGTCGGAAGCGATCAAAGACACGCTCATCTACCTCAGTTTCAGGGTTGCAAGGCCAATCAGCACCAGGATCACGGTGATGATCCAGAAGCGGACGATCACCCGAGGCTCTGGCCAGCCCTTGAGTTCAAAGTGGTGGTGAATCGGCGCCATGCGGAACACGCGCTTGCCGGTCAGCTTGAAGGAGGCAACCTGGATCACCACCGACAGGGTTTCCACCACGAAAATGCCGCCCATGATGAACAGGACGATTTCCTGGCGCACGATCACGGCGATGGTGCCCAGCGCGGCGCCCAGTGCCAGTGCACCGACGTCACCCATGAACACTTGCGCCGGGTAGGTGTTGAACCACAAAAAGCCCAGGCCGGCACCGATCAGCGCACCGCAGAACACGATCAGCTCGCCCGAGCCCGGTACGTACGGAATCAGCAGGTATTCGGCGAACTTCACGTTACCCGACAGGTAGCAGAAGATGCCCAGCGCACCGCCGACCATCACCGTTGGCATGATTGCCAGGCCGTCGAGGCCGTCGGTGAGGTTGACTGCGTTGCTGGAGCCAACGATGACGAAGTAGGTCAGCACCACGAAGCCGACACCCAGCGGTATGGTGACGTCCTTGATGAACGGCAGGATCAGCGTGGTCTCCACGCTGGTCGGCGCGGTCTTGTACAGGAATACCGCCGCAGCCAGGCCAAACACCGATTGCCAGAAATACTTCCAGCGGCTTGGCAGGCCACGCGAGTTCTTTTCGATCACCTTGCGGTAGTCGTCGACCCAGCCGATGGCGCCGAACGCCAGGGTGACGATCAGCACCACCCAGACATAGCGGTTGCTCAGGTCGGCCCACAGCAGGGTGCTGATGGCGATGGCCGACAGGATCAGTGCGCCACCCATGGTCGGGGTGCCCGACTTGGACAGGTGCGATTGCGGGCCGTCGTTACGCACGGCCTGGCCGATCTGGCGAATTTGCAGGGTACGGATCATCCACGGCCCCAGCCACAGCGCCAGGGACAACGCGGTCAGTACACCAAGAATCCCGCGCAGGGACAGGTACTGGAAGACCGCGAAGCCTTTGTGGAACTGTTGCAGATACTCGGCCAACAGCAGCAGCATTAATGTTTCTCCCCGCTGGCACCGCACAATGCCGCCACGACGTTTTCCATCGCAGCGCTGCGCGAGCCCTTGATCAAGATAGTGGTGTCGCTGGCATGTTCGGCGCTAACCGCGTCGATCAGCTCAGCTTGAGTAGCGAAATGACGGCCATCGGCGCCGAACGCGTCGACCGCATGTTTCATGTTGGAACCCACTGCGTACAGGGCGTTGACCTTGCCACGCGCGTAGTCGCCCACCTGACGGTGGCCTTCTTCCGCCCATTGCCCCAATTCGCCGATATCCCCAAGCACCAGGACGGTGCGTCCGGAAAAGCCGGCGAGTATATCAATGGCCGCGCACATGGAGGTGGGATTTGCGTTGTAACTATCGTCGATCACCCGCACACCGTTTGGCGCGATTTGCGCCACGGTACGGCCCTTGACCGGTTGCACTGCAGCCAGGCCGGCGGCGATGCCGCTCAGGCTCAGACCAACGGCATGCGCAGCGGCAGCAGCGGCCAGGGCGTTGCTGACGTTGTGTTCGCCCAGCACATTGAGCTGTATATCTACCGTTTCACCTGCACCATGCAGCTTGAACGATGGGCAACCACGGGCATCGCGACCGATGTCGGTGGCGTAGAAATCGGCCTGCTTGTTGCTGCGCGCGAAACTGACGACCTTGTGCGCACCGGCACGGGCCTTCCAGATACCGAAGGCTTTGTCGTCAAGGTTGAGGATGGCGGTACCGCCCTCGCCCAGGCCTTCAAGAATCTCGCCCTTGGCCTCGACAATTTTCTCCGGGCCGCCGAACTCGCCCACGTGGGCGGTACCGGCGTTGTTGATGATCACCACCTGCGGTTGGGTCAGGCCGACGGTGTAACGGATTTCGCCAATGCGCGAAGCGCCCAGCTCGATCACTGCGGCGCTGTGCTCCGGGGCGATCTCCAGCAAGGTCAGCGGTGCGCCGAGGTCGTTGTTCAGGTTGCCGCGGGTGGCGTGCACCAGGCCCCGGGTACGCAGGATGCTGGCAAGCATCTCCTTGACCGTGGTCTTGCCGCTGGAACCGGTAATGGCCACCACTGGCTTGTCGTAGGCGGCGCGGTTCAGGGCGCCGAGCTGGCCCAGGGCCAGGCGGCAATCGGCAACCAGCAACTGCGGCAGGTCGACATCGGCGACTTTACGCTCGACCAGGGCAGCTACTGCGCCTTTGGCTTTTACATCAGCCAGGTAGTCATGGCCATCGAAACGCGGGCCGGTCAGGGCGACGAACAGTTGCCCGGCGCTGACGCTGCGGCTGTCGATGCTGACGCCGGTGAAGGTGGCATCGGCGCCGATTTGTTGACCCCTCAGTGCTGTGGTCAGCTGGCTGAGTGACAGCGGCTTAAGCATGTGGAGCCTCCCAGGCTGCAAGTGCCTTTTCGGCTTCGATCAGGTCGGAGAAGTCATGGCGTTCGCCATTGATCTCCTGGTAGTCCTCGTGCCCCTTGCCGGCCAGCACGATCACGTCGTTGGCAGCAGCAGTGGCAATCAGGTGCGCGATGGCTTCACCGCGACCCGCGACGAACTCGACACCGGCAGGTTTGGCGAAACCGGGGCGAATGTCGTCGAAGATGCGCAGCGGGTCTTCGGTTCGAGGGTTGTCGTCAGTAACCAGCACGCGATCTGCCAGGCGCTCGGCCACTTCAGCCATCAGCGGACGCTTACCGCGGTCACGGTCGCCGCCGCAGCCGAACAGGCACAGCAGCTTGCCGTGAGCGTGCGGGCGCAGGGCTTCGAGTACCTTTTCCAGGGCGTCCGGTGTGTGTGCGTAGTCGACCACCACCAGCGGCTTGTCGCCACCACCCAGGCGCTGCATGCGGCCGACCGGCCCCTGCAGCTTAGGGGTAACCTTGAGGATCTCGTCCAGTGCGTAGTCCAGTGCCAGCAGGGTTGCCACGGCAGCGAGCATGTTGCTCAGGTTGAAACGGCCCAGCAACGGGCTGCGCAGGATGTGCTCGCCTTGGGCGGTAACCAGCGTGGCGCGTACACCATCGTCGCTGAACACGGCCTGGCGGCAGAACAGCGAGGCGTCCGGGTTTTCCAGGCTATAGCTGAGCAGCCGGGTTTCGATACGATCGGTAAACGGTTTGCGGGCGAAATCGTCAGCCAGACGACGACCGAAATCATCATCCAGGTTGACCACCTGGCAACGCAGGCTTGGCCAGGCGAACAGCTTGGCCTTGGCGGCCTCGTAGGCCTGCATGCTGCCGTGGTAGTCGAGGTGGTCGCGGGACAGGTTGGTCATGACCGCGATGTCGAATTCCAGCGCAGCGACGCGGCCTTGCTCCAGGGCATGGGAGGAAACCTCCATGGCCACGGCTTTGGCACCGCCCTTTTTGAGGTCGTTCAGCGTGGCCTGCACGGCGATCGGGTCCGGTGTGGTCAGGCGACCGCTCTGCAGCTCGCCGTAGAAACCGGTGCCCAGGGTGCCGATCAGGCCGCAACGCTGGCCGAGCAGGTCAAGCGCCTGCGCCACCAACTGGGTGACGCTGGTCTTGCCGTTGGTGCCGGTCACGCCGACCAGGTTCAGCTGGCGGCTAGGTTCGCCATAGAAGCGCCCGGCAATGTCCGACAGCTGGGCGATCAGGCCCTTGACCGGAATCAGCGGCACATCGGTCAGCGGCAATACGTTGGCGCCCTGCTCTTCATAGGCCACTGCGGCAGCGCCACGGGCCAGGGCATCGGCAATGTGCTCGCGGCCATCGACCTTGGCCCCCGGCACAGCCAGGAACAGGTCACCCGGGCGCACATTACGGCTGTCCAGGGTCAGTTCACGGATCAGCGGGTCGCGGCTGGCGTGGGCGAACAGCTTGCTTAACGGCATTGTCATTATCCACGCCCTCCCTTGGCGGCTGCTGCGTTGACTTGCGGTTGCCCGGCAGGTGCCGGTGCTGCGGGTGGCGGCAGGTTGTCTGGCGGCACGTTCATCAGGCGCAGGGTGCCCGACATGACCTTGCTGAATACCGGCGCCGATACCAGGCCGCCGAAGTAACCGCCTTTGCCCGGCTCGTCGATGACCACGACGATGGCGTAGCGCGGGTCGCTCATCGGCCCGAAGCCGGCGAACAGCGAGCGGTAGGCGTTTTCGGTGTAGCCCTTGGAACCGACGGTGGCCTTACGTGCGGTACCGGACTTGCCGGCCACGTGATAGAACGGCACCTGGGCGCGGAACACGCCGCGCGGCGCTTCGATCACCTGCTGCAGCATGCCCTGGACGGTTTCGGCGGTTTCCTTCGGAATGGCCTGCACGGCTTCCGGGGCCTTGTCGACCTTGAGGATCGACAGCGGCACCATCTTGCCGTCGTTGGCCAGCGCCGCGTAGGCATGCACCAGTTGCAGCGCGGTCACGGACAAGCCGTAGCCATAGGACAGGGTTGCGGTTTCGGCCTTGCGCCACTCGCGGTGGTTAGGCAGGTTGCCGACGCGCTCACCCGGGAAGCCAAGGCCGGTGTACTGGCCCAGGCCGACCTGGGACATGACCCGGTAAATGGCTTCGCCGCCGATGTCGAAGGCGATCTTGCTCATGCCGACGTTACTGGAGTTGATCAGGATGCCGGTCAGGTCGAGGATCGGGCCCTCGCTGCGCGACACGTCCTTGATGGTGTAGCGGCCGATCTGCAGGCTGCCCGGGTACACCTCGACCTTGTCGCTGGGCTTCCATCGGCCGCTTTGCAGCGCCGCGCTCATGGAGATCGGCTTGACTGTGGAACCTGGTTCGAACACGTCGATGATGGCCCGGTTACGCATGGCCGCCGGGAACATGCTGCGGCGGTTGTTGGGGTTGTAGGTCGGCTGGTTGACCATGGCCAGGACCTCACCGGTCTTGACGTCCATGATCACCAGGCTGCCGGCCTTGGCGTTCTGTTCGGCAATGGCGTTGCGCAGCTCGCGGGTCGCCAGGTATTGCAGGCGCAGGTCTATCGACAACGCCAAGGTCTTCCCGGCCTTGGCGTTCTTGGTAACCTGGATGTCCTTGATCAGCCGGCCGCGCCGGTCCTTGATCACCTGGCGCTTGCCGGGCACCCCGGCCAGCCACTCGTCATAGGCCAGCTCGACCCCTTCGCGACCGTGGTCGTCAAGGTCGGTAAAACCGACCATGTGTGCGGTGACATCACCAGCCGGGTAGAACCGGCGGAATTCTTCCAGGCCATACACACCTGGCACTTTCAGGTCGAGTACGTGCTGGCCCTGCTCCGGGGTCAGGCCTCGGACCAGGTAGATGAACTCTTTGTTGGCCTGTTGGGTCAGGCGTTCGATCAACTGCTGCGGGTTTTGCCCCAGCGCTGCGGCCAGTTGCGGCCAGCGCTCCCTGGACGCCTGCATTTCCTTGGGGTTGGCCCACAGGGTGGTGACCGGGGTACTCACGGCCAAAGGCTCACCGTTGCGGTCTGTGATCAGGCCACGGTGTGCAGGAATGGGGATATGGCGCAGGCTGCGCGCATCGCCCTGGCCCTTGAGGAAGTCACGGTCAACCACCTGCAGGTCGATGATGCGCCAGCCAATGGCACCGACCATGATTGCCAGCAAGCCGATCACCACGCGGAAGCGCCACGGGTAGAGTGCGCCTTCGAGCTTCATCATGGCGCCACCATCCGCACTTCGTCAGCCGAAGGTACGCGCATCTTCAGCTGTTCGGAGGCGAGGTTTTCGATACGGCTGGCGGCGGTCCAGGTGCTTTGCTCGAGGATCAGCCGGCCCCACTCGGCCTGGGCCTTGTCGCGCTCGCTCAGTTCACCGTACAGGGTGTTGAGCAGCTGACGGTTCCAGTGCGCGCTGTAGGACACCGCAATGGCCGAAACCAGCACGCCAACGAACAGCAGAAGCATCAGGAAGCTTCCGCCTGGCAGGGGTTTGGCAAACAGCCTGCTCACCGCAACTTCTCCGCCACACGCATCACGGCGCTGCGCGAGCGTGGGTTGGCCTTGAGCTCGGCTTCGGAGGCGAACTGGGCCTTGCCGATGAGTTTGATCTTCGGCTCGAAGACTTTGTGTTGAACCGGCAGGTTGCGCGGCAGGTTGTCCGCCTCACCTTTCACCAGCTTGCGCATGAACAGCTTGACGATACGGTCTTCCAGCGAGTGGAAGCTGATGACCGCCAGGCGACCGCCGATTTCGAGCGCATCCAGTGCAGCCTCAAGACCGGTTTCAAGGTCACCCAGCTCATTGTTGACGTGGATGCGCAGCCCCTGGAAAGCGCGGGTAGCCGGGTTTTTGCCCTTTTCCCAGGCCGGGTTGGCCACCTTGAGCACTTCTGCCAGGTCGGCAGTACGGGTGAACGGCTGCTTTTCGCGGCGCTCGACCACGGCACGCGCCATGCGCCCGGCAAAACGCTCTTCGCCGTATTCCTTGAACACGCGGGCGATTTCTTCCACCGGTGCCGTGGCAATGAACTCGGCGGCACTGATGCCCTGGTCCGGGTTCATGCGCATGTCCAGCGGGCCGTCATTGAGGAAGCTGAACCCACGCTCGGGGTCATCCAGCTGCGGCGAGGACACACCCAGGTCCAGCAGCACGCCGCTGACCTTGCCGTGCAGGCCACGCTCGGCCACTTCCGCGCCCAGCTCGGCAAAGCTGCGCTGCACAATGACAAAGCGGCCGTCTTCGGCCGCCAGCGCTTGCCCGGTGGCAATCGCTTGTGGATCTTTGTCGAAGCCCAGCAGCCGCCCTTGCGGCCCGAGCTTGCTGAGAATAAGCCGGCTGTGTCCGCCACGGCCGAAAGTGCCGTCCAGATAGCAACCGTCGGCGCGCAGGGCCAATGCCTCGACAGCTTCGTCGAGCAGGACGGTAATGTGGTTGAAGCCGCTATCTATGGTCACAGGATCAGGTCACGCAATTCGTCGGGCATGGCGCCCGGTTGTTGAATAGCTGCAAGGTCGGCTGCCGAAACCGCGTTCCAGGCATCTTCATCCCACAGCTGGAATTTGTTCAGTTGCCCCACCAGCATCGCCTTCTTGTCGAGCTTGGCGTACTCACGCAGGCGGGGCGGCACCAGGAAACGCCCACTGCCATCGAGCTCCAGGTCAACCGCATTACCAATCAGCAAGCGCTGCAGGCGGCGGTTTTCCTCACGCAACGACGGCAAGGCACGCAACTTGGCTTCTATCTGTTCCCACTCATCGAGGGGATAAACACACAAGCAAGGGTCCACGGCGTCGATGGTCACGATCAGCTGACCATTGCAACGCGAATCGAGCTCGTCACGGTACCGGCTCGGCATGGCGAGACGGCCCTTGGCATCGAGGCTGACGGCGTTGGCTCCGCGGAACACGGCTGCGATTCCCCACAATGTTATCTTTTTTGTGCCAGAAAACCCACTTCATCCCACTTTCTGCCACTTGCGCACACTATAGGAATCCGCCCGCAGCACCGTCAAGGCACGTTCGGAAGGAAAAGCCTTACAGGACCGAGATTTAGCGTCACAAAAGAATGTGGAAGCATTACCAAAGAGAAAAAAACACGAGAAAAATCAAACCCACGCAAGCGAATGGAGTTCGAAGTTAAAGTGATTTATTAAGAGTAAGATTTTTTCGGTATTAGCAGAGGGGATCTGCTATCGAATCAAGCAGGAAGGAAAGGTGGAGAGTCGATCTGTAAGCCGGGTTTTGTCGAGGACAGTCATTCCTCTACGACGGCCATCACTGGACGCCTCTAGCAACCTACCCGGTTCCGACGCGGGCCACGCCTGATGGAACCCTATTTGGTCTTGCTCCGAGTGGGGTTTACCTAGCCACGAACTGTTGCCAGCCGTGCGGTGCGCTCTTACCGCACCTTTTCACCCTTACCGGCACCGAAGTGCTTAGGCGGTTATTTTCTGTGGCACTTTCCGTAGGCTCGCGCCTCCCAGGCGTTACCTGGCACTCTGCCCTATGGAGCCCGGACTTTCCTCCCCCATCTTTTGCGGAACAAAAGACGGCAGCGACTGTCCGATCGACTCTCCGCCGACAAGGTTAACGGCACACGCGCCCAAGAACAAGCGTTAACGGCATTTATATCAAACTGCCACTACTCAGCCTTCTGTTTATCCAGGGCAAGTTGATACAACAGGTTTTTGCGCACGCCGGTAATTTCTGCGGCAAGCGCCGCCGCCCGCTTCAGTGGCAACTCGGCCAGCAGCAGTTCGAGCACCCGCTGGGCCTCGGCACTGACCGCCTGCTCGCCTTCCGGCGCACTCCAGCCGCCCACCAGCACCACACACTCACCGCGCTGCTGGTTGCTGTCTCCCGCAACGAACGCACGCAACTCCGCCAGGGGCAGCCCCTTGAGTGTCTCGAAGGTCTTGGTCAGCTCGCGCGCCAGCAGCGCCGGGCGCTCGCCACCAAACACCGCCTCCATGTCCTCAAGGCATTCAAGGATACGGTGCGGCGCCTCATAGAAGATCAGCGTGCGCGGCTCTTCCTTCACCTGCTCCAGGCGCGCCCGGCGCCCGGCCTGCTTGGCCGGCAGGAAACCTTCGAAAATGAAGCGGTCCGACGGCAACCCGGCCGCCGACAGCGCCGCGATCAAGGCGCAGGCGCCGGGCACCGGCACCACACTCACACCGGCTGCCCGCGCCTGTCGCACCAAGTGGTAGCCCGGGTCGGAAATCAGCGGCGTACCGGCATCGGAGACCAGCGCCACATTTTCGCCGGCCAGCAGCTTGGTGAGAAAACGCCCGCCTTC
The DNA here is from genome assembly GCF_016658545.1 of Pseudomonas sp. S37. Lineage (GTDB taxonomy): Bacteria > Pseudomonadota > Gammaproteobacteria > Pseudomonadales > Pseudomonadaceae > Aquipseudomonas. The sequence goes on along the minus strand of NZ_JACVZC010000023.1, from coordinate 40,138 downwards.
ATCACGCTCGTTGTGCTCGTGACAGGCCGCCAGTGGCGTATCGATACCAAAGTGTTGCAACAGGCGGATCGAATGGCGGGTATCTTCGGCGGCGATCAGCGCCACATCAGCCAGCACCTTCAGCGCCCGCGCGCTCATGTCGTCGAGGTTGCCGATGGGGGTTGCCACCACATACAGCGTCCCCACCGTGGATTTCGAAGCCCCTGCCACATCAGTCACTGCGCACACCTGTCATTCGGATCAAAGCCGCCATTGTAGCCCGAGCGCCTGCAACAGGGCGCAAAGAACTTCATCGTCGACCCGCGGCAAGCCACCTATAGTGAAGGATCGACACGGCAACATCGCGCCCCGGCCAGTGCTTGGGTACAATTGCCGGCCAACTTGATCGAGTAACAGGACCTTTACATGATCGCTTGCCTGCGGCTGCTCACAGCCCTCTGCCTCGCTGCCCTGCTGGCAGCCTGCGCCAGCTCGCCCTCATCCAGCCTGGGCGAACTGCCACGCACGCCGGACGCCAGCATCGAGCAACTGCTCGAGAAGGCTGCTTCCAGCAAGTCTGCGGAAGACGCCGCCCTGCTGCGCCTGAGCGCGGCCGACCTGGCCTACAAGCAGAAGGACTTCCCCCGCGCCGCACGCATTCTCGAGCAGGTCCCGCTGGACACCCTCAAGCCGGCCCAGCAAGTGTTCGCCAGCACCCTCGCTGCCGAGCTGGCCATGAGCCGCAACCAGCCCAAGGCCGCCCTGGCTGCCCTGGCCCACCCTAGCCTGCAGCGCGTTGCCGAGCTGCCGAAAGAGCAGCAAGCGCGCACCTACAACGTGCACGCCGCTGCCCTCGAGGCCGACGGCCAGGCCCTGGCTGCCGCACAGCAGCGCGTACTGCTGGCCCCCTTGCTCAGCGGCCAGGCCGCCAGCGCCAACAACGACGCCACCTGGGCCCTGGTCGCCTCCCTGCCGGCCGAGCAGCTGCAGCAGCCTGGCAACGACCAGACCCTGAACGGCTGGGCCAGCCTGGCCCTCGCCGTGAAAAGCGCCGGCACCCTCGAGCAGCAGCAAGCCGCCATCGAGGCCTGGGTCAAACAGCACCCGGAACACCCGGCCGCCCAACAACTGCCATTGGCATTGACCAAGCTCAAGGAGCTGGCCAGCCAACCGCTGACAAAGATCGCCCTGCTCCTGCCTCAGGAAGGCCCGCTGGCCGGCGTTGCCCGCGCCTTGCGTGATGGCTTCATGGCTGCGCATTTCCAGGCCCAGCAAGCCGGCCAGCCGGCACCTGCCGTGCAAGTGTTCGATAGCTCGCGCATCGGTTCGCTCGACGACTTCTATCGCCAGGCCCAGGCCGCCGGCGTGCAACTGGTGATCGGCCCGCTGGAAAAACCACTGGTCAAGCAACTGGCCAGCAAACCGCAACTGCCAATCACCACCCTGGCCTTGAATTACGCCGATGCCGGCCAGGTAGCCCCGCCGCAACTGTTCCAGTTCGGCCTGGCTGCCGAAGACGAAGCCCGCGAAGTAGCCCGCCGCGCCCGCGCCGACGGCATGGTCCGCGCCGTGGCGCTGGTGCCGAGCGGTGAGTGGGGTGACCGCGTGCTGGCTGCCTTCCGTCAGGACTGGGAAGGCAATGGCGGCACCGTGCTCGCCGCCCAGCGCATCGCCCAGCCCGTTGCCCTGGCCCAGCAAATCGCCGACCTGTTCCAGCTGCGCCAGAGCGAAGGCCGCGCCAAGAGCCTGCAAAGTACCGTAGGCGGCAGCATTGCCGCACAACCGTCGCGCCGCCAGGACATCGACTTCATCTTCCTCGCCTCGACGCCACAGCAGGCGCAGCAGATCAAGCCGACCCTGAACTTCCAGTACGCCGGTGACGTACCGGTCTACGCCACCTCCAACCTGTACAGCGCCAGCGGTGACGTCAACCAGTACAACGACATGAACGGCATCCGCTTCTGCGAAACGCCGTGGCTGCTCGACACCAGCAACAGCCTGCGCCAGCAGGTGGTTCAACAGTGGCCGCAAGCTGCCGGCAGCCTGGGCCGCCTATATGCCATGGGCGTCGATGCCTACAGCCTGGCGCCACGCCTGGGCCAGCTGAAAGCACTGCCGGACAACCGCGTCCAGGGCCTTTCCGGCAGCCTGAGCATAAACGCCAACCAGCGCGTCGAACGCCAGCTGCCATGGGCCGAATTTGCCGGCGGCCAGGTCAAGCGCCTGCCTGACACCCCGCGCTGATGGCCGCACCATCGCCAACCAGCGCCGGCCAGGCCGCAGAAACCCAAGCCCTTGCGTACCTTCAAGGGCAGGGCCTGCAGCTGCTGGCGCGCAATTGGCGATGCAAAGGCGGTGAGCTTGATCTGGTCATGCTCGACGCCGATACAGTAGTATTCGTCGAAGTCCGCTACCGGCTGCACGCGGCCTTCGGAGGCGCCCTCGACAGTATCGACGGGCGCAAGCAGAAACGGCTGGTGCTTGCCGCCAGCCTGTTCCTGCAAAAGGAGCCCCACTGGGGCAACCACCCCTGCCGCTTCGACGTAGTCGCCCTGCAGGGCAGCCACCATGCAGGCAGACCGCTTCAATGGCTGAAAAACGCCTTCGAATGCTGAACCCTCTTCGTATTTTTTGCTCTATGTATCGCGGGCTGGTCGTTGTTGCGCGCTGCAAAGGCCACCGCCCCACTTAAGGTCACCAGATGGACATGCAATCCCGAATTCGCCGGCTGTTCCAGGCCAGCATCGATACCAAGCAACAGGCGATGGACATCCTGGCACCGCACATCGAGCAGGCCAGCCTGGTCATGGTCAATGCGCTACTCAACGAGGGCAAGATGCTCGCCTGTGGCAATGGCGGCTCGGCCGGCGATGCCCAGCACTTTTCCTCGGAGCTGCTCAACCGCTTCGAGCGTGAACGCCCGAGCCTGCCGGCCATTGCCCTGACCACCGACAGCTCGACCCTGACCTCGATCGCCAACGACTACAGCTACAACGAAGTGTTCTCCAAGCAGATCCGCGCCCTGGGCCAGCCCGGCGATGTTCTGCTGGCGATCTCCACCAGCGGCAACTCGGCCAACGTGATCCAGGCGATCCAGGCCGCACATGACCGCGAAATGATTGTCGTAGCAATGACGGGGCGCGACGGCGGCGGCATGGCTTCGCTGCTGCTGCCCGAGGACGTGGAAATCCGCGTACCTTCGACGGTTACCGCGCGCATCCAGGAAGTCCACCTGCTGGCGATCCACTGCCTGTGCGATCTGATCGACAGCCAACTGTTCGGGAGTGAAGAATGACCCCTATGCGCCTCGGCCTGCTGGCCCTGACCCTGTGCCTGAGCGTCACCGGTTGCAGCTCGGTACTCACCTCTGCGCGCAATTCGCCGATTGAAGACGATCGCGGCACGCGCACCATCGGCAGCAAGATCGACGACTCGCTGATCGAAACCAAGGCCGCCGTGAACATTTCCAAGGCCAACCCGGACCTGGACAAGGGTTCGCACATCGTTGTCAGCAGCTACAACGGCATCGTCCTGCTGGCCGGCCAGACCCCGCGCGCCGACCTCAAGAGCCTTGCCGAGCAAACTGCCGGCCAGGTTCAACGAGTGAAGAAGGTGCACAACGAGCTGCAGGTGATGCAACCCTCCTCGATCCTGGCGCGTAACAACGATGCCTGGCTGACCACCAAGATCAAAACCCAGATGCTGACCGACAATGCCGTGCCCAGCTCGCGCATCAAGGTGATTACCGAGAACGGCATCGTTTACCTGCTCGGCCTGGTGACCCAGCAGGAAGCCAACTCGGCCACTGCTGTTGTGCAGGGCGTGTCGGGCGTGCAGAAGATCGTCAAGCTGTTCGAGTACATCGACTGATTCTTTAGCCTGCGCCGGCCTCTTCGCGGGTAAACCCGCTCCTACATGGTTCATCACCGGTCCTGAGCCTGGTGATGAACCATGTAGGAGCGGGTTCACCCGCGAAGAGGCCGGCACAGGCAACAGAGATGCTTCATTTTTTCAGAAACCCAGGAAACACCGCATGACAAAGCTTCTGCTGCCCGCCCTGCTGCTCGGCACCTTCGCCACCCTGGCCGGCTGCTCCACCCCAAGCCTGATCACCCTCAACGATGGCCGTGAATTCCAGGCTGTCGACGCGCCAAAGTTCGACCGTAACGCCGGCTTCTACGAATTCCAGCAACTCGATGGCAAGCGCACCCGCATCAACAAGGACCAGGTACGCACTATCAGCGACCTGTAACCCAATGCTGGCAGCAAAAAAAGGCGATCCATCTGGATCGCCTTTTTTGTTACTTGACCACTTTCAGGCTTGGCCGACCCGTCGGGCGTGGCGGCTGGCCACCGCCCTCTGGCGGGCCATCGTCGTCCGGCTGCACATCATCGTCTTCTTCCAGATCTTCACCATCGGGCGAATCCAGCTCAAAGACCATGCCTTGGCCGTTTTCACGGGCATAAATACCCAGAATGGCACCCACCGGCACGAACAGCGAATGGGCAACGCCACCAAAGCGGCCCTCGAAACTGACCGCGTCGTTGTCCATGTGCAGGCTGCGCACAGCACTTGGCGAGATATTCAGGACAATCTGGCCATCACTGGCGAAACCATCCGGCACCTGAACTTTCGGGAATTCGGCATTGACCAGCATATGGGGCGTGCAATCGTTGTCGACGATCCACTCGTACAATGCTCGAACCAGATAGGGGCGACTGGAGTTCATCAACAGCTCCTTAAAGCTTGCGCATTTCACGCTCTACGGAGGACAGGCTCGCCTGGAAAGGCTCGCGGGCGAACTGACGCTCCATGTAATCCAGCAGCGGCTTGGCTTGCCGCGGCAACTCGATACCCAACACCGGCAAACGCCAGAGTATTGGAAGTAGACAACAATCGACCAGGCTTTGCTCATCGCTCATGAAGCAAGCGAATTCATTGAACAGCGGCGAAACGCCGGTCAGGCTTTCGCGCAGTGCCTTGCGCGCCTCGTTACGGGCAGCCTCGCTGCTGCGCGAATCGAGCACGGTATCGGCCAGGGCACACCAGTCGCGCTGAATGCGGTGCATCAGCAAACGGCTATTGCCGCGTGCAACCGGGTAAACCGGCATCAGCGGCGGGTGCGGGTAACGCTCCTCGAGGTATTCCATCACCACGGTCGATTCATACAACGCCAGGTCACGGTCGACCAGGGTCGGCACGCTGCCGTAAGGGTTGACCTCGGCCAGCTTGGGCGGCAAGCGCGCAGGGTCGACATCGATGACCTGCACGCTGACGCCCTTCTCGGCCAGCACCAGGCGTACCCGATGAGAATAGTGATCAGCGGGGTCGGAATAGCAGGCTAACCTGTTGGTTGCGCCCATGTAGCGGCTCCTCGCACGGGATGCTTGTGCAACTGTAAATGAAAACGCGCCCGGGGCCCCCTGGCATTTCTACCAGGGCGCCCCGGGCGCGTTCAACAACCAGAAACTACTGCGTGATCAGTGCACGTCCTTCCAGTATTCACGCTTGAGCAAGTAGGCGAATACGAAGAAGAAAGCCAGATACAGCAACACATAGGTACCGATGCGCTGGCTTTCCAGTTTGACCGGGTTGGCCGAATAGGCCAGGAAGGTCACCAGGTTCTTGACCTTCTCGTCGAACTGCTCGGTGGTCAGGGTACCGGATTTCGGCGTGATGGTCAGCTGGTCACAGGCTTCGTGGGTGATCGGGCTGCCGGTCAACGGGTCGAATTGCTTCTTGCCATCGGTCACCGTCTGCACCTGCTTGCAGCCGATCACCTGGTTACCCTGCAGGCCGACCAGCACGTTAGGCATGCCGACGTTCGGGAACACCTTGTTGTTCACCCCGTAAGGCCGCGACGGGTCCTCGTAGAAGCTGCGCAGGTAGCTGTACAGCCAGTCGGTACCGCGCACCCGGGCAACCAGGGTCAGGTCGGGCGGCGCGGCGCCAAACCAGGTCTTGGCATCGCTCGGCTGCATGCCGATCTGCATGTGGTCACCGATCTTGGCGCCGGTGAACACCAGCTTCTCGAGCATCAGCTCGTGCGGGATACCGAGGTCATCGGCGACCCGCTCGTAACGCTGGAACTTGGCACTGTGGCAACCCATGCAATAGTTGGCAAAAGTACGCGCACCGTCCTGCATGGCGGCTTTGTCGGTCAGGTCGATATCGACCTTGTCCAGTTCCAGGCCGTGTTCGGCAGCGAAGGAAAAGGCAGGCATCACTGCCAGCAAAAATACTGCAATCAACTTTTTCATCAGCCAGTCACCCTTTCCGGAACCGGTTTGGTCTTCTCGAGCCTTGTGTAGAACGGCATCAGCAGGAAGTAGGCGAAGTACAACACCGTGCACACCTGCGACAGCAAGGTACGCCCGGGTGTCGGTGCCAGAACGCCCAGCACGCCGAGGATGACGAAGGCCACGCAGAACACCAGCAGGAAGGCTTTGCTGATCCAGCCTTTGTAACGCATGGATTTCACCGGGCTGCGGTCGAGCCACGGCAGTACGAACAGCACGGCGATGGCCGCGCCCATGGCAATCACGCCCATCAGCTTGTCAGGCACCGCACGCAAGATTGCGTAGAACGGTGTGAAGTACCACACAGGTGCGATGTGCTCGGGCGTCTTGAAGGCGTTGGCCTGCTCGAAGTTCGGTTTCTCCAGGAAGTAACCGCCCATTTCCGGGAAGAAGAACACCACGGCGCAGAACACGAACAGGAACACCACCACGCCGACAATGTCTTTCACGGTGTAGTAAGGGTGGAACGGGATGCCGTCCAGCGGGATACCGTTTTCGTCCTTTTTCTTCTTGATGTCGACACCATCGGGGTTGTTCGAACCCACTTCGTGCAGGGCAAGGATGTGCAGCACCACCAGGCCGAGGATCACGATGGGCAGCGCCACCACGTGCAGCGCAAAGAAGCGGTTCAGGGTGATACCCGAGATCAGGTAGTCACCGCGGATCCATTGCGTGAGGTCGTCACCGATCACCGGGATGGCACCGAACAGCGAGATGATCACCTGAGCACCCCAGTACGACATCTGACCCCACGGCAGCAGGTAACCCATGAAGGCCTCGGCCATCAGCGCCAGGTAGATCAGCATGCCGAACAGCCAGACCAGCTCGCGTGGCTTCTGGTAAGAGCCGTAGAGCAGGCCACGGAACATGTGCAGGTAGACCACAATGAAGAACGCAGACGCGCCGGTAGAGTGCAGATAGCGCAAGATCCAGCCGTATTCCACGTCACGCATGATGTACTCGACCGAGGCGAACGCCTCTTCCGCCGAGGGCGTGAAGCTCATGGTCAGCCATACACCGGTGACGATCTGGTTGACCAGTACCAGCAATGCCAGGGAGCCGAAGAAGTACAGGAAGTTGAAGTTCTTGGGCGCGTAATACTTGCTCAGGTGGTCTTCCCACATCTTGGTAGCGGGGAAGCGAGCATCAATCCAGTCCATGAACTTGCTCATCATGCGTTCTCCTGGTCGACGCCGATGACGACAATCTCGTCCGACTCGTATGAGTGCGGTGGCACGGGCAGGTTAAGAGGCGCCGGCTGCGACTTGTAGACACGGCCAGCGAGGTCGTAGTGGGAGCCATGGCACGGGCAGAAATAGCCACCCACCCATTTCGGACCCAGGTCGGCGGGTGCGACTTCCGGGCGAAAGGTGGGCGAGCAACCCAGGTGCGTGCACAGGCCGACGAGGATGAGCACTTCCGGCTTGATCGAACGCACTTCAGGGTCGACGTAGGTCGGTTGCACCGAAGCCTTCGACTCTGGATCAGAGAGTTCGCCGGTAATTTTTTTGAGGTTCCCGAGGATTTCCGGCGTTCGCCGCACGATGAATACAGGCTGGCCGCGCCACTCTGCAACCATCTGCTGCCCAGGCTCCACCTTGGCGATATTGACCTTCACCGGTGCACCTGCGGCTTTCGCCTTGGCACTGGGAAACCATGACCCCACGAACGGTACCGCAGCCCCCACTGCTCCCGCTGCCCCGACCACGGATGTCGCGGCTACGAGGAAGCGGCGCCGGCCTGCGTTGACGCCGTCATTGCTCATTCAGTCCTCTCCCATCAGCTTGCTTGGCCAGTTGGACCTGACCTGTACTTAGGTAATGTCTGTGGCACTAAAAATTGGCCGTCATGGTAAGAAACAAATCCACACACTGACAAGGTGATTACCCCTGGTCCGGGCTACAACCCTCGCTTTGCTTGATCTGCGTCTATGCGGCACGTGATCACCGACATGCTGACAGGTTAGTTCAAGGCAAAAAAAAAGCCCGGTTCCAAGGAACCGGGCTTTTTTCGACTGCCGAAGCGGTATTAACGCTTGGAGTACTGAGGACGCTTACGCGCTTTACGCAGACCCACTTTCTTACGCTCGACTTCACGAGCGTCGCGGGTGACGTAGCCAGCACGACGCAGGGCGCCACGCAGGGTTTCGTCGTATTCCATCAGGGCGCGGGTGATACCGTGACGGATCGCACCGGCCTGACCGCTGACACCACCACCGGAAACGGTGACGTAGATGTCGAACTTCTCAACGGTTTCGGTCAGCTCGAGTGGCTGGCGAACAACCATGCGAGCGGTTTCGCGACCGAAGAACACGTCCAGAGAACGGTTGTTGATGGAGATGTTACCAGTACCCGGACGCAGGAATACGCGAGCGGTTGCGGTCTTGCGACGGCCAGTGCCGTAATTTTGAGTCGCCGACATAATGAACTATCCCGTTAGATCTTCAGTTCTTGAGGCTGCTGAGCAGTGTGTGGGTGAGCAGCACCCGCGTACACTTTCAGCTTGCGGTACATGTCGCGACCCAGCGGGTTCTTAGGCAGCATGCCTTTAACCGCGGTTTCGATAACACGCTCAGGGGCCTTGGCGATCAACTTCTCGAAGTTGATTTCCTTGATACCGCCCGGGAAGCCGGAGTGGGAGTAGTACATTTTGTCGGAAGACTTGGCACCAGTCACACGAACCTGCTCGGCGTTGATAACGACGATGTAGTCGCCGGTGTCAACGTGAGGGGTGTATTCTGGTTTGTGTTTGCCACGCAGACGGGTAGCGATTTCGGTAGCCAGACGACCCAGGGTCTGGCCAGCGGCGTCGACTACGAACCACTCGCGCTTTACTGTTTCCGGTTTAGCAGTAAAAGTTTTCATTCTCTAAAGCCTCAGAGGCCGCCCAGCGAAAAATAGACGGCGAATCTTACTGGATAGTGCACATCTTGCCAAGGGCAAGCGCGCAGCCGAACACAGACGCTTTTGGGGGCTCGGGTCGGGCACGCCAATGTTCGACGGGGTTCTTCCTGCGTGATGGTGCATCACTTCCGCCACGCGGAGAGGGGCTGAATTATCCAGATTGCGCGAAAAATTTCAACCTGCTTTGATGAGCTTCTATTGCCAAGGAGTGTTTACCCGATGGAATACCGCCAGCTCGGCCGAACCGACCTCAACGTCAGCGCCCTGTGCCTGGGCACCATGACCTGGGGCGAACAGAACGTCCAGGCCGAGGCCTTTGCACAGATTGCCCGGGCCAAGGCCGCCGGGATCAACTTCATCGACACCGCCGAGATGTACCCGGTGCCGCCGCGCCCGGAAACCTACGCCGCCACCGAACGCATCATCGGCAACTGGTTCCGCGAGCATGGAGACCGCGATGACTGGGTGCTGGCCAGCAAAGTCGCCGGCCCCGGCAACGGCATCAGCCACATCCGCGACGGTCAGCTCAAGCACAACCGCCAGCACATAGTCGCGGCGCTGGACGAAAGCCTCAAGCGCCTGCAGACCGACCGTATCGACCTGTACCAGTTGCACTGGCCAGAGCGCAGCACCAACTTCTTCGGCAAGCTGGGCTACCAGCACCTGCCGCAGGACCACTTCACCCCGCTGGAAGAAACCCTTGAGGTGCTCGACGAGCAGGTGCGCGCGGGCAAGATCCGCCACATCGGCCTGTCCAACGAAACGCCGTGGGGCACCATGAAGTTCCTGCAGCTGGCCGAAAGCCGTGGCTGGCCGCGGGCGGTGTCGATCCAGAACCCGTACAACCTGCTGAACCGCAGCTTCGAGGTGGGCCTGGCGGAAGTGGCCATCCGCGAGCAGTGCGGTTTGCTGGCCTATTCGCCGCTGGCATTCGGCATGCTTTCGGGCAAGTACGAGAACGGTGCACGGCCAGAGAACGCGCGCCTGACCCTGTTCAGCCGCTTTGCCCGCTACTCCAACCCGCAAACCGTGGCGGCCTGCAGCCGTTATGTGCAACTGGCCCGCGATCACGGCCTGGACCCGGCACAGATGGCGTTGGCGTTCGTCACGCGGCAGCCGTTCGTGACCAGCAACATCATTGGTGCGACCAGCCTGGAGCAGCTGGACAGCAACCTGGCCAGCGCTGAGCTGAACCTGAGCGACGAACTGCTGGCGGCGATCGAAGCGATTCATCAGGAGCAGCCGAACCCGGCGCCTTGAGCGTAATCCTGTACCGCCCTCTTCGCGGGTGAACCCGCTCCCACAGGATCCCCGCAGCCCTCAAGACCTGCGCAGTACCTGTGGGAGCGGGTTCACCCGCGAAGAAGCCAGTGCGGTGCTGCGGGCTAGACACAATCGCCAAAAAATAAGACGATCCAGCCGGTGATTGACCACTCTACCCTATAAGAACAATGACAATGATGTTTACCCAACCCTCCGCGTCGCTGCGGCGCGTCAGCATCCTGGCCATTGACAAGGTGTTCGCTTCTACCTTGATGCAGGCCAAGGACTTCTTCCACCTCGCCAGCCTGCGTTACAGCAAGCAGCTGGGCCTGGGCTTGCAGCCCATGTTCGAGATCCGCCTGGTGAGCCCCGATGGCCAGCCCGTGGACAGCTTCAGCAATGTGCAACTGCCGGTCGACGGCGGCCTGGACGACGCCGACGTGATCATCCTGCCGGCCTACTGGGACGACTTCGACAACCTGTTGCAACGTTATCCACAGGTGCTGCCGTGGCTGCGCGACCAACATGCGCGTGGCGCGGTGCTGTGCGCCGAAGCCAGTGGCGTGTTCTGGTTGGCCGAGTCCGGCCTGCTCGACGGCAAGGAGGCGACCACTTACTGGCGCTTCTTCAGCAGCTTTGCCGAACGCTTCCCGAACATCCGCCTGAACCAGGACAAGCACCTGACCGATGCCGACAATATTTACTGTGCTGGCGGCGCCACTTCGGCCTGCGACCTGTACATCTACCTGATCGAGCGCTTCTGCGGCGCCAACGTGGCCCGTGCGGTGTCGCGCGACATCCTGTACGAAGTGCAGCGCAATTACACGCCGGGGCGCATGGGCTTTGGCGGGCAGAAGCTGCACCAGGACCTGATCATCCTGCAGATCCAGCACTGGCTGGAAGAGCACTTCGCCGACAAGTTCCGCTTCGAGGACGTGGCGCGCAACCACGGCATGAGCATCCGCAACTTCATGCGCCGCTTCCAGGGCGCAACGGGCGACAAGCCGCTGCACTACCTGCAACGGCTACGCATCGAGACGGCCAAGGGGTTGTTGTCGAGCACGCGCAAGAGCATCAAGACCATCAGTTACGAGGTTGGTTATGACGATGCCAGTTTCTTTGCGCGGTTGTTCCGCCAGCATACCGAGCTGTCGCCGAACCAGTATCGGCAGCAGTTCATGCAAGAGGCTTGAGGGCTTCCAGCAGCTGCAAGTTTCAAGCTGCAAGCCACAAGAAAAAGCCGGAGCAATTCGCGATCTGCTTTTTCTTGTAGCTTGCAGCTAGAAGCTTGCAGCTGCCTTAAGGCTTGTGCGCGCGCGACAAGAACTCGTGCGACTGCATCTCCAGCAACCGGCTCAGGGTACGCTGGAACTCGAAAGCCAGACGCCCACCGGTATACAGGTCCTTCAGCTCAACCTCGGCCGAGATGATCAGCTTGACGTTGCGGTCGTAGAACTCATCCACCATGTTGATGAAACGGCGGGCGATGTCGTCGGTGGTCACACCCATCTGCTCGACGTTGCTCAGCAGCACGGCGTGGAAAATCTTGCCCAGCTCGATGTAGTCGTTCTGGCTGCGTGGCCCGTCGCACAGGGCGCGGAAGTCGAACCAGGCGACGTCGTCGCAGGTACGCAGGGCATTGATCGGGCGGTTCTCGATCATCAGCACGTCGTTCTCGACCGCCTGGGTGCACTCAGGGGTCAGCGCCTTGAAGCTGGCACGCATGCTCTGGTGCGCGGCGTCGTTAAGCGGGTAGTGGAACAGTTCGGCCTGCTCCAGGTGACGCAGGCGGTAGTCGACCCCGCTGTCGACGTTCACCACGTCGGTGTACTGCTTGATCATGGCGATGGCCGGCAGGAAGCGCGCACGCTGCAGGCCGTCCTTGTACAGGCCGTCCGGCACGATGTTGGAAGTGGCCACCAGCGATACGCCGTTCTTGAACAGCTCTTCCATCAGGGTGCCGAGGATCATCGCGTCGGTAATGTCCGAAACGAAGAATTCGTCGAAGCAGATCACCTTGGCTTCTTCGCTGAAACGCTTGGCGATGATGGTCAGCGGGTTCTTTTCGCCCTTGAGGGTGCGCATTTCCTCATGCACACGCTTCATGAAGCGGTGGAAGTGCGTGCGCATCTTCTGCTTGAACGGCAGCGCCTCGTAAAAGGTATCGACCAGGTAAGTCTTGCCTCGCCCTACCCCGCCCCAGAAATAAAGGCCCTTGACCGGGGTCTGCTCCTTCTTGCCGAACAGCTTGCCGAACACGCCCGGCTTGTTGTTCTGCGCCTGCACCAGGTCGTCGTACAGGCGCTGCAGGTGACGCACCGCAGTTTCCTGCGCCGCGTCATGGAAGAAGTCGGGACGTTTCAGATCTGCTTGATATCGTTCTAGGGGCGTCATGATTTCGTTAGCGAGGCAACAAAAAACGGGCCGTCACTGTAGCGACAGGCCCGCTTAATGGCAATCAGACTTGCGTCAATATGCCTCAGTCCTGCTGTGGCGCCAGGGCTTCGCGCAGGCTTTCGATAGCCGAATCACGGGCTTCAGCGCTGTCGAACTGCGGCCCGTCGGCAACCTGCTCGCCGTTCAGCCACAAGCCGAAGCCCAGGCCTTCAACGCGTACATCGGCCTCACCACCCTGCTGCAGCTGCTTGCTCACCGCGCCGGCACTCTTGCCGTCGGCGAAGCTGCGCGACAGCAGCAGTTGCTCGCCGTCGGCGGCCAGCAGGCGGAAGCGGAAGCTGCCGTCTTCGTCACGGAAGCTGACAAAACGCGCGCTCTTGGCGGCTTTTTTCTTCACTTCGGTGTTGGCCTGCACGCTGGTGCGGAACGAACGCAGGCCAACGGCCTCGCGCAGCTGCTCTAGGAACGGCGTGGCGATCTTGCGGGCCTTGGCAGCGCCGGCCAGCAGAATGTCTTCCAGGTCCGCCGGACGGGCGATCAGCTGGTGGTAGTACTCGCGCTTCTCGGCCAGCTGGCCGTCCAGCAGCTGGAACAGGCGCTGCTTGGCGTCGCCCCAGCCCAGGCCCTGCAACAGCTCTTCGCGGAATTCGCTGCACTGCTCCGGCGTCGCGAAGGCCTGGTACAGGGTGAACAGGTGCGAGTTGTCAGGGTCTTTCGCCTCGCCCGGCGCACGCGAGTCGGTGACGATGCGCGAGATGGCGTCCTTCATGTCCTTGGCGCTGGTGAACAACGGGATGGTGTTGTCGTAGCTCTTGGACATCTTGCGCCCGTCCAGGCCCGGCAGGGTCGCCACGCTCTCTTCGATTACCGCCTCTGGCAGGGCGAAGAAGTCCTTGCCTTGGCCGAACAGGTGGTTGAAGCGCTGGCCGATGTCGCGGGCCATTTCCACGTGCTGGATCTGGTCACGGCCGACCGGCACCTTGTTGGCGTTGAACATCAGGATGTCCGCAGCCATCAGCACCGGGTAGCTGAACAGGCCCATGGTCACGCCGGCATCCGGGTCTTCGCCGGCTTCCAGGTTCTTGTCTACCGAAGCCTTGTAGGCGTGTGCGCGGTTGAGCAGGCCCTTGGCTGCAACGCAGGTCAGCAACCAGGTCAGCTCGGGAATTTCCGGAATGTCGGACTGACGGTAGAAGGTCACCTTGTCCGGGTCCAGGCCACCGGCCAGCCAGGTGGCGGCGATTTCCAGGCGCGAACGCTGGATGCGCAGCGGGTCGTCGCACTTGATCAGGGCGTGGTAGTCGGCCAGGAAGTAGAACGAGTCGGCACCGGGCTGCTGGCTGGCACGGATCGCCGGGCGGATGGCGCCGGCGTAGTTGCCCAGGTGCGGAGTGCCGGTGGTGGTGATACCGGTAAGAATGCGCGTGGTCATGGGTGTTCGCTTATTCAGGCTTGGCTCAGTTCGAAAGGCGCGGCAGCAGCAGATCCTTCAGATCGGTCAGCTTGCCATGGAAGAAGTGTCCGCATTCTGCCACTTTCAGCAGCTCATGGGGGCGCGACAGGCTGTAGGACCAATCGTAAACCAGCTGCGGCGCGACCACTTCGTCGGCATCCGGCTGCACAACGGTGATCGGGCACTGCTGCGGCAGCGGGAATTCATCGGTCAGGCGCATCACCGCCGGGGCGATCATGAACAAGTGCTGCAGGCTCACCCCGGCGGCCTCCAGGCGGCCAGCCAGGCTGGTGGCGACAAAACCGCCGAACGAGAAGCCCATCAGTACCAGCGGCAGTCCGGGGTGCTTGCCACGCAGCCAGGCCGCGGCAGCCTCGGCATCGGCCACTTCGCCAGCGCCCATGTCATGGCTGCCGGCACTCTGGCCAACGCCTCGGTAGTTGAAGCGCAGGGTCACATAGCCGGCATCACGGGCGGTGCGCTGCAGGGTCGAGACCACCTTGTTGAGCATGGTGCCGCCCTGGACCGGGTTGGGGTGGCAGATCAGCACCGCGCCGCGGGCGTCGGCCACGTCCAGGTACAAGGCTTCCAGCTGGCCGCAGGGGCCATCGATGAACAAGGGGGTTTCGCGGACAAGCAAGGCACTACTCCGTGACCTCAGGAGGGGTCGATTCGTCTAGGTGAGGAATTCTGTTCTGATTTGCGATCGCTCGCGGTATACAGCGCAGGTCTGAGCCGTTAACGTAAAGCAAAGCCGTTTATAGAGGAAGGACTCGTGGAACTCTCGCTCCTTGTTTGGTTGTTGCCGACCTTGGCCCTGGTCATTGGTGTAGTAGTTGGTTTCGTCGTGGCCCGCCTGCTGCCCAATGCCGCGCCGAGCAGCACCCAGCGCCAGCTGGATGAAATGCAGAAGCGCTTCGACAGCTACCAGAACGAAGTGGTGACCCACTTCAACAGCACTGCGGTACTGGTGAAGAAGCTGACCCAGAGCTACCAGGATGTCCAGGACCACCTGGCCGACGGCGCCAACACCCTGGCGCTGGACGAACTGACCCGCCAGCGCCTGCTGGCCGCGCTGCACTCCGAAGGCAGCCAAGGCCCGCGTGACCGCCTGACGCCGCCAAAGGACACTGCGGAAGTGCCACGCGACTATGCGCCGAAAGTGCCGAACTCGCCGGGCATGCTTGACGAGAGCTACGGGCTCAAGCGTTGATCCGCTGAACATGAAAAAGGCCTCGCGAGAGGCCTTTTTTGTGGGCTGGATTCACTGGCCTCTTCGCGGGTAAACCCGCTCCTACAGGTACGGCGCCGCATTTGAAACTTGTTCGGACCTTGTGGGAGCGGGTTCACCCGCGAAGAGGCCGGCCCAAGCAACCTAGCTGCAAGCCTGCAACGCCTGTTCGACATCCGCCAGCAGGTCTTCCACATCCTCCAGCCCCACCGACAGCCGCACCAGCCCCTCCGAGATCCCGTGATGCGCCCGCTCCTGTGGCGTATAGCTGGAGTGGGTCATGCTCGCAGGGTGCTGCGCCAGCGACTCGGCATCCCCCAGGCTCACCGCCCGGGCAAACAGCTGCAGTGCGTTCATGAACCTGCGCCCGGCCTCGATACCTCCTTTCAGCTCAAAGGCAATCATCCCCCCCGGCAAACGCATCTGCCGCTGTGCCAGTTCATACTGGGCAAACGACGGCAAACCTGGATAGTGAATCAGCTCCACCTGCGGCTGCCGCGCCAGAAACTCGGCCACCTGCCGGGCATTGGCGCAATGCCGGTCCATGCGCAGGGCCAGGGTCTTGATGCCGCGCATCAGCAGCGCCGCATCATGCGGCGACAGCACCGCCCCGGTCATGTCTTTCAGCCCCTCCAGGCGAATACGGTCGATCAGCGCCTTGCGGCCCACCACCAGGCCGGCAGTAATATCGCCATGGCCACTGAGGTACTTGGTGGCCGAATGCACCACCAGGTCCGCCCCCAGCTCCAGCGGCCGCTGCAGGTAAGGCGTGCAATAGGTGTTGTCGACCACCACCCGCACATCATGCCCGCGCACTGCCTCGACAACCGCGGCAATGTCCACCAGTTGCATATTGGGGTTTGCCGGGGTTTCGAAGTAGATCATTCGCGTTTTACTGTTGATCGCCGCTTTAAGCGCCTTGGCATCGTTAAGGTCGACATGGCGAATCTTCACCCCGAATTCGCCAATGCCGTGGTGCAAAAAGGCAAAGGTGCAACCATACAAGGTGCGACCGACGATCATCTCATCGCCGGGCCGCAGCAAGGTCCAGAGGGTCGAGGTAATCGCGCCCATCCCCGACGCCAGCGCCAAGCCTGCCTCACCGCCCTCCAGCGAAGCCATGCGCTCCTCCAGCAGGGCCAACGTGGGGTTGGAGATGCGGCTGTAGAAATGCCCTGCCACCTCCCCGGCGAAGCACGCTGCGCCGTATTCAACAGTGGGAAAAGCATAGGTGGCGGTCTGGTAGACCGGCGGCACCAGTGCGCCACCGTGGGACAGCGGGTCGTAGCCATGGTGAATGGCTCGCGTGGAAAAACCGGTGTTGTTATGGGAGTCGCGCATGGCAACAGCCTCTTGTGGTTTGCTATAAGCTTATGCCACCGAGCTGCCCGATTTTTTCCAAAATAGCCCACGCATCTGCGTGCTTGCTGGAACAAAAACAATAATTACCGGACCAGGAGGGCAAAACATGCCTTCAAGCCTCGACCGCACCGACCGCGCCCTGCTCGCCGCCCTGCAGGACAACGCCCGCCTCACCGTTGCCGAACTGGCCGACCGGGTGGCACTGACCACTTCGCCCTGCTGGCGACGGGTCAAGCTGCTGGAAGACAACGGCTACATCACCGGCTACCAGGCCATCCTCTCGCCCAGGTCGCTGGGCTTTGGCGTGACCGCGTTCGTCAGCATCATGATGGACTCGCACACCAAGGACATGGCGCTGGCGTTCGAGCAGCGGCTGATGGAGATTCCCGAGATTGTCGCCTGCCACAACATTTCCGGGCGCTATGACTTCTTGCTGGAGATCCTGGCGCGGGACCTGGAGTCGTTCGGCGAATTCACCCGCGAAGTGCTGCAACGGTTGCCGGGGGTGAAGGAGATCTATTCGAGTTTTTCGTACAAGGCGGTGAAGGAGAAACGGGTGATACCGGTGTCGGAAAAACATATCTGAGACAGATCTTTCCGAGCGACGCGAAGCTTCCTACTGATTGACAGGCTGCAGCTGACATACCGCGAATTCGATTTACCTAAAGCTAGCCCATGTAGTGACCAGGAGAACCTACATGGCACGGGACAACACGTATTACCTCGATGAGGCGCTGTACATCAGTGCGCAAGCACCAACAGGTAGTGAACTGAGGCTTATAGGCGGCGGTGGAGGTGGGCCGGGCTCCGGCGGCTGGGGGCTAAGCGATGGTTATCCACGTGGCACCAGCCCAACCCAAAATGACATTGCTCGGGTTATTTCCACGCGCCGGGTGCTGACAGATGAATTCCAGATCATCGAGAAGGACTATGCAGATAAGTATGCTCATCAAACAAGCCAGCTTCCTGAAACCGTAAATGCACTGAAAGCCCAGATCAAAACCGAGGCGAGCAGTACACACGGCGCGGCATCAACACTCGCAACAGAACAACAAATCCTGTCATCACGCATCAGTCAGATTCGTGATGGTTATCTGCAGATTTTACCGGAAGCCAACAACTATTTCGGCGTGCCCGCATTCTACAAGCGCGGCGACTCAATGATGAGCCGATTTCTCGACCCAGGATTCTTCGCAGCAACCACAGGCCAGGAATTGGGCGTGGAATGGGCCACTAGGCTGCAAAAGTCCTGGGAGGGTTCGTACCGTCTACACTTGGAAGCCCAGAAGCACCAAGCATTGGCGGACGAACTTAATGCACTGGCAATCCAGGTAGATCAGGAAGAGCTCAGCCTGCGTGCAGATTTGTCGCAAGTGATTGCGCGCAGAACGGCGCAGATTCAAACAGAGCGGCAGATACATTTCGATTGTTTACCCAACGTCCTTCAGCATGAGTTGGGGCAAACCGTCATCGACGACGCGTTCACGCTTGTTCAAACTTTCAGCGCCTACTTGGCAACCGCTGCGGCGTTGGTACAGGCCAAGCAATCGCAAATACCGCAGTATCATGATCAAAATCCACGCATCAACGGCCCCCTGTCGAAACCACAACTTGAAGGGCTGTTGCATCTTGTAGATGAGCAACGCTTGCGCCGGGCCGGCCCCCGCTGGCAGGAATACCACCTGGCACTGGCGCTAACCGAATCGATCAGATTTCTGGGTGTATATGCAGGTGCCACGCAGAACCTGATGCAGCGCGCGGTTGAAGTGGAAAATCTCCGGGTTCAACTCGCTGCTCAGGAAGAAGCTGCACGCCAACAGGCCGAAGCCGAGCGCTTGGCTGCAGAAGCCGAACGGCAAAGGCAAGAGGCCCTGCGGCGTAGCATCTCTTATATCAATGACGCGCGTTTAGCGGGATCAACGCCAGCCGTAATCCCCATTGGTGCTACCACTTTTGCGGTGGCCGAAGCAGCTTACTCCGCCTTGGGAGAAGCGATCGCGGCCGCCATAACCCGCCTTGCTGCTACAGCTATCCCCTCGCTTGCAGTCGGCACGCTTGCGATGGCGTGGCCGTCAACGCTGGGTAACAGTGAACGCCAGTACCTCATCAGCACACCACTCGGTAGCCTCAGCCCTGCCGGTGGGCCAGACCTTGCTGCCTTGGCGGCGTCCTCGACCAGCATCGACCTGCCCTATCTTCTGGCGGGGGTTGAGAACGAAAACGAGCTGGATCTGTATGTGGTGCCAGGCGGCAAGCCAGTGGCGGTACGTGCAGCAACGTTCGACAGTGAACGGCAGGTGTACAGCCTGGCGCTGGACAATCCACAGCGGATTTTGACCTGGACACCCGCCAGCGCGCCGGTTGGTGAAGAGGGAAGCTCCACCAGCCTGCCGCTAGTCCCGACTGGTACCGTCGTGTACACCGGCAGCAGCCTGAACCCTGTCATCACCGAGCAGGAGGGTTACCCCGCGCTTGAATTGCTGGATCAGGAACGGCTGATCATCACGTTCCCTGTCGACTCGGGATTACCGCCTATTCTGGTGGTGTTCAAAAGTCCGAGATATGAGCCGGGTATTGCCATGGGCTCAGGGGCGCAAATCGATGGTATCTGGCTTGGGGACATAACCAACGGGAGCGGAGCAAAAATCCCGGCACAAATTGCAAATACGCTGAGGGGAAGAGAGTTTCGAGATTTCGATGCGTTCAGAAGCGCATTCTGGAAGGCGATATCCGATACCCCAGAGCTTGCTAGCCAGTTCAATGATGCAAACAGAAGTCTCATCACCAAAGGGCGTGCACCAAAAGCGCGTGACAAAGATCACTACAAAGGTCACGCAAGCTTCATACTCCACCACGTGATTCCAATTTCCGAGAACGGAGCTGTATACGACGTAGACAACTTAAGAGTAGTTACGCCAGCGGCGCATAACGACATTCATTATGGGGCCTCCGAATGACTCAAAAAGCCACGATTTCCGAATACACAGAAATTGAATTCTTGAATTTTATCAAATCAATAATAAACCCACCAGACAACATAAGCGATCAAGAGCTTGATGCACTAATCATGACATTTAAGGCATTGAGCGAACACCCCAATGGCTCAGACTTAATCTATTGGCCTGAAGCAGACGGACTTGATACGCCTGAAGAAATTGTACGCATAATAAAAGAGTGGCGCACAGCTAACGGCAAGTCAGACTTCAAAGCAGAATGACTCGGACACCCTGCTCACGCGGGGTGTACAACCTTGAAGCACCTTAACAGAAAAATCCTACACACCTACAGGACCAATCACACGGCGCTCTCGGATCACTAAATGAAATCATTAGATTAAAATGGAAAACCCTATAATGGAGTTAGCTCTAGCATGGCCGCTTGCCTTCCTGACTACATAGTAAAAAAGCTTTCAGGACAAACATTTGAAAGCTTCGACCATTTCTCACAGTCATTCTGGCTGGCGATCGCAGAAGACCCCGTATATTGTAAGCAGTTCATTCCTGCACAACTCAACCGCCTCAAGAAC
This sequence comes from Pseudomonas sp. S37, assembly GCF_016658545.1. Taxonomy (GTDB): domain Bacteria; phylum Pseudomonadota; class Gammaproteobacteria; order Pseudomonadales; family Pseudomonadaceae; genus Aquipseudomonas. The sequence goes on along the minus strand of NZ_JACVZC010000023.1, from coordinate 19,724 downwards.
GGCTGGCCACCCCGCGCGCTCTACTCTGACACCGCGAAAGGCTTGCGTTCCTACCAGATTATCCACCAGCACCCGCCCGAATGGGGTGGGTTGATGTACGACGCCGCGAACTTGCGAATCATGAGCGCCATGCAGTATGCACTGTCATCGGAGGCGCCATGGTGAACAGCGGGAAGCACTGCCTTGCGGACTATACATACGCTGAATTTCGGTCGATTGTTGAAGCGTTGATCCAGGCCGAGGGTTCTCCAGCCTGGCAGGACCGGCTACTGGAACTGTTCATCGAGTTGGTAGCACATCCCGACGGCTCGGACCTGATCTACTACCCAGGCAATGAAGAGGATGGCAATGCCGAAACAGTAATGGCACTCATCGTGAAGTGGAGAAAGTCGAAGGGGCTACCACTGTTCAGGGATCAGAAATGTGAGCCAAATAGCTGATCAGGTGCAGGAAGCACTGAACAAGCACCAAGCGCCGCTTAGAAGGGTGCAATGTCGTGCTGTTCGAGGACCGCTCGGAGCAGGTCAAAGCGATAAGCTATCAACTGGTGTGGCGGCCGTTCTAGAGAACGGAGAAACGGTAATAGAGTTTCTAGACAGCCTGGGTGTAGCAGTGGAGTAGAGGCACAAGCCGAATCTGTTGGGAAGGCCAGGTTTTACTGCCCATCTTTAAAAGCATTCACAAAGTCACTCCAGCAACTCGCAACGGCTGGCTACACGCTCGAATGCGCGCACCTTCATCCTGGCGATTGCCTCCTGATTGCGCGTTGCAACACTGCGTATCGCTTCAACATCTACCTTGGCAAGGGCAGCAAAAGCCTTCTCGTCCGCAAGGGCCTACCGCTTTCAGCACTACCGCTTCCAACGCACGTGCAAGATGCTCCTCGAAGCGCTGTCTCAATGCTGCTTTGGCAGCTTCAATGCAGGCGAACCCCGGGTGGATCGAGTCACGAGTAGCGGTAGTCATGCGGGTCTCCCCAGGCCTGAACAGGCTTGTTGTGGACAGGACAGGCCCCTCATACACAATGTCAACTTGTCAATTAGTCAACATGTAAATACAACGCCTCCCCTGCACAGAACCAACATATAGCTCTTTGATTTAGCAGGGACCTGTGGGAGCGGGCATGCTCGCGAACACCGGCACAGCCGGTGCCATACACCGTGTCACATTCTTCGCGGGCTCGCCCGCTCCCACAGGGTACGCGGCACTCGATAGACATCCTCCAGGCCCACCGACAAGCGCACCAGCCCCGACGCCACGGCGGGGCCAGGTTACGCGCTGGGACAGCTTTGAATCTGCTGAATGAGCTGCTAGTGCGAGTCGCCGGCCTTCTCCAAAGTCTTTACGCGCTGATCCAGTTCACGGACAGCCTCGATCAAAGGTGCAACCAGCTTTTCGTAGTCCACCGTCAGCAGCCCATCCTTCTCATGCACCAGCTCCGGATAGACCTTTTGCACGTCCTGTGCGATCACCCCAATGTCATTACGACCGGACGCTATCCACTTCATCCGCACGCCTTGAATCTGCTGCAAGGTGTCCGTGGAATTCAGCAAACGCTCTATGTCGGTTTTCAGACTCTTATCACTGAAAGGGCAACATTTGGCTCCCAGATCTGCGTGTGCCATGGCCGATAACCCAACAGCCGATACCAACGTCAATGCTGCGAAAAGATGGGAGAACTTCATCGCTAGGCTTCCTTATACTCAGAAGCACACAGAGTGAGCGAACGGTTTCCTACCCAATAGTCGGACGCGTCGCCCAGGACTGTAGGAAAAGGCGACATGACTTGTAGTATGAAATAGATAGGGATGGACATTACACGCAGCAAAAGAGGCACTTTACGTGTGACAAACACAAAAAAAACCCCGCCGAAGCGGGGTTTTTCTTGCAGCCCAGCGCTTAGATCGCGCCACGCTGACGCAGTACGTCCAGCACCAGCTTGACGCCTTCATCGACGCTGATCGACTGGGTGTCGATGACCAGGTCCGCGTCCAGCGGCACATCGAACGGGAAGCTTTCCCCCGGGATGTTGTCACCGCCAGCAGCATACAGGCCCTGTGGGTCGCGCTCGCGGCAGGCCAGTGGCGAGGCCTGGACGTAAACGGTCACCAGGCGCTCCTTGCCGATCAGCGCCTTGGCCTGTTCGCGGCCTTCGGCGTCCGGGGCAACGAATGCGGCCAGGGTCAGCATGCCGGCTTCGTTGAACTGGCGCGCCACATGGGCGGCGCGGCGCCAGTTTTCGGTGCGGCCGGCGCGGTCCTGTGGCAGACCCTTGTTCAGGTCGTGGCGCAGGTTCTGGCCGTCGAGCACGTACACCGCACGGCCCATGTCGAACAGCTTGCGCTCCACGGCATAGGCCAGGGTGCTCTTGCCAGCGCCGGACAGGCCGCTGAACAGCACGGTAGCCGGCTGCTGGCCAAAGCGCAGGGCGCGCTCTTCGGTGGACACGTGGGCCTGTTTACCATGCTGGCCGGTGCTGCCATGCGGCAGCACTGGCTGGGCGATGATCATGCCGGCGCCGACGGTACCGTTGGTCAGGCGGTCGATGACAATGAACGCACCGGTGGTGCGGTTGCTGTCGTAACCGTCCAGGGCAATGGCGCTGTCCAGGGATACCTTGACGCGACCGATCTCGTTCAACTGCAGGGCGCTGGCAGCGTCCTTCTCGAGGGTGTTCACATCCACCTTGTGGGTGATGCTGGCAATCGAGCCCGGCACGTAGCTGGTGGCGCGCTTGATGTCGTACTTCTTGCCCGGGAGCATCGGCTCCTCGGCCATCCACACCAGCATGGCGTCGAACTGGTCGGTGACCGGTGGAACGTTGTCGGCGTGAACCAGCAGGTCACCACGGGAGATGTCGATCTCGTCTTCCATGGTCAGGGTCACGGCCTGGCCCGGGCCGGCGTTTTCCAGTTCACCTTCGTAGGTGACGATGGACTTGACCCGGCTGCTCTTGCCCGACGGCAGTACGACGATTTCGTCGCCCTTGTGCACCACGCCGCTGGCGAGGGTGCCGGCAAAGCCGCGGAAGTTCAGGTTCGGGCGGTTGACGTACTGCACCGGGAAACGCAGGTCGGTGAAGTTGCGGTCAGCCGAAACCTCGACGGTTTCGAGGATTTCCATCAGCGTCGGGCCGCTGTACCACGGCGATTGCTCGCTATGGTTGACCACGTTGTCACCCTTGAGCGCCGACATTGGCACGAAGTGCAGGCTGCTCGGGGTCAGGTTGATGGCTTCGGCAAACTTCAGGTAGTCGGCCTTGATCGACTCGAACACGCCTTCATCGAAGCCTTTCAGGTCCATCTTGTTGACCGCGACCACGATGTGCTTGATGCCCAGCAACGAGGCAATGTAGCTGTGGCGGCGGGTCTGGGTCTGCACGCCGTAGCGGGCATCGACCAGGATGATCGCCAGGTCGCAGGTGGACGCACCGGTGGCCATGTTGCGGGTGTACTGCTCGTGGCCCGGGGTGTCGGCAATGATGAACTTGCGCTTGGCGGTGGAGAAATAGCGGTAGGCGACATCGATGGTGATGCCCTGCTCACGCTCGGCCTGCAGGCCGTCTACCAGCAGCGCCAGGTCGACTTCTTCGCCGGTGGTGCCGGACTTTTTCGAGTCACGGGTGATGGCCTCGAGGTGGTCCTCGTAGATCATCTTGGAGTCGTGCAGCAGGCGCCCGATCAGGGTGCTCTTGCCGTCATCCACGTTGCCGCAGGTGAGGAAACGCAGCAGTTCTTTACGCTCGTGCTGAGCCAGGTAGGCGAGGATGTCCTCGCTGATCAGATCGGATTGATGACTCATTGCATTCAAGCTCCAAGCTGTAAGCTTCAAGCAGCAAGCTTGTCGGCGTACAGCTAGTTAGAAATTTTGTTGATCAACCCAGCAAGCATTCTGGATAGCTCACGGGTTTCAGTAATCCAGTCGTTGGCCAATTCAGCAGGCAAGTAACCAATTTCACCAGCGATGATCAGTTGGGTCCGCAATTCTGCGCAGGATGCCTTCGCCACAGTTAGGAACCATGCTTTCTCCCGCATCCCTCTGCGCTCCATTCCCTCAGCAATATTGGAGGGAACCGAAACTGCTGCTCGAGTGATTTGGGACCTGAAACCAAAATCCCGACACCCCGCGAATGCCCGATACATCTCAACAGCTAAATTTTTACTTCTCTGCCAAACCAGCAACTTCTCAAAATCCACTGCAGGCACTCCCTGTACGCCCGCAATGCAGGCGGCAGTCCACAAAATTCAGAAACTACTCGCTCCGCTTCTGTCTTGCAGCTTGCCGCTTGTAACTTGAAGCTTAGAAGTAGCCCTGACGTTTCTTGTCTTCCATGGAACCGGCGCCATCGTGGTCGATGACCCGGCCCTGGCGCTCGGAAGTGCGCGTCAGGAGCATTTCCTGAATGATGTCGGTGAGCGTTTCGGCTTCCGACTCGACAGCGCCCGTGAGCGGGTAGCAGCCGAGGGTACGGAAACGCACCTTCTTCTTGACGATGCGGGCTTTCTCTTCCTCGGAGAGGTGCTCGAGAATGCGCTCGTCGTCGATCATGATCAGGGTACCGTTCTTCTCAATGACTTCACGCTCGGCGGCGAAGTACAGCGGCACGATCGGGATGCCTTCAAGGTAGATGTACTGCCAGATGTCCAGCTCGGTCCAGTTCGACAGCGGGAAGACACGGATCGACTCGCCCTTGTTGACCTTGCCGTTGTACACGTTCCACAGCTCGGGGCGCTGGTTCTTCGGGTCCCAACGGTGCTTGCTGTCACGGAACGAATAGACACGCTCCTTGGCCCGCGACTTCTCTTCGTCGCGGCGCGCGCCACCGAAGGCGGCGTCGAAACCATGCTTGTCCAGCGCCTGCTTCAGGCCCTGGGTTTTCATGATGTCGGTGTGCTTGGAGCTGCCATGGGTGAACGGGTTGATGCCCTGCGCCACACCCTCAGGGTTGACGTGGGTGATCAGCTCCAGGCCCATTTCCTCGACCATCTTGTCGCGGAAGCTGTACATCTCCTGGAATTTCCACTGGGTGTCGACGTGCATCACCGGGAACGGCAGCTTGCCCGGGAAGAAGGCCTTGCGCGCCAGGTGCAGCATCACGGCGGAATCCTTGCCGATCGAGTACAGCATTACCGGGTTGTCGAACTCGGCCGCCACCTCGCGGATGATGTGGATGCTTTCCGCCTCCAGCTGTTTCAAGTGCGTCAGTTTGTCGACCATGGCTACTCACGAAAAACGATCTTATGGACGGCCTGCGGGCCGTGTTCGAGCGAGCCACTTTATCACAGCGGTAGCTTCTATTTAGGCGGCTGGATAGATCGAAAGCGTCTAACGATATGACTGGGGGTTTGGGGTGGCAGGCCCGGCCTCTTCGCGGGTGAACCCGCTCCCACAAGGATCGCACCAAGCCTGAGTCAGTGCAGTCCCTGTGGGAGCGGGTTTACCCGCGAAGAGGCCGACGCCGATGTCAGATAGGATTCGGGCAATCGATAAACAGGTGCTCCACCGCAAACCGCCGCGCCAGGTAATCACCCAGCGCCTGCACCCCATAGCGCTCGGTGGCATGGTGCCCGGCAGCAATGAAGCTGACCCCGTTCTCGCGGGCACTGTGATAGGTCTGCTCCGACGCCTCACCGGTCAGGTACAGATCGACCCCGGCAGCAATCGCCGTATCGATGTAGCCCTGCCCACCCCCGGTGCACCAGCCAACCCGGCGTATCATCTGGTCGCCTTCGACCAGCAACGGCTCACGCCCCAGCACTTCCTGCACCCGCCGGGCAAAGTCGCGCGCGGTCATCGGCTCGGCCAGCGAGCCGACCAGCCCGACCACCTTGGGGTTCTGTGGGTCCAGCGGCCCTTCGACGGTAATGTCCAGTTGCCGCGCCAGTTGCACGTTGTTGCCCACCTCAGGGTGTACATCCAACGGCAAGTGGAAGGCCAGCAGACTGACATCGTTGTTCAGCAAGGTCTTCAACCGGCGCTGGCGGATGCCGGTGATACAGGGATTTTCGCCCTTCCAGAAGTAGCCATGGTGCACCAGCACCAGGTCGGCCTCGGCTTCGACTGCCGCATCCAGCAACGCCTGGCTGGCGGTAACGCCACTGACAATGCGGCTGACCTGCGGCCGGCCTTCTACCTGTAACCCATTGGGGCAATAATCCTGGATCTTCGCGCTGCCCAGGTAACGCTCGGCTTCCTCGACCAGGGTGTTTAGAGCGACGGCCATGAAAATCTCCTCGAAAACTGCGCTTTTCCCGGGCACAACGCAGAGGGAACGCCCGTATAATGCCGGCCATTATGGGCCGTCGCCGGCACTGGGGGAACCGGTGTATGATCGCGCGCGCTCATGCCCCACCGCGCGGCCGCTGGCCCCCGCTCTTTCCAGGATCCGTTCATGTTCAAGGCTTTGCGTTACTTTGGCTGGCCCCTGCTTACCGGCGTACTGATCGCCATGTTGATCATCCAGCGTTTCCCGGAATGGGTCGGCCTGCCCAGCCAGGACGTCAACCTGCAGCAGGCCCCGCAGACCACGCGGATCATGCAGGGCCCGGTGTCGTACGCCGACGCCGTGACCCTCGCCGCCCCGGCGGTGGTCAACCTGTACACCACCAAAGTGGTGAACAAAAGCGCCCACCCGCTGTTCGAAGACCCGCAGTTCCGCCGCTTCTTCGGCGACAACCTGCCCAAGCAGCGCCGCTGGGAATCGAGTCTGGGTTCGGCGGTGATCATGAGCCCCGAAGGCTACCTGCTGACCAACAACCACGTCACCAGTGGCGCCGACCAGATCGTCGTGGCCCTTAAAGACGGCCGCGAAACCCTGGCCCGGGTGATCGGCAGCGACCCGGAAACCGACCTGGCGGTGCTGAAGATCGACCTGAAGAACCTGCCCGCCATTACCATCGGCCGTTCCGACACCATTCACATTGGCGACGTGACGCTGGCAATCGGCAACCCGTTCGGCGTCGGCCAGACCGTGACCATGGGCATCATCAGCGCCACTGGCCGTAACCAGCTGGGCCTGAACAACTACGAAGACTTCATCCAGACCGACGCGGCGATCAACCCGGGCAACTCCGGTGGTGCGCTGGTGGATGCCAACGGCAACCTGGTGGGTATCAATACCGCGATCTTCTCCAAGTCTGGCGGCTCGCAGGGTATCGGCTTCGCCATCCCGGTGAAACTGGCGCTGGAGGTGATGAAGTCGATTGTCGAGCACGGCCAGGTGATCCGTGGCTGGCTGGGTATCGAAGTGCAGCCGCTGAGCCAGGAGCTGGCCGAATCGTTTGGCATGAAGGACCGCCCAGGCATCGTGGTGGCGGGCATCTTCCGCGAAGGCCCGGCAGCCAAGGCCGGGCTGCAACTGGGTGATGTGATCCTGAGCATCAACGGCGAACCGGCGGGTGACGGGCGCAAGTCGATGAACCAGGTGGCGCGGATCAAGCCTAACGAGAAGATCACCATCGAGGTGATGCGCAATGGGCAGCAGCTGAAGCTGGTGGCCGAGGTGGGGCTACGGCCGCCACCGGCACCGGCTGCCCCACAAGAAGAGAAGTAACGCTCAGTACACGCCCCGTGTAGGAGCGGCCTTGTGTCGCGATGGGGCGCGTAGCGGCCCCAGGATTTCAGCTTCGCAGCATATATCCCTGGGGCCGCGTTGCGGCCCGATCGCGACACAAGGCCGCTCCTACAGGGACCGCGTTAGCAGCCCCAACAGCATCAATGCAGAATCTGGCTCAGGAACAGCCGGGTCCGGTCGCTGCGCGGCCGGTCGAAGAAATCATCCGGTGCCGCCTGCTCCACGATCTCCCCTTTGTCCATGAAGATCACCCGGTTCGCCACCGTACGGGCAAAGCCCATCTCGTGGGTGACGCAGAGCATGGTCATGCCATCCTCGGCCAGGCCGACCATGGTATCGAGCACTTCCTTGACCATTTCCGGGTCCAGCGCCGAGGTCGGTTCGTCGAACAGCATGATCTTCGGCTTCATGCACAACGCCCGGGCAATCGCCACCCGCTGCTGCTGGCCACCGGACAACTGCCCCGGGTACTTGTGTGCCTGTTCAGGGATACGCACCCGCTCCAGGTAGTGCATGGCAATTTCCTCGGCCTTGCGCCGGGGCATCTTGCGCACCCACATCGGCGCCAGGGTGCAGTTCTCCAGGATGCTCAGGTGCGGGAACAGGTTGAAGTGCTGGAACACCATGCCCACCTCGCGGCGGATGGCCTCGATCTGCTTAAGGTCGTTGGTCAGTTCCACGCCATCGACCACGATGCGCCCCTGCTGGTGTTCCTCCAGGCGGTTGAGGCAACGGATGGTGGTGGACTTGCCCGAACCGGACGGCCCGCACAGCACGATACGCTCGCCCTGGCGCACGTTCAGGTTGATGTCCTTGAGCACATGGAACTGGCCGTACCACTTGTTCACGCCCTGCATCTGGATGATGCCTTCGGGGCCGGCAGGCTGCTTGATCGCTTCACTCATTTCGAAACTCCTAACGCTTGTGGCCAGTGTCCAGCTTGCGCTCCAGGTGCATGGAGTAGCGGGACATACCGAAACAGAAAATCCAGAACACCAGGGCGGCGAACACATAGCCCTCGGTGGCCATGCCCAGCCAGGCCGGGTCGGCGGCGGCTTGCTTGACGCTGTTCAGCAGGTCGAACAGGCCGATGATGATCACCAGGCTGGTGTCCTTGAACAGGGCAATGAAGGTGTTGACGATGCCGGGGATCACCAGTTTTAGCGCTTGCGGCAGAATCACCAGGCCCATCGCCCGCCAGTAGCCCAGGCCCATGGCTGCGGCGGCTTCGTACTGGCCCTTGGGAATGGCCTGCAGGCCACCGCGCACCACCTCGGCGATGTACGCCGACTGGAACAGGATCACACCGATCATCGCCCGCAGCAGCTTGTCGAAGCTCATGCCCTCGGGCAGGAACAACGGCAGCATCACCGAGGACATGAACAGCACGGTGATCAGCGGCACGCCGCGCCAGAATTCGATGAAGGTCACGCACACCACCTTCACCGCCGGCATCTTCGAACGCCGCCCCAGGGCCAGCAATATGCCCAGCGGCAAGGCGCCGACGATACCCACCGTGGCGATCACCAGGGTCAGCATCAGCCCGCCCCACTGGCTGGTCGGTACACTATCCAGGCCCAGTACGCCGCCATGTAGCAGGGTGTAGGCCAGCACCGGGTACAGCACCAGGAAGCCCAGGCCATAGAAGGCCTTGCGCGGGAAGCGCTTGATGAACAGCGGCGCGGCGCCGAGCACGGCAAGCCACACGGTCAGGTCCACACGCCAGCGCAACTCGGCCGGGTAGTAGCCGTACATGAACTGGCCGAAGCGCTGCTGCACGAACACCCAGCAGGCGCCTTCCTTGGTGCAGTCGGCGCGGGTGGTGCCAACCCAGTTGGCGTCGATCAACGCCCACTGCAGCAACGGCGGCACGATCAGCCACACCAGGTAGATGGCAAACAGGGTCAACAAGGTGTTGAGCCAGCTCGAGAACAGATTGGCACGCATCCATGCGAGCACGCCGACGGTTTTCACCGGTGGCGGCATATCGGGTTTGAAAACATGGGCATTCACGGGCGTATCCTCACCGCTCGATCAGCGCAATGCGCTTGTTGTACCAGTTCATCAGCAGCGAAATGCTGATGCTGATGGCGAGATAGACACTCATGGTGATGGCAATCACCTCGATGGCCTGGCCGGTCTGGTTGAGTACGGTACCGGCGAACAGCGAGACCATCTCCGGGTAGCCGATACCGGCCGCCAGCGACGAGTTCTTCGCCAGGTTCAGGTACTGGCTGGTCAGCGGCGGAATGATCACCCGCAGTGCCTGGGGGATGATCACCTTGCGCAGGGTCGGGCCCTCGCGCAGGCCGAGCGAGCGCGCGGCTTCGGTCTGGCCATGGCTGACCGAACGGATACCGGAGCGCACGATTTCGGCGATGAAGGCAGCCGTATAAATAGTCAGCGCCAGGGTCAACGCCAGCAGCTCGGGGATCAGCACCCAGCCACCGACAAAGTTGAAGCCCTTGAGCTGCGGCACTTCCCATCTGACCGGGCTGCCGAACAGCAGCACGCTCAGGCCTGGAATGACGATGAGCAACGCCAGCCCGACCCAGAACTTGTGAAACGGCACACCGGTCTCGTCAAAGCGCTTGTTGGCGAAGCGCACCATCAGCACGATCGCGACAATCGCCACCGCCAGGGCTACGGCGAACGGCCAGAAGCCTTCGGCCATGGACGCGCCCGGCATGTTCAGGCCGCGGTTGCTGATGAAGAACAGGTCGTCGATGTTGATGCTGCCCCGCGGTCCCGGCAGGGTCAGGAACACGGCGAAATACCAGAACAGGATCTGCAGCAGCGGCGGGATGTTGCGGAAGGTTTCCACATACACAGTCGCCAGCTTGTTGATCATCCAGTTCGGTGACAACCGCGCCACACCAATGATGAACCCCAGGATGGTCGCCAGGATGACGCCAATGAAGGTGACCAGCAGGGTATTGAGCAGGCCGATGACAAACACCCGCGCATAACTGTCGGATTCCACATAGGGGATCAGGTGCTGGGCGATGCCAAAGCCGGCGCTACGGTCAAGAAAGTCGAAACCCGAGGTGATACCCCGGTGCTGCAGGTTGGTCTGGGTGTTGTGGAACAGGTACCAGCCCAAGCCGACCACGAAGACGATCGTGAGTATCTGGAACAGCCAGGCGCGCACGCGCGGGTCGCTCAGGGAAAGCCCCTTGGGTGCGCCAATTTGATTTTGCATGAAATGCCCCGAAAAATAGGGATTCGAACAACCTGCGGCGGCCGGATGCCGCCGCAGGGTGCAACCATCAGCGCACAGGTGGCGCGTACTGGATGCCGCCGTTGTTCCACAGGGCGTTCATGCCACGGTCGATCTTCAGGTCGGTGCTCTGGCCCAGGTTCTTCTCGAACACTTCGCCGTAGTTGCCGACTTGCTTGACGATCTGCACTACCCAGTCTTTGGGCAGCTTGAGGTCCTTGCCGTACTCACCGTCGCCACCCAGCAGGCGGGCAACATCCGGGTTCTTGGTGGCTTTGGCTTCAGCCTCGACGTTCTTCGAGGTGATGCCTGCCTCTTCGGCGTTGAGCATGGCGAACAGGGTCCACTTGACGATGCTGAACCACTCTTCGTCGCCCTTGCGCACTACCGGGCCCAGCGGCTCCTTGGAGATGGTTTCCGGCAACACCACATAGTCGGTCGGCGCCGCCAGCTTGGAACGCTGGGCGAACAGCTGCGACTTGTCCGACGTCAGCACGTCGCAACGGCCGGACTCCAGCGACTTGGCGCTCTCGTCAGAAGTATCGAAGGTGATCGGGGTGTACTTCAGGCCATTGGCACGGAAGAAGTCCGACACGTTCAGCTCGGTGGTGGTACCGGCCTGGATGCAGATGGTCGCGCCGTCCAGCTCCTTGGCGCTGGAAACCCCCAGCTTCTTGTTGACCAGGAAGCCGACGCCGTCATAGTAGGTGACACCGGCGAACACCAGGCCCATGCCGGCGTCGCGCGAGCTGGTCCAGGTGGTGTTGCGCGACAGCACGTCGACTTCGCCCGACTGCAGCGCAGTGAAGCGTTCCTTGGCGTTGAGCTGGCTGAACTTGACCTTGGTCGCATCGCCGAACACGGCGGCGGCTACGGCGCGGCACACATCGGCGTCGATGCCGACGATCTTGCCTTGCGCATCAGGTACCGAGAAGCCTGGAAGGCCGTCGCTCACGCCACACTGGACGAAGCCCTTCTTCTTTACCGCATCCAGGGTGGCGCCGGCCTGGGCAGTGCTCACGGCGCCCAGCGCGGCGGCAGCGGTAAGGACTGCCAGGGTGGTTTTCAACACGTTCATTCACAACCTCCAAATCGCTCTTGTTGTATCGAGCCGGAATTGCACCGCACCCTTTTGAGGCATGTCCGACCCGTATTGGCTTGTTATTGGGTCAATTGGCGCAATGGACTGTTCTGTGACAGCCTTCGCTTACAAAGGGTGTTACCGTCACGGCCTGCCCTTTGCATCGCAGGTTGAATTGCAAAGCGCGTACCACATTTTCTGGCTGTAGCGTTTAAGCGCTCGTCAAGTAGGGAAAGTTGTATCGTTGCGACATTCTTTTTCCGACAATCATTTCCAGCGCCTTCTTTTCACGCACGCCATAACAAGACCCGCACACTTTCGGAGCAGTCATGACCAACCCGCTGATTCTCGAACCACAGAAAACCGCTGACGCCTGTGTGATCTGGTTGCACGGTCTGGGGGCCGACCGTTACGACTTCCTACCTGTGGCCGAATTCATGCAGGAGCGCCTGCTCAGCACGCGCTTCATCATGCCCCAGGCACCAACCCGCCCGGTGACCATCAACGGCGGCTACGCCATGCCCAGCTGGTACGACATCAAGGCCATGACCCCGGCCCGTGCCATTGACGAAGCGCAGCTGGAAGAATCTGCCGAGCAGGTGGTTGCCCTGATCAAGGCCGAGCAGGCCAAAGGCGTCAGCCTGTCGCGGATCTTCCTCGCCGGCTTCTCCCAGGGCGGCGCGGTGGTACTGCACACGGCGTATATAAAGTGGCAAGAAGCACTCGGCGGGGTCATCGCCCTGTCCACCTACGCCCCCACCTTCAACGACCAGCACCAGCTCAGTGCCTGCCAGCAACGCACCCCGGCCCTGTGCCTGCATGGCGTGCACGACCCGGTGGTAATCCCGTCGATGGGCCGCACGGCCTTCGAGTACCTGAACACCTGGGGCGTGGCCGCCCGCTGGCACGAGTACCCGATGGAACACGAAGTGGTGGTCGAAGAGTTGAACGACATCCACGAATGGCTGGCCAAGCAACTGCAATAAGCGCCTACCGCTTGTAGTTGTAGGGCTATTCCGCTACGCCGCGCCCGAATCTTGCATTACACTGCCCGGCGTACATTCCTTAACCAGTTGATGAGACGATCGTGCTCAAGGCACTCAAGAAAATATTCGGCAAGGGAGACGCCGCGCCACAGGCCGTCGCTCCTGCTGCCAGCGTGACGCCACCGGCGCCCGCGCCCGCCAGCGAGGCCCGGCCTGCAGCCATACCGGCCGCCGCGCACGCCAGCCCTGCTCCCAAGGCTGAACAGCCTGCCGCCGTTACGCCAGCTACCGAGAAACCGGCCAAGGACAAACCGCGTCGCGAGCGCAAGCCCAAGCCGCAGGCCAGCCTGTGGAAGCCGGAAGACTTCGTGGTCGAGCCGCAGGAAGGCAAGACCCGCTTCCACGACTTCAAGCTGTCCAACGAGCTGATGCACGCCATCCACGACCTGGGCTTCCCGTACTGCACGCCGATCCAGGCGCAGGTACTGGGCTTCACCCTGCGTGGCCAGGACGCCATTGGCCGGGCCCAGACCGGTACCGGCAAAACTGCCGCGTTCCTGATCTCGATCATTTCCCAGCTGCAGCAGACGCCACCGCCCAAGGAACGCTACATGGGCGAGCCACGCGCGCTGATCATCGCGCCAACCCGCGAGCTGGTGGTGCAGATCGCCAAGGACGCCGCGGCCCTGACCAAGTACACCGGCCTGAACGTGATGAGCTTCGTCGGCGGCATGGACTTCGACAAGCAGCTAAAGGCCCTGGAAGCGCGCCACTGCGACATCCTGGTGGCCACCCCGGGCCGCCTGCTGGACTTCAACCAGCGCGGCGAGGTGCACCTGGACATGGTCGAGGTGATGGTGCTGGACGAAGCCGACCGCATGCTGGACATGGGCTTCATTCCGCAAGTGCGCCAGATCATTCGCCAGACGCCGCCGAAAAGCGAGCGCCAGACCCTGCTGTTCTCCGCCACTTTCACCGACGACGTGATGAACCTGGCCAAGCAGTGGACCACCAACCCGGCCATCGTCGAGATCGAGCCGGAGAACGTGGCCAGCGAAACGGTCGAACAGCATGTGTACGCCGTGGCCGGCAGCGACAAGTACAAGCTGCTGTACAACCTGGTGACCCAGAACAAATGGGAACGGGTGATGGTGTTTGCCAACCGCAAGGACGAAGTACGCCGCATCGAGGAAAAACTGGTGCGCGACGGCATCAATGCCGCCCAGCTGTCGGGCGACGTGCCGCAGCACAAGCGCATTCGTACCCTGGAGAGCTTCCGCGAAGGGCGCATCACCGTGCTGGTGGCCACCGACGTGGCCGGGCGTGGCATTCACATCGATGGCATCAGCCACGTGATCAACTTCACCCTGCCGGAAGACCCGGACGACTACGTGCACCGCATTGGCCGTACCGGCCGTGCCGGTACCAGTGGTGTGTCGATCAGCTTTGCCGGGGAGGATGATTCTTATCAGCTGCCGGCGATCGAAGAATTGCTGGGGCGCAAGATCAAGTGCGAAATGCCGCCGGATGAGCTGCTGAAGCCGGTGCCGCGCAAGCATCACTGAACTGTGCCGGCCTCTTCGCGGGTAAACCCGCTCCCACAGGTACTCCACAGCTTCCGAAACCTGTGCAGCAACTGTGGGAGCGGGTTTACCCGCGAACCGGGGCAAAGCCCCGGCCATCAAACAAGAATCTACCAGCGCTCAGCAGCATCCTGGTCGCTCTGCCTGCCTTCCACCCACCTAGGCCCTTCCTGGGTATTTTCCTTCTTCCAGAACGGCGCCCGGGTCTTCAGGTAGTCCATGATGAAATTGCAGGCATCGAATGCCGCCTGCCGATGGGCACTGGCCACGCCGACGAACACAATCGGCTCACCCGGCTCCAGCGCACCGATGCGGTGCAGCACTTCCACTTTCAGCAACGGCCAGCGCTGCTCGGCCTCGACCACGATCTTGGCCAGGGCCTTTTCGGTCATGCCCGGGTAGTGTTCAAGGAACATCCCCGCCACTTCGCGGCCATCATTGAAGTCCCGCACATAACCGACAAAGCCGACCACCGCGCCCACACCCACGTTGGCCGCATGCATGGCATTGGTCTCGGCCCCCGGGTCGAACGCGCGTTCCTGCACTCGCACTGCCATGTTCAGCCTCCGGTCACCGGCGGGAAGAACGCCACTTCGTCGCCATCTTCCAGCGGCTCATCGAGCTTGCACAATTCTTCGTTGCGCGCGCACATCAGGTTCTGCTCGGCCAGCAGTTCATAGTGCCCGCCCTTGCCCAGCAATGCCCGGCGCACATCGTCGACAACCTTGAACTCACCTTCCACCCGCTCGGCATCCACGCCCAGCAACTCGCGGTAACGAGCGAAGAACATCACTTTGACTTTCATCACGCCTGCACCTTGTAGTGGCCGCTCTTGCCGCCCAGCTTTTCCAGCAGGCGCACCTGCTCGATGACCATGCCTTTATCCACAGCCTTGCACATGTCATAGATCGTCAGCGCAGCCACGCTGGCGGCGGTCAGTGCCTCCATCTCCACACCGGTCTGCCCGGCCAGCTTGCAGCGGGCGACGATACGCACGGCGTCCGCGCCATCGGCGCTGAGTTCGACTTTGACGCTGGTCAGCATCAGCGGGTGGCACAGCGGGATCAGGTCGCTGGTCTTCTTCGCCGCCTGGATACCGGCAATGCGCGCCACGGCGAACACATCGCCCTTGGGGTGTTCACCATCGACGATCATCTGCAGGGTCTGCGGCAACATGCGCACCCGTGCCTCGGCGGTGGCCTCGCGCTCGGTCACGGCCTTTTCAGTGACGTCGACCATGTTGGCCCGCCCCTGGGAATCAAGATGTGTCAGCACTGCTCTGCTCCTGTGAAGGGAGCCTGCAGTGTAAACCTGTGGGTCAGGTTTGAGCAGAGGTATGTGTCGGCAGGTTCGGCCCCTTCGCGGGTGAACCCGCTCCTACAGGTAGGGTGCAGATCCTGTAGGAGCGGGTTTACCCGCGAAGAGGCCGGCGATGGTTACAAATGCGACTCGGCGTACTCGGCCAGCACCGAACGGGGCACGCCCTGCAGGGTGATGTGCACGCCATGGGGGAAGTCCTTGAAGCGCTCGGTCAGGTAGGTCAGGCCCGAGCTGGTCGCGGACAGGTAGGGGGTGTCGATCTGCGCCAGGTTACCCAGGCAGACCACCTTGGACCCGGAGCCGGCACGGGTGATGATGGTTTTCATCTGGTGCGGCGTCAGGTTCTGGCACTCGTCGATCAGGATCAGGCTCTGCTGGAAGCTGCGACCGCGGATGTAGTTCAGCGACTTGAATTGCAGCGGCACACGCTCAAGGATGTACTCGACGCTGCCATGGGTGCTTTCGTCATCCATGTGCAAGGCTTCGAGGTTGTCGGTGATGGCGCCCAGCCAAGGCTCCATTTTCTCTGCTTCGGTACCCGGCAGGAAGCCGATCTCCTGGTCCAGCCCCTGCACGCTGCGGGTGGCGATGATGCGCCGGTAGCGCTTGCTGACCATGGTCTGCTCGATGGCGGCAGCCAGAGCCAGGATGGTTTTACCGGAACCGGCAGCGCCGGTCAGGTTGACCAGGTGAATGTCCGGGTCGAGCAGGGCGAACAGCGCCAGGCTCTGGTGAATGTCGCGCGGTTTCAGGCCCCAGGCTTCCTGGTGCAGCAACGGCTCCTGGTGCAGGTCGAGCAGCAGCAGTTCATCGTTGCGGATGCCCTTGATCCAGCCGACAAAGCCCTGCTCGTCGATGATGAACTCGTTGATGTGCACCGCCGGCAGGTTGTCGATCATCTGCACGCGGTGCCAGGTACGGCCACGCTCCTGGCGCGTGTCGACCTTGCTGACCCGGTCCCAGAACGAGCCGGTGACCGAATGGTAACCCTTGGACAGCAAGGACACGTCATCGACCAACTGGTCGGTGCTGTAGTCCTCGGCAGCGATGCCACAAGCGCGCGCCTTCAGGCGCATGTTGATGTCTTTGGTAACCAGCACAACGTCCAGGTCGGTACGCCGGCTGCGGACTTCGAGCAGGGTGTTGATGATGATGTTGTCGTTGAGGTTTTCCGGCAGCAACTTGCTGGGCTCGTTGCGCGGGCTCATCAGGATGGACAGGAAGCCCTTGGGCCCACTCTTGTTACGCTGGATCGGCACGCCCTGTTCGACATCACTGGGCGAAGCGTCACCCAGGGTCTGGTCGATCAGGCGGATGGCCTGCCGGCATTCGGCGGCGATGGTCTGTTTACCGGTCTTGAGCTTGTCGAGTTCCTCCAGCACCGTCATCGGAATGGCGACGTGGTGCTCCTCGAAGTTGAGTAATGCGTTGGGGTCGTGAATCAGGACGTTGGTATCGAGCACATAGAGGATTGGCTTGCTGGAGGAAGGGTTGCGTCCTTGGTCATCCATACTCGGTCACCTTATGTCGAAGCCACACGGCGCGGTCTGCTGCGCCGCAAAGTGACTGCCGTGCTCCCCGTATCCGCGTTGCTACGGGCGGGAAGTGAACCTGCCAAGGTGGGCCTGGATGACGCCACCTGTGCTGCAGGAATCGGCTGTCTGGTTTCTTCATACCGCAAAAACCATGACCAAAAAAAGCATTTTTACGCGTTTTTGAAGTTTATTTTTCAGAATGACGAAGGGCCCTTGGCGGCAAAGCCAGACGGGACTACGCTCAGAAGTCATACCCTCTATTCGCTATATCCATATTCCCGGCAATCCTCCCAGCCAATGCCGCTCTGCGCGGTGTTTTGCAGCAACCACTCCACTGCCGGCTGCGCCTTGGGCAGGCTGTCATGGAACTGGATCACGCCCTTGCGCCACAGCAGCATCAGGGTCAGTACACGTTGCGCCGAGGCCTCTGCACTCAGCGCACCGTCATCCTCGGCATCGATATCCCACAACGACACCCGCAATTGCTGGCTGGCCATGAACGCCTCGCCATCGGCCCGGCGTTGCCCATAGGGCGGCCGGAACAGCGGCACGTATTGCTTCGGCAGGTCGGCCTGGACCCGCGCCTGGCTGCGCCGCAGGGAATCCTGCCAGCCGGTCCACTGTGCATGGGAGCGGTACTCCCACCCCTGGATGCCCACGCATTGCCCGCGATAGAGATCGCGCAAGGTGTTCGCGGCCCCGCCATCACGGCGCTGTTGCAGGCGGTTGCCGAGTACGAAGAATGTGCCCTCGAGCTTCTGCCGGCGCAAATAATCAGTCAGCAGATCGGTACTTCCACCCTCAGGCCCAGGGCCGCCGACGAAGCTCAGCACGAACATGCGGTCGTTCAGTTCGTCACCGTTGCGCTCGCGTGAAGACAGCCGCTCGACTTCGCTGCTGGTCTGCGGCAGTAGGGCCGCCTTGCGCAGTTGCTCGTCCAGGTAGCGCACATGGAACTGGTGGCTCGGCTCGATCCAGCTGGTATAGAACGTGCCGACATCGGCCGCGAACGTCGCAGCCTGCGTGCGTAAATCTGCCATGGAGGCAACCGGGTAGCAGAACGACGCATCCTGTTCGCAACTGCGTTGCGCCTGTTGATAGCCCTCCCACAACCGCTGCCACAGGCGCGCCCGCACCTGGCGCACCTTCTGCAAGTTGATCTGCCGCAGGCCCAGCCGCGTGGCCAGCGCCGCATCATCCAGCAGCTCGCTTTCGTGCAGCACTTGCGCGAACGAAAGGATTTCTGCACGCGATGCCACATCGAACAACGCCGGGCTGTTCAATTGCTCGGGCCACAGGCTGCGGTCGAGGCTGACCGGGGGTACGGGGGCGGCTTGCACGGCCAGGCTCGACAGAGCGGCCAGCAAGGCAAAGGCAATGCGCACGGTGGAAGGCTCCGTAACGGCAAAACGCGAACTATAGCGCCTGTACCGGCCATGGTCTGTGACTATCGTCGCCATAGTTTGGACTTGTACCGCCCACCCCGTAGAATCCCCGACCAACGATGCCAGGAGCCGACCCGATGCTGACGGTGATTTCCCCCGCCAAGACCCTCGACTACGACACCAAGCCTGTGACCGAGCGTTTCACCCTGCCCCAGTACCTGGACGACTCCCAGGCACTGATCCAGCAACTGCGCGAACTGTCGCCCGCGCAGATCAGCGAACTGATGCACCTGTCCGACAAGCTCGCCGGCCTGAATGCCGCGCGCTTCGGCAGCTGGACGCCTGAGTTCACCCCAGCCAATGCCAAGCAGGCACTGCTGGCGTTCAAGGGTGACGTGTACACCGGCCTCGACGCCGAAAGCCTGGGCGAGGACGATTTCAGCTACGCGCAGGACCACCTGCGCATGCTCTCGGGCCTGTACGGCCTGCTGCGCCCGCTCGACCTGATGCAGCCCTACCGCCTGGAGATGGGCACCAAGCTGGCCAACGCCCGCGGCAAGGACCTGTACGCCTTCTGGGGCACGCGCATCAGCGAATGGCTGAACCAGGCCCTGGCCGAGCAGGGTGATGACGTGCTGCTGAACCTGGCCAGCAACGAGTACTTCAGCGCAGTGAAACGCAGCGCCCTCAACGCACGGGTGATCAACGTCGACTTCAAGGACTGGAAGAACGGCCAGTACAAGATCATCAGTTTCTACGCCAAGAAAGCCCGCGGCATGATGAGCCGCTTCGTCATCCAGCAGCGCATCAGCGACCCGGAGCAGCTCAAGCAGTTCGATGTGCAGGGGTACTATTACAGTGCCGAGCAGTCCAAGGCGGATCATCTGGTGTTTTTGCGCGATCATCCCTCCGAGTAAGCCTGCCAGGGCCTCTTCGCGGCTAAAGCCGCTCCTACACAGGTACCGCGCGGGTTTCGGGTTCACGCTGTAAATGTAGGAGCGGCTTTAGCCGCGAACACCGGCAAAGCCGGTGCCATCCACC
>NZ_JACVZC010000239.1 GCF_016658545.1 Pseudomonas sp. S37 | reverse complement strand
CCTGTGGGGCGGGGGGTTGCGGGGTCAGGTTGAGGTGGGCTGCTGCTGTGGCAGCAGTGGGGCAGCAGTGGGTGTTGGGAGAGCAGCATGAAGGCTGTCGGCTGTAGGGTTTCCAGTGAAGTGAACTGGCGGCCTTCATGCTTGATGAGTAGCGGCCGCCAGAGGATGTTCATGTCTTCGCGGGCATGCCCGGTCAGCTGAAAGGCGATACCCGGTTGCAGGCGCGCGTCGTCGCCAGTGACCTCGGCCACGCGGGCATCACCGAACAGGGCGTCGGCGCGGGTCTGAGTAAACGGCTTGCCGGCGTTGTCGTGTTTGTACCGGCCGGGGTAGTGGTAGCGCTCGTAGTCGTTGCCCTGGTTGCCCATGTCCTTGGCGTACATGGTGTGTTCGTGGTTGTAGCGCGGGTGGGTGAAGGTGTAGTCGCGCTGCACC
>NZ_JACVZC010000238.1 GCF_016658545.1 Pseudomonas sp. S37 | reverse complement strand
GGGCATTTCAGGTTGTGATTATGGCCTGGTCTGGTTGTCGCCTGTGCTGGCCTCTTCGCGGGTAAACCCGCTCCCACAGGTTCACCACAGGGCTGAATATTGTGGGGTGCCTGTGGCTGGCGCAGGTGGGCACTGACCTGAAGGGCATGGTGGGGCATTTCAGGTTGTGATTATGGCCTGGTCTGGTTGTCGCCTGTGCTGGCCTCTTCGCGGGTAAACCCGCTCCCACAGGTTCACCACAGGGCTGAATATTGTGGGGTGCCTGTGGCTGGCGCAGGTGGGCACTGACCTGAAGGGGATGGTGGGGCATTTCAGGTTGTGATTATGGCCTGGTCTGGTTGTCGCCTGTGCTGGCCTCTTCGCGGGTAAACCCGCTCCCACAGGTTCACCACAGGGCTGAATATTGTGGGGTGCCTGTGGCTGGCGCAGCTGGGCACTGACCTGAAGGGCATGGTAGGGCATTTCAGGTTGTGATTATGGCCTGGTCTGGTTGTCGCCTGTGCTGG
>NZ_JACVZC010000237.1 GCF_016658545.1 Pseudomonas sp. S37 | reverse complement strand
CCGTAGGGGAACCTGCGGCTGGATCACCTCCTTAATCGACGACATCAGCCTACTGATGAGCTCCCACACGAATTGCTTGATTCATTGTAAAAGACGATGCTGTAACGCGACCCTGTTATAGGTCTGTAGCTCAGTTGGTTAGAGCGCACCCCTGATAAGGGTGAGGTCGGCAGTTCAAATCTGCCCAGACCTACCAATTTTGGTTGGAATGACGAGCGCCCCACGCTTCTGGATAAAGAGTGGTGAGGACGGCTCTTCTGCAGTTCAAATCTGCCCAGACCTACCATTACTTGGTATTAGCCGTAGAATACGGGGCCATAGCTCAGCTGGGAGAGCGCCTGCCTTGCACGCAGGAGGTCAGCGGTTCGATCCCGCTTGGCTCCACCACTTTCGCGGTACGCAGTCACTTGTCAGAACTTAGAAATGAGCATTCGTTGATGAATGTTGATTTCTGACTTTTGTCAGATCGTTCTTTAAAAATTCGGATATGTGATAGATATAGACTGACATGCACTTTC
>NZ_JACVZC010000236.1 GCF_016658545.1 Pseudomonas sp. S37 | reverse complement strand
GTCGCCGTTGCTCAGGGTAACGGTGAGCGGTTTATCCAGCGGCTTGTTCAAGGTGACGACGAAGTTAGGCGCAGTCGCTTCGTCGACCGATTTCTCGACCGCACTGATGCTGACTTTGACCAGGTCGCCTTCGTTCTCGCCACCTGGGTTCGGGTTGTTCTCGGTGCCAGGCTCGTCGGTAACTTTGGTGGTCACCGACTGGGGGTCCGCCACCAGGTTCTCGAACTTGGCATCGCCCGTAACGGTGATATCGGTGATCGACTTGGTGATATCCGGCTGGCCGCCGACGTACACGTCGTCCGGTGCATTGATGCTGATCTGACCGCTGGATGCGCCGGCCTCGATGTGCACCTGGGTGCCACCGGTCAAGGTCACGGTCACACCGCCGTGGCCGGTAACCGGCAACTTGGTGTCTTCGCTGATCAGGGTGACGGTGTAGGTGATCTTGCCACCTTCAACCACGGTGCTGTTGTCCACCTCCAGCACGGCGGTGACCTTGCTGATGGTGTCAGTCACGGCAACAGTCGCAGGCTCGCCGAACTGCAGGTTCTCGAA
>NZ_JACVZC010000235.1 GCF_016658545.1 Pseudomonas sp. S37 | reverse complement strand
GTATCGCTGGCGTCCAGGCCGTAGGCCTGCTGCATCCAGCACAGGCGGTTGACCAGCGCGCGGTGGCTGTTGCCGGCGCCCTTGGGGCGGCCGGTGGAGCCCGAGGTGTAGATCACATAGGCCAGGTTGCCCGGGCTGGTACTGTGCACCAGGTTGGCGTCGCTGTAGCCCGGCAGCGGTTCGAGCAGCAGCGCCTGCACACCCTCGGGCACCGGCAACTGCGCCAGCAGCTGGGCTTGCGTCAGCAACAGGCGGATGCCGCTGTCCTGCATCATGTAGGCCAGGCGCTCGGCGGGGTATTCCGGGTCCAGCGGCACATAGGCACCACCGGCCTTGAGAATGCCCAGCAGGCCAACGACCATGTCCAGGCTGCGCTCGGCGGCAATGCCCACCAGCACGTCCGGCCCCACGCCCAGCTCGCGTAACCGGTGCGCCAGCTGGTTGGCGCGCTGGTTCAGCTGGCGATAGCTCAGCGCCTGGCCGGCAAACACCAGCGCCTGAGCGTCCGGGGTGGCGGCAACTTGCGCCTCGATCAATTGATGCAGGCACTGTTCGACCGGGTAATCGGCCTGGGTGCTGTTCCAGTCGTGGATAACCTGTTG
>NZ_JACVZC010000234.1 GCF_016658545.1 Pseudomonas sp. S37 | reverse complement strand
CTCGAACAGCAGCCACATGGGCACGGCCAGCAGGGTCTGCGAGAAGATGTCCGGTGGCGTGAGGATCATGCCGACCACGAAGCAGCCGATGATCACATAGGGGCGGATCTTCTTCAGGTACTTCACGTCGACCACGCCGATCCACACCAGCAGCACCACCGCCACCGGGATTTCGAAGGCCACGCCAAAGGCGAAGAACAGCGTCATCACGAAGTCGAGGTAGTTGGCAATGTCGGTCATCATGGCCACGCCTGCCGGGGTGGCAGCGGCGAAGAACTTGAACATCAACGGGAACACCAGGAAATAGGCGAAGGCCATGCCGGCGTAGAACAGCAGAATGCTCGACACCAGCAACGGAATGGCAATGCGCTTCTCGTGGCGGTACAGCCCCGGCGCGATAAAGCCCCAGATCTGCTGGAGGATGAACGGGATGGCCAGGAACAGCGACACGATCATGGTCAGCTTGAACGGCGTGAGGAACGGTGAGGCCACGTCGGTGGCGATCATCGTCGCGTTGGCCGGCAAGTGATCACGCAGCGGCGCCGAAACAAGGGTGTAGATCTGCTGGGCGAAGCTGAACAGCCCGGCAAAGATCAGGAAAATGACC
>NZ_JACVZC010000233.1 GCF_016658545.1 Pseudomonas sp. S37 | reverse complement strand
ACCGCTCGGTTCGTAGCCGAGTACTCTATCCAGCTGAGCTATGAGTCCGTGTCTTGCCGCGCATTATAGGTCGCTGAAACATTTTTGCAAGAACGTTTTCGTTTAAAATCAACTACTTAGCGTTCTTACTGTTTACAGCGCCCTACGCAAATAATGGCGGTGAAGGGGGGATTCGAACCCCCGATACCCTTATGAGGTATACTCCCTTAGCAGGGGAGCGCCTTCGGCCACTCGGCCACCTCACCGCAACACGAGGCGAATATTAAAGAACCTCTTTCACCTTTGCAACCCTTTTTTTGAAAAAAACTTCAAAAAAATTAAAGGCTTGGCTCTTCATCCTTCTCTTTCTTGATCCGCAGGTAGATTTCCTCGCGGTGAACAGCCACTTCTTTCGGGGCGCTGACGCCAATACGCACCTGGTTGCCCTTCACGCCGAGCACCGTCACGGTGATCTCGCCGTCTCCAATGATCAGGCTCTCGGCGCACCGACGAGTCAGAATCAACATAGCTTTCTCCTTACGCAAAACATTCAGGGGTAACAGTCTTGGGTGTCAGGGCCGGTTGTGGACGACGACCGGCCCGGGTTACGCACCACACAGGGCAGGACAGGGCCTGCGTGGTGAGCAGAAACGCGAAGGGGGGGGGGCCCCCCCCCCCCCCCCCCCCCCCCACCGAAAACACACAACGGGGAGGC
>NZ_JACVZC010000232.1 GCF_016658545.1 Pseudomonas sp. S37 | reverse complement strand
GGCTGTTCCGGGGCCACATTTCAGTTTCTTGGGATTTCAGACAGAGCCTAGTCTGGACCCGTCGTTGCAAATTCAACGACCGGGTCTGCAAGCCCGTTGCTTGGTTTGGTCTCAGGTTGCTGTTGGCTTCGTTCAATGGTGGCTATGTGCGGGTGGTCTTCGGGCCATCCGGGTAATGACCTCCAAGCCCGGTCTTGCAGGCCCGCATGTAGCCGCCACCCTATCATCTGCAAGTGATCTGGCGACGGTCCGACTTTTTATTGTCTGGAGGCTGTCATGCTTGACGTTTTTTCCCGATCCACCTTGCTCCACCGGCCCACCGCATCACCTGGAAGGCAGATGCAGCGCAGGAGCACGCCGCAGATGCCTGCCTTGCATTGATGGGCTGACTGGATATTCAGAAGAGGGTTTGAAGATGGACAAGGATTTGGATGACGACACCGGCACTTTGGGCCTGACCGTAGGCTCGGCCACTTTCCTCGACGGGATCATCGACGGCAAGAAGCTGTTCCGCGTCGAACCCGGCAACTGTTGCGACCATGCCATCGAGCAGGCATCCGTATTGATGGACTGTTCGCGCCGGGCGTCGTTTATCGGGGTGATGGACAACGAACCGGTGCTGGTCTGGGCATCGCACTTTCTGGGTGATATGGCCAAGGCGCTGATGGACGACGCCCACATGGGCATGCGCAAGCATCGATGACCTGAATAGGAGCAACTGTCTTGTGTTGCCTGATCAGGCCTCATCGCTGGCAAGCCACACATGACCTGCATCTCCTTCAAGGCAGGCACAGAGCCTGTAGGAGCGGGGGGGGGGGGGGGGGGGGGGGGGGGGGGGGGGGGGGG
>NZ_JACVZC010000231.1 GCF_016658545.1 Pseudomonas sp. S37 | reverse complement strand
AGGAGTCACCTATGGCAATGCAGGTGGGCAAGTTGATTGTGGGTGCGGATGTCGCAAAAGCTGAGCTGGTTATCCATCACGATGAGCGCGATGAGATCGTCAGGCTGAAAAACTCCAAGCTCGAAATTAAGAAATGGCTGAAGCAGCAGCCACTCAATACAGCTATCGCTGTTGAGGCGACCAATGTCTATCACCTGGACTTGGTTGAGCTGGCTCATCGTCAGGGCTTCGAGGTTTATATCATCGATGGCTTTCAACTGAGCAACTACCGGAAAAGTGTTGGCGGACGGGTGAAAACCGACCCGTCCGACGCTCGGTTGCTGTCCCGCTTTCTGAAAAACGAAGGTGAGGATCTTCGTCCCTGGAGCCCGCCGCCCGCCGTCTACGGCAAGCTTCAGAGCCTCCTGCGGCGCAGAGCTGCCTTGGTGAGTGCCCGCACTGCAATGACCCAGAGCTGGGCTAATGAAGGCCTCCTGAAAACCGCGTTCAACACTTTTGTGAGATCGATAGACCGACTGGATCAGTTGATCCAAAAGAAGATTAAAGACGTGCTGCGAGAGGCTGGCTTGCACGAGCAAGTCGCTCGCTGCCAGGCAGTAGAGGGCATTGGTTTTCTCACCGCCACAGCGCTGGTAATGGCTTTTACAAGGGGTGAGTTCAAGAGCAGTGATTCGTACATCGCCTTCTTGGGGATGGATCTACGTGTCAGCGATTCCGGGCAGAAGAATGGACGGCGTTGTCTTACAAAACGAGGTTGCTCAGAGATCCGTCGCTTGTTGCACAACGCAGCGATGGCAGCCAGCAAGTCGCCCGCGTGGAACGGGGACTATAAACGGCACCTGAACAACGGAAAAGCAACGACCCAGGCGTTGGTAATCCTCGCCAGGAAGCTAGCAAGGGTGGCATTCGCCCTGATGAAGAATCAGGACGAATACACCACCAAAGGCGTCAAACCGGCTTGCTGAAAACCATAGAATCTCC
>NZ_JACVZC010000230.1 GCF_016658545.1 Pseudomonas sp. S37 | reverse complement strand
TGTTCTGGTCAAGTTTTTCCGGACACCGATTACGGTGATCAAGCCGCCTGCTGCTCCATAGCTATTGGCGACAGGTAGTTGTTGTGGCTGTGGAGCCTGATTCGGTTGTACCGCATGAAGAAGCTGGTCATATCCTGCCTGGCTTCTTCAATTTCCTTGTAGCCCTTACTGGGTACCCACTCTGACTTGAGCGTCCCAAAGAAACGCTCTG
The DNA here is from genome assembly GCF_016658545.1 of Pseudomonas sp. S37. Classification (GTDB taxonomy): domain Bacteria; phylum Pseudomonadota; class Gammaproteobacteria; order Pseudomonadales; family Pseudomonadaceae; genus Aquipseudomonas. The sequence goes on along the minus strand of NZ_JACVZC010000230.1, from coordinate 1,040 downwards.
TCGGCGCGTTGTCCCAGCATTGCCCTCTGCGGCTCATGCTTTGTGTTATCCCGTGCTCAACCAGCTCGGATTGGAAGCGCTGGCTGGTGTATTGGCAGCCTTGATCTGAATGAAACATCAAGCCGGCATGCTTACCTCTAACCTCTACCGCCATTCTTAGCGCCTTGCTCACCAGGTGAGCGTCGTTGATCAGAGAAAACGCCCAACCAACGATCCGCCGGGCGAACAGATCAATCACTATGGCCAAGTGATACCAGCGTTTCCCGACCATCAAGCTGGTAACGTCGCCGCACCAGACCTGGTTGATTGCTGTTGGCTCGAAGTTACGGTCGAGCAGGTTTTTAGCCACAAATGCCTCGACCCCCTTGGAGCGATACTGATGTCGGCGGCGCTGTTTGCTGGCCAGATTTGCCTCTTCCATGAGTCGTCCAGCCAGATACCGTCCTACCTTGAGCTGCTGAGCCTTAAGGCATTGAGAGATGGTCCTCGCGCCCGCACTTTCTCTGCTTTCGACGTGCAGTTGAATGACTTTTTTTCTGAGCCCATCACGTTTGGTATTCGGTGCCGAACGGCGGCGAAGCCAGTCATAAAACGCGCTACGGGATACGCTCAGCGCACTACAAAGCAGGCTGGTCGGATACGAACCGGACTCTCTCAGTTCCTCGATCAGGAAAAACGATCGGGATCCGACATCAAGAGAGCCGTAGCCTTTTTTAAGATTTCAGCCTCGGTCTCCAGGCGCTTGACCTTGGCTCGCAGCTCCTGGAGCTCTCGCTGTTCGTCGCTGATTGCCTTGGTGCCAGCTACCGGCTGGCCTTTCTGACGCTCTTTGCGAACCTGATCAACCCAGCGGCGCAGCGCCGTAGGGCCGACATCCATCGACGCGCAGACGTCAGGAATTGAGCCGTTGTCATCAAGAACCATGCTTGCAGCACGTTGCTTGAACTCGCGGGTGTAGGTCTTTCGTTCTTGCATGGAACCTCCTGATTGGGCGAATCATATCGCCCTTAAGAGGTGTCCGGGATCATTAGGCCAGTTCA
>NZ_JACVZC010000022.1 GCF_016658545.1 Pseudomonas sp. S37 | reverse complement strand
CGGGTAAACCCGCTCCCACAGGTGCAGCATTGCCCGCGAGAGCGACGCGATATCTGTGGGAGCGGGTTTACCCGCGAAGAGGCCGGCGCAGGAGTGCGCCGATCAGATCAGCGCTTGGCCAGGCTCAGCTGCTGCTGTTCTTTCGGCAGCACCCGCTTGGCGACCACGTAATGCTTCTGCCAGTAGGGCTTGCTCAGGTTGTCGATGCTCACCCGCTTGCCGCGCCGCGGCGCGTGAATGAAGCGATCGTTGCCCAGGTAGATGGCAACGTGGTTTACCCGGCGGCTCTTGATGTTGAAGAAAATCAGATCACCCGGCTTCAGGTCACCTTTTGCCACCTTGACGCCGTGGCCCTGGGCCATGGCGTTGGAGGTGCGCGGCAGGTCGACGTCGGCGACGTCGTTGAAGGCATACTTGACCAGGCCACTGCAATCAAAGCCCTTCTTCGGGCTGCTGCCACCCCATACGTACGGGGTGCCGAGAACATTCACGGCGCGGCTGAGCACGTCGCTACTCTGCTTCGGCGACATGGCGGCTACCTGCACGCCGCGCGCATTGGCAGCGTTGCCGGGGCGAGCGCGCAGGGTGGTCTGCTTGACCGGCGCGTGTTTCACCGAGGCATTACTGGTGTAGCCGGTGAAACCATTGGGAAGACGTTGCTCACGATTGGTGGCGTGGGCGGCCAGGGGCAATAATAGACAGAGGGTCAGCCATGTCTTGAATAAAGGCGGCATAGATGAAGCTCTTATGAATAGTTATGTGTTGGGCGCGCAACTTTATAACAGCTTTTTGATCAATTTCTGATCCGTTGGTCGACTGGCTGGGTGCCATACGTCGGCCTGCGACGAGAAAGTCACATTTTTTCTTAGAAAATTTTCAGATAACCCAAGAGGGCTATGCATGAACAGTTATCAACAGGGGGCGCCCTACCACGACACGCACAGCAAGACCATTGGCTACCTGCTGTGGATTTTCGGCTTCACCGGGTCGCATCGGTTCTACTACGGCAAGCCGGTGACCGGGACGATCTGGTTCTTCACCTTCGGCCTGCTGGGCATCGGTTGGCTGATCGACTTGTTCCTGATCCCGTCCATGGACCGTGAAGCTGACCTGAGGTTTCAGTCCGGGCGCATCGACTACAACATCGCCTGGATCCTGCTGACTTTCCTCGGGGTGTTTGGGTTGCATCGCCTGTATCAAGGGAAGTGGGTGACCGCGATCATCTACTTCTTTACTGGCGGGCTGTTCCTGGTAGGGGTGTTATATGACTTCTGGACGTTGAACAGCCAGGTGTCCGAGCGCAATGCGGGGCGGGGTTGATGCACAGCCTTTGTAGGAGCGGCTTTAGCCGCGAACACCGGCAACGCCGGTGCCATTCACTGCGCTGCATGCTGCGCGGGTGAACCCGCTCCCACAGGCTCCCTTTACGGGTTACTGGCGAGTCTGGCGCTGTTGCAACAGCAGGTTGCCGAAACCGGCCCCCGCCAGCTGCTTCTGCGCCCCGGTCAGCTGTTCACGGTTGCTGAACGGGCCGACCAGCACGCGGTACCAGGTTTCTTCCTTGACCGTGCCCGATTCCACCTTCACCGACTGGCCCAGCAGGATGATCTGCGCACGCACCTTGTCGGCATCAGCCTGCTTGCGGAACGAGCCGGCCTGCAGGAAGTACTGGGTGGTCGCTGCCGGCTTGATCACCGGTGGCGCCGGTGGCGGGGTCTGGCCCAGCAGTGCCGCCTGGGCGCGCGCGGTGTCGATCTTCGCCGCTTCGGCCGGGGTCACCGGGGTGACCGGCTGGGCAGGTACCGGTGGCGTTTTCTCTGGCACGGCCTCGGGTGGCACAATCACCTCGGACTCCGGCAGCAGGGTGTAGAAGTCGTACTTCGGCTTCACCGGCTGTTGCGGGGTGGCTTGCGTGGTCTGCGCGGGCTTGCCGGCTTCAGCCACTTTTTCCGATTTCTGCTGCTCGGGCTTGGCGCGCTTGATGTCATCGCCACCCGGTTCGAGCTTCATCAGGAACACGATGAATGCGCCAACGGTCAGGCCGACCGCCAGCCATACCCAGCCTGGAATCGGCTGTTTGGCCGGCGCCGTCTGGCGGCTGGCGCCGCGTTTTGGTGCGGGTTTTTTCTTGGCAGCCAACTTACATGCGCTCCAGGGTTTCCAGGCCGAGCAGTTCCAGACCTTGTTTGAGGGTGCGGCCGGTCAGGGCGGCCAGGCGCAGACGGCTCTGCTGTTGTTCCGGGGTTTCGGCGGCAAGGATCGGGCAGTTCTCGTAGAAGCTGGAGAACAGCCCGGCCAGGTCGTACAGGTAGCTGCACAGCACGTGCGGCGTGCCTTTTTCGGCGACGTTGTTGAGGATTTCGCCAAACTGAGCCAGGCGTGCAGCCAGATCCTGCTCGTGGGCGGCCTGCAGCACGATCTTGCCGTCAACTTCGTCAAAGCCCTTGCCCAGCTTGCGGAACACACCGGCCACGCGGGTGTAGGCGTACAGCAGGTATGGCGCGGTGTTGCCTTCGAAGTTGAGCATCAGTTCGAAGTTGAAGCTGTAGTCGCTGGTGCGGTGCTTGGACAGGTCGGCGTATTTCACTGCGCCGATACCGACCACTTCGCCGATGTGGCGCAGGTCTTCGTCGGCCAGGCTCGGGTTCTTTTCCTTGACCAGGGCGTAGGCACGATCCTTGGCTTCGGTGAGCAGGTCGATCAGTTTCACGGTGCCGCCGTCACGGGTCTTGAACGGGCGGCCGTCAGCGCCGTTCATGGTGCCGAAGCCCATGTGCTCCATCTGCATCGGGTGGCCGACGAAGCCGGCGCGGCGTGCCACTTCAAACACCTGGTTGAAGTGCAGGGCCTGGCGCTGGTCGACGAAGTACAGGGCGCGGTCAGCCTTGAGCACGTTGCTGCGGTAACGCACGGCCGCCAGGTCGGTGGTGGCGTACAGGTAACCACCGTCGGCCTTCTGCACGATCACCGGCAGTGGGTCGCCGTCGCTGTTCTTGAATTCTTCGAGGAACACGCACTGGGCACCCTGGTCTTCGACCAGCAGGCCCTTGGCCTTGAGGTCGGCGACCACGTTGGCCAGGTCGTCGTTGTAGGCGCTTTCGCCCATCACGTCGGCCATGGTCAGCTTGACGTTGAGCAGCTCGTAGGTCTTCTGGCAGTGCGACAGCGAGATGTCCTTGAAGCGTGTCCACAGGGCCAGGCAGTCCGGGTCACCGGCCTGCAGCTTGACCACCAGGCCGCGGGCGCGGGTGGCGAATTCTTCGGACTCGTCGAAACGCTTCTTGGCGGCGCGGTAGAAGTTTTCCAGGTCCGACAGCTCGTCGCTGGTGATCGGGTTTTCCTGCAGGTAGGCCATCAACATGCCGAACTGGGTACCCCAGTCGCCCACGTGGTTCTGGCGGATCACGTTGTCGCCCAGGAACTCCAGCACCCGCGCCACACTGTCACCGATGATGGTCGAACGCAGGTGACCGACGTGCATCTCTTTGGCCAGGTTGGGTGCCGACATGTCGATCACCACCTTTTGCGCCGGGCCGGCCTTGCGCGCACCCAGGTGGGCGTCGGCCAGGGCGGCATCCAGGCGGTTGGCCAGGGCGTCGGTGTTCTGGAAGAAGTTGAGGAAGCCCGGGCCGGCGATTTCGACTTTGCTGATGTCGGCGCTGGCCGGCAGCGCGTTGATCAGCTTTTCGGCCAGGTCGCGCGGCTTCATGCCGGCCGGCTTGGCCAGCATCATGGCGATGTTGCTGGCGAAGTCGCCGTGGGTCTTGTCCCGGGCGTTTTCCACCTGGATCGCCGGCGACAGCCCTTCAGGCAGCACACCGTCGGTGACGAGTTGGGTGAGGGCTTGCTGGATCAGCTGGCGAATGGTGTCTTTCATGGGGATCTCTTTTCGACCGCAAGCGCGGTGAGCGCCTGGATGCGCAGGTGGAAAAACTGGGCATTATCCGTGGCTGGGAGCGGGTTGCCAACCTTTGGGGCTGCCTGGCTGAAGAATGCCGGGGCCGCTTTGCGGCCCTTTCGCGGCACAAGGCCGCTCCCACAGGCGGTATGCGCCTTCTGAAATCAATACAGGTCGACCGGGTCGACATCCAGCGACCAGCGTACCTGGCGCCCGCTCGGCATTTGTTCCAACACTAGCAACCAGGCGCTGATCAGTCGATGCAAAGGCGCCCGGGTATTGGCCTGTATCAACAGTTGTGCGCGGAAGCGCCCGGCGCGGCGTTCCATGGGCGCCGGTACCGGGCCGAGCAGTTCGATCCCCGGCAACCGTTGCTCGGCCACCAGGCGCTCGGCGGCGGCGCAGGCTTCGTCGAGGAAGCCTTCGGCCTGCCCCGGCTTGTGCGCTTCGGCACGCAGCAGGGCCAGGTGTGAGTAAGGCGGCAGCCCGGCGGCGCGGCGTTCGTCCAGGGCCTGTTCGGCAAAGGCGAAATAGCCCTGTTCGGTAAGCTGCACCAGCAACGGGTGGTCGGCCAGGTGGGTCTGGATGATCACCTTGCCGGGCTCTTCGGCCCGCCCGGCGCGCCCGGCCACTTGCACGATCAGTTGCGCCATGCGCTCGCTGGCGCGGAAGTCGCCAGAAAACAGCCCGCCATCGGCATCGAGGATGGCCACCAGGGTCACCCGCGGGAAGTGGTGGCCCTTGGCGAGCATCTGCGTGCCCACGAGGATGCTTGGCTGGCCCTTCTGGATCGTGCTGAACAGGTTGTGCATGGCGTCCTTGCGCGCCGTGCTGTCGCGGTCCACGCGCAGGATCGGGTAATCCGGGAACAGCACCTTCAGGCGCTCTTCGGCGCGCTCGGTGCCGGCGCCGACCGGGCGCAGGTCGACGTGGTTGCATTGCGGGCACTGGTGCGGCAGGCGTTCGTCATAGCCGCAGTGGTGGCAGCGCAGCACGCCGGAGCGCTGGTGCACGGTCATGCGCGCATCGCAGCGCGGGCATTCCGACAGCCAGCCGCAATCGTGGCACAGCAAGGTCGGGGCGAAGCCGCGGCGGTTGAGGAACACCAGCACCTGTTGGCCGGCTTCCAGGGTCTGGCGAATGGCCTGCTGCAGCGGGCCGCTGATGCCGCTGTCCAGCGGCAGGCTTTTCACATCCAGGCGCAACATGCGTGGCGGGCGTGCACCGCCGGCGCGTTGGTTCATGCGCAGCAGGTGGTAGCGGCCGGTTAGGGCATTGTGCAGGGTTTCCAGCGACGGTGTGGCGGAGCCAAGCAGGATCGGGATGTTCTCCTGATGGGCACGCACCAGTGCCAGGTCGCGGGCGTGGTAACGCAGGCCTTCCTGCTGTTTATAAGAGCCGTCGTGCTCTTCGTCGATAATGATCAGGCCAGGGTTCTTCATGGGCGTGAACAGTGCCGAGCGGGTGCCGATGATGATGTCGGCCTCGCCATCCCGCGCCGCCAGCCAGGCGTCCAGGCGTTCGCGGTCGTTCACCGCCGAATGCAGCAGGGCAATGCGTGCGTTGAAGCGTTGCTCGAAGCGCGCCAGGGTTTGCGGGCCGAGGTTGATTTCCGGGATCAACACCAGCGCCTGCTTGCCGGCCTCCAGGGTTTCGCGGATCAGTTGCAGGTAGACCTCGGTCTTGCCGCTGCCCGTGACGCCGGCCAGCAGGAACGCGCCAAAGCCGTCAAAGCCCTCGCGCACGGCGTCGAAGGCGTCGCGTTGCTCTTCGTTGAGCGGCAGCTCCGGCTGTGCCAGCCAGTGTTCATGGCGCAGCGCCGGCAGGTGGCGGCGTACCTCGACCTGCACCAGCTCCTTGGCCAGCAGCAGGTCGAGGCTGTCCTTGTTCAGGTTGAGTTTGGCCAGCAGGCTGTGGGCCACACCGTGCGGGTGCTGGGCCAGGGTCTTGAGGGCGTCGCGCTGGCGTGGTGCGCGGGCGATGCGCGGGTCTTCCAGGCGGGCACCGGGGGCAATGTGCCAGAAGCGCTCCTGGCGCATTTCTGCCGGTTCGCCCTGGCGCAGCAGCGTGGGCAAGGCCCAGCTCAAGGTGTCCCCCAGGCTGTGCTGGTAGTACTGGGCGGTCCACAGGCACAGCTTGAACAACGAGGCAGGAATGGGTGAAACCGGGTCGAGCAGGGCGCTGGCCGGCTTCAGTTTGTCTGCAGGCACTTCGCTTTGTGCGCACACCTCTACCAGCACACCGATCATTTCGCGGCGGCCGAAGGGCACGCGAATGCGCATGCCCGGGGTCAAGGCCTGGCGTACCATGCTCGCTGGCGCCTTGTAGTCGAACAGGCGACGCAACGGAGAGGGCAGGGCAAGGCGCAGGATGACGTCGGACACGCGGAAAGTCTCGGAGGGCATTACAAGAACTGGCGAGCCTAGCAGACGACGGTCGGTGCAAGCGACATCTTGCGCTGACGGTGTGCTCTGGTATTATTCGCCGCCTAATTACGTGCGGTATTCAACAATTGGTGTTGGGTGGCGGCACGCAGCTCGAGGAAGTGACCATGAAAGAAGGTATCCACCCGAACTACGAAGTAGTTGCAGTCACCTGCAGCTGCGGCAACAAGTTCGAAACCCGTTCGACCCTGGGCAACGTCCTGTCGATCGACGTTTGCAACCTGTGCCACCCGTTCTACACCGGTAAGCAGAAAGTCCTGGACACCGGTGGTCGCGTACAGAAGTTCGCCGACCGCTTCGGTATGTTCGGTACCAAGAAGTAATCATGCGCATGGCGAACCCTTCGGGTTTCGCGTTGTTGCTGAAGAAGGCGCCCCTTGTGGGCGCCTTTTTTGTGGGCGCAATCTGGCATTACCCGGCACAGGCGTTCTGCCCTTTGCCGGACAAACCCCAGCAGGTAAGGGTGCGACAGGTGGTCGATGGTGACACCTTGCGCCTGGTCGATGGCCGCAGTGTGCGGCTGATCGGCATCAACGCGCCGGAAATCGGCCGCAAGGGGCGCGCCAGCGAGCCTTACGCCGACGTGGCCAGGCGGCGCTTGCAGGCCCTGGTCAAGGCTAATGACGGGCGTGTCGGGCTGGTGCCGGGGGCCGAGGCCAAAGACAAGTACGGCCGTACTCTGGCACATATCTATGGCCGTAATGGCGACAATCTTGAAGCGCAACTGCTCAGCGAAGGCCTCGGTTACCGGGTGGCAGTTGCCCCCAATGTGCGCCTCAGTGGCTGCCAGCAGTTGGCCGAGCAGGCTGCGCGCGAGGCCGGCGTCGGTCTGTGGCGGCGGTCGCCCGTGGTGCCTGTGGGCGATGTCAGGCAGGCGGGTTTCGCGCTTGTCAGTGGTCGCATCGAAAGCGTCGAGCGCAACCGTGGCGGGGTCTGGCTGAACCTGGGCAGTGCCATGGTGCTGCAGGTTCCCGCTCGTCTGCAGCGCAACTTCCCCGCCAGCTTCTTCGATAATCTCAAGGGGCGCGAGGTGGAAGCGCGTGGCTGGGTGCTGGATCGTTCCCGCAAGGGCGGGCTGAAGCCCGGGCAGCGACGCTGGGTGCTGCCATTGACCGATCCGAGCATGTTGCAACGCATTTCAGGCCAAAAGATGTAGACAGTTCACTATTGGATTGTACACACTGTTAGCCGTATGCCCCCGTGGGTTTTAGCGTAAAGTCGTAGGCTAAAGGCCTTGACACAAGTGACCGACCAGTCTTGTGACTCCCCGGCTCTTTGCGTATCCTCGGCGGTCCGTCAGAACAGTAAATAGCGGAATGCCCACCATGTCAGACCTGAAAACCGCCGCTCTCGAATACCACGCTCAACCTCGTCCGGGGAAACTGAGCGTCGAACTCTCCAAGCCAACTGCTACCGCCCGTGACCTCGCCCTGGCCTACAGCCCAGGTGTTGCCGAGCCAGTACGTGAAATTGGCCGTGATCCAGAGCTGGCATACAAATACACCGGCAAAGGCAACCTGGTTGCGGTGATTTCCGATGGCACCGCCATCCTCGGTCTGGGTGACCTCGGCCCACTGGCTTCCAAGCCGGTCATGGAAGGCAAGGGTGTTCTGTTCAAGCGTTTCGCCGGTATCGACGTGTTCGACATCGAAGTCGAGTCGGAAAGCCCGCAAGCGTTCATCGACACCGTTCGCCGCATCTCGATCACCTTCGGTGGCATCAACCTCGAAGACATCAAGGCGCCAGAGTGCTTCGAGATCGAGCGCACCCTGATCGAACAGTGCGACATCCCGGTATTCCACGATGACCAGCACGGTACCGCCATCGTTACCGCAGCCGGCATGATCAACGCCTTGGAAATCGCCGGCAAGAAGCTGGAAGACGCCAAGATCGTCTGCCTGGGTGCCGGTGCTGCAGCCATCTCCTGCATGAAGTTGCTGGTGAGCATGGGCGCCAAGGTCGAGAACATCTACATGATCGACCGCAGCGGCGTGATCCACGCTGGCCGTGACGACCTGAACCAGTACAAGGCGCAGTTCGCCCACGCGACCGACAAGCGCACCCTGGCTGACGCACTCGACGGTGCCGACGTGTTCGTTGGCCTGTCCGGCCCGAACCTGCTGAGCCCGGAAGGCCTGAAGTCGATGGCTGCCAACCCGATCGTGTTCGCCTGCTCGAACCCAGACCCGGAAATCGCCCCAGAGCTGGCTCACGCCACGCGCAGCGATGTGATCATGGCGACCGGCCGTTCCGACTACCCGAACCAGGTCAACAACGTACTGGGCTTCCCGTTCATCTTCCGTGGTGCCCTGGACGTTCGCGCCAAGCGCATCAACGAAGAAATGAAGATCGCCGCCGCTATCGCCCTGAAAGACCTGGCCAAGCTGCCAGTGCCGAAGGAAGTATGCGATGCCTACGGCGTGCAGGCGCTGGAGTTCGGCCGTGAGTACATCATTCCGAAACCACTGGACGCTCGCCTGATCACTGTTGTTTCCGACGCAGTGGCCAAGGCTGCCATCGAATCCGGCGTGGCTACCCTGCCGTATCCGAAGCACTACCCGCTGACCAGCGTGGATGACGTGTTTAACGGCTGATTGCTGTTGTAGCTGTCATTGAAAAGCCCCGGCTCGTTTGAGCCGGGGCTTTTTGTTTGCCGAGGGAGTGCCAGTGCCTGTGGGATCGAGCGCCCACACGAAACCAGAGTCGGGCGCCTCGCCAGCCACCCAGCCTCAGAACAAATCCATCGGCGTCGCTTCGTCGGCCGGCAGCGGGCTGCCCGGTGCCACCCCATTACCCAGCTCGTCCACCGATGGCGGCGAGTCTTCGGCCTTGAACAGCTCGAAGTAGGCATTCGGCGTGCTTGGCGAGGCTGCGCGACCGCTGACCGGGTCGACGCGCAGGCTGAGGATACCCTCTGGCTCTGCCGGAGCATGCGCAGGCTTGTCCTTGAGTGCCGCACCCATGAAGCTCATCCAGATCGGCAGCGCCGCAGTGCCGCCATACTCACGGCGGCCCAGGGTTTCCGGCTGGTCGAAGCCGACCCACACGGTGGTCACGTAATCGGCGTTGTAGCCAGAGAACCAGGCGTCCTTGGATTCGTTGGTGGTACCGGTCTTGCCGGCCAGGTCGGTGCGGCCCAGGGCCAGCGCCCGGCGGCCGGTGCCGCGCTTGATCACGTCCTGCAGCATGCTGGTGAGGATGTAGGTGGTACGCCCGTCGATGATCCGCTCAGCCACGGCCGGGGTCTGCGGCACAGGCGCCACCTGGCCGAAGGCCGACGGGGCTTCGCCTGGCATGGCTGCGGTGCTGATCGGCTGCTCGGGTGCGGCCAGGCCAGCCTGGTCCTCGGCGCCTTGCGGCACGTGGGCAGGGTTGGCGGTGAACAGCGTCTCGCCGCTGCGGCTCTCGATGCGGTCGATCAGGTACGGGGTGATCTTGTAGCCGCCGTTGGCAAAGGTGCTCCAGCCGGTGGCGATTTCCATCGGGGTCAGGGTGGCGGTACCCAAAGCCAGCGACAGGTTGCGTGGCAGGTCCTGCTTGTTGAAGCCGAACTTGGCGATGTAGTCGATGGTGCGGTCCACGCCCATGGCCTGCAGCAGGCGAATCGATACTAGGTTGCGCGACTTGTACAGCGCTTCGCGCATGCGGATCGGGCCGAGGAAGGTGTTGGTGTCGTTCTTCGGTCGCCACACTTTGTCTACCGACTCGTCAACGAACACGATCGGTGCATCGTTGACCAGGCTGGCAGCGGTGTAGCCGCTGTCCAGCGCGGCGCTGTAGATGAACGGCTTGAAGCTGGAACCCGGTTGGCGCTTGGCCTGCATGGCACGGTTGTAGTTGCTCTGCTCGAACGAGAAGCCGCCGACCAGGGCGCGGATGGCGCCGTTGTAAGGGTCCAGTGTGACCAGCGCACTTTGCGCACCGGGTACCTGGCTGAACTTGAACGTGCCATCTTCCAGGCGTTGCAGGCGCACCAGGTCGCCGACCTGGGCTACGTCGGCCGGCGATTGCGGTGCGCGACCCATCGAGTTGCTGTTGATGAACGGGCGTGCCCATTTCAGGGTGTCCCAGGCAACCTCGGATTGCTGACCGTCTCGAGTCAGCACCCTTAGGCCGGTTTTTTCGACCTGGCTAACAATGGCCGGCTCCAGGCCGCCAAGAATGCGCTGCTTGCCCAGCTCCTGCAGCCAGGCTGCCTGGGTGCGTCCCGGGAAGCGTGCTTCGGGGCCGCGGTAGCCGTGGCGCTCGTCATAATCGGAGAGGCCGTTGAGGATGGCCTTGTTGGCCATTTCCTGCATGTCGCTGGGCACTGTGGTGGTGACGCGGAAGCCCTCGGTGTAGGCGTCGCTGCCGTAACGGCCGACCATTTCCGCACGGGCCATCTCGGCGATGTACGGCGCATTCACCTCAGGCGTCGGCACGTGGTAGCTGGCATTGAGCGGTTCGGCCAGGGCAGCTTCATAGCTGGCCTGGTCGATCTTGCCCAGCTTGTACATGCGGCCCAGGATCCAGTCGCGGCGTTCTTTGGCGCGTACCGGGTTGGCCAGCGGGTTGAAGCGTGACGGTGCCTTGGGCAGGCCGGCGATCATTGCCATCTGCGCCAGGCTGACGTCACGAATCGACTTGCCGTAGTACACCTGGGCAGCGGCGTCGATGCCGTAGGCGCGGTTGCCGAGGTAGATCTTGTTCACATACAGCTCAAGGATCTCGTCCTTGGTCAGCTCACGCTCGATCTGCAGGGCCAGCAGGATTTCGTTGGTCTTGCGCGAGAAGCTGCGTTCGCTGCTGAGGAAGAAGTTTTTCGCCACCTGCATGGTGATGGTGCTGCCGCCGGTCTGGATATGACCGGTTTTCACCAGCTGGGTTGCCGCGCGCATCAGGCTGCTGGGGTCGACACCGTAGTGGTTGAGGAAATTGTCGTCCTCGGCTGACAGCAGTGCCTGAATGAACTGTGGGGGAATTTCCGCAAAGCGGATCGGCGAACGGCGCATTTCGCCGAACTCGGCAATCAGCTTGCCATCGCTGCTGTACACCCTCAGGGGGATCTGCAACTGGATGCTTCTGAGCGAATCGACCGAGGGCAGGCTGGGGCTAAGATACAGAAACGCACCGCTCACACCGAGTACGAGCGCGCAGATGACTGCGACGGAAGACCACCAGAAGAACTTCAGCAGACGTATCAAGGCTTTTCGGTGTCCAGGTTGAGAGTGGATTGCACGCAGGTCCGGCGGACCCAAAAACGCTGGGCATTATACGCATTTTTTCGCCTCTCCGGGTTACCGGCCAGGCTACCCGTCGCCTTGGCAGGTGGCTCTGGCCCAGTGTCGCCGCGGGGTTGCAACAGACAGCAAGGAAGTCGCGATGCTTGGACGCTTTGGCATGGATGCCAGTTCACTCGTAGGGGTGGAAATTGCCCCTGATGCCATTCGGTTGGTGCAACTGCAACAGCGCAGGCGACGCTGGCGGGTGATGGGCTCGGCGCAGGAACCGCTGCCCCTGGAGGTGGGGAATGACTGGGCAGCGGAGCCTGGCCAGGTAGCGGCGGCGTTGCGGCGTGCACATCGCCACAGTGGCTTCAGGCAGCGACGCGTAGCCATGGCGCTGCCGGCCAGCCAGGTCATCTGCAAGTTGTGCCACATACCCGTCGAGCAGGGCCTGGAGCAGGTGGAGGCGCAGTTGTTGGCCGATGCCGAACGCCTGTTTCCGTTTCCGCTGGAGGACCTGGCCCTGGACTTTCAGGTCATTGGGGCTTCAGGCGTGCAGCCAGGGTGCAGCGAGGTGATAGTCGCAGCCTGTCGACAAAGCGCGTTGGCAGCACTTGAGGCGGTGGTCGAGGACGCGGGACTGCAGCTGGAGGCCGTCGAGATCGACACGATTGCCTTGTGCCGCATGTTGCCAGCGGGCGACCTTGAGGGAGCGGCGTTGCTGCGCATCGAAGCGCACAGCGTGACGCTTCATGACTGGCGGCCGGGCGGGGTATTCCAGCGGCATGAGCTGCAAACGGCAGGCACCGAAATCGCTGCGCAACTGCCGGAGCGCCTGCAGGCACTCCTTGCTGCAGGGCCGTTGCCCGGGCAGCTGTGGGTTGCCGGCAGCCCGGCGACTGACCCTGGCTGGTTGCTGGGGCTTGGCGACCGGTTGAATGTGCCGTGCCGGCACCTGCCTGGCCTGGCGGGGCTTGAGCAGGTCGATGGCAGCATGCTCCTGGCTTGCGCCTTGGCCCAGGGAGGATTACGCCGATGATGCGGCTGAACCTTCTGCCTTGGCGCGAACGCCAGCGTCAGGCGGCGCTGCGGCGTTTTCGTGGCCAGCTGGTTGCCGGTGCATTACTGGCCTTGTGCGCCGTTACGCTGGTAGATCAGTTGGCCCGTCAGCGTGGACTGCAACAGGCGCTGGCCAACGCGGAACACCGGGCAGCCCTTGACCTGCTGGGCGAGCAGTTGCAGCCACTGGCTGATGTGCGTGCTCAGCATGAAGCGCTGCTCGCCGCTGCCGCCGGGCTCGAGGGCTTGCGCGCTGATCAGGGTGTAGTGGCCGGTGTGTTCGCTGACCTTGAAGCGGCGCTGCCTGAGGGTGTGCAGCTGCTCGACTTGAGCCTTGAAAGCGGCCGTTTGCAAATGACTGGGCTGGCTGCGTCGGGCGCTGTGGTGGCGCAGTTCATGCGTGACCTGGGCCGCTCGAACGTATTGCTCGACCTGGAACTCAAGCACATCAAGAGCCTGCCGGGCGGTGACGAATTCCAACTGGCTGCGCGTGTTTCGGCGTTCTGGTCGTGAATGCGGCGCAGCTGTTGGCCTGGTTGGCCGTGGTCGAGCGCTCCGGCCGCTTTCGCCGGTGGGCGCCCGTGTTGGTCGCTGTTGGGCTGTTCGGCGCGGGCTGCGCGGTGCTCCTGCCGGCACGCTTGCAGCAACAGGCGGGGGAGGACGCCAGGCATGCCGAATTGAACCAGCTGCAGGCGAGCCGGGCGTTGCAGTTGGCCGAGCTGCAGAAGCTACGGGCATCTGTGGCAGCTGCCGAGCAGCGCTTGCAGGCGGCGCGCTGGCTGCTGGCTGCCGGGGAGGGCATGAGCGACCTGCTCGAGCGCCTGAGCGTTTCGGGGTATGCGCAGGGTTTGCTTGTGGAGCGTCTCGAGGTCCAGGAAGACGAGCAACAGGATGGCTTCCATAAAGTGCCGCTTGAGTTGCAGGTGGTGGGGCCATACCCGGCCTTGCGGCTATGGCTGGACGAATGGCTAGGCCAGGCGCGGGTGCTGCGCAGCGGCGACATGCGCCTGGCAGCGGTTGATCGCCAGCCTGGGCTGTTGCGCCTGCACTTGCGGGTTGATGCCTACCACGCGCCTGCACCCATGCCAGCGACAGCAGTAATGGCCCATATACCGGCAAGGGCAGCCTTGGCCAGGCCAGCAGTAGACCCGTTTGCGCCCCCGGCAACTCGGGTGGAGGGTAGCGGGCTGCTCGGCGTGCCGGTAGCACAGCTGGAAATGGTCGGCAGCCTGGCGCGCGGTGCTGCGCGCGAAGCGCTGCTGATGGCATCCGGAAGGCTCTATCGCGTGCGTCCCGGCGACCGGGTAGGGCGCGACCAAGGGCTGGTAAAGCACATTGATCACCGCCAGGTCGAGGTGCGTGAGCGGCTGTTCATGGCGGGGGAGTGGCATGAGCGCACGGCGTTCATCACTCTTGTCAAATACCCGGGCAAGGAGGCCTCGGACCTGAATGAAAACGTGGATGAAATACCTGCTGGCAGCCCTGCTGTCGATTCAGCTGGCGTCGGCGACGCCTTACCAGGGTGAACCCCTGTCATTGAACTTTCAGGACGTCGAGGTGCGTGCGGTGTTGCAGGTGCTGGCGGACTACGCCGGAGTAAATCTGGTGGCCAGCGATGCCGTGCAGGGCAGTGTCACCTTGCGCTTGCAGGATGTGCCGTGGGACCAGGCGCTGGATCTGGTGTTGCGCAGCAAAGGCCTGGCCCGGCGCCAGGAGGGCAACGTGCTGTTGGTGGCGCCTGTCGCCGAATTTGCCACGCAATCAGCCGAAGCGCGGGTGGCGCAAACCGTGGACGCGCAGTTGCCGTCAATGCGTCGGGAGCTGCTGCCCATTCATCACGCCAAGGCTGCCGAGCTGGCGCAATTGCTGCTGGCGAGCCTGGCGGGCGATGGCAGCCTGGCCGGTAGCCTCAGCGTTGATGAGCGCACCAATACGCTGGTGGCGTACCTGCCGGCTGAACGCCTGGCCGAGCTGCGGCAACTGGTGGCGCAGTTGGACGTGCCGGTGCGTCAAGTGGCGATCGAGGCGCGTATTGTCGAGGCCAATGTCGATTACGAGAAAAGCCTGGGGGGGCGCTGGGGCGGGCCGCTGTACGGTGAAAAGCTGCGCCCCGGCAAGGAGCTGTTCGTCGACCTCGGCGTGGAGCGCGCCGGCAGCAGCGTCGGCCTCGGGCTGCTGAGCGGGGGCGTGCTGCTCGACCTGGAGCTCAGCGCCATGGAAAAGAGCGGCAACGGCGAGATCATTTCACAGCCCAAGGTGGTCACCGCCGACAAGGAAACCGCGAGGATCCTCAAGGGCACCGAGGTGCCCTACCAGGAAACCAGCCAGAGCGGCGCTACCTCGGTATCGTTTCGCGAAGCTTCATTGTCGCTGGAGGTAACCCCACAGATCACCCCGGACAACAAGGTAATCATGACCGTGAGGGTGACCAAGGACGAGCCGGATTACGTCAATGCCTTGAACAACGTACCGCCGATCCGCAAGAACGAGGTCAATGCCAAGGTTCGTGTGGCGGACGGCGAAACGATCGTGATCGGTGGCGTCTACTCGACTTCGCAAAACAATGTGGTCGACAAGGTGCCATTTTTCGGTGATCTGCCGTATGTTGGGCGGCTGTTTCGACGCGATGCATTACAAGAGAAAAAATCCGAGCTGCTGGTCTTCCTGACTCCGCGTATCATGAGTGACCAGGCGATTGCTGTGAGTCGTTGATTCTGTGCGAAATTTGATACTTGTGGGGCCCATGGGCGCTGGTAAAAGCACCATTGGACGCCTATTGGCCAAAGAGCTGCGCCTGCTGTTCAAGGATTCCGACAAGGAAATCGAACTGCGGTGCGGCGCCAACATCCCGTGGATTTTCGACAAGGAAGGCGAGCCGGGTTTCCGTGATCGCGAGCAGGCGATGATTGCCGAGCTGTGCGCACTCGACGGCGTGGTGCTGGCTACCGGTGGTGGCGCGGTGATGCGCGAAGCCAACCGCCAGGCGCTGCATCAGGGCGGCCGGGTAATTTACCTGCATGCCTCGGTGGAGCAGCAGGTCGGCCGCACCGCGCGCGACCGCAATCGCCCGCTGTTGCGCACCGCCAATCCCGAGGCGACCTTGCGTACCTTGCTGGAAACCCGCGACCCGCTCTACCGCGAGATCGCCGACCTGGTGATTGAAACCGACGAACGGCCGCCACGCATGGTGGTGATCGACATTCTCGAGCGCTTGCAGCAGTTGCCGCCCCGTTAACCCGGGACTATTCTCGGCCACCAGCGCCGAGGCGAGGTTCAACGTTACCGCGCTGGTCGCCCGAATGGCACCGCGCCCAAGTACATTGTGGGGATACATGCAGACACTAAAGGTCGACCTGGGCGAGCGTAGCTACCCGATCTACATTGGCGAAGGCCTGCTGGACCAGCCTGAACTGCTGGCGCCGCACATTGCCGGGCGGCAGGTCGCCATCGTGTCCAACGAGACCGTCGCACCCTTGTATCTCGAACGCCTGGCCAAGACCCTGGGTGCCTACTCGGTGCTGCCAGTGGTCTTGCCCGATGGCGAAGCCCACAAGAACTGGGAAACCCTGCAGCTTATATTCGATGGCCTGCTGACAGCACGGCATGACCGCCGTACCACCGTGGTTGCCCTGGGCGGCGGCGTGATCGGGGACATGGCCGGCTTTGCCGCTGCCTGCTACCAGCGCGGCGTCGACTTCATCCAGGTGCCAACCACCTTGTTGTCCCAGGTCGACTCTTCGGTGGGCGGCAAGACCGGCATCAACCACCCGCTGGGCAAGAACATGGTCGGTGCCTTCTATCAGCCAAACGCGGTGCTGATCGATACCACCAGCCTCAAGACCCTGCCGCCGCGTGAGCTGTCGGCAGGCCTGGCCGAGGTGATCAAGTACGGCCTGATCTGTGACAAGCCGTTCCTCACCTGGCTCGAAGACAATATGCAGGCCCTGCGTGCCCTCGACCCGGCAGCCCTGACCGAGGCCATCCGCCGTTCCTGCGCGGCCAAGGCCGCAGTGGTGGGCGCTGATGAGCGTGAGTCTGGCGTGCGGGCCACGTTGAACCTGGGGCATACCTTCGGGCATGCCATCGAAACCCACATGGGCTATGGCGTGTGGCTGCACGGCGAAGCCGTGGCAGCGGGCACGGTGATGGCCCTGGAAATGTCCATGCGCCTTGGCTGGATCGACCAGGCCGAGCGCGATCGCGGAATCCGCCTGTTGCAGGACGCAGGTTTGCCGGTGGTGCCACCACAGGAAATGACCCCGGCGCATTTCATGGAGCACATGGCGGTCGACAAGAAGGTGCTCGACGGTCGTTTGCGTCTGGTGCTGCTGCGCCAGATGGGCGAGGCCGTGGTGACCGACGACTATCCGAAAGAGATTCTACAGGCCACGCTGTCGGCGGATTACCGCGCGATCGTGGCCCAGCTTTGAGGTTGTGACAGCGCAATGACCAGTTTGCATGCCGATGAGGCCTTTCTCGACCATTACCAGTTGAGCCACGATCCGTTCGCGCCCCGCGTGCCCGGCTTCAAGTTTTTCCCGGCCCAGCGCAAGCCTGTGCTCGGCCAGTTGCACCACCTGGCGCGCTACAGCCAGCTGATGCTGGTAGTCAGCGGCCCGCTGGGCAGCGGCAAGACCCTGCTGCGCCAGGCACTGGTGGCCAGCACCAACAAGCAGGCGGTGCTGAGCGTGGTGGTGTCCGCCCGTGGCGCCAGCGATGCCGCCAGTGTGCTCGGCCAGGTTGCACAAAACCTGGACGTGGCCCAGGCCGAGATGCAGGCGATCCTGTCCAAGGTGGTGCAATTGGCACTGACCGGGCAGGAAGTGTATTTGCTGGTGGACGATGCGGAACAACTCGACGAGTCGGCACTCCAAGCGTTGCTGGAATTGGCGGCGGGGGTACCGGAAGGGCGCCCGCACGTGTTCCTGTTCGGTGAGCCTTCGCTGATTGCCGGGCTGGACGAGCTCAATGTCGAGGAAGAACGCTTCCACATCATCGAGTTGGCCCCCTACAGTGAAGAAGAAACCCGCGAGTACCTGGAGCAGCGCCTGGAAGGGGCTGGCCGGGGCATCGAGGTGTTCAGCCGTGAACAGATCGTCGATATCCATGAAAACTCCGACGGTTGGCCTGGCAACATCAACCAGGTCGCCCGTGACACTTTGATCGAAGCCATGATCGCCAGCCGCTCTACGGCCAAGCGACCATCCATGGGGTTCAAGATGCCTAAAAAACATGTGCTTGCGCTGTCCGCTGTGGTCGTGGTCGCCGTTGCGGCTGCGGTGTTGATGCCCAAGAAAGGCGAAAAGGCCCCCGCCGATGCGCCGGCCGCCCAGGCCCAGTTGCCGCTGGGCGACGGCAAGCAGGGTGCCAATATCGAATTTTCCGGTTCGTCGCAGCCAATGCCGTTGCCGCTGGTTGGTCAGTCGCAGCCGGTGATGCGCGAACCGTTGGCCCAGGCCGCAGGCATGGGTGAGGGTGAAGAAGGCAGCCCCGCCGGCGATACCGCCCTGCAGCCTGGCAACCCGCCACCGACCGTAACCACCATTGCACCGCCACAAGGGGTGCCGGCTGGCCCAGCGCCTGCGCCTGCACGGCCTGTAGCCAGTGCGCCGGTGCAGCCGGTTGCGCCTGCGCCAAAACCTGTCGCAACCCAGCCGGCCAAACCGGTTGCACCGGCCAAGCCTGCGCCAGCACCGACCCAGGTTGCCGTGGCCAAGCCAGCAGCCAAACCGGCTGAAAAACCAGCCGCTGGCGGCGCGGGCAACAGTGGCTGGTACGCCGGCCAGAAACCGGGCAATTACGTGGTGCAGATCCTCGGTACCAGCTCCGAGTCTTCGGCCCAGGCGTACGTAAAAGCCCAGGGTGGCGACTATCGCTACTTCAAGAAAGACCTGCAGGGCAAGCCGTTGTACGTCGTCACTTACGGCAGCTTCGCCAACCGTGACGCAGCGGTTGCGGCAATCAAGAACTTGCCAGCGAAGGTCCAGGCTGGTAAACCTTGGCCACGTACCGTCGGCAGCGTCCAACAAGAGCTGGCCACGGCCCGCTGATACCTGCCGGGCGGCACCACCCCAGCCGCCCAGTTGCTGAGCGACCCTGACTTTTCGTCTAGCCTGCTGCGCCTGAGCGCGGCAGGCTTTTCTGTCCCAGACTGCCGGCCACAAGCCCCTAGTTGCAGTCATGGCTGAAACGCTTCAGACTCTAGCCAAGCCGCTATCACGGCGCATGGCGCAAAAACATTCAAAATTGCGACATAAATTTTCAATGGTGAGACATGAAAATTTGTGGGCATCGCTGTCGCTGTGCAACAATGGTTTTCCATGACCACCGCAAAAAAGCTGGCGTTTGATCGGCGTGGATGGTAAGTGGTTGTTAAAAAAGAGATTTACCTCCGTTAGAGAGGTGAACCTGGTGAGAATGTGTCTATGAAAACAGGTCTGTACCATCCCGAAGAATTCAAGGACAACTGTGGTTTTGGCTTGATCGCCCATATGACGGGCGAACCGAGCCACCACCTTCTGCAAACCGCCATGCAGGCGCTGACGTGCATGACCCACCGCGGCGGTATCAACGCTGACGGCAAGACCGGTGACGGTTGCGGTCTGCTCATGCAGAAGCCCGATCAATTCCTGCGAGCCGTGGCCCAGGAACACTTTGCCGTCGAACTGCCCAAGCAGTACGCCGTCGGCATGGTGTTCTTCAACCAGGACCCGGTCAAAGCCGAAGCCGCCCGCGCCAACATGGACCGCGAAATCCTCGCCGCTGGCCTGAAGCTGGTCGGCTGGCGCAAGGTGCCGATCGACACCAGCGTACTCGGCCGCCTGGCGCTGGAGCGCCTGCCGCAGATCGAGCAGGTGTTCATCGGCGGTGAAGGCCTGAGCGACCAGGAATTCGCCATCAAGCTGTTCAGTGCCCGTCGCCGTTCGTCCGTGGCCAACGCCCACGACGCCGACCACTACATCTGCAGCTTCTCTCACAAGACCATCATCTACAAAGGCCTGATGATGCCGCGCGATCTCGCGGCGTTCTATCCAGATCTGGGTGACGAGCGCCTGCAAACCGCGATCTGCGTGTTCCACCAGCGCTTCTCCACCAACACCCTGCCGAAATGGCCGCTGGCGCAGCCGTTCCGCTTCCTCGCCCACAACGGCGAGATCAACACCATCACTGGCAACCGCAACTGGGCCATGGCCCGTCGCACCAAGTTCGCCAACGATCAGATCCCCGACCTCGAAGAACTCGGCCCGCTGGTCAACCGCGTGGGCTCCGACTCGTCGAGCATGGACAACATGCTGGAGCTGATGGTCACCGGTGGTATCGACCTGTTCCGCGGCGTGCGCATGCTGGTACCGCCAGCCTGGCAGAACGTCGAGACCATGGACGCCGACCTGCGTGCCTTCTACGAATACAACTCCATGCACATGGAGCCGTGGGATGGCCCGGCCGGTATCGTCATGACCGAAGGCCGCCACGCGGTGTGCCTGCTGGACCGTAACGGCCTGCGCCCGGCGCGTTGGGTGACCACCACCAACGGCTATATCACCATTGCCTCGGAAATCGGCGTATGGGGCTACCAGCCTGAGGAAGTACTGGCCAAGGGCCGTGTCGGCCCGGGCCAGATCCTGGCCGTAGACACCGAAACCGGTCAGATCCTCGACACCGACGCCATCGACGACCGCCTGAAGTCGCGCCACCCGTACAAGCGCTGGCTGCGTCAGCACGCCACCCGCATCCAGGCGACGCTGACCGATGACCAGGGCGTGGCCAGCTACGACGCTGACCAGCTCAAGCAATACATGAAGATGTTCCAGGTCACCTTCGAAGAGCGTGACCAGGTGCTGCGCCCGCTGGGTGAGCAGGGCCAGGAAGCCGTTGGGTCGATGGGTGACGACACGCCGATGGCCGTGCTGTCGCAGCGTGTGCGTTCGCCATACGACTTCTTCCGCCAGCAGTTCGCCCAGGTAACCAACCCGCCGATCGACCCGCTGCGCGAAGCGATCGTGATGTCGCTGGAAATCTGCCTGGGTGCCGAGCGCAACATCTTCCAGGAGTCGCCGGAACACGCTTCGCGGGTGATCCTCAGCTCGCCGGTCATCTCGCCCGCCAAGTGGCGTTCGCTGATGAACCTGGAGCGCGAAGGCTTCGACCGCCAGCTGATCGACCTCAACTATGAGCAGTGCGTCGGCCTGGAAGCGGCCATCCGCAACATCGCCGACCAGGCTGAAGAAGCCGTGCGTGCAGGCAAGACCCAACTGGTACTGAGCGACCGTTACATCGCCCCGGGCAAGCTGCCGGTGCATGCTTCGCTGGCCGTGGGTGCCGTGCACCACCGCCTGACCGAGCAGGGCCTGCGTTGCGACAGCAACATCCTGGTGGAAACCGCCACTGCCCGCGACCCGCACCACTTCGCCGTGCTGCTGGGCTTCGGTGCCTCGGCCGTTTACCCGTACCTGGCTTACGAAGTACTGGCTGACCTGATCCGCACCGGCGAAGTGCTGGGCGACCTGGACGAAGTGTTCAAGTACTACCGCAAAGGCATTTCCAAGGGCCTGCTGAAAATCCTGTCGAAGATGGGTATCTCCACCATTGCCTCGTACCGGGGTGCACAGCTGTTCGAAGCCATCGGCCTGGCCGAGGAAGTGGTCGGCCTGAGCTTCAAGGGCGTGTCCAGCCGCATCAAGGGTGCGCGCTTCGAAGACCTGGAAAGCGACCAGAAGCTGCTGGCGGCCGAAGCCTGGAGCGCGCGCAAGCCGATCCAGCAAGGTGGCCTGCTGAAGTTCGTCCACGGTGGCGAATACCACGCCTACAACCCGGACGTGGTCAACACCCTGCAGGCCGCCGTGCAGCAGGGCGACTACGCCAAGTTCAAGGAATACACCACGCTGGTCGACCAGCGCCCGGTGTCGATGATCCGCGACCTGCTGAAGGTGAAAGTGGCCGAGCAGCCGCTGGCGCTGGAGCAGATCGAGCCGCTGGAGGCCATCCTCAAGCGCTTCGACTCCGCCGGTATCTCGCTGGGCGCACTGTCGCCGGAAGCCCACGAAGCGCTGGCCGAGGCCATGAACCGCCTGGGCGCACGCTCCAACTCCGGTGAGGGCGGTGAAGACCCGTCGCGCTACGGCACCATCCGCAGCTCGAAGATCAAGCAGGTGGCCACCGGCCGCTTTGGCGTGACCCCGGAATACCTGGTCAACGCCGAAGTGCTGCAGATCAAGGTTGCCCAGGGCGCCAAGCCCGGCGAGGGCGGCCAGCTGCCAGGCGGCAAGGTCAACGGCCTGATCGCCAAGCTGCGCTATGCGGTACCGGGCGTGACCCTGATCTCGCCACCGCCGCACCATGACATCTACTCGATCGAAGACCTTGCGCAGCTGATCTACGACCTCAAGCAGGTCAACCCGCAGGCGCTGGTATCGGTCAAGCTGGTGGCAGAGGCTGGCGTTGGCACCATCGCCGCTGGCGTTGCCAAGGCCTATGCCGACCTGATCACCATTTCCGGTTACGACGGCGGTACCGGTGCTTCGCCACTGACGTCGATCAAGTACGCCGGCGCCCCATGGGAACTGGGCCTGGCGGAAACCCACCAGACCCTGCGCGGCAACGACCTGCGCGGCAAGGTACGGGTACAGACCGACGGCGGCCTGAAAACCGGCCTGGACGTGATCAAGGCAGCCATCCTCGGCGCCGAGAGCTTCGGCTTCGGCACCGCGCCAATGATCGCCCTGGGCTGCAAGTACCTGCGCATCTGCCACCTGAACAACTGCGCCACCGGCGTGGCCACGCAGAACGACAAGCTGCGCAAGGACCACTACATCGGCACCGTCGACATGGTGATCAACTTCTTCACCTTCGTCGCCGAAGAAACCCGTGAGTGGCTGGCCAAGCTGGGCGTGCGCAGCCTCGGCGAGCTGATCGGCCGTACCGACCTGCTTGACGTGCTGCCAGGTGACACCGAGCGCCAGCAGTACCTGGACCTGACCCCGCTGCTGGGCAGCTCGCACATTCCGGCGGACAAGCCGCAGTTCTGCGAAGTGGACAAGAACCCACCGTTCGACGAAGGCCTGCTGGCCGAGAAAATGGTGGAGATGGCCTTGCCGGCCATTCGCGACCAGGCCGGTGGCGAGTTCAGCCTCGACATCTGCAACTGCGACCGTTCCATCGGTGCGCGCGTGTCGGGCGAAATCGCCCGCCTGTACGGCAACCAGGGTATGGCCGCGGCGCCGATCACCTTCCGCTTCAAAGGCACTGCGGGCCAGAGCTTCGGCGTGTGGAACGCCGGTGGCCTGAACCTGCACCTGGAAGGCGACGCCAACGACTACGTCGGCAAGGGCATGACAGGTGGCAAGGTCACCATCGTGCCGCCAGCCGGCAGCCCGTTCGCCACCCAGCACAGCGCCATCGTCGGCAACACCTGCCTGTACGGTGCCACTGGCGGCAAGCTGTTTGCCGCGGGTACGGCGGGCGAGCGCTTCGCTGTACGCAACTCCGGCGCCCACGCTGTTGTCGAGGGCACTGGCGATCACTGCTGTGAATACATGACCGGCGGCTTTGTCTGCGTGTTGGGCAAGACCGGTTACAACTTCGGTTCTGGCATGACTGGCGGCTTCGCCTACGTGCTCGACATGGACAACAGCTTCGTCGACAAGCTCAACCACGAGCTGGTGGAAATCCAGCGTATCAGTGGTGAGGCGATGGAAGCCTACCGCAGCCATCTGGCGCGGGTCCTTGGCGAGTACGTGGAAGAGACCGGCAGCGAGTGGGGGCGTGAGCTCTCGGAGAACCTGGACGACTACGTGCGGCGCTTCTGGCTGGTCAAGCCGAAGGCAGCCAACCTGAAGCAACTGTTGTCCAGCACCCGTGCCAACCCGCAGTAAAAACAGCTGCAAGTGGCAAGCCTCAAGCTGAAAGTAGAAGCGGTACGAGGTTTGCCCGGCTTAAGTGATCGTCTTGCGGCTTGCAGCGTGTAGCTTGCAGCTGCTGTAAAGAGGTTTTGAAAAATGGCTGAACGTCTGAACAACGACTTCCAGTTCATCGAAGTGGGCCGCAAGGACCCGAAGAAAAAGCTGCTGCGCCAGCGCAAGAAGGAGTTCGTGGAAATCTACGAGCCGTTCAAGCCGCAGCAGTCCGTGGAGCAGGCACACCGCTGCCTGGGCTGCGGTAACCCGTATTGCGAGTGGAAGTGCCCGGTACACAACTTCATCCCCAACTGGTTGAAGCTGGTGTCCGAAGGCAACATCCTGGCGGCGGCGGAGCTTTCGCACCAGACCAACACCCTGCCAGAAGTGTGCGGCCGCGTATGCCCGCAAGACCGTCTGTGCGAGGGCGCCTGCACCCTGAATGACGGCTTCGGCGCGGTGACCATCGGTTCGGTCGAGAAGTACATCACCGACACCGCCTTCGCCATGGGCTGGCGCCCGGACATGTCCAAGGTCAAGCCGACCGGCAAGCGCGTCGCCATCATCGGCGCCGGCCCGGCCGGCCTGGGCTGCGCCGACGTACTAGTGCGTGCTGGCGTGACCCCGGTGGTGTTCGACAAGAACCCTGAGATCGGTGGCCTGCTGACCTTCGGCATCCCTGAGTTCAAGCTGGAAAAGACCGTACTCAGCAACCGCCGCGAAGTGTTTACCGGCATGGGCATCGAGTTCCGCCTGAACACCGAGGTGGGCAAGGACGTGACCATGGAGCAACTGCTCGCCGAGTACGACGCGGTGTTCATGGGCATGGGTACCTACACCTACATGAAGGGCGGCTTCCCGGGCGAGGACCTGCCGGGCGTGCATGACGCGCTGGACTTCCTGATCGCCAACGTCAACCGCAACCTGGGCTTCGAGAAGTCGCCGGAAGACTTCGTCGACATGCAGGGCAAGAAGGTGGTGGTGCTGGGCGGTGGCGACACCGCGATGGACTGCAACCGCACCTCGATCCGCCAGGGCGCCAAGGCCGTGACCTGTGCTTATCGCCGTGACGAAGCCAACATGCCGGGTTCGCGCAAAGAGGTGAAGAACGCCAAGGAAGAGGGCGTGAAGTTCCTCTACAACCGCCAGCCCATCGCCATTGTCGGCGAGGACAAGGTCGAAGGCGTGAAAGTGGTCGAGACCCGCCTGGGTGAGCCGGATGCCCGTGGTCGCCGCAGCCCCGAGCCGATCCCGGGCTCGGAAGAGATCCTGCCGGCCGATGCCGTGGTGATTGCCTTCGGTTTCCGCCCGAGCCCGGCACCGTGGTTCGAACAGCATGGTATCCAGCTGGACAGCCAGGGCCGTGTGGTGGCGCCGGAGAAAGGCAAGTTCAAGCACCAGACCAGCAACCCGAAAGTGTTTGCCGGTGGCGATATGGTGCGCGGTTCGGACCTGGTGGTGACGGCTATCTTCGAAGGGCGTACTGCTGCCGAGGGTATCTTGGACTACCTCGAAGTCTGATCCATGGCATTCGCGGCTAAAGCCGCTCCCACAGGTTCTGCGCTGGCTTCAAACCTGCGTAACCCCTGTGGGAGCGGCTTTAGCCGCGAACACCGGCGAAGCCGGTGCCACCCTTCGCAGCATTTTTGTATACAAAAATGCTTGATCTATGGCATCCAATAGACAAAACGCATGGCCATGGCCGTGCCTTTTGCGCTGGCGTCTGAGAAAATGCCCTCACTATTTTTCCGGATGCCGACATGACTGCCCTGAAGAACGATCGTTTCCTGCGTGCACTGCTCAAGCAACCCGTAGACGTCACCCCGGTGTGGATGATGCGCCAAGCCGGCCGTTACCTGCCGGAGTACCGCGCCAGCCGCGCCAAGGCCGGTGACTTCATGAGCCTGTGCATGAACCCGCAGTTCGCCTGCGAGGTTACCTTGCAGCCGCTGGACCGCTACCCGCTGGACGCAGCGATCCTGTTCTCGGACATCCTCACCATCCCCGATGCCATGGGCCTGGGCCTGTATTTCGAAACCGGCGAAGGCCCGCGTTTCAAGAAAGTCATCAGCACCCCGGCCGATATCGAAGCGCTGCCAATCCCTGACCCGCAGAAAGACCTGGGCTACGTGATGGACGCGGTCAGCACCATCCGCCGCGAGCTGAACGGCCGGGTACCGCTGATCGGCTTCTCCGGCAGCCCGTGGACATTGGCCACCTACATGGTCGAAGGCGGCTCGTCGAAGGACTTCCGCAAGACCAAGGCCATGGCCTACGACAACCCACAAGCCCTGCACCTGCTGCTGGACAAGCTGGCCCAATCGGTTACCAGCTACCTCAATGGCCAGATCCTGGCCGGCGCCCAGGCTGTACAGATCTTCGACACCTGGGGCGGCAACCTGTCGGCGGCGGCCTACCAGGAATTCTCCCTGGCCTACATGCGCAAGATCGTCAGCGGCCTGATCCGCGAGCACGAAGGGCGCAAGGTGCCGGTGATCCTGTTTACCAAGAACGGCGGCCTGTGGCTGGAAAGCATCGCCGAAGCCGGTGCCGACGCACTGGGCCTGGACTGGACCTGCGAGATCGGCGATGCCCGCCGTCGCGTCGGTGACAAAGTAGCCCTGCAAGGCAACATGGACCCGACCGTGCTGTACGCCAAGCCCGAAGCTATCCGCCAGGAAGTGGCACGCATCCTGGCCAGCTACGGTCACGGCACTGGCCATGTGTTCAACCTCGGCCACGGCATTACCCCGGAAGTCGACCCGGAGCATGCTGGTGTGTTCATCAACGCCGTGCATGAGCTTTCTGCGCAGTATCACGCCTGAACCGTGGCTCCCCGAGCGCAGAGGTTGCGAATCGGGGAGCTAGACCGGTTTATTCCTACATATAGGCAAACCGGTTTTCTCTACAGTCCGAACTCCCCTTGCGCAAAAGGCGCATTCGCTTCGAGTAAATGCGCCTTTGCGCATTTCACCAGCAATGCGTTCGGAGTTCGTGATGAATACAACAAAGACCCTGCAAAAAAGCGTTGTCGCCACAGGTGTGTGGCTGGCAATCGCAGGTGCAGGTTTACACGTTCAAATTGCCAATGCCCATGGCAACCTGGCCGATCCACCTTCGCGTGCGGCACTCTGCCATGCGAATCAAAAAAACCAGAACACTGGCTGTGGTGGCGCTCAATACGAGCCGTGGTCGGTCGGTGAGGCGGTAGGGCGCTTCCCGGGCGCAGGTCCGGTCGATGGAAAAATTGCCAGTGGTGGTGTTCGGGGCGACTTTGGCGCCCTCGATGAGCAAGCGGCCAACCGCTGGCACCTGACCCCTGTCATGGACCGTAACATTCAGTTCGATTGGCATTATGAGGCACCGCATGTGGCGACCTCGTGGGAATACTTCATCACCAAGGCGAACTGGAACCCCAACACGGCGTTGTCCCGTGCTTCCTTCGACTCCACGCCGTTCTGTACGGTAGATGGCAACAATCAGCTACCGGCCAAAGGAACAGGCACCAACCCGAAGCACAGTTGCACATTGCCGGCTGACCGTTCGGGTCAGCACGTGATTCTCGGCGTCTGGAAAGTGGGCGATACCGACAAGGCCTTCCATAGCGTTGCCGACGTTGATATCCAGCTTGATGGTGGCCCTGCCCCTGAGTGGCCGCGCCTGGCTGAAATCAGCGCCAATCGTGACCTTGAAGTCGGCGATAAAGTAACGGCCCGTGCATTCGATGCCAACGGTGAGCGCACCTCGTACCATGTAAGCATCACGGTCGCTAACGCCGAAGAAGGCATCGCTGCCAACTGGGCCTACAAGCTCGCCAGGCAGATCAACGAAACCCACACGCTGGTGCGTGCCGGGCAAATGGATGCGGACGGCAATATCGAGCCTGTGCAGGGTTCCAACAGCATCTTTGCCAAAGCCGAAAGTGGCCTGACCAACTACATTCTGGACTTTGAAGCCGCCGCTGGCGAGCCGACCACGATGCACCTGCATGATGTGAAACCCGAGTACCCGATCAAGGAAACCAAGGCTGGCGTGGACTTCAGCGTCATGACCAACAAGGCCCTGACCGTAACGGCGCGGTTGTTCGACAGCAACAACAAGCAGGTCTCTTACTCGCGTCAGAACGTTAACGGTACCGACCCGTTCTCGCTGAATGTCGTGAGTGCCGAAGGCGAGCACACCCTCAAGGTGGTGGGTGTGGACAAGCGCGAGCGGGTGCTGTTGCAACAGGAACGTACCGTTCAGCTGAAGGCGGCCGGGGATGGTTCGCACGACTTCAAGTACCCGCAGTCGCTCCAGGACTATGTGGCAGGCACCAAGGTGCTGCAAGAGGAGACCGGTGAGGTCTTCCAATGCAAGGAAGGCGGCGTCGCGGGCTGGTGCAGGATCTATTCGCCAAGCGCCAATCACTACGAGCCTGGCGTAGGCAGCCACTGGCAAGACGCCTGGAACAAGCTCTAAAAAGCGATAGAGCCAGGCATCTCTCTGCGAGATGCCTGGCCTCTTACCGGTACCTTCGATGCAAACTCAAAAATACTGCTGGCAGCAGATCCTCCTGCACTGGGTCTCTGCCATGGTCATCATTTGGACGTTGGTCAGCGGCTTCTACGTGGCGCACGTGAATGTCACAGCTGCCACGCTCGAGCAGGTCGCCTTTATCAATGTGGCCATGACTACGCTGTTCATCCCGCTATTCCTGCTGCGCTGGTTCTTTCGCCTGACCAGGCTCAAGCCCCGTAGCCTGCACGACGACCCCAGGGGCCAGCGCATCGCGCATGCGGTGCATGAAGGCTTGTACTGGACCACGGCCATTGTCTTGCTGTCCGGTGTGCTGATGATGGACAGGGCCATCGATGTGTTCGGTTGGTTCACCATTGCGCCCGTGCTGAGTGACCCGTACTGGCATAGCGTCTGGTTCAGGATTCATATTGTTGCCTGCCTGCTGCTGGCCCTGGGCGTAGCGATGCACATCGCTGCCGTGGTGCTGCACGAGCTGTGCGGGCGACGCGTGCTGCGGCGCATGCTGCCCTGATTCGCATGAAGCGCTCTTCGCATCTGATCTGGCTGGCGTTCGTGCTGAAGGCGCTTGCCTGGCTGGCATGGCGTGAAAGCGTTTATCCCGTCGGTTTGCCACCGCAGGTTCTGCCCCCGCCGCTGGCGACAGCGGCCGTGCCGGAAAAACCTTTGCCGGCGGCCACCCTGGCCCTGGCGTTCGGCTTCCAGGCAACCGGCCCGCAGCAGTCAGGCCAAGCGGATATCGCTCTCAAAGCCAGCTTCGTTTCCAGCCAGGGCGAGGCCCGTGCGTTGGTGAAAAGCCGAAGCGGCGAGGCCATCTATCGCGTCGGAGACCGCATACCTGGCCGCGGCGTGCTGCGCCGTATCGATGTGCGTTCCATCGTGTTGTGGTTTGAAGGCCGTGAGGAAGTCGTGTCGATGTCCGCGCCCACTGCAAACGTGTTTCTGCCTACAGGTGCGGCCGCTCGCTTGCACCCCATTCCTGACCCTTCACCCCGCCTGTTGCGGGAGGTGCAATGACTCTCAAGCGATATCTGCGCGCCGCCTCGTTTGGCGCCTGTCTTACCCTGAACTGTTCGCTGGCGCTGGCCGAAGCGCCCACCTGGCAGTTGGCGATGAGCGATGCCGATGTGCGCGAGGTAGTACGCGAGGTGGGGGCGATCCTCGACCAGACGATCATCCTCGACCCGCGTGTGCAAGGCCGTATCACTGTCCTTTCCAGCGAAGCGCTCGATCGCGAGGGGATTCGGCGGCTGTTCTACTCGGTGCTCAATGCCCAAGGCTTTGCTGCCGTGAACGACGGCGACCGTCTGCTGGTGCTGCCGGCGAGCGAGGCCAAGGCCTGGGCCAACCACCAGGTGGAGGCGATACCGGCAGCGTTCACCACGCGGGTGTTCAACCTGTCGGGCAGTGTCGCTGCCGACCTGGCCGGCCTGTTACGGCCTTTGGTTTCCAGCAGTGGCTACATTGGGCCGTCCAGTTCGGCCAATGCCTTGGTGGTGACCGACTCCGCCGCCAACCTTGACCGCCTGGAGCAACTGGTCCTGCAACTCGACAGCGGCCAGCGGCATGACTATGAGCTGGTGACCTTGCGCAAAGCACAGGCCGAGGCGGTGTTCCCGGTGGTTGAAGCCGCCGCCGGTGGCCCCGACAGTGGTGTGCGAGTGCTGGCCGATGCCGGTGGTAACCGCCTGCTGATCCTTGGCCCGGCCAAGTCCCGGCAGCGCCTGGCGCAGCTGACCCGCTCGCTGGATGTACCCGCACCGGCCACCTCGCAGAACTGGCGTGTGGTGCGCCTGCAACACGGCAATGCCGAGCAGCTTGCCGAAGTGCTGGGTGAGGTGGGTAAGCGACTGGGCGGTACCCCGGGGAAAAATAGCCTGGGCGTCGACCTTGCCGGCGAGGCCATGGTGAAGGCCGATGCCAGCCAGAACGCATTGGTGCTACTGGGCGAGCCGCAGACGTTGGGCAGTGTGGAACAGATCATTCGGCAACTGGACCAGCCGCGGGCGCAAGTGCTGATTCATGCAGCAATCGTTGAAGTCAGCGGCAGCATCGATGAAGCGCTGGGCGTGCAGTGGGGCATGGACAAAGGTGGCCTCAAGGGGGGCGTGACTTTCAACGAAAGCGGCGCCACTTTGGTCGACCTGCTGGGCAAAGAGACCACGCTGCCGGGCGGCGCCGCCCTGGCCATCGGCTCTGACCGTTTTGCCGCGCTGGTTTCGGCATTGGCCAGCAACAGCCGCAGCAACCTGTTGTCAACGCCTAGCCTGCTGACCCTGGACAACCAGGAGGCGCAGATCCTGGTAGGCCAGAACGTGCCATTCAAGACAGGGTCTTACGTTACCCCCGGCAGTGGTTCAGAGAACCCCTTTACCACGGTCGAACGCAAGGACATCGGCATCAGCCTGAAAGTGCGCCCGCACATCAACGAAGGTAACAGCCTGCGCCTTGAGGTCGAGCAGGAGAGCTCGGAAATTGCGCCCAGCACCGCCGAGAATGACCTGATCACCAACAAGCGCACGCTCAAGAGCACCATCCTGGCCGCCGATGGCGAGATCATCGTGATTGGTGGCCTGATCAAGGACAGCGTTCGCCAGGTACAGCGCGGTGTACCGTTGCTCAGCCGTATCCCGTGGCTGGGTGGCCTGTTCCGCTGGCGCAGCGACACCCAGGAAAAAACCAACCTCATGGTGTTCCTGCGCCCGACCATCTTGCGTAGCCAGGCCGAACTGATCGAGGCAGGGCGACGTGCCTACGAGGGGGTGCGCACTGCGGATGAGTCGGTCCTGCCGGAAGATGCCCAGCGGATGTTTGAAACGCGGCGTCTGCCTGACGCGCGCGGGCCACGGCCATGAGCATCGCCCTGCCGTTCAGCTTCGCCCGACGTCACGGCATCCTGCTCGACCAGCAGGCGGCCGAGCCTGCCTTGCTGATGCGTGAAGGCGCGTCACTGGCCGCCATGGCCGAGGCCTGTCGGCTGGTGGGCAGTACCTGGCCTTTGCGCTACGTGAGCGATGCCCACTTTGCCGAGCGCCTGGCCCAGTGCTATGGCCCGGGCCAGGATGCCGCGCAGGCGGTGGTCCAGGGCCTGGACCAGGAAATTGACCTGTCGCGGCTGGCCGAAGCCTTGCCACAAACGTGCGACCTGCTTGAGCAACAAGATGACGCACCGATCATCCGCCTGCTCAATGCCTTGTTCAGTGAGGCGGTGAGAGCGCGGGCCTCGGACATTCACCTGGAAACGTTCGAGCACCAGTTGCGCGTGCGCATGCGGGTCGACGGCGTCATGCGCGAAGTACTGACGCCACCGCGCGAGCTGTCTGCCCTGCTGGTTTCACGTATCAAGGTCATGGCGCGCCTGGACATCGCCGAAAAGCGCGTGCCCCAGGATGGCCGGATCAGCCTGCGTCTTGCCGGCCATGAAGTGGACGTGCGGGTGTCGACGTTGCCCGCTGCCCATGGCGAGCGGGTGGTGCTGCGCTTGCTGGACAAGCAGGCTGTGCGCCTGGACATCGACCACATGCAGATGCAAGGCTCGGTGCGGGCTGGCTTCATGCGCATGCTGGAAAAACCCCACGGTATTTTCCTGGTCACCGGGCCCACCGGTTCCGGCAAGACCACGACGCTGTACACCGCGCTTTCGTACCTCAACCAGGAATCGCGCAATATCCTCACCGTCGAGGACCCGATCGAATACCACCTGCCCGGCATCGGCCAGACCCAGGTCAACACCAAGGTCGACATGACCTTTGCCCGTGGCCTGCGGGCCATTCTGCGACAGGACCCCGACGTGGTCATGGTCGGCGAGATCCGTGACCGGGAGACTGCCGACATCGCCGTGCAGGCCTCGCTGACGGGCCACCTGGTGCTGTCCACCTTGCATACCAACAGCGCTCTGGGCGCTATCACGCGCCTTGCCGACATGGGCATCGATACCTGTCTGCTTGCCACCTCGCTGGCGGGGGTGATGGCCCAGCGGCTGGTGCGGCGGCTCTGCGACCACTGCAAAGTCGCTTATGCAGTGGAGGAGGCCACGGCCAGCGCCCTGGGCTACCCCGCCGGGCTGCCGTTGCAGCTCTATGAAGCGCAGGGCTGTAGCGAATGCCAGCTGGGCTACAGCGGGCGCCTGGCCTTGCACGAGATGGTGGAGGTGACGCCAGCGCTGGCCCAGGCGATCCATGCCCGGGCGTCGCAGGCGGGCATGCTCGAATTGATCCGCCGGGACACCCCAAGCCTGTTCCAGCATGGCGTCCAGCGTGTCTGCCAGGGTCAGACCAGCGTGACAGAGCTGCTGCGCGTGACGGGGCAGGACTGACATGCCGCTGTTCCGCTACCAGGCCCAGGATGCAAAGGGGGCGCGCCAGCGCGGCACCCTGGAGGCACAGGGGGCGCGCCAGGCCCGGCAAACCTTGCGCGAGCAAGGCTTGCAGGTACTGAAGCTGGCCCCCGTACGCGTGTCGGCCATGGGCGGCTGGGGCATACGTAACAGCCTGAACCTGGCCCAGCGCTCGCTGCTGACGCGCCAGCTGGCGACCCTGCTGCATGCCGGGGTGCCGTTGACCGAGGCCCTGCAGGCCGTGGCTGAGCAGAGTACCCAGCGCCAGGTACGTCAGGTGTTGCGTGGCGTGGCTGAGCGGGTTGCCGAGGGCCATGCCCTGGCCCAGGCCCTGGCGCATTACCCGCAGGCGTTCCCCGTGGTTTACCGGGCCACCGTAGCCGCCGCCGAGCGCTCTGGCCACATGGCGGACGTACTCGAGCGCTTGGCCGAGCATGGCGAAAACCAGCAGGCCCTGCGCCAGAAAGTACAGCTGGCCATGGTTTACCCGGTGATCCTGCTGGTTGTTTCGTTGCTGGTGGTGGGGTTTCTGCTGGGTTACGTGGTGCCGGATGTGGTGCAGGCCTTTTCGCGTGACCAGGCGCAGCTGCCGCTGGCAACGCAAGTGCTGATCGCCCTGAGCGATGCCACCCGGCATTTCGGCCTGGCAGCGCTGGCGCTAGTGGCGGTAACCCTTGCACTGGTTGCCTGGGCCCTTCGCCAACCGGCACGGCGCAGGCAATGGCATGGCTTATCACTGCGCCTGCCGGGCTACGGCGAGTTTGTCCGCGCCAGTGAAGCGGCCCGCTTCATCAGTACCTTGGCGATCCTTGGGCGCAGCGGCGTGGCCCTGGTCGAGGCGATGAACATTGGTGCGGCGGTGATCGGCAACCTGATCCTGCGCGAGCGTTTGCTGCAGGCGGCTCGCGAGCTGGGCGAGGGCAGCTCGCTGGCCAATTGCCTGGCACGCAGCCAAACCTTGCCGCCACTGATGCTGCACATGATCGCCAGCGGCGAACGTGCCGGTGAGCTGGACACCATGCTGGAGCGGGCCGCAGACCTTCAGGCCAGGCAACTGGCAGGGCGTATCTCGTTGCTGGTGAGCCTCTGCGAGCCGCTGATGCTGCTGGTGATGGGCGCCATCGTGCTGATCATCGTGCTCGCCATCCTGCTGCCGATTCTCAACCTCAACCAACTGGTCAACTGATATGTCCCTACGTTCAGCACGCCGCGCCCAACGCGGCTTCACCCTCATCGAAATCATGGTGGTGGTCATCATCCTGGGCGTGCTTGGCGCGCTGGTGCTGCCCAATGTGATGAGCCGTCCTGACCATGCCAAGCTGACCGCAGCCCGCACCGATATCCAGTCGATTTCCACCGCGCTGGAAATATACCGTCTGGATAATGGCCGCTACCCGACCACTGCCCAAGGCCTGGAAGCCTTGGTGAAGCGACCCACCGTGGCGCCACTGCCGCGTCAGTGGAGTGCCCAGGGCTACCTCAAAAGCACACCTACCGACCCTTGGGGCTCGCATTACCAGTACGCGAACCCGGGCACCCGCTCGACCCAAGGTTATGACCTTTACTCGTTGGGGGCCGATGGGCAACCGGGTGGCGAGGAAATGGATGCCGATATCGGTAACTGGCCTGAATGAACCCGCGCCGTTCTCAAGGCTTTACGCTGCTGGAGCTGCTGCTGGTCATGCTGCTGCTGGGCATCGTGATGGGCATGGCAGGGTTCATCTTCGGGCGTGATCCGCAACGTATGGCCAATCAGGAAGCCAACCTGTTCTACCAGTTGGTGCAGCACGCGCGGCAACAGGCGGTGCTGGAGGGCTTGGCGCTGGGTATTCGCATTGATGCCCAGGGCTATCAGCTGCTTGAAGCCGCTGACGATGGCTGGGTGGCAGCGGGTAAGCATCGAGATGTAGAGCTGGATTTGCGTGTGGAGGTCGATGGGGTTGCGGTGCCTCACGCCCTGCCTGGCAGTGCACCGCAACTTATGATGTACGGCAATGACGAGCACACACCGTTTTCCCTTCATTTCGAGGCGGGTAACGTGCGCCTTGTCTCTGTGTCGAGTGATGGCATCAATGACCCCAGCTTTGTGCGCTGAGCGCGGCTTCACCTTGTTGGAGGTGCTGGTGGCGTTGGCGATCTTCGCGGTACTGGCCGTAGCGGTAACCTCCGCCAGCCAGCACGTACTGCTGCAGTCGCAGGGGCTTGAGGAACGCTTGCTCGCCAGCTGGGTCGCCGACAACCACTTGATGGATATGCGCCTGCAACCTGCGCCGGCGCCTGGCCAGCGCAGCCTGGATGTCATGTTCGGCCAGCGTCGCTGGACCCTGCAGGAAACCCGCCGTCGCCTGGGCGGGAGTGCGTTGCTGGAGGTGCACGTGCGGGTGGGCCTTGCCTCGGATCGCCAAGTACTGCATCAAGCCACGGGCTGGCTGGGGCTGGTCGATGCGCCACGCTAGAGGCAGGTTGGCCCGTCAACGCGGCTTCACCTTGATCGAACTGTTGCTGGCGATCGCCATCTTTGCCTTGCTGGCGGTGGGCAGCGCGCGCGTGCTCGATGTGTTCATGCGCGCCGAAAGCGCACGCGAGGTGCAGGCTGATGAGCTGCGTGCGTTGGGCAGGGCCATGAGCCTGATGCAGCGCGATGCCTTGCTGGGTTACCAGCCCGCTAGCCTGGGCAAGGAAGGTTTTGGTGTGCTGCTGCACGGCGCACGGGTTCACTGGCTGGCCAGGGAGCAAGACAACCAGGCGCTCAAGCGCAGCGAGTTGAGGGTTGTCGAGTACTGGCTGGAGGAGGGCGTGCTGTGGCGCCAACGGCGCACACTAGGGCCAGACCAGCCTCGACCGCAGCGCTTGCTTGACGGTGTACGTGAACTGCACTGGCGTGTGCATGTGCCCGGAAGCGGCTGGCAGGCACGCTGGCCAATGGCGCAACGGCGGCCGGTGCCACCACAAGCGCTGGAGGTGACGCTGTCGACCAGGCGCTTTGAGCAGCTGCGGCGGGTACTGCCGCTGGGGGGCGCCAGCCAATGAGGTGGCAACGGCAAAAAGGGCTCGCGCTGGTTACCGTGCTGTTGATCATGGCGCTGCTCACAATGCTGGTAGCCGGCATGTTGCACAGCCATCAACTGCTGCTTGGCGGGGTCACCCAGCAGATCGAGAGTACGCGTTTGCTGCGCCTGGCCCATGCTGGCGAGCAGCAAGCCCTGGCCAGCTTGCGCCGCGAAGTGGGCGAGGTACTGCAGGTTACCCATGACCGGCAAGCCTGGGCCCGGCCGCGAGAGTTAAGCCTCGGTGAAGGGCAGGTACATCTGCAGCTTGAGGACCTTGCGGGGCGCTTGAACCTGGGCGCCCTGATGGCGGGGAAGGTGCCTGACCCACTGCTGCTAAAGCGCTGGGAGCGCCTGTGCCATTCGTTGCAACTGGAGCCACCGGTATTGGACGGGCTGATGGGCCAGCCGATGCTTGACCCCACCCAGTTGCGCGCATTGCCAGGTGTTACCGCCGAGGTGATGACGCGTTTGCAGCCATGGGTGGTGGTATTGCCCAAGGAGGCGCGGCTGAACATCAATACGGCCCCGGCGCGCTTGCTGGCGGCGCTCGCCGAGCTGTCACCCACGGTGGCTGCAGCGTTGGCCAGTGAGCGCCCGGAGTCGGGCTACCCCTCGGTGGAACGCTTTCTGGCCCAGCCGCGACTGGAGGGCCTGGGCCTGGACCGCCGTGGGCTGGCAGTGACCAGCCGCTGGTTTCGCCTTGAGGTACAGGCGCAGCTGGCAGGTAAGCGCATGTACCTGTACAGCGACATGGAAATCGATTTGAACACGCACCAGGTCCGTGTGGTGCGCCGTGTGTTTACTGCAAGGCGGGAGCGTAGTGCAGATGAGTGAGAACTGGCTGTACCTGTTACCTGAAGGCGTTGCGGCGGCTGATGCGCACTGGCCGGTGTGGTTGCGGGCGAAGGATGGCAGCTTGAACAAGGCACGCCTGGGTGAGCTGGCCTCGACCGTGACCGGCCCTGTGATCGTGGTGGTGCCCATGGAAATGCTGGGCAGCTGTGAAATCGGCCCTGTACCGGGTAAACGGCCGACAGCAGAAACACTGGCCTATGCCGCCGAGGATCAGTTGGCAGCGCCGCTGGAAACGTTGCACCTGGTGTTCGGTTCGCCGGGTACGCAAGGGCATCGTCGTGCCCTGGTAATAGAACTTCAGGTCATGACCAACCTGATGGCCCTGCTGCAAGCCCAAGGTATCGACCCGCTGGGCCTGTACGCCGATGCCGACCTGCTGGGTGCCGGGCCGCCCTGCGCCTTGTGGGTCGGGGGCCGCTGGTTGCTGGGCGGTCAAAATGGGCCATGGCTGGCCGCCAGCCCCCAAGTGGCTGAGGTTCTGGCGCAGCAGTTGCCGCCGATGCCCTGGCAGGCCGAGGCTGTTCATGCAGGGCAGGTACTCTGCAACCAGACAGTCGACAGCGCTTTCAACGTCCTGGTGCAAGGGCGGGCCACGGCCCTTGACCTGCGCCAGGGAGCATTCCGGCGGCGCGGCTCGGCCGTGCCCTGGCCGGCCTTGGCGGGCGGGGTGCTGCTGGCATTGGTGATGGTGTGCCTGGCGGATCATCTGCGCGCCACGTGGTTGTCGCAACGCACGGCGCAGCTGGATGCCGAAAACGTTCAGGCATTTCAGCGGTGGGCGCCTGGGCAGCCTGTCGCGGGTGACCTGGTTGCGCAGGTCAGGGCGCTGGAGTTCCGCCCCCGGGCAATGACCGCTGTCGAGGAACTGGCAACGTTTACCGAGCAGTTGGTGGAGGCCGGGAACATCACGGTTGAACAGGCGGTGGCCAGCCCTACCGAAGGCTGGCGCCTGGAAGTGGTTGCGCAAGGGTTTGAAGACCTTGAGCGCTTGCGTCAGCGGGCCCCTGCGGTGCTGATGGACCAGGCCCGCCAGGCCGAGCAAGGCGTGCGCGCGACCCTCACTTGGCGGGAGGCTCGATGATGCGGTGGTTCAAGCAGGCCTGGCTACGCCAGTGGCAATCGCTGCCTGGCGCGCGGCGCAGCGTGATTGGGGCCGCACTCTGGAGCCTGGCCTTGGTCGTACTCTGGCAAGTTGCCTGGGAACCCGGCAAGCAGCGCTTGCAGCAGGCCGAGCTTGATCATGCACGCGCGCTGGCGCTGGCCGGGCACCTGCAGAGGGTTTCGGCAGGCCCGGCCATGGCTCGGGACGCGGTGCGGAGGTTGACCCCCGCAGGGCTGAACGAGCGAGCGCAGGCGGCTGGACTGCGAGTCACCGGGCTGCAGGCCCGCGCCGCTCAAGTGGACGTCAGCCTTGAAGGCGAGCCTGCGAAACTGCTGGTCTGGCTGCACGCGCTGGAGCGCGATGGCGCGCAGGTCCGCAGTTTGCAATTGCAGGTGGTCGGTGAGCAGTTGCAAACGCAGCTGGTGCTGGAACTGGACGAAGCCTGAGCACATTAAGATTCGCTTCAGCCAGCTTCGGTAGGCTGTTCCCATCGAAAACGAAAAAGGACCTGCCACCATGAAAGCTCGCTACCTCGCCCTGATCCTCGCCCCGCTGTTCAGCACTGCTGCTTTGGCGGCTGGCTACACCGGCCCTGGTGCGCAGTCGGTCACCACCGTTGCTGCTGCCAACGATGCCGCCGATGACACCCCGGTGGTGCTGCAGGGCTTCGTGACCAAGAAGATCAACAACGACGACAAGTACGAGTTCAAGGACAACACCGGCACCATTACCGTTGAAATCGACGATGAAGACCTGCCGTCGACGCCGTTCAATGACAAGACCAAGGTCAAGCTGACCGGTGAGGTGGAGAAGCACCTGATGAGCCGGGAAGTGGATGTGGATATTGTCGAGATCATCAACTGATCCGGCGGCCCTTTCGCGGGTAAACCCGCTCCTACAGGTATGGCGCTTGCCTCAGGTGTGGCGCGGTCCCTGTGGGAGCGGGTTTACCCGCGAAAGGGCCTCAAGCGGTTTTCGGTGGTAACTTGCTCAAGTGCAATGCCACCAGCAACGCCACCGCCAGCAAGCTGCCAATGAACAATCCGATGCCGTTCCAGCCCCACTGGTGCCAGAACACCCCGCCCGCCGTACCGGCCACACTGGACCCTGCGTAATAGCTGAACAGGTACAACGACGACGCCTGCCCCTTGGCCCTAAGCGCCCGCCGGCCGATCCAGCTGCTGGCCACCGAGTGCGCGCCAAAGAAGCCGAAGGTGAACACCAGCATGCCGATGATCACCATCGCCAACGGGCTCGCCAGGGTCATCAGCAAGCCGCCCGCCATTACCACGATACTGGCCCAGAACACCTTGCGCCGGCCCAGCTTGTCGGCCAAAGCGCCGACTTGCGCCGAGCTGTAGATACCTGACAGGTAAACCACCGACAGCAACCCGACCAGTGCCTGGTTCATATGATAGGGCTCGGCCAGCAGGCGGTAGCCGATGTAGTTGAACAGGGTGACGAAGGCGCCCATCAGCAAGAAGGCTTCGAGGAACAGCCACGGTAAGCCGGCATCCTTGAAGTGCATGAAAAAGCCATCCACCAGGCTGCGCGGGTTCATCTGCTGCGGGCGGAAGTTGCGCGATTCCGGCAGTACTTTCCAGAACACCAGTGCGGCCACCAGGGCCAGGCCGCCGATGGTCAGCATCGCCGTGTGCCAGCTGACGAAGTCGATCAATACGCCGGTAATGAGGCGCCCGCTCATGCCGCCGATGGCATTGCCGCCAATGTACAGGCCCATGGCCAGGCCGATGTGTTGCGGGTGGATTTCTTCGCTCAGGTAGGTCATTGCCACTGCCGCGAGGCCACTCAGCGACAGGCCGACCAGGGCGCGGGTGGCCAGTACCAGCTCCCAGCTTGGCATTACCGCACTGGCCAAGGTGGAAAGGGCGGCGCAGACCAAGGCAAACACCATCACCGGCTTGCGCCCGATGCGGTCCGAGATGGGGCCGGTGATCAGCAGGCCGAACGCCAGCATGGCGGTGGCCACCGATAGCACCAGGCTGCTCTGCGCCGCATTGATGGCAAATTCCCTGGACAGCAGCGGCATCATCGGCTGCACGCAGTAAAGCAGGGCGAAGGTGGCAAAGCCGCCGCTGAACAGGGCCAGCACGGTCTTCATGAAGGCGGGGGTGCCTTTTTCGATCCACATGTCGTTCAGGGGGGCAGCTTCTGGCTCGACAGGAAGGGGGGCTACAGCAGTTTTCACGGCGGGTACCTCTGTTGCAATGAAAAAAGCATATAGCTGGCTAATGATTAGATCCAATATATTGTTCGACCTATTTAAGACGTTTAGCGACCTGTTCGGAGCCGATCATGGAACTGCGCCACCTGCGTTACTTCATTGCCGTGGCCGAGGAGCTGCACTTTGGCCGTGCCGCCCAGCAGCTGGGCATTTCCCAGCCACCGTTGAGCCAGCAGATCCAGGCACTGGAACAGGAGCTGGGCGCGCGCTTGTTCGAGCGTACCAATCGTCGGGTCGAGCTGAGCGAGGCGGGGCGACTGTTTCTTGAAGAGGCCCGGCAGGTGCTGGCGCAAGTGGAAAAAGCCGCTGACGTGGCCCGGCGCGCGCAATTGGGTGAGCTGGGTGAGATGAAAATCGGCTTCACTTCTTCGGCGCCGTTCACCTCGAAGATCCCCAAGGCCATCCATGCCTTTCGTCAGCGCTTTCCGGCGGTGCACCTGAACCTTAAGGAAATGAGCAGCCGGGATGTTGCCGAAGGGGTGTTCGACGAATCCATCGAAGTGGGGTTGATGCGGCCGATGCCGCTGCCGGAGGGGTTGTTGGCCACCGAGTTGTTTCGTGAGCCGCTGGTGGCGGTGATCAACGCTTCGCATCCGTTGGCGGAGGGCACTGAGCAGGGCGTGCACATGGCGGCGCTGGCCCATGAACCGTTCGTGTTCTTTCCGCGCAGTTACGGCAGCGGCTTGCATGCGCAGTTGCTGAGCCTGGCGCGGCAGGCGGGGTTCAGCCCGCATTTTGCCCAGGAGGCGGGGGAGGCGATGACCATCATCGGCCTGGTGTCGGCGGGGTTGGGGGTATCGGTGTTGCCGGCTTCGTTCCAGCGCATGCGCATTGAAGGGGTGGTGTACCGTACCTTGCTCGATGAAGGAGCGATGTCGGCGGTGTGGCTGGTGCAGCGCGAGCGTGGTGGCTCGGCCATGGCCAAAGCGTTTGCCGAGTTGGTCACTGGCCAGACCTATGGCTGAAGGCTCGATGTATTCATACCCGGCAAATGGCACTGGCCATTGCTGCGGCGGCGCCACATACTCGGGCATTCGTAGAAACACGGAGGTCAATCATGCGGCGCGTGGTGTTCAATCAGAAAGGTGGCGTGGGCAAGTCGAGCATCGCCTGCAACCTGGCGGCGGTCAGTGCCAATGAAGGCTACCGGACCCTGTTGATCGACCTGGATGCCCAGGCCAACTCGACCCAGTACCTTACCGGCCTGACCGGTGAGGACATACCCATGGGCATTGCCGACTTCTTCAAGCAAAGCCTGTCCAGCGGGCCGTTCAGCAAGAAGAACAAGGTTGATATCTACGAAACCCCGTTCGATAACCTGCACGTGGTCACCGCTACGGCAGAGCTGGCCGACCTGCAGCCCAAGCTTGAGGCCAAGCACAAGATCAACAAGCTGCGTAAGCTGCTCGACGAACTGGACGAGGACTACGAGCGCATCTACATCGACACCCCGCCAGCGCTTAACTTCTATGCGGTTTCGGCGCTGATCGCGGCTGACCGTGTGCTTATCCCCTTCGACTGCGACAGCTTCTCGCGCCAGGCTCTGTATGGCCTGCTGGCCGAAATTGAAGACCTCAAGGAAGATCACAACGAAGATCTGATGGTCGAAGGTATCGTGGTCAACCAGTTCCAGTCGCGTGCCAGCCTGCCGCAACAGATGCTTGACGAGCTGCTGGCAGAAGGGTTGCCAGTGCTACCGGTGTATCTGGGGAGCTCGGTGAAGATGCGTGAATCGCACCACGCCAGCCTGCCGCTGATTCACCTGGAGCCCAAGCACAAGCTGACCCAGCAGTTTGTCGAGTTGCATGATTTGCTTGAGCGCAGCGAATAGGCGCTGCGCTGTAGCCCTTGCGCGATGTTCAAGTCCCGAGCATAATCTCCCAAAACGGGAGATATGCTTGGATGCGCGTCATTGCCAAAAGCACCTTGGTGAAATTCTGGGAATTACCTGGGCATGAAGATGCCAAGGCGGCCTTGGAAAGCTGGCATGACATGGCACTCAAGGCCATCTGGAGAACGCCGCAGGATGTAAAAGATCAGATTGGCAACGCCAGCATTTGTGGCAAGAACCGCGTGGTCTTCAACATCGGAGGTAACAAGTACCGGCTTGTGGTTGAAATACAGTATCGAGCCGGTATTGCCTGGGTGAAGTTCGTCGGTACGCACAAGCGATATGACGAGATTGACGTGGAGACAATCTGTGAATATTAAGCCGATCCGCAGTGATGATGATCTTCGAGCAGCATTCCAGCGGCTCGAAGCCATTTTTCAGGCTGAAGCAGGAACGCCTGAAGCCGATGAAATGGAAGTGCTCGTGACACTAATCGAGGTATACGAGAACAAGCACTATCCTATTCATCCGGCCAACCCAATCGAGGCCATCAAGTTCTGCATGGATCAGCAGGGCCTTACGCCCCGCGATCTAGAGCCATTCATTGGTCCAAGCGGGAGAGTC
The DNA here is from genome assembly GCF_016658545.1 of Pseudomonas sp. S37. GTDB lineage: Bacteria > Pseudomonadota > Gammaproteobacteria > Pseudomonadales > Pseudomonadaceae > Aquipseudomonas. Next base: position 25,728 of record NZ_JACVZC010000022.1, on the reverse strand, counting down.
TCGGAAGTCTTGAATGGAAAGCGTGGATTGAGCCTTTCAATGATCAAGCGCCTGCATGATGGCCTACGCATTCCTTATGAGTCGCTGCTGGCGAGCGCTTGAAAACTAAACCCCTTGGCTGCGCAGCCACTCCAGCAACGACTGGAGTGGAAACGCCCCCGCCTGGCGGCTGACTTCGCGGCTGTTCTTGAACAGCAGCAGGCTGGGGATCGAGCGGATGCCCAGTTGCCCGGCCAGGTTGCGGTTGGCTTCGCTGTCGAGCTTGGCCAGGCGGCAGCGGCCGGTCAACTGGCGGGCGGCTTGTTCGAAGGTGGGGGCGAAGGATTTGCAGGGGCCGCACCAGTCGGCCCAGATGTCGACCAGCAGCGGCAGGTCGCCCTTGATCTGGCTGGCGTAGCTGGCTTCGGTGAGTTCGAAGGGGGTGTTCAGCAGCACGTCCTGTTTGCAACGGCCGCATTTTGGGGCGTCGCCCAGGCGCTCGGCGGGCAGGCGGTTGAGGCCGTTGCAGTGGGGGCAGGGGACTACCAGGGGTTCGGACATTTCATCTCCAGTAAGGTCATCACGGATCTCCTGTGGGAGCGGGTTTACCCGCGAACACCGGCGAAGCCGGTGCCATGTACGGCGTCGCACTCTTCGCGGGTAAACCCGCTCCCACAGGGATCGCGCCAGCTTTCAGAAATTGAGCAAGGCAGTTGTTCTCAGGAAGAGCAACTGATTTCCAGGTGCTTGCCCCACTCCGGCGGGCGCTCGGCATAGGCCTGCATGCCGGGCTGCTCTTCGAAGGGCTTGGCCAGCACTTGATGCAGCCGCCGCACCTCACTGTAATCCCCCGCTTCAGCCGCTTCGATGGCTTTTTGCGCCAGATAATTACGCAGTACATACAGCGGGTTCACCGCATGCATCCGTTCCCGCCGACCTTCGGCATTGCCGGCTTCGCGTTCGCAGCGGGCCAGGTAATCGACGCCCCAGGCATCGAAACCGGCCAGGTCGATGAAGTCATCACGCACCACCTTCAACGCTTCGGCCACCGGCTGCTCACCCATCCTGCGGAAGAACAGGTTGTAGTCCACGCCACCGCTCTGCATGCGTTGCAGCAGGCGCTCGACCAGCGTCATGTCGTCATCCTCGGCAGTGGTCAGGCCCAGGCGCCTGCGCATCAAGTCCAGGTAATGGGCCTGGTACAACGGCAGGAACAGCCCAAGCGCTTCCTTCAATGCTTCAACCTCGATCACTGTGGTCAGCGCCTGGGCCAGCGCGCTGAGGTTCCAGTGGGCGATGGGCACCTGGTTGGCGTAGCTGTAGCGGCCGCGGTCGTCGGAATGGTTGCAGATGAAGTTGGCGTCGAAGTCGTCGAGGAAGGCGTACGGGCCGAAATCGAAAGTGATGCCCAGGATCGACATGTTGTCGGTGTTCATCACCCCGTGGCAGAAGCCATAGGCCTGCCAGCGGGCGATCAGTTCGGCGTTGCGCTCGACGATGGTGCGGAACATGGCCAGGTAGGGTTGCTCGGCATCGCGGCATTCGGGGTAGTGCTGCTGCAGCACATGGTCGATCAGCACCCGCTGCTGTTCCGGCTGCTTGGTGTAGTAGAAGTATTCGAAATGGCCGAAGCGCACGTGGCTCTGCGCCAGGCGCGTGAGCATGGCCGCGCTTTCGCGGGTTTCACGCCATACCGGGGTGCTGGAGCCGATTACACACAGCGCCCGGCTGCTGGGGATGTTCAGGGCGTGCAAGGCTTCGGAGGCGAGGAACTCACGGATCGATGAGCGCAGCACGGCGCGGCCGTCGCCCATGCGCGAGTACGGGGTCTGGCCGGCGCCCTTGAGGTGCAGGTCCCAGTGCTCGCCGGCGTCGTTCAGCACTTCGGCCAGCAACAGGCCACGGCCATCGCCCAGCCGCGGGTTATACGAGCCGAACTGGTGGCCGGAATAGACCATGGCGCGAGGGTCGGCCTCTTCCCAGAGTTTGTGGCCGCTGAACAGTTCGGCGAATACCGGCAGCTCGGCCTGGGCCGGGTCGAGGTCGAGCAGGGCCATGGCCGACTCGCTCGCTACCACCAGGCGTGGGTCTGCGATGGGTTCGGGCAGCACCTGGGTGGAGAACGCGTCGCCCAGGCGGGCGAAGCGGTTGTCGAAGGTGAGTTGGTCGAGGGCTTTCACGGGCTGCTCCTGGAAGTCGGTGCCATTGGGGCCGCTTTGCGGCCCTTCGCGGGTGAACCCGCTCCTACACAGGCAGGGGTGAGCCGGAGAGCGGCGCGGTCCCTTGTAGGAGCGGGTTTACCCGCGAACGAGGGCAAAGCCCTCGCAGCAATCCTGCACAGAATAAAGCATTCGAGCCCACTCAGGCCGAAGCAGTGCCATCCGATTTCGGCTGTTCCATTGGTATCAGTTGCTGCTTGCCGCCTTTGGGGTCCATTAGGAACACCTCCACCTGGCGTACCGAGATCTTGATGTCGTGCGCCTTGAACTCGCGGCTGATGTAGCGGTTGAGTTCGTCCAGCGTCGGGTTGCGGTCGCCCAGGTCGCGAACGTGCATGCGCAGTTCGTGGTCCAGCGAGCTTTCGCCGAAATTGAGGAAGTACACGATCGGTTCCGGGTCCTTGAGCACCCGCGGGTTTTCATGCGCGCCCTTGAGCAGCAGGTCGCGCACTAGATCGAGGTCGGAGCCGTAGTCGATGCCCAGCTTCAGCGTCACCCGGGTGACCGTGTCGGTCAGCGACCAGTTGATCAGCTGGCCGGTGATGAAGGTCTTGTTGGGGACGATGATGTCCTTGCGGTCGAAGTCGGTGATGGTGGTGGCGCGGATACGGATCTTGCTCACCGTGCCCGACAGGTTGCCGATGGTGATGGTGTCGCCGATGCGCACCGGGCGCTCGAACAGGATCATGATGCCGGAGATGAAGTTGGCAAAGATTTCCTGCATGCCGAAGCCCAGGCCCAACGACAGCGCCGCCACCAGCCATTGCAGCTTGTCCCAGCTGACCCCGAGGGTGGCCAGGGTACTGACGATACCCACGCCTACAATCACATAGGACAGCAACGTGGTGATCGCATAGGCGCTGCCTTGGGCCAGGCTCAGGCGCGAAAGCACCAGCACCTCCAGCAGGCCCGGCAGGTTTCCGGCCAAAGCGAAGGTGATGCCGACGATCACCAGCGCGCCCAGCAGGTCGCCGAGGCTGATCGGTACCATGCTGGCGGCGGCGCCGGTGCCGCTGGCGTATTCGTAAAGCACGAAGTTGTTGAGGTAGGCGAATACCGAGATCAGATCGGACCACACCCAGTACAGCCCAGCGATGAAGCCGCCGAGCAGGGCCAGGCGGATCAGGCGCAGAGACTGCTGGTTGACCTGTTCGATGTCCAGCGTGGGTTCTTCGGTAATGACTTCGCCGTCCAGCCCTTCCTTGGCAGCCGCGCGCTTGCTGAGCGCGCGCTGGTAGGCCAGGCGCCGCGCCGCTACCGACAGGCCGCGCACGAACGCGGCCTCGATCACCAGCCAGAACAGCAGCAGGTACAGGGTGTAGATCAGCCGGTCGGTGAGCTTCAGGGCGGTGTAGTAGTAGCCGAAGCACACCGCGACGAACAGGGCGATGGGCAGGGCGGTGAACGCCACACCCACAGCCTTGCGGAACAACGAGGTGTCGCGGTGCGCCGGGCTGCTGAGCAGCAGGCGGCTGAGCAGCCAGGCCATCAGTGCATAGCAGGTCAGCACCACGCCGATGCCCAGCACGTCGTCGGCCAGCGCCGAAGGCTGGTGTTCGGCCACCGCCACCACGCCGACCAGGGCCAGCACCACGGTGCCCAGGCGCCTTACCCAGCCGCGCAGGAACTCGACCTGCGGCTTGTGCCAGCGGAAGTGGACTTCGGCCACCCCGCCAGGGGCGAGGATGCGGTAGGCGGTGTAGAACACCAGCCAGGCCTGGGCCAGTTGCCAGAGTGCGGCGCCGAGGTTGGCGTTCTGCCCACGGGCGTCGATCTGCAGTGCATAACTGCACAGGGCAAGGCCGAGGCTGACCGGCATTGCCAGCAGGATGTTGATGAGGATCGCCTGCGGTGTGTGCCACTGGCTGTCACGGCGGAAATGGCCGATGTCCTGGTGCACCTTGCCCAGCCGTTGGTACAGGTACTTGCGCCGCCATAGCAGGGCGCCAATCACCAGCAGCAGTGGCAGGAACAGCAGCGGGCGCTGGCTGAGGCCGTCTGCCAGTTCCTTGAGGCCCGAGCCCCACGGCAGGTTGGCGACCTGGTCGGCCAGGCGCTGTGGCACGTAGCTCAACCAGTCCCAGTCCAGCGGCTTGTTGCTGGGGATCCAGAACATCTGCTCGTCGAGGGTGGTGCGCAGGCTCTGGGCGGTGCCCAGCAGCTGCTTCTGGTTGAGCTGCAGGGTGATCGATTCGTTGAGCAACGCAGACAGCTCACGGTTCAGCCGTTCCAGCAGGTCGCCGCGGGTGATCGCCACTTCCAGCAGGGCCTTGCGCAGCTGCGGAGTAACCTGTTCCTGTGGCTGGCCGGCCAGCAGCTTGTCGACGTAAGTCACCGGGCTGCTCATCTGCTCGCGTTGCTGGTTGATCTCGAACTGGTACAGGCGGGTATCGGCGATCTGGTCGGCGAGGTCGCGGTCGAGCTTGAGGTGCGGCAGGGTCTGCTTCTGCTTGTAGAGAATTTTCGACAGCAGCAGGCTGCCCTTGAGCACGTTGATCTGCTCGTCCAGCGCCTGGTCGGCCTGGGTCAGGCTGTCCAGTTGTTGCTTGGTGCGCAGGTTCTGCTGGGTCAGTTCGTTAAGGCGGTCGGTGCTTTTCAGCAAGTAGTCGGAAAGCTTGAGGTTGGCCGCGCTCTCGGTGGCCAGCACGCTGCTGCCGCCGGCCTTTTGCGCTTCGATCGACTGCTGGGTGACCGCTTCCTGGGATTGGGCCAGGCGTTTGTCGTTGATCAGCGTCTGCAGGTCCTGAATTTCCTGCTCCAGGCGCGCGGCGCGTTCGATCAGCAAGTCGTGACGGGCATTGCCGAGGTCTTGCAGCAAGCTATTGCCGGCCAGCTCCTGGCGGCGCAACAGCGTCAGCGCGTTGAGCGAGGCCAGTTCGGCGTTCAGCTGGTTGCGCTGGTCGGCGTTGATCGACTTGCCGCCGTCCTTGCCGGTCTTGAGGATGTTGTTGATCTGCTGGGTACGGCTCTGGCTGCTGCTGATCTCGGCCTGGGCGCGCTCGGGGCGGGTTTGCGAGTTGATGATCAGGCTATTGGCTTCGGACAGCGCTTTCTGCAGCTCACCCTGTTGGGTGTTGCGCTCGCTGAGCATCTGCTCCAGCTGCGGCACGTTGAGGCTGGCGTAGCGTTGGGCTACCGGCTGCGCTTTGGTTTCCTTGAGGCGGGCCAGTTCTTTCTGGCTGTCGCTGGTTTCCTTCGGGGCGCTGGTCAGCTGCTGCTTGAGCGCGGCCAGCTTCTTCTCGTTGTCTTCCTTGCTGGCCAGCAGGCTCAAGGTCTGTTCCAGCACCTGCTGCAGGGCCTTCTGGTCGGCTTCGGGCAGCTTGCGCTCGGCGATCTTGTCGAGGCTGTTCTGGATGCTGGCGGTGGTCGGGGCTTCCGCCGCGGTGGCAGCAACGGAAAGGGACAGGCACAGCCCGAGCAGGGCTGTGCGAAGGTACACGCGCAGGGACATAGGCAGACTACTTGTGGATCCGGCAGAAACGAAGTTTAGAGGAACAATCCTGGTCCGGGTCGCGTTCCTTCGGGGAATCTGACGCCTACTTTCTGGATCTTGTTCCCGTCCATGGTCGCCACGGTCCAGATCGTGCCATGCCAATCGACCTGGTCGCCTACTACTGGAGCGCCTCCGACCTTCTGTCGGATGAACTGCGCCAGCGGCATTTTCGCGTCCAGGCCATCCAGTTTCAGGCCATACAACGCTGCCACCGCGCCCAGTTCGGCATCGCCTTCGAGCACGAAGTCGCCAAAGAAGCGCAGGTCCAGGCCACGCTGCGGTGCCTGGCTGAACAGTTTGCCCAGCGCCGGCAGGTTGTGCTCGTGGCCGATCACGCAGAGCATGTCGTCGACTTCCAGCACGGTACTGCCCGAGGGGTGCAGCAGCTGCTCGCCCCGGAACAGCGCGGCAATCCGCGTGCCTTCGGGCATTTTCAGCTCGCGCAGGGCGGCGCCGATGCACCATTTTTCCTTGCCCAGGCGGTAGACGAACATTTCCCACTCGCTGGTGATGTGCACTTCCAGGGCGGAGCGGGAGATAGGTGCAGGGTCTGGCGGTACCGTCACTTTCAGCAGCTTGGCCATCCACGGCAGGCTGGTGCCTTGCACCAGCAGTGACACCAGCACGATGAAGAAGGCCAGGTTGAAGAACAGCTGCGCATCCGGCAGGCCGGCCATCAGCGGGAACACCGCGAGGATGATCGGTACCGCGCCGCGCAGGCCGACCCAGGAGATAAAGCCCTTTTCGCGGCCGTGGAAGGCCTTGAACGGCAGCAGTGCCGCGACCACCGACAGTGGCCGCGCCACCAGGATCATCCACAGCGCCAGGCCCAGCGCCGGCAAGGCGATAGGCAGCAGGTCGTGCGGTGTGACCAGCAACCCCAGTACCAGGAACATGCCAATCTGCGCCAGCCAGGCCATGCCGTCGAGCATATGCAGGATGCCGTGGCGGCTGCGGATCGGTTTGTTGCCCAGCACCAGGCCGCACAGGTACACGGCGAGGAAGCCGCTGCCGTGCAGGGCGTTGGTCAGCGAGAACACCACCAGGCCGCCGGCCACTACCAGAATCGGGTACAGGCCGCCGGCCAGGTTGATTCGGTTGACCAGTTGCAGCATCAGCCAGCCGCCGCCCAGGCCCAGCAGGCCGCCGATGCCGAACTCGCGCAGCAGGTGGGTAAGCAGGCTCCAGTGCAGGCCGGTCTGGCCGCTGGCGATCATGTCGATCAGGGTGACGGTGAGGAACACCGCCATCGGGTCGTTGCTGCCCGATTCGATTTCCAGGGTGGCCGTCACCCGCTCGTTCAGGCCCTTGCCGCCGAGCAGCGAGAATACGGCTGCAGCGTCAGTGGAGCCGACGATGGCGCCGATCAGCAGGCCCTGGATCAGGCTCAGGTTGAACAGCCAGGCGGCGACCAGGCCGGTGAGGGCGGTGGTGATCATGACCCCGACAGTGGCTAGCGACAGTGCCGGCCACAGCGCCACGCGGAAGCTTGCCACCCGCGTGCGCAGGCCGCCGTCGAGCAGGATCACGGCCAGGGCCAGGTTGCCCACCAGGTAGGCGGTCGGGTAGTTGTTGAAGATGATGCCGCCACCATCGACGCCGGCGACCATGCCGACCGCGAGGATGATGACCAGGATAGGGATGCCCAGGCGCGACGACAGCGAACTGACCAGGATACTTGCGCCCACCAGCAATGCGCCGATCAGGAACAGGCTGTTGATGGTGCTTGCATCCAAAGGCAGGTACTCCGGGACAGCGGGGGAAAGGAACTCGATAGCATCTCGCTAGCAGGTCGCGTGCCAATCGATTCTAACCTGATGAATTGGCAGCATGTAAAGCGTTTCTGCAGATGTGCAAAAGGCACCGCGGTGGGTGCCTTCTGTTGTGTTGCCTATGCGGGCCTCTTCGCGGGTGAACCCGCTCCCACAGGTACAGCACAGGTTTCAAAACCTGCGCGAACCCTGTGGGAGCGGCTTTAGCCGCGAAAGGGCCGGTGCAGGCTTACGCCTGCTTCACCTCACGCATCGGCTTGCCTTTCACCGGTGCACCGTTGGCCTTGTAGTACTTGGCGGTGCTGCGCGCCAGAGGCTTGCGGTTGCGGATCTTGTCCGAGATTTTTTCGGCGATCATGATGGTGGTGGCGTTGAGGTTGCCGGTGATGATGATCGGCATGATCGACGCATCGACCACGCGCAGCCCCTTCATACCGTGCACGCGGCCTTCGCCATCGACCACGGCCATGTCGTCGGTGCCCATCTTGCACGAGCAGGACGGGTGGAAGGCGGTTTCGGCGTGCTCGCGGATGAACTTGTCCAGTTCTTCGTCGGTTTGCACGTGGGCGCCTGGGCTGATCTCGCGACCGCGGTACGGGTCCAGCGCCGGCTGGGCCATGATTTCGCGGGTCAGGCGGATGCCGTCACGGAACTCCTGCCAGTCCTGCTCGGTGGCCATGTAGTTGAACAGGATGCTTGGGTGCTGGCGCGGGTTCTTCGACTTGGCCTGGATGCGGCCACGGCTTGGCGAACGCATCGAGCCCATGTGCGCCTGGAAGCCGTGTTCCTTCACGCCATTGGAGCCGTTGTAGTTAATTGCCACCGGCAGGAAGTGGTACTGGATGTTCGGCCACTCGAATTCAGGGCGGGTACGGATGAAACCACCGGCCTCGAACTGGTTGCTGGCGCCGATGCCGGTGCCGTTGAACATCCACTCGGCACCGATGGCCGGCTGGTTCCACCACAGCAGCGATGGGTACAGCGAGACCGGCTGGGTGCAGGCGTACTGCAGGTACAGCTCCAGGTGGTCCTGCAGGTTTTCGCCAACGCCCGGCAGGTCGTGCACCACCGGGATGTCGAGGCTTTCCAGCAGGGCGCGCGGGCCGACGCCGGAGCGCTGCAGCAGCTGTGGCGAAGCGATGGCGCCGGAGCTGACGATCACTTCCTTGCGCGCACGGGCTTCAACACGCTCTTCGCTGTCGCCGACCAGGTAGGTCACACCAACGGCACGCTTGCCGTCGAACAGCACGCGGTCGCTGAGGGCGTGGGTGACGATGGTCAGGTTCGGGCGCTTCTTGGCCTGGTCCAGGTAGCCACGGGCGGTGCTGGAACGGCGGCCGTTCTTGGTCACCGAACGGTCCATCGGGCCGAAGCCTTCCTGCTGGTAGCCGTTGAGGTCTTCGGTGCGCGGGTAGCCAGCTTGCACGCCGGCTTCGACCATGGCGTGGAACAGCGGGTTGTTGCCGGCTTTAGGCGTGGCAACGCTGACCGGGCCTTCGCCACCGTGGTAGTCGTTCGGGCCGATGTCGCGGGTTTCGGCTTTACGGAAGTACGGCAGGCAGTCCAGGTAAGTCCAGTCTTCCAGGCCTGGCAGTTCTGCCCAGCCGTCGAAGTCCATGGCGTTGCCGCGGATGTAGCACATGCCGTTGATCAGCGACGAGCCACCCAGGCCCTTGCCGCGGCCACATTCCATGCGGCGGCCGTCCATGTACGGCTCCGGGTCGGTCTCGTAGGCCCAGTTGTAGCGGCGGCCCTGCAACGGGAAGGCCAGCGCGGCTGGCATCTGGGTGCGGAAGTCGAAGCGGTAGTCGGGGCCACCGGCTTCCAGCAGCAATACGGTGACGCCGGCATCTTCGGTCAGGCGGGTTGCCAGGGTGTTACCGGCAGAGCCGGCACCGACGATGATGTAATCGAATTCTTGGGACATGAAAGTACCCTCGTGTTGGCGGTGATCAGGGAGCGGGAACGCCCGTGCGCAGCGGCACGGGCGGGGCTTTACAAGGCCTTAGAAGACCGAGTTGTAGCCGCCCAGCTCGACCTGGACCGACTTGATGCGAGTGTATTGAGCCAGCGAGCTGACGCCGTTCTCACGGCCGACGCCCGACTGCTTGTAGCCACCGACCGGCATTTCGGCCGGGGATTCACCCCAGGCGTTGATCCAGCAGATACCGGCTTCCAGCTTGTGGATGATGCGGTGGGCGCGGGTGATGTCGTTGGTGCAGACACCGGCGGCCAGGCCGTAGTCGGTGTCGTTGGCACGGCGGATCACTTCTTCTTCGGATTCGTAGGTGAGGATGCTCATCACCGGGCCGAAGATTTCTTCCTTGACGATGGTCATGTCGTCGCTGCAGTCGGTGAACACGGTCGGGGCCACGAAGGCGCCGTTGGCGAAGTCACCGGCGGTCAGGCGCTCGCCGCCGCACAGTACGCGGGCACCTTCTTCCTTGCCCTTGGCGATGTAGCCCAGCACGCTTTCCATGTGCTGGAAGCTGACCAGCGGGCCGAAGTTGGTATTTTCGTCTTCCGGGTTGCCAACGCGGATGCGGGCAACGCGTTCGGCGATCTTGGCTTCGAAGGCAGCTTTCATTTCAGCCGGGATGAACACGCGGGTGCCGTTGGTGCACACCTGGCCCGAGCTGTAGAAGTTGGCCATCATGGCGATGTCGGCGGCCTTGTCCAGGTCGGCGTCGGCACAGATGATCAGGGGCGACTTGCCGCCCAGTTCCATGGTCACTTCCTTCAGCGACGAGCTGGAGGCGCTGGCCATGACCTTCTTGCCGGTGGTGGTGCCGCCGGTGAAGGAAACCTTTTCGATGCGTGGGTGCTCGGTCAGCCAGGTGCCGACTTCGCGGCCGCTGCCGGTCAGGACGTTGAACACGCCGTTCGGCAGGCCGGCTTCGGTGTAGATCTCGGCCAGTTTCAGGGTGGTCAGCGAGGTGACTTCCGACGGCTTGAAGATCATCGCGTTGCCAGCGGCCAGGGCCGGGGCGGATTTCCACAGGGCGATCTGGATCGGGTAGTTCCACGCGCCGATACCCACGGTCACGCCCAGCGGCTCGCGGCGGGTGTAGACGAAGGACGATTCGCGCAGCGGGATCTGCTCGCCTTCGATGGCCGGTACCAGACCAGCGTAGTACTCCAGCACGTCGGCGCCGGTGACGATGTCGACGTAGCGGGTTTCCGAGTACGACTTGCCGGTGTCCAGGGTTTCCAGCATGGCCAGCTCATCGTTGCGCTCGCGCAGGATGTCGACGGCGCGGCGCAGGATGCGCGAACGCTGCATGGCAGTCATCGCAGCCCAGACTTTCTGGCCACGCTCGGCGCTTTCGACGGCTTTCTCGACGTCAGCCTCGGTCGCACGTTGCACGTGGGCGAGGACTTCGCCGGTAGCCGGGTTGATGGCTTCGAAAGTGGCATCGCTGCCAGCGTCGACGTAAGCGCCATCAATGTAGAGTTTTTGCGTTCCGAAACGGGCCATAGTGTCCTCGCAAGTGCAGTGTGTGGTTAGGCCTGCGCGTCACGCTCCTGCCGGGTTGGCAAGGGCCGTGCGCGCTTGTTCAGCAGCCTGGTCGTTGGTGCCCAGGGTGTGCTGCTTGGCCAGTTGTAGATCCATGTATTCGTAAGCAATCCGTATTGCCTGGTCGGTGTCGAATGCATCACCCGACAGCGCCCCGCGCAGCCACAGGCCATCGATCAGGGCTGCCAGGCCGCGGGCTGCCTTGCGCGCATGGTAAAGCGGCAGGGCGCGGCGGAACTGGCAGCACAGGTTGGAATACAAGCGGTGGTCGTTGATCCGCTGCAACCTGTGCAAATCGGGCTGGTGCATGCTGGAAGCCCAGAAGGCCAACCAGGTTTTCATTGCCGGGCCGTTCACCTGGCTGGCATCGAAGTTGCCCTCGATGATCACTTTCAGGTGAGCGCGCGGGCTGTCGTCCGTCAGGGCCTGGCGGCGTGCTCGAACGCCTTCGTTGAGCATGCTCATGATGTAACCCATCGTCGCTGCGATCAGGCCGTTCTTGTCCCGAAAGTAGTGACTGATGATGCCGTTCGACACACCGGCCAAACGGGCAATCAGCGCAATGCTGGCGTCCCCCAGACCGACCTGATCGACCGCCTGCAACGTGGCTTCGATCAACTGCTGGCGGCGGATGGGTTGCATACCGACCTTGGGCATCTTGCTATCTCCTCAGGCCTCTTCGAGCAGACGACAGGCGGCTGACTCGGCGAAGGCCAGTCTATTTTGTTTTGATTGAACGTTCAATCAATAAAGAATAAGCTCTGCGACAATTTGTGCCATTGACAGTTTTTCAGGCTGTCGAGCAGGCATGGATTGACACCCCAGGAAATCGCGTAACCCCCGGAATACAAGGCGTTGACGGGCATGAGCGATGCGAAATGCAGATTCTGCCGTGTGGCCGCTGGCCCTGCGACAGGCCCTTGGAGCGGGCGGGGTGATCTGTGACGAATGCGCGCACCTCGGCATGAGGCGTGGCATTTTCAGCAGGCCACCTGTCTGTTTTTTTGCAACGTATCGATTCGGGATCACGGTTTCCAGGGTGCTTTTATAACACCTGACGCAGTGGGGATATTCCACCAATTGCTCGGGAAAGACTGATTAGCCTCCACAGCCGTACTGCCCGGAGCATTCGTGCAATGAGTTCTGCCTCACTTACCAAGCCCCCCGCCGAGAGGGTACGGGTCAACCGCGTGGTGTTCTTCACCTCCGCGCTGATGATCCTTGTTCTGACTGCCTTGCTGATCGCTGTACCCGAAACCGCCGGCCAGGTGCTGGGCGTGGCCCAGAAGTGGCTGACGCGTACCTTTGGCTGGTACTACATGCTGGTCATCTGCGGCTACCTGGTGTTTGTCGTCTACCTGGCCTTCTCCGACTTCGGCAGCCTCAAGCTGGGCGGCAAGGACGACCAGCCGGACTTCAGCTACGGCGCCTGGGCCGGCATGCTGTTCTCCTCCGGTATCGGTATCTCGCTGCTGTACTTCGGCGCTTCCGAGCCGCTGGACCACTACTTCAACCCACCGGAAGGCACCCCGGCCAGCCTCGAAGCTGCGCGCCAGGGCTTGCAACTTACCTTCCTGCACTGGGGCCTGCATGGCTGGGCGATCTACGCCCTGGTCGGCCTGGCCGTGGGTTACTTCGCCTACCGCCACAACCAGCCGCTGGCACTGCGCTCGGCGCTGTACCCGCTGGTCGGCGAGCGTTGGGTCAAAGGTGCCGCGGGCAATGCCGTGGACATCTTCGGCATGTTCGTCACCCTGCTGGGCCTGGTGACCAACCTGGGCATCGGCTCGATGCAGGTGTCGTCCGGCCTGGAATACCTGTTCGGCATGGACCACAGCAAGACCAACCTGCTGGTGGTGATTCTGGTCATGGCCGGCGTGGCTACGGTGGCGGCGGTTTCGGGTGTGGAAAACGGCATCCGCCGCCTGTCCAACCTGAACATCATGCTGTTCAGCGGCCTGCTGATCTTCGTGCTGCTGGGTGGCGAAACCCTGCACCTGCTGAACGGCTTCGTGCAGAACGTCGGCGACTACCTGAACGGTATCGTGCTGAAAACCTTCGACCTGTACGTGTACGAAGGCGAAGCCGGCAAGTCCGAGCGCTGGCTGGGCCTGTGGACCGTGTTCTACTGGGCCTGGTGGATTTCCTGGGGCCCGTTCGTCGGCATGTTCATTGCCCGTATATCCAAGGGCCGCACCGTGCGCCAGCTGGTCATGGGCGTGCTGCTGATCCCGCTGGGCTTCACCCTGGCCTGGCTGTCGATCTTCGGCAACACCGCGCTGGACCTGGTGATCAACCAGGGCGCCGTGGAGCTGGGCAAGACCGCGCTGGAACAACCGTCGATGTCGATCTACCAGCTGCTGGAATACTTCCCGGCGGCCAAGATCGTGATCGGTGTGGCGGTGTTCGTCGGCTTCGTGCTGTTCCTTACCCCGGCCGACTCCGGCGCGGTGATGATGGCCAACCTGTCGTGCAAAGGCGGCAAGGTCGACGAAGACGCCCCGCACTGGATGGTGGTGTTCTGGTCGGTGGTCATTACCCTGGTCACCATTGGCCTGCTGTTTGCCGGTAACTTCGAAGCCATGCAGACCATGGTGGTGCTGGCAGGCCTGCCGTTCTCGGTGGTGCTGGTGCTGTTCATGTTCGGCCTGTACAAGGCCATGAAGCAGGACGTGGCGGTCGAGCAGGAGCGTGCCGAGCTGGCTGCCCGTGGCCGCCGCGGCTTCAGCGAGCGCCTGACCCAGCTGGAACTGCAGCCGACCCAGGCCGTGGTGCAGCGCTTCATGGACAAGCAGGTCACTCCAGCCCTGAAAGAAGCCGCTGCGCAGCTGCAGACCCTGGGCTTCGAGGTGGAAACCCGGGTTGGCCAGTCGCGCAACATGATGGGCCTGCGGGTGATGATGGAAGAGGGCAATCCGTTCGTCTATGAAGTAAGCCTGGACGGCTACATGGCCGCACCGAGCGAAGCACCGGTGGAAGGCGAGCCGGAAGTGCGCCAGCGTTTCTACCGTGCCGAGGTGTACCTGCACGATGGCAGCCAGGAGTACGACCTGATGGGCTTTGCCCCAGAACAGATCGTACGCGATGTGCTGGACCAGTTCGAAAGCCACCGCCAGTTGCTGGGGCGTGTGTACAGCTGATAGCTGAGCTGTAATGCCGAAGGCCTTGCTTGAGAGAGCAAGGCCTTTTTCATGGGCGAGCATTATGTAGCGCGGGCCCAGTGATTGCTTGCAGCAGCCTACCGGCTTCCCCATTGGAGGCCTGCTGCATGATCGCTCCCGACATTCCTACCTTCGACTTCAAATACGCTGCAGCGCAGCAGTTTGCTGACCGGCCGACGCTGCGGCAGGTTGCCAGTGAACAGTTGCTGAAGCTGCTGCTGGCTGAGCTGCCCTGGCTGGCGTATGTAACCCCAGCCCTGACCAATGCTGACCCGCTTATGCTGGACAGCCCCGACCCGGCTACGGCCTATTGGACGCCCCAACCGTTGGTCGACCGTGTGCTGCAAGCACTGCTCGACTCCCAGCCCCTGGACATCGAACCTCTCGAGGGGCGTCACCATAACCTGGGCTTGTTGGCCACGCATCGCTTCGCGGGTTCAAGCAGTGAGTTCGATACGCGGCAGTTGAGCGGTTTGTCGGGTGCGCTCAACCAGCTTGTACAGCAGTTGCCCCAGTACTTCTGTGAGGCGCAACTGGCCTACTGGAACAGCCAGGGCAGTGCCGGGGTAAGCCGCGACCGCTGGTTACAGCTGCTGCTCAAGGCTGCGCTGCTGCGCGGTTTGCCGTTGCAGGCGCTGGATAAAAACGCGCAGGCCTGTATTCGCGGGCTGATTCGTGGCGGGGCAGACCAGCCCTTGGTGTGGTTGGTGAAGACCACATTGACCAGTGCTACGGTGGCTTACGAGGAAACGTCGTGCCATTTGCTGGTGACCGGCGAGTGGGACGAGCAGCAGGTGCTGCTTTGGTGCGCGCCGTCAGGCGTGGTGCGAAGCTTCGACTCGTTGAGCGCATTCGGCCTGGCCCTGCGTGACGAGCTCGCGCAACGCTACAGCTTTGAGCAGATGAGCTGGCAGCACTACCCGGCCGAAGGCAATGTTTTTGCCCAACAGGTTTCACTGTTGCTCGAAGCCTTGTTTCACAAGGTTGAGCGATTAGCCTATCGGCGCGTTACCGATCTCGCGGAACTTGAGCAGCGCTTTGCCCGGTTGAGCGACCCGTCTTCCTGGTTTATCAGCTATGCCGATGATACCTCTACGGTACAGCCTCCCCCCGGCTGGCGCAGAAGCACGGCTCAAAACAGCTTTGCCTGCCAGGCTGCCTTGTTGCAACTTGCGCTGGACCAGCTCGACTCGGATGGCACTTCTGCACTGGATGGCGTGCAGGCGCTGAACGAATATGCCCGCGAGCAACTGGGTCAGCAGATACGTGCCGACCATGGTGATGACAGCTCGCCTGATGATTTGCTACTGGACCTGTACCTGGCGCGTGGTGAGCCCGGCGGCTCGGCAGTTGGCGCAGGTGGCGGCGAGCCTCTGGTATTTGTGGGCAGCAAGAGCCTTACCGAGTTCGCCATTGGCAACCTTGCCTCCCTCAAGGGTGCGGCTATCGAAGGGGTCCGCCGACGGGATGGCAGTGACGCGCCGCGCTGGCTGACCGCTGAGGTTGCCAGGCAACTTGTTACCCAGGTAGACATCGGTGGCCGCTATCCCGCCTATGTCGCAGGCCAGCTTGATGACAATGCCCAAAAGCCTGACCGGATACGGCGTTTTGCGAGAGAGTGGCGCAGCGCGCTGCTGCACAGCGCTGTCGCTGGCAAGCTTGACGGCAAGGTGTCGGAGCGCGGGCTGCAATGCGTCGTCGATTATTGCGCAGGGCATGTGGACCCGGATATCCCGCGGATGATGCTCATCCCCTTGGCCTTCAAGCGTAGCCCGGCATCCCGCCAGCGTGACTCCGTGCATTGCATGTACCTGCTGTTTTGCGCTGAGCCTTCGCTGGTGCTTCTTTACCGCCCGTTGTTCAGCCAGGAAACGCTGCGTGAGTATGCAGGTCTGCCAGCCTTGCTGGAGCATGTACGTGAATCTGCGCTGTTGCAGGGCAGCATTCTGGACTGGATGGACCCGGCCGTGCGAAGCATCTATGACAACGGCGGCTTCAGTGAGCCGCACATCAGTGCTATTGGCATCGACCCCTATGCGTTGCCCCAACGCCCGCAACCCGCAGTGCTGGATATCAAGTTCTGGCGCAACAATGTAGATGAAAGGCTCTACGAGGCCAGCCGCGACGTCTTGGTGATGCTGGCCGACCAGCAATCGGTATCCAATGCCGAAAGCCGCTGGCAAACCCTGTGCGAGGGCGCGTGGCTGTTGTTCAATGTGGCGACCTTGGCTGTTCGCGGCCCGGTGGCCAGCGTGGCCTGGCTGGTGCAACTGCTGAGCACCTTGCAATCTGACCTTCAGGCGCTTGAGCAGGGCGATGAATTCGAGCGCTCTGCTGCAATTGCCGACCTATTGCTGAACATGGGCATGACACTGCTGCATGCGCGCCAGCCCAAACGGGATGCTACCCCTTCAGCCCGGTTCCCTGATGCCTCGGCATTCGAATACCCGCTGCCGCAGAGCGGGGCATTTTCGGAACTGGCGGTAAAACCACTGCATAGCACCGAAAGCACTGGCGAGGTATTGCCTAGCTATTCCGGTACATGGACAGATTTTTCCTGGCGGGGCCGTCAAGGGTTCAACTGGTTGCCCCCGCAGCAGAGGCAAGCGCTGCGATCCATGCGTTCAAACGTGTCGCTCAACAACGTCAGCCCTCACACCGTGGGTAATGCTGTAGGCCTCTATCAGATTGGTGATCGCTACTATGCTAGCTTTGCCGGGGAGGTCTATTGCGTGGAGCTGTCGAGCGACGGCGTGCGCGTGGTTGATCCGCAAGGCAACCATGGGCCACGGCTGCTTTATTCCGAGGGCGCCTGGCGGGTGGATGCAGGCCTTGACCTGTCGGGTGGCATGGAGGCCAGCAGCCGGAGTGCAAATATCAGCAAGCGCTTCCAAAAACTGCGTTCAGCTGCAAACGCGCTTGAGGTGCAAGCCCGCAGTTTGCGAGATGAGTTTGGCGCACGAGGTAAACGCATCATTGAGCTGCGCGATAAGCTTGAAAAGCTTATAGAACTTAGGGATAGCGCGCAGACGCAAGTGAATGAGCAAGGGGAGGGGGGGGATGCTAACAGGCAGGTACTCATTACCCGCTACAACGAGCGCATTGCCGAATGGAAAGCGGACCTTCTAACGCTGCGCAAAGAAACCATCGCCAAGCTGGAGGAGGTACTTGTCAAGGAAGAGCAACTGTTCCCGTTGCTGGCCGCCATGCAAGAGGGAAAGTACAGCACTGAGCGCGCGGCAGGGAATTGGGGGGAGATCGTTCCGGAGACAGAGGAGGTACTCAGGTACAGGTTGATCCGCGACAGCCAGTTTGTACTCCAGGAACTAAAGATTTTGGCTGAGCCGCAGGAGTTTACTCAATTGCAGCAACGCCTCAAGGTCTGCCCTGTGGAGGCGTTCCCCAAAACCTATTTGGCGTGGCGTACCAAGCTTGAGGAGCTCTCTGGGTTCAAGGACCGTATGCTTTTGGCGCACGTTCGTCTGGATAGTCTGTTGGCTGATGCTCCTGAGGATCTCCGGGTTATCGGGGTAATGGGCGACGCTGGGGTTACGGTCAGGCAAATGATCTCCTGGCGCAGAGTCACGACTGTTCAGATGCGTTTCAATCAGGCTATGTCCCTGGCTGAACTGTCGTTGCAGGGTGATACCCCTGGCGTAAGTGCCACGCTTGATGCCTACAGAAGCGAAATCAAGGGGCTGTCACTGCGCAACGCCGCAGGTGCGCATGGCGTGCTCGATTTCGTCAACCTTTCGGCTGAGGACCGCATTGTCATCTTGCAGGAGGCGTGGGACGAGTACTCGGCAGCATTACTCAACAGTGGCAGCATCCTGAAACACGGAGGCAAACTGATAGAACCCGCCATGCTAGGGCGATATCGAGAGCATATCGAGAAGCTCAAGCTGGATGCTGGCCGTCGTCTGGTCGAAGCCGTTCAGGAGCAGGACGGCTCTGCGGCATCAGGCAAGCGCATCCCTTACCTCGCCTCCAGCGAGCTGCATCGGGTGGTACGCAACAACGAAGGGCAGTTACTGATCGGAAGTGAGGTTGAGCAAGATGGGCAGCGTATCGTTGAGATCCGCGAGTCTGATTCTAACGAAGTGCTGGCCATATTTGACTGGCTGGACGGCCAATGGCGACAACGACAAGCCGAGCCCGCGCCATCGACTGAACCTGCCCCGACCACAGATCTGGCCATGCGTGTACAAGCGCTGCTGGACGAAAATGCCGTGATCGACATCAAGGCCAAAGACTATGTCGCGAACGACATTAAGGCAGGCTTGCTCGCCCAGCTGTTCGACGGGCAGCTCGGGAAGCTCGACAGGGTGGTGGCCGACCTGCGTGAACAGGGCTCTGGCGAAGCCCTGATCAGGCAACTGGAAAGTGCCGCGGACCGGCTACGGTCGGAAAAGAACCTGCAACTGACGGCTCTCTATACCGGCACACACTACCCCTCTGCCCAGGCGCTGCAGTTCCTGCACCAGCAGGGCCTGATCAAGGTCGAATACGTCGCCAGAAAAACGATGAAGGACGGCAGTGCGTTCGACGAGTACAAAATCATGCGCTTGACCAAACCCGGTGATGCTCAGGGTCGGAACCTGTGGGTGGCGCATTTCCACTTCCCGGCGGCTGATGCCTATTCCACGGAGTTCACACGCGGTCACCTGAAGACGTGGCGCCAGCGCAGCATGAGCAACCGCGCGGAATCTGCTGCGGGAGAGCGGGTACACCGTGGCAGGCTGACCTTGGAGCAGGCCAGGGGGATCATTCCTTTCGGTTGAGCGTTTCGTTTGAGCAGGCAGGCCGTTCAGCGGTTGCTGTAGCGGCCATGCTTACCATGTGCAGGCATGGCCTGATTGCTTCGCTCGGCGATCATCTGTGGCAGTTTGACCAACGTGATCCCTTGGCTTTTCAAGCGTGGCAGCTCGCGTGCCAGCACTTCGAGCGTCTGTGGGTAAGGGTGCCCGATCAGCACCGCCGAACCTTGCTTGAGCGCCAAGGCAATGCCTTGCTGCAACTGCCCGGTAATTGCCTCGGGGGTGCGTACGTCGTCCAGGAACACATCGCGTGAAACATGCGCTACCCCCTGTGCCTGTGCTTCGGCTGCCGCCACAGTGGCGGCACTGGTGCGGCTGTCGACGAAGAACAGGTGACGCCGCTGCAACTCGCCCATCAACCAGGCCATCGGCTCGCGCTGGGCGGTCATGCGGCTGCCCATGTGGTTGTTGATGCCGGCAGCGTAGGGCACCTTGAGCAGCGCGGCGTCCAGGCGCCGGGCCAGCTCTTCGACGGGCAGGCCGGGGTGCCAGGCATAAGGCCCGGTGGCCGGGTCCATGGGCATGTGCAGGATTACTGTCTTGCCAGCCTTGTGCGCCTGGCGTGCGAAGTCGGTAGCGTGCAGTGTGTCGGGCATGATCGCCATGGTCACCGGCCCGGGCAGGGCCAGGGTGCGGCTGTCACGCTCGGTGCTTTGGCCCAGGTCGTCGATAATGATGCTCAGGTAGGCCTTGCCGGCCGGCGCCGCTTGCGCGACCCCGGCCAATAGGCAGAACAACAGACACAGCAGGTAACGCATCGTGAGGATCATTTGCCCGAGGTGATGTTCAGCCCTTTGAGCAGGCTCAGGGCCTGGCTCAGCTGGAAGTCGTCATCCTGCGGGCGCTCCTTGCGCTTGCTGCTGCCGGTTGGGCGGTCGGCGCCGCCATTGCCGTTGCCCAGGTGACCCTGCAGGTCGGCTTCCTTGAAGTTGTCGGTATCGACTTCAGCGGTAAGCTTGGCCGGGCGCACTTCGATGTCAGGGACAATGCCCTGGGCCTGGATCGAGCGGCCGTTGGGGGTGAAGTACAGTGCGGTGGTCAGCTTCAGGGCACGGTCGTTGGCCAGTGGCAGCACGGTTTGCACCGAGCCTTTGCCGAAGCTGTCGGTGCCCATCAGCACGGCACGCTTCTGGTCTTGCAGGGCACCGGCGACAATTTCCGAAGCCGAGGCGCTGCCGCCGTTGATCAGCACCACCAGTGGCACGCCTTCGCTGGCGTCGGCCGGGTCGGCCGAGAAGCGCAGCTCGGAGTTGGCGATACGGCCTTTGGTGTAGACGATCAGGCCCTTGGTCAGGAAGTGGTCGGCCACTTCCACCGCCGATTGCAGCACGCCGCCGGGGTTGTTGCGCAGGTCCAGCACCACGCCGCGCAGCTTCTTGCCGTTGTCCTTGCGCAGCTTGGCCAGGGCCTTGCCCACTTCGTCGCCGGTCTTCACCTGGAACTGGGTGATGCGGATGTAGCCGTAGTCGTTTTCCAGCAACTGGCTCTTCACGCTCTTGACCTGGATGACTGCGCGAGCCAGGGTCACGTCAAACGGGTTGCCGCCGTCGCGCACCAGGGTCAGGGTGATTTTCTCGCCGACCTTGCCGCGCATCTTGTCGACCGCTTCGGTCATGGTCTGGCCGCGGGTCGGGGCACCGTTGATCTTGACGATCAGGTCACCGGCCTGCACGCCGGCACGCGAGGCCGGGGTGTCGTCGATGGGCGAGACCACCTTGATGAAGCCGTCTTCCTGGCCCACTTCGATGCCCAGCCCGCCGAACTCGCCGCTGGTGCTTTCCTGCAGCTCCTGGAAGTCCTCGGGGCCGAGGTAGGCCGAGTGCGGGTCAAGGTTGCTGAGCATGCCCTTGATGGCGTTTTCCAGCAGGGTCTTGTCGTCCACCGGTTCGACGTAGGCCGCCTTGATGCGGTCCATGACCTCGGCGAAGGTGCGCAGTTCTTCCAGCGGCAAGGGCGCCTTGGCTGTCACCTCTGTGGCGGGTACGGCAGCAGTTTTGGCCGGCTCCGCAGCCGTGGCCAGGGGCGCACCGACCGCCAGGGCGATGGACAGGGCCAGCTGGGTGAGACGAGGCGAGTGCAGCATGTCGAACGAACTCCTGATCCTGTAAGCGCTCCCAGGGGAGCATCGGCGCAGCATTCAGGCTACGCCGTAGAAATTTGACTAGCCCCGGCACCACTGCGAAGGGTCGGTAGGCCGGCCCTGCTGGCGGATGGCGAAGTACAAGCCTGCTGCGTCCTGGCCACCGCTGTCGCCAACGGTGGAAATGGCTTCACCGGCCTTGACGATGTCACCGGCACTCTTGAGCAGGCTCTGGTTGTGGCCGTACAGGCTCAGGTAACCGTTGCCATGGTCGAGAATGACCAGAAGCCCTGCGCCGCGCAACCAGTCGGCGAATACCACGCGCCCGCCGTGTACCGCACGCACCTGGGTGCCCGGGTTGGCGCTGATCATCACCCCGTCCCACTTGGCACGGGCGTCGCTGCCGCGGGCATCACCGAAGCGTGCCAGCAATCGACCATTGACTGGCCACGGAAGTTTGCCCCGAGCTGCAGAAAATGCGCCGCCGTAGTTGGCGCCATCGCTGGAAACCATCGGGCCGAGGGTAGTCCTGGCCTTTTTCGGCGGTTCTACCGGTTCAGCGGGTTCGCGTGCCCGGTCGCGGGCAGCGGCGGCCGCCAGGGCTTCCTGCTGGCGGCGCTTTTCCGCTTCCTGCTGGGCCAGCAAGGCTTTCTTGCGTGCCTCTTCAGCTTCGCGGGCCTGCCGGGCCAGGGTTTCCTCGATGGTTTTGAGTACTTTGGCCAGGTCGGCCTGGTCCTGCTCGCGGGCCTGCAACTTCTGGTCGCGGTCTTTCACGTCGCTGTTGAGCTTGGCCAGTACCTGCTGGCGCTTGCCGCGTTCGGCCTCCAGGGCCTGGCGTCGGCTGTCGAGGTCGGCACGCTGGGCCAGCAGTTGTTGCTGCTGACTGGAAATTTCCTGTTCGACGTTGGCCAGCTGGCGCAAGGTCTCGTTGAAGGTGCGCAGTTGCTCCAGGCGCGCCTTGCTCATGTAGTCGTAGTAGGTGAGGGTGCGGGCGAACTTCTCAGGGTTCTGCTGGTTGAGCAGCAGCTTGAGGTATTCCTCGCGGCCATTGTTCTGGTAGGCCGAACGGGCCTGGATGGCGATCAGCCGTTGTTGTTCAACGCGGGCGCTCTGGAGTTTTTTTTTCTCGGTATCAAGGCGCTCCAGCTCGCCCTCGGTCTTTTTTAGTTCTTGCTGCAGCCCCTCTACCTGCTTTTCGAGGTTGCCGATGTCGGTCTCGGTGGCTTTGAGGTCCTTTTGCACACCGGCCTTTTCTTCCTGGAGCTTGCCCAGCGTTTTCTTGAGCTCGGCAATGTCCTGGCGGGTGGCGTCCAGTTGCTGCTGGGTCTGTGCGCGCTCATCGGCGAATGCCGGGCTGAGCAGGCAAGACAGGGCTAGGAGAATCAGGGCGCGAAGCATGGGGTTTGGCGTACCAAGGATGGAGACTGGCCTAGTATGCCCGCCTGGGCAGGCAAAAAAAACGCCTCGCTGCGGGTGCAGGGGGGCGTTTGTCTGGAATTCATGTGTTATCGGGGGCTGCTGCGCAGCCCGATCGCGACACAAGGCCGCTCCTACAGTGATCACGCGGTCCCCTGTAGGAGCGGCCTTGCGTCGCGATGGGCCGCAAAGCGGCCCCCTTTAACAGAGATCAGCCGTCAACCAGGATCGAAGTCCCGGTCATTTCCACCGGCTTCTCCAGCCCCAGCAGCTTCAGCATGGTCGGTGCCACATCAGCCAGCACGCCGCCATCACGCACTTTCACGTTGCGCTTGCCCACATAAATGAACGGTACCGGTTCGGTGGTGTGCGCGGTGTGCGCCTGGCCGGTGCATTCGTCCTCCATCTGCTCGACGTTGCCATGGTCGGCGGTGATCAGCGCTTCGCCGCCAACCTTGTCCAGGGCCTCGACAATGCGACCGACGCAGGTATCCAGGGCTTCGACGGCCTTCACCGCGGCTTCGAACACGCCCGTGTGGCCGACCATGTCGCCGTTGGCATAGTTGACCACGATCACGTCAAAACGCTGCTGCGCGATGGCTTCGACAATGCGGTCAGTCACTTGCGGTGCGTTCATTTCCGGCTGCAGGTCATAGGTGGCGACCTTCGGCGATGGGATCAGAATGCGCTCTTCGCCTTCGAATGGCTCTTCGCGGCCGCCGGAGAAGAAGAAGGTAACGTGGGCGTATTTCTCGGTTTCGGCGATGCGCAGCTGGGTCTTGCCGTTCTTTGCCAGGTATTCGCCCAGCACGTTGTTCAGGCTGGAAGGCGCAAAGGCAGCCGGTGCGGCAATTTTCGCCGAGTACTGGGTCAGGCCGATGTAAGCCGCCATCTTTGGCAGGCGCGCACGGGCAAACTCGGTGAAGTCCGGCTCGACAAAGGCACGCGACAGCTCGCGGGCGCGGTCGGCACGGAAGTTCATGAAGATCACGGCATCGCCGTCTTCGACCTTGACCGCTTCGCCAATCCGCGTGGCCTTGACGAACTCGTCGCTCTCGTCGCGGGCGTAGGCGGCTTCCAGGCCGGCCTGGGCGGTATCCGCGGTGTATTCGGCGGCGCTGTCGACGATCAGGTTGTAGGCGGCGCTGACGCGGTCCCAACGGTTGTCGCGGTCCATCGCGTAGTAGCGGCCGATCAGGCTGGCGATGCGGCCCTTGCCCAGCTTGGCGAAGGTGGCGTCGAGCAGTTCGATCGACGACTGCGCACTGCGTGGCGGGGTGTCGCGGCCATCGAGGAAGGCGTGCAGGTAGATTTTCTCGGCGCCACGTTGTGCGGCCAGTTCGGCCATTGCCACCAGGTGGTCCTGATGGCTGTGTACGCCGCCGTCGGACAGCAGGCCGAGGATATGCACGGCCTTGCCGGCACCCGCTGCCTTGTCTACCGCGCCGGTCAGTACCGGGTTCTGGAAGAATTCGCCGTCGCGGATGGCCTTGGTCACCCGGGTGAAGTCCTGGTACACGACGCGACCGGCGCCGAGGTTCATGTGACCGACTTCGGAGTTGCCCATCTGCCCGTCCGGCAGGCCGACATCCATGCCCGAGCCGGAAATGAGGCCATGCGGCAGGGTGGCGCGCAGGCGATCATAAACCGGGGTATTGGCGGCAAAGATGGCGTTGTGTTCGGGGGTTTCGCTGTGGCCGAAGCCATCCAGGATGATCAGGACCAGGGGTTTGGGCGTACTCGTCATCAATCAAACTCACGGTTGTTCAAAGATGATAAAGAAACGCATTTTAGGGCAAATACGCCACCCACGGCGAATATTCGTCCCATTCCCCCGACCGGCGCACCCGTGATAGCCACATGAGGGTTGCTTTTGCCGCCGGCCCGTCGGGCTTTGGTGGCACCATGGGGCTGTGTATACTGGCCGGCATTTTCAATCGCCTGGAACACCGCTGATGGTTGCTCACCTGATTCAATTCGCGACAGATCACTACATCCTGGTTGCGATCTTCCTCATTCTGCTGGTCCTGCTGCTCATCAATGAAATCCGCCGTGGCGGCCAGAGCCTGAGCAATGGCCAGCTGACCGCCCTGGTCAACGCCGACAAGGCGCTGGTAATCGACATTCGCCCGGCCAAGGAATACTCCGCCGGCCATATCGTCGGTGCGGTCAACATCCCGCAGGACAAGCTGGCTACCCGCATGGGCGAGCTGGAAAAGCACAAAGAGAAGACCCTGATCATCGTCGATGCGATGGGCCAGCAGTCCGGCACGCACTGCCGCGAGTTGCTTAAAGCCGGTTACAACGCCGCCAAACTGAGCGGTGGCGTTTCCAGCTGGAAAGCCGATAACCTGCCCCTGGTGAAGTGATATGAAGCCCGTCATCGTCTATTCCAGCGACTACTGCCCGTACTGCATGCGCGCCAAGTACCTGCTCGAGAGCAAGGGCGTGGCCTTCGAGGAAATCAAGGTCGACGGCAAGCCGCAGGTTCGTGCCGAGATGAGCCAGAAGGCCGGCCGTACGTCGGTGCCGCAGATCTGGATCGGCAGCACCCATGTCGGTGGATGCGATGACCTCTATGCCCTGGAGCGCGCCGGCAAGCTCGACGCGCTGCTGGCGGCCTGATTTGCACTGCATTCAAAAACATTAGGATAAGGATCTGCCATGACTGACCAACAGACCAACGGCGCTGCTGCAGAAGACAACAGCCCTCAGTTCTCCCTGCAGCGCATTTATGTGCGCGACCTGTCGTTCGAGGCCCCGAAAAGCCCGCAGATCTTCCGTCAGACCTGGGAGCCGAGCGTTGCCCTGGACCTGAACACCAAGCAAAAAGCCCTGGAAGGTGACTTCCACGAGGTGGTACTGACCCTGTCGGTTACCGTCAAGAACGGTGACGAAGTAGCCTTCATCGCTGAAGTGCAGCAGGCGGGTATCTTCCTGATCGCCAACCTCGATGCGCCTTCGATGAGCCATACCCTGGGTGCGTTCTGCCCGAACATCCTGTTCCCGTACGCCCGTGAGACCCTGGACAGCCTGGTGACCCGCGGTTCGTTCCCGGCGCTGATGCTGTCGCCGGTCAACTTCGACGCCCTGTACGCGCAAGAAATGCAGCGCATGCAGGAAGCTGGCGAAGTGCCGACCGTGCAGTAAGGTTTGCTGCTATCAAAAAAGCGCCTCTCGGGGCGCTTTTTTGTTGCCTGTGCGGGCCTCTTCGCGGGTAAACTGTTCTGGTCAAGTTTTTCCGGACACCGATTACGGTGATCAAGCCGCCTGC
>NZ_JACVZC010000229.1 GCF_016658545.1 Pseudomonas sp. S37 | reverse complement strand
CGTAATCGGTGTCCGGAAAAACTTGACCAGAACACCTTGCGTCGCGATGGGCCGCAAAGCGGCCCCAAAAATTTCAGCCCTATCGCGCACCGTTCCTGTGCCCGCTGCACCTCGCCAAGGCACAAATCCCCTCAAAACCCGGCCAAATCCCCCTCAAAGCCCAATATTCCCGGGCTTTGCAAAACTGGCACGCCCCCTGCAATAGCTAATACATACCCAATTTCGGGGGCCCTGGTACAGGCAGGCCGGGTGAACCCCTCTTTTATTCGCAGCACCGCCGCTTTCGGGGACCTCGGTACAGGCAGGCCGGGCCATCCCCCCTTTACACGCAATACGCCGTAGCCCTTTTGGGGACCCTGGTACAGGCAGGCCGGGATATCCCCTCTTTTATTCGTGCAGTTTCACCTGCACCCGCCAGCGCCCAGCGTCCTCTGCACCGGCCCACTCGCCGCGTAGGGGGCGCGCGGCCACCACCGTCAGCAGCAACCCTTCCTTGCTGTGCTGCACGCGCCAGCTCACCGGTTTGCCTTGCAGGCTCAGTTGCCCCTGCTGGGCCTTGCCCTGGGCCTGGAACAGCAACGCCACCGTACCTTCCACGTTCTCACCGTGCAGCTTGGGTTCTTCGCTGAACCACAGATCAAGGCCGTCCTGTACCACCTGCACTTGCTGCAACTCGCGCTCGTCAGGCGCGGTCAGGCGGCCGATCATCAGCCCAACCATCACCCCGACTATTGCCAGCGACAGGATCATCCGCGGCATCGCCTTCGAACGCACGTCCGGTTCGGGGGTAGAATGCCCGTCATCTTCACGCTTGGAGCCGTGCATGTTTCACGTCATCCTTTTTCAACCAGAAATTCCGCCGAATACCGGCAACATCATTCGCCTGTGCGCCAACAGCGGCTGCCACCTGCACCTGATCGAACCCATCAGTTTCGAACTGGACGACAAGCGCCTGCGCCGTGCAGGGCTGGACTACCACGAGTATGCCACGCTCAAGCGCCACGAGAGCCTGGCCGGATGCCTGGAAAGCCTGGGCAACCCGCGGCTGTTCGCCTTTACCACCAAAGGCTCGCACCCGTTCCACGAAGTGGCCTACCAGCCGGGCGATGCGTTCCTGTTCGGGCCGGAGAGCCGTGGGTTGCCGGCCGAGGTGCTGGACAGCCTGCCGGCCGAACAGCGCCTGCGCCTGCCGATGCGGCCGGGGTGCCGTAGCCTGAACCTGTCCAATACCGTGGCGGTGACGGTGTATGAGGCGTGGCGGCAGAATGGGTTTGCCGGGAGTTGATCTTTCTCCTGCAAGGGCCCTTTCGCGGGTAAACCCGCTCCCACAGGTATTGCACCAGCCTCAAAATTTGCGCGGTCCCTGTGGGAGCGGGTTTGAACTGGCCTAATGATCCCGGACACCTCTTAAGGGCGATATGATTCGC
>NZ_JACVZC010000228.1 GCF_016658545.1 Pseudomonas sp. S37 | reverse complement strand
GTCTCGCTGGCTTGTGTCATGCGGTGTATGCGACGGCTTTTTTCAGACAGAACCTAACGTCTGATCTTTGAAACGTACTGGCCAGGAGAGTACATTATGAAGTCCCTAACAATTAAATGTTTAATCCCCTCTTTGCCAACCAGCATTTCGTAGCCGTCAATAATGGTTTCAACGTTTCCTTCCAACGCTGAAATTTTCCCATAAACCCCATACACATGCCCCTGATTTTGTCCTCGGTCTTGCGCATAAAAAATAGCATATGAAAGATCCTCTGTATAATAAAACCCCTTTCCAAAGACACTGATAGTGTTGCGCTCATAGTCAACCCCGCTCTCAAGTGAACGTTTGTGCGCTACGCTACTCCCATGAAACCCCAAGAAATCATAGCCTGCCGTTTCAGTTCTTCCTGTTACCACATTCATCGTTACATGACTCTGAGAAAGAGCGGGTGGAGGCAGATAGACCTTACCAAGACCATTCATCGTCACCTGGCGCTCAGCCAGATGGACCTTTCCGAGTTGGCCAAACGGCCGGATTGTAGCTGCGAGTAGTGGGGTGACATTGGCGTGGATGGCCGTGAAAATTTCTCTAGATGGGCGCTTTGTTCCAGCGACGCGACTATACAAACTAGACACAAAGCGCCCTAGCCGAGAATGTCCACTGGGATCTTGATAGTTTATAGGGTCCTGCAGGCAATAACTATAAGAGCTTAACCCACCGGGACCAAATGGACTCATATTATCCGGGGAATTGAAACGCATTAAAACGGGGTTGAATGCTCGATAGCCGTTGCCCAACAGGTAATTCCCGGTTACGCAGTCTGGCCGCTCGCCATTGAAAGCGAGCAGCTCCGAAGGTCCCGAATGATGACCATAAGGTGGATAGGTGAAACACTTTGGCGACTCGCATGAATCAACCCAAGTGAGTACCGTCCGATGTAGATCCACACCCAACAAAGCATTGATGCCAGCCTCTCCTTTACATTGCTGCTGTGCCAGCAAATGACCTTCATGCTGCATGATCGAAAAATGCGATTTACCTTGAATTTCGTTTACCAAGCGGCTTTTGCGGTAAAAACGGTAAATACTGCGCGCATTTGGCTGTACTGGAATACGTGCGCAACCTAATGAAAAGTCGTCAAAGCCATTTCCTGTGAGGGGTGCCATGCTGACGTACCATGTGGCCTTTATTACCCCTAATCATGATGACCAAACCCAGCTTTTACTACTGGCAAAATTACTAGTTCTCAAAGCTATAAAACAAAGAACATTGTCGGGACTGCTTGTGCAGCCTTTTCCTACCGTGCCGGCGCTCCGGCAAGGCCCCCTACAAACCGCGCACGGTTTGCACGCCTGCACCGGCCTCTTCGCGGGTGAACCCGCTCCTACAAGGGGCAGCGTCAAACATGAGGCCAGCGCTGTACCTGTAGGAGCGGGTTCACC
>NZ_JACVZC010000227.1 GCF_016658545.1 Pseudomonas sp. S37 | reverse complement strand
TGTAATCGATGGACTCGCCCCCGCCGAGGCATCACAGTGCCACGGTGGCGTTCGAAGAAGCCAACGGCAGCGAGGGCGAGACCATGAAAAAGCATAGTTCGAAGCAAGAATCCCTGTCTTCCACTGATGTGGAACTCTGCACAACGATCTGCGTAGACCTGGCCAAACAGGTTTTCCAATTAGCAGGCGAGGACGCTACCGGTCGGGTGATCTACGAAGATCGCATTAAATCCCGACAAGCTTTCCATGATTTCCTGCTCAAGCTACCAGCGACAGTGGCCGTCCTGATGGAGTGCGGTCCAGGCGCTCAAGCCTGGGCCAGGCTGCTGCAGGCCAAAGGTAACCCGGTTCGCATCCTGCCTGCGCAACGCGTCGCCGAGCACCGCAGTGGCGCGAAGAACGACCGTAATGACGCTCATGCCATTTTACGAGCCGGTCGCGACACCAGCATCGCCTCGATACCGATCAAAAGCACCACCGCTCTGGCTATTCAAGCCCTGCACCGTATCCGGCGCGGCAGCATCAAGCGACATACCGCGATAGGTAATCAGATACGGGGCTTGCTCCTTGAGCACGGCGTATCCATGCCGCAGGGCGATACCGCGATCAAAAGCCATGTACCACGGGCTCTTGAGGACGCCTCCCTGCCTTTGCCCGACTTGTTGCGCGAGGTCCTCGACGAACTGCTGACTGACTGGCAGTCGCTGGGTGAGCGCATTACGACGTTGAGTAAACGGCTGGAAGCGACAGCTCAGAAGGATGAAGTCGCACAACGGCTGATCACCATTCGTGGCGTCGGCCCCATCACGGCCACGGCGATCGTGGCAAAAGAAACCGAACCCCGCCGCTTTGCCAGTGGCCGAATGTATTCCGCCTTCTTCGGGATCGTGCCCGATCAGCACAGCAGCGGAAGCAAAGTCCAACTGGGCCGAATGAGCAAGCGAGGTGACGGTTACATACGCAGCTTGATGATCCAGGGCGCACATGCGGTCTTGAGTCAGCTAAGGCCCGATTCCGATCAGCCAGACGATCGCCGCCTCTTGCGCTGGCTATCCCGCCTGGGACGCAAGGAGGCGGCGATCAGACTGGCCAATCGAAATCTGCGCATTATCTGGGCCCTGTTGCAAAGCGATCAGGTTTATCAACGCAAACCGAGCAGCAACCCGGAGGCCGCATGCGCCTCTGATTAACCGAGTAATACCACCGGGGCGCTAGGCGCTCCAACCCCTGCTAGTGAACATTGACCCTAGGTAAGACCGTCGCAGACCTGATGCCTCCGCTCCTACAGGCCTAGTTCAGAGGCCTCAATGTAAACGGCACTCTGCGAGCTCACCACGATGTTGGCCAGAAGCGAAAAGCTTCCTCGAATAGGCCTGATACATAGATGCAACCGGGTTCTTATGTTCAAAAGCAATTAGACAGTGTGGGCGAGTCCATACATAGGAGCGG
>NZ_JACVZC010000226.1 GCF_016658545.1 Pseudomonas sp. S37 | reverse complement strand
GGTGTCAGTCACGGCAACAGTCGCAGGCTCGCCGAACTGCAGGTTCTCGAAATTCGACCCGTCGACGGTAGCATCAGCGATGCCAACCTCGATTTTGCCCTTGTCGACGAATACGTCGTCGCCTTGCGGCTTGGCGGTGTATGGCTTGGAGACTTCGCCTATGCCGAAGGTGATCTTGTCGCCGTTGCTCAGGGTAACGGTGAGCGGTTTATCCAGCGGCTTGTTCAAAGTGACGACGAAGTTAGGCGCAGTCGCTTCGTCAACCGATTTCTCGACCGCATTGATGCTGACTTTGACCAGATCGCCTTCGTTCTCGCCGCCTGGGTTGTTTGGCGTGCCTTGTTCGTCAGTCACAACGGTGCTGACAGAATCTTTGCCCAGCTCCAGTTGCTCGAACTGGTCAGCGCCCTTGCCGGAAACACCGGTCAGGGTCTGAGTGATGGTAACCGGGTCGTTGACGTAGACGTTGTCCGGGGCAGTAACCGTGGTGGTACCTACCGATTCACCGGCCTTGACGGTCACGGTGGTGCCATCGGTCAAGGTGAAGGTCAGGCCCTTGTGGTTGGTAACCGGCAGGGACGGATCCGCGCTGACCAGCTTCACGGTGTAGGTGATCTTGCCGCCTTCGGTCACGGTACCGCTGCTGACCGACAGCTCTGCAGTGACTGGGCTCTGCGTATCAGTCACAGCAACCGAAGCGGCTTTACCGATCTGCAGGTTTTCCAGCTGTTCACCGACCACTTCCGCTTTGGTGATGCTGACAGTGATCTTGCCTTCGTCCTTGAACACGTCGTCGCCTTGGGCAGGCGCGGCGTACGACTTGGTGGTCTCGCCAGCGGCGAATACCACGGTAGCACCGGTGCTCAGGGTGACGGTGAACGGCTTGTCCAACTCCTTGTTCAAGGTGATGGTGAAGGTCGGTTCAGTCGCTTCGTTGACCGAGACTTGATCGGCCACGATGGTGACCTTGACCAGGTCACCTTCGTTCTCGCCACCTGGGTTATTAGGCGTGCCTTGTTCGTCGGTCACAACAGTGCTGACGCTGTCTTTACCCAGTTCCAGTTGCTCGAACTGGTCAGCGCCCTTGCCGGAAACACCGGTCAGGGTCTGAGTGATGGTAACCGGGTCGTTGACGTAGACGTTGTCCGAGGCAGTAACCGTGGTTGTACCTACCGATTCACCAGCTTTGACGGTCACCGTGGTGCCATCAGTCAGGGTGAAGGTCAGGCCTTTGTGGTTGGTAACCGGCAGGGACGGATCTGCGCTGACCAGCTTCACGGTGTAAGTGATCTTGCCGCCTTCGGTCACAGCGTTAGAGCTGACAGACAGCTCTGCAGTGACCGGGCTCTGCGTGTCGGTAACCGCCACGCTCGCAGCCTTGCCGATCTGCAGGTTTTCCAGTTGTTCGCCGACTACTTCTGCCTTGGTGATGCTGACAGTGATCTTGCCTTCGTCTTTGAACACGTCGTCGCCCTGCGCCGGTGCGGCATAGGACTTGGTGGTCTCGCCAGCGGCGAACACCACGGTAGCGCCAGTGCTCAGGGTAACGGTGAACGGCTTGTCCAACTCCTTGTTCAAGGTGATGGTGAAGGTCGGT
>NZ_JACVZC010000225.1 GCF_016658545.1 Pseudomonas sp. S37 | reverse complement strand
CATTGTGGGTGCCTGTGGGAGCGGGTTCACCCGCGAAGAGGCCCGTACAGGCAGAAATGAAATCCGCTAGTCTTGCTTATCCATTGAAGGAGCCAGTGCATGTTCGAATCCGCCGAAATCGGCCACAGCATCGACAAGGAGGCTTACGACGCCGAGGTACCCGCTTTACGCGAGGCCCTGCTCGAAGCCCAGTACGAACTCAAGCAGCAGGCGCGCTTCCCGGTGATCGTGCTGATCAACGGTATCGAAGGCGCCGGCAAGGGTGAGACGGTAAAGCTGCTCAACGAGTGGATGGACCCGCGCATGATCGATGTGCTCACCTTCGACCAGCAGACCGACGAGGAACTGGCCCGCCCGCCGGCCTGGCGCTACTGGCGGGCCTTGCCGCCGAAGGGGCGCATGGGGGTGTTCTTCGGCAACTGGTACAGCCAGATGCTGCAGGGGCGGGTGCACGGGGTGTTCAAGGATGCCGTGCTCGACCAGGCCATTACCGGCGCCGAACGCCTGGAGCAGATGCTCTGCGACGAAGGCGCGCTGATCATCAAGTTCTGGTTCCACCTGTCCAAGAAGCAGATGAAGGCGCGCCTGAAATCGCTGAAGGACGACCCGCTGCACAGCTGGAAGATCAGCCCGCTGGACTGGCAGCAGTCAGAAACCTACGACCGTTTCGTGCGTTTTGGCGAGCGTGTGCTGCGCCGTACCAGCCGCGACTACGCGCCGTGGCATATCGTCGAAGGGGTCGACCCGCACTACCGCAGCCTGGCGGTAGGGCGCATCCTGCTGGAAAGCCTGCAGGCCGCGCTGGCCAACAACCCCAAGGGCAAGCACCAGGGCAACGTCGCCCCGCTGGGCCGCAGCATCGATGACCGCAGCCTGCTCGGTGCGCTGGACCTGACCCTGCGCCTGGACAAGGCCGACTACCAGGAGCAACTGGTGACCGAGCAGGCACGCCTGGCCGGCCTGCTGCGCCACAAACACATGCGCCGCCACGCCCTGGTGGCAGTGTTCGAAGGCAATGACGCTGCCGGCAAGGGTGGCGCCATCCGCCGTGTGGCAGCCGCGCTGGACCCGCGCCAGTACCGCATCGTGCCGATTGCCGCGCCCACGGAAGAAGAGCGCGCCCAGCCTTACCTGTGGCGGTTCTGGCGGCACATTCCGGCGCGCGGCAAGTTCACCATCTTCGACCGCTCCTGGTATGGCCGGGTGCTGGTGGAGCGGGTGGAAGGCTTCTGCACCCCGGCCGACTGGATGCGCGCCTACAGCGAAATCAACGACTTTGAAGAGCAGCTGGTGAATGCCGGCGTGGTGGTGGTCAAGTTCTGGCTGGCGATCGACCAGCAGACCCAGCTGGAGCGCTTTGAAGAGCGTGAACAGATCCCGTTCAAGCGCTACAAGATCACCGAGGATGACTGGCGCAACCGCGACAAGTGGGACGACTACGTGCAGGCGGTGGGCGACATGGTCGACCGCACCAGCAGCGAGATTGCGCCGTGGACCTTGGTGGAGGCCAACGACAAACGCTGGGCCCGGGTGAAGGTGCTGCGCACCATCAACCAGGCGCTTGAGGCGGCGTTTGCCAAGCACAAGAAATAGTCGGGGTTGATGGTGCCTGGTCTGGCCTCTTCGCGGGTAAACCCGCTCCCACAGGGACCCCACAACA
>NZ_JACVZC010000224.1 GCF_016658545.1 Pseudomonas sp. S37 | reverse complement strand
GGCTGCTTTGCAGCCCATTCGCGGCACAAGGCCGCTCCTACATCGACCGCGTGAAGCTGCTTTCTTTATTCAGGCGTGAACAACTCCAGCTGTTCATGCGCCCCACGCAAGTCTCGCAACCTCACCCCCACCCCCAGCAAGCGCACCGGCTTGCCACCACGGGCGAACGCCTGCCCCAGCAACTGCCGGTAACTCTCCAGGTCCCTGCCCGCCCCCGCCTGCTCCAGGGTAGTCTGGCTGAAGTCGTGGAACTTGACCTTGACGAACGGTTTGTCCGGCCGGTAACTGCTGTCCATGCGGGCAATACGCTCGTTCAGGCTCTCCAGCAGCTCTGGCAAGCGTGCCAGGCAACTGGCCAGGTCTGGTAAGTCCGTGTCGTAGGTGTTTTCCACGCTGACCGACTGGCGGCGGCTGTCGTTGTGCACCGCGCGCTCGTCAATACCCCGCGCCAGCCCCCACAAGCGCTCGCCAAAACTGCCGAACTCGCGCACCAGCGCCAGGCGTGACCAGTCACGCAGCTCCAGGCAGGTCTCGATACCCAGCCGGGTGAGTTTTTCCGCCGTGACCTTGCCGACGCCATGCAGCCTGGCCACCGGCAAGGCGGCAACGAACGCTTCCACTTCACTTGGGGTAATCACGAACAGACCGTTGGGCTTGCGCCAGTCGCTGGCGATCTTGGCCAGAAACTTGTTTGGCGCCACCCCCGCTGACACAGTGATATGCAGGGTACGGGCAACACGCCGGCGAATATCCTCGGCAATGCGTGTGGCACTGCCGGAATACCATTGGCTGTCGCTCACATCCAGGTAGGCCTCGTCCAGCGACAAGGGCTCGATCAGCTCGGTGTAGTCACGGAAGATTGTGTGGATTTCCCGCGAGGCCTCTCGGTAGGCCTCGAAACGCGGCTTGACGATCAACAGGTCGGGGCACAGTTTCAGCGCATGCCGCGACGACATGGCCGAACGCACGCCATAGGCGCGCGCCTCATAGTTGCAGGTGGCAATCACTCCACGGTGCTCGGGCGAGCCGCCCACCGCCATCGGCCGCCCGGCCAGGCGCGGGTCGTCACGCATCTCGATCGCGGCATAAAAGCAATCGCAGTCGACGTGGATGATCTTGCGCAGGGACATGGATGACCGTCAGCACTGTAAATTCATACAGATAGTATCGCATGCGCCCGGCCCTTAAACAGTTCCCCGGCATCGCCACACGATAATCGGCCTGAAAGCCCCGCCGCGCCTGAGCTGCAAACCGTTGCAGCACGCTAAGGGTTTGAACAAAAAAGGTTTTTCCGAAACAATTGCTTGACAACAACACGCAAATCCGTAGAATTCGATCTCACAGGCGCGGGATGGAGCAGCCTGGTAGCTCGTCGGGCTCATAACCCGAAGGTCGTCGGTTCAAATCCGGCTCCCGCAACCAGATTCGAGAAAAGGCCACTGTTAACGCAGTGGCCTTTTTCTTTGCGCGCGAAAAAGCCGATTGGCAAAAAGTTTCGATAAATCAAACGGTAACGCTTGACACGTACGCTAAGAACTGTAGAATTCGATCCCACAGGCGCGGGATGGAGCAGCCTGGTAGCTCGTCGGGCTCATAACCCGAAGGTCGTCGGTTCAAATCCGGCTCCCGCAACCAGATTCGAGAAAAGGCCACTGTTAAC
>NZ_JACVZC010000222.1 GCF_016658545.1 Pseudomonas sp. S37 | reverse complement strand
AGCCATGATCATGACCACCGCCACCACCCGGTGGCATGAACATCCAGCAACCCGACAAGGCGGATACCAGCGCAGCCACCAAAGCTGCGCGGAAAAGGTGTTTCGACTTCATTGCAACGCTCCACAAGGCTAGATCGGCTGCCCACCGTTGGCCGGGGGGCAGCGGGCGGATTCTAGGGCGCAGGGGTGATGGCACGGGGAAACTTTGCACATCTTTACCGTTGCTGCCGGCAGTTCGCGTACCCTGTGGGAGCGGGCGTGCCCGCGAAGCTTTCAACACGGCGTAAGGCTGCGGCTTCGCCGCAGGGCGCACGCTCACCAAGTATGGATACTGCGCAATGACCTTGTTCTACCTGAAACTCATCATCACCCCCTTGCTGATGTGGGCCATCTCCCTCGCCTCGCGCCGTTGGGGCGGCCTGCTCGGCGGGCTGCTGTCCGGCATGCCGATCACCTCGGGGCTGGTGATGACCTTCCTGTGCCTTGAGCAAGGCACGGCCTTTGCCTTGGGCGCATTGCCCGGCGCCTTGGGCGGCCTGGCGGCGGTGCAGGCTACCTACGCCTTTTATCTGACGGTTACCCGCAGGCTCGGCATCGCCCCGGCCGTGCTGCTGGCGTTGCTCTTCTATGGCCTGATTGCCTATGCATTCACCCACTGGGGCAACCTGTACCTGTCGATTGCCATGACGCTGGTGCTGATCGGTGTGCTGATACGCGCCAGCGGCCGTGAGCCCAAACCCGATACCTTGCTCCAGCCCCGGCAGCGGTTCTGGGAGATCCCTTTGCGCATGGTGTCTGCCACCGGCTTGCTGATGATCATCACCAGCCTGGCCAGCTGGCTGGGCCCGGCGACCAGCGGGATGCTCGCGCCGATACCGGTGATTGCCTGGCCGCTGGTGGTGTTTGCCCATATGCAGAATGGCCGGGCCGGCATGGCGGCGATGGTGCGGGGCAATGCGATCGGTGCGGTGGGGGTGATTGCGTTTTACCTGGTATTGGCAGGGCTGCTTGAAGCGTGGGGTGTGGCCATTACCATCAGCCTGGCGTTGATTTGCGCGGTGGTGCTGACGGTTGGGCTGGCCACTGTGTTGCGCCGGCGTTGAGGATGACATGGACTATCGGATTCGCAAGGCGGTAGCGGCTGATGTTGCGGGCATCAGCCGGGTGATCATCGCAGCACTGAGACAGAGCAATGCCGCAGACTATGATGCCGCGACCATCGCCAAGGTCGAACGATCATTCAGCGAGGCGGCCGTTGCCGATCTGCTGGATAGACGCCTGATCTTCGTTGCGACAGACCACGATGACGTGGTGGCTACTGCCAGCCTTGAAAACAGTGTCGTCAGAAGCGTGTTCGTCGCGCCCGAGTTTCAGCGGCTGGGTATTGGTGAACGGCTGATGCTCGCCGTCGAGAACGAGGCGCTGGCGCACGGGTCGCATCTGCTGCGAGTGCCCTCTTCGATTACGGCGCAGAGCTTCTACATGCGCTTGGGGTATGGAAAAGTACGTGATGAATTCCATGGGGATGAACGTACGATCATCATGGAGAAGCGGCTGATTAAGCCCTGACGACTCGGTTGAAACACAGCCCCACGGTAATGCCAGTCAGTTAAGGCTACTGCCGGCAAGCCAGGCTCCCTACATTGCCCTCAAGGCAGGCACAGAACCTGTAGGAGCGGCCTTGCGTCGCGATGGGCTGC
>NZ_JACVZC010000221.1 GCF_016658545.1 Pseudomonas sp. S37 | reverse complement strand
TTGTAGGAGATTACCCAGCCCTCCCGGGCTGCGCTGTCGCGCAGCAAACATGGGGTGCATGACTTCAGATCTGCAGCTTCGCTGACATCTTGAAAAAGAAAAGGCAGTTGGCCCAATAGGGCCAGCTGCCTTTTGCTTTGTTAGGGTTCGTGTGCGCGGGACAGAGATCGTAGCCCGCACTGGTGTGTGTCCGCACACCCGCGTAGGAGAGTGATCCGCACGGTATCGGCGTGAAGTCCCTGTAGGCGTTAGCTGAATCAGCTAATAACCACGTATGAGAGAGTGAACCCTTTCGCCACCGTGTGCCCCGCGCGCCCCTATCCTCCGAGGATTCAGCATGTCGCGCAAGTCTTCCAAGCAACGCTTCACCGTCGTTCACCCCGATTGCGCTGCAATTGATGTCGGCGGCCGCGAACACTTTGTCGCGGTCGATCCCCGGCATGACGACCCTGTTCAATCGTTCACATCTTTCACTGATGACCTGCACAAAATGGCCGACTGGCTTGAAAGGCTGAGCATCAAGGTAGTCGCCATGGAGTCCACGGGCGTGTACTGGATTCCGATTTACGAGATTCTCAGCGAGCGCGGCTTCGACGTTTACCTCGTCAATGCCCGAACCACACGGCAGATCACTGGCCGCAAATCAGATGTGCTGGATTGCCAGTGGATCTGGCAACTGATGACCCACGGACTTTTACGAGGCGCCTTCCGCCCTGACGATCTGACCTGCTGTGTCCGGTCGCTGGTCAGGCAGCGGGCCTCGAAAGTGAAAGATCAGGCCCAGACATTGAACCGGATACAGAAGGCCCTGAGCCAGATGAACATCCAGTTAGCCAATGTCATCAGTGATATTTCCGGCGTAACTGGCATGAAGATTTTGCGAGCGATCGTGGGTGGTGAGCGAGATCCAGTACAGCTGGCCGAGTTTACCGACCGTCGCATCAAAGCAGGCAAAGAGGCAGTCGCTCGTAGTCTGCATGGCAACTGGAGGCGAGAGCATGTGCATGCGCTGACTCAGGAGTTGGCAGCTTACGACTTTCTGGAGCAGCAAATCGCCGAGTGTGACGCGGCTATAACCACTGCTCTAGAGCAGTTGCCGGTGTTGGAAAGTAAGCCCCAGGAATCCAATAAAGCCTTACGTAGCCCACATCGAAGCGGCGTACAACAGACAACCTTGCACCAAGCACTGTGGAAAGTTCTGGGGATCGACCTGACTGCAATTCCGACCATTGGAGTGGATACCGCACTGGTGCTGGCGGGCGAGATCGGATCGGATTTGTCACGGTTCCCGTCATCGCAGCACTTTTGTTCCTGGTTGGGGCTGGCACCACCCACGCGCATTTCTGGCGGTCACCGGCTGGCAGGAGGAGGACCAAAAATAATCAATCGAGCAGCCCAAGCACTCAAGCAGGCAGCCTCCAATGCTCGGAATGACAAGGGATTCATCGGCGCATCGCACAGAGCCAGGCTGACCAGAATGGATACCAGTTGCGCAATCAAAGCAACGGCACATCAGTTGGCAAGGCTGGTTTACAACCTACTGACCCAAAAGAAAGCTTATGTTGAAAAAGGCCTGGAAGAGTTTGAAGCCAGGAGCCAAGAGCGACAGCTCCGGGCTTTGCATCGCAAAGCCCGGAAAATGGGATATCAAGTGGTGGCTGTCTGAGGCTTATAAATCAATGGGTTGCGTTTTGTTTGATGAGAGCGG
>NZ_JACVZC010000220.1 GCF_016658545.1 Pseudomonas sp. S37 | reverse complement strand
GCAGGGCAGCTATGTGGCCCCGCGCAGCGAACTGGAGCAGCAGATCGCGAAGATCTGGGCCGACGTGCTGAAGCTCGAGAGGGTTGGCCTGAACGATGGTTTCTTCGCGCTGGGTGGCCACTCGCTGTCTGCCACCCAGGTGATCGTGCGTGTACGCGAGGTGGCAGGTATCGACGCCACCTTGAAAGAACTGTTCGAACACCCCCAGCTGGCGGATTTCTGCCGCCGCCTCGAAGAGAAAAATCAGCAAATCGATCCGATTCAGGCAGAACTGGCTAAATCGCTGGAGGCGCTCAAACGTCTAACCACGGAGGAAATTGATGAACTGATTTCATAGGGGATACATCAGTGCAAGCGTTGCTCGACTCCGTCAAATCGTTGTCCACCAAAGAGCGTCACGCTCTGGCCATGCTCCTGAAGCGTCAGGGAATCAACTTGTACGGAGTCACGCCGATCCCTGCGAGAGCGCCGGGGGAGGTCCTGGCGTTGTCCTACGCCCAGCAGCGGCAGTGGTTTCTCTGGCAGATGGACCCTCAGGGCAGCGCTTACAACATCCCGGTTGCCCTGCGCCTGAAGGGCGAGCTTGACCTTCAGGCGCTGCAGGCCAGCTTCGATGCCCTGATCGCTCGACATGAAACCCTGCGCACCACATTTCACCTCGAGGGTGATCAGCCGGTACAGGTGATCCATCCCGCAGCGCCCTTCAAGCTGGTCAGCGAAGCGCTCATGCAAACCGGTGCTGATGACAGCGCCGCACTGAAGGCCTGGGTCGAGCAGGAAGTCCAGCAACCCTTCGACCTGGAGCAGGGCCCCTTGCTGCGGGTCAGATTGCTGGGCCTGGCGGCAGATGATCATGTGCTGGTCCTGACCTTGCACCATATCGTTTCCGATGGCTGGTCGACACCGATCATGGTCGACGAGCTGGTGCGTTTCTACGAGGCCGCCAAGGCCGGGCAGGTGCTGCAGTTGCCAGCGCTCCCGGTGCAATACGCCGACTACGCGTCATGGCAGCGGCAATTCATGGAAGCGGGCGAGCGCGAAAAGCAGCTGGGCTACTGGACGGCTCAGCTGGGTGACGAACAACCGGTACTCGAATTGCCGCTGGACCGCCCGCGTGGTGCAGTGCAGAGCCATGCAGGGGCACGCTTGGACATCGCCATCGCGGACGTGCTGGCGGATTCGCTGAAGCAGTTGGCCAAGCGTCAGGGCGTGACCTTGTTCACCTTGCTGCTGGCAAGCTTCCAGGCCTTGCTGCACCGCTACAGTGGGCAGAACGATATCCGCGTCGGTGTCCCCATCGCCAACCGCAACCGCAGCGAAGTCGAGGGCCTGATCGGCTTCTTCGTCAATACCCAGGTGCTCAAGGCCGAACTCGACCTGAGCACCACCTTTGATGAACTGGTCGAGCAGGTCCACCAGGCCGGGCTCGACGCACAGGCGCACCAGGACCTGCCATTCGAGCAACTGGTCGAAGCCCTGCAACCGGAGCGCAGCCTCAGCCATAGCCCGTTGTTCCAGGTGATGCATAACCACGGCAGCGAGGGCCGGGGCCAGACACGACAGCTGCCGGGCCTGACCCTTGAGGCGCTCGATTGGGAAATTCACACCACCCAGTTCGACCTTGCATTGAACACCGTCGAACATGAGCATGGCATCGCTGCGTTCCTGACCTACGCCACCGCCTTGTTCGACCCGGCCACCATCGCCCAGCTCGCCGGGCACTGGCAGGACCTGCTGGCGGCCAT
>NZ_JACVZC010000021.1 GCF_016658545.1 Pseudomonas sp. S37 | reverse complement strand
CCTTCCCCCCCCCCCCCCCCCCCGCCGGGGCCCCCCCCCCCCCCCCCCCCCCCCCCCCCCCCCCGCTCCTACAGGTTTGTGCAGTTTTGCAGACGTGTGCGGTACCTGTGGGAGCGGGTTTACCCGCGAACACCGGCGAAGGCGGTGCCATCCACCGAGTCGCCTGCTTCGCGGGCACGCCCGCTCCCACAGGAACCGTGTTGCCTTTTTGGTGCAATCAGCGCACGCCCGGCGAAACGATGATCTTCACGTTCTCCTCTTTGTTGTTCACCAGTTCCTCAAACCCCAGCTCGACAATCTGTTCCAACCCGATCCGCCCGGTTACCAACGGGCGAATGTCCAGCCGCCCATCGGCGATGAAGGCAATCACATCGGCAAACTCGCCGTTGTAGGCCAATGCCCCCAGCACCTGCTTCTCGGTGGACACCAACTCGAAGAAGTTAAACTCGCTAGGTTCTTCGAATATACCCACCAGCACGCACTTGCCCGCCTTGCGGATGGTATCGATGGCCAACTTGGCCGTGTGCTTGTTGCCGATGCACTCAAAACTCACATCTGCCCCCAGCCCGGCGGTCAGTGCACGGATCTCTGCCAAGGCGTCGCACTGGCTCGGGTCGAGCACCACACTGGCGCCGACTTCCTTGGCCTTGGCCTTGCGTGCCGAGGACATTTCCAAAGCGATCACCTGCGCCGCACCTGCAGCCTTGGCGCACATGATGGTGCACAGGCCGATGGTGCCGGCGCCCACCACCACCACGGTCTGGCCCAACAAACTGCCGGCCTTCTTCACCGCGTGCATGCCCACCGCCAGCGGCTCGATCAGCGCCCCGGCCTCCGCCGGGAAACCCTGCGGCAGCCGGTACAGCAGGTTGGCAGGCACGTTGACCAGCTCGGCGAAGGCGCCGTTGTTCATCAGGCCGGTGAAGGCCAGGCGCTCGCAGATGTTGTACAGGCCATGGGTGCAGTAGTAGCAGGTGCCGCAATGCTGGCAGGCGTCCGCAGCCACCGGGTCACCGACCGCAAAACCTTCCACGCCTTCGCCTAGCTTGGCGATCTGGCCGCAGAATTCGTGGCCGAGGATGCACTGGCCCTGGATGCCGGTCAGCGGGTGCGGAGCCTCGACCGGGATAAATACCGGGCCGGCGACGTACTCGTGCAGGTCGGAGCCGCAGATGCCGCACCAGTCCACCTTGATCTGCACCCAACCGGGCGCCGGATCGGCTGGCAGGGGTACCTGTTCGACGCGAATGTCGTTGCGGCCATGCCAGACGGCAGCACGCATGTGGGTGTGGCTCAGGTCATTCATTGTTGTTCTCCAGGCTCACGGATTGGCTTAGTGCTTGCGCAGGAACGCGAGCAATTGCTGGTTGACCTGTTCGGCCGCCTCCATCTGCACCATATGCCCGGCCTCCGCCAGCACCAGCACTTCAGCCTCCAACCCATCGGCATGGCTGGCCGGGA
This sequence comes from Pseudomonas sp. S37, assembly GCF_016658545.1. Classification (GTDB taxonomy): domain Bacteria; phylum Pseudomonadota; class Gammaproteobacteria; order Pseudomonadales; family Pseudomonadaceae; genus Aquipseudomonas. The sequence continues at coordinate 67,689 of NZ_JACVZC010000021.1, read as the reverse complement.
TGATCGTGTCCTTGCCGCCCCACACCACCAGGGCCGGGTGTTGCCCCAGCACCCCGCGCAGGTCGTGGCGCTGCCGGTCACCGTCGGCCAGCGCCGCCGCCAGCTGTTGCAGGGCCTTGTCCACGCCTTCCAGGCGCTTGAACTTGAGCATGTCTTCAAGCATCTGCCGGGTGACCAGCGCCGGGTCGGCAAACAGCTGCACCATCTGTGGCTTCAGGGCATTGCGGTTGGCTGCGCTGACGAAGCCTTGCAGGTACTGCCCATTGATCGCCTGGCCCAGGCCGGCACTGGCCACCAGGCTCAGGCTGGCCACCCGCTGCGGCGCCAGGCGTGCCACATTCAGGCTCACTGCGCCGCCCATCGAATGCCCCGCCAGGTGCGCCTTGGCAATGCCCAGGTGGTCAAGCAGGGCCAGCACGGTTTCGCTCAGTTCATCCAGATCGCCGCGTTGCAGGGCCTTGGCCGACTCCCCATGCCCCGGCAAATCAAGGGCGATCACCCGCCGCTCGGCCGCCAGCGCCGGGTGGTTGAACAGCCAGTTGTTCAGGTCGCCGCCAAAACCGTGCACCAGCACCAGCGGCGTGCCGCCTTCACCCAGCTCGAACCAGCGCAGCAGCCGGCCGCCCACTTCGGCCTTCTGCGGGGCCGGCCCCTGGGCCTGATCGGCGCCACCATCGGCGACAAACTCGGCCTGGAAGCGCTGCACCACGGCATCGATCTCGGACTCTTCGGCTTCACCCTCCACGACCACCGCCAGCAGCGCGCCCACCGGCAGGGTTTCGTCGGGCTTGGCCACCTGGCGGCGCAACACGCCGCTGAACGGCGCTTCGACGCTGCTGCTGATCTTGTCGGTCTCGACGTCCAGCACCTCGTCGCCCTTGTTGATTTCGTCACCTTCCTGCTTCAACCAGGTGTCTACCCGGCCTTCGGTCATCGACAGGCCCCACTTGGGCATGGTCAGGGTATGGATCTGGCTCATGCGGCACTCCTTGCGGCTTCGATCACCTTGCGCACGGCAGCCTCGATCTTCGCCGCGTCAGGGATGTACAGGTCTTCCAGGGCGTCGGAGAACGGCACCGGGGTGTGTGGCGCGGTGACCATTTCGATCGGCCCTTTGAGCGCGCCAAAAGCCTTCTGCGCCACCAGTGCGCTGATATCGGTGGCTATGGAACAACGCGGGTTGGCTTCGTCGATCACCACCAGGCGGCCGGTCTTTTCCACGCTTTCGAGGATGCTGTCTTCGTCCAGCGGGCTGGTGGTGCGCAGGTCCAGCACTTCGCAGTCGATGCCCTGGCGGGCCAGGTTGTTGGCGGCCTCCAGCGCTACATGCACCATGCGCCCGTAGGTGACCAGGGTTACGTCGTCGCCATCGCGCAGGAAGTTGGCTTCGCCGAACGGTACCGTGTACACCTCTTCCGGCACTTCGCCCTGCATGCTGTACAGCAGCTTGTGCTCGCAGAAAATCACCGGGTCATTGTCGCGGATCGCCTGGATCAACAGGCCCTTGGCATCGTACGGCGAGGACGGGCACACCACCTTCAGGCCGGGGATGTGCGTCCACAGCGAGGTGAGCATTTGCGAGTGCTGCGCCGCCGCGCGCAGGCCGGCGCCGTACATGGTGCGCATCACCAGCGGGGTGACCGCCTTGCCGCCGAACATGTAGCGGAACTTGGCAGCCTGGTTGAGTATCTGGTCCAGGCAGCAGCCTGCAAAGTCGACGAACATCAGCTCGCACACCGGGCGCAGGCCTTGGGTGGCGGCACCGACGGCAGCGCCGACATAGCCGATTTCCGACAGCGGCGCGTCGAGCACGCGGCCCGGGAACTGGTGATACAGGCCCTTGGTCACGCCCAGTACGCCACCCCAGGCGTCATCCTCGCCGGGGGCACCGGCACCGCCGGCAACGTCTTCGCCAATGATGAACACGCTGTCGTCGCGGCGCATTTCCTGGGCCAGGGCTTCGTTGATGGCCTGCTGGTAGCTGATCTTTCTTGCCATGGTGGTTCTCCTGTTGTTCTTGTAATCCGCGGCTCAGGGGTAGCTGACGTAAACGTCTGTGAGCAGGTCGGCGGGCTGTGGCTTGGGATCGGATTTGGCGCGGCGCACGGCGTCTTCGATCAGGTCTTCGACGCGGGCATCGATGGCGTCCAGTTGCGCGGCCGTGAGCAGGCCGGCGCGGGTGGTCTTGTTGCGGAACTGCATCAGGCAGTCACGCGACTCGCGCAGGTTCTTCACTTCATCAGGGGCGCGGTAGGTTTGCGCATCGCCTTCGAAGTGGCCGTAGTAGCGGCTGAGCTTCACCTCTACTAGCGACGGCCCTTGCCCGGAGCGGGCGCGCTCGATGGCGGCGCCCGCTGCCTCGTACACGGCAAAGAAGTCGAAGCCGTCGATGGTCACCCCGGGCATGCCGAAGCCGGCAGCGCGGTCGGCAATGTGGTCACAGGCCACCGACCAGTTGGAGGCGGTGGCCTCGGCATAGCCGTTGTTCTCGGCGACGAAGATGCACGGCAGGTTCATGATCGACGCCATGTTCATGGCTTCGAACACTGCGCCTTCGTTGGAGGCGCCGTCGCCGAAGAAGGCCACCGACACATCGTCGCGGCCCTTGAGCTTGGCCGCCAGCGCCGCCCCGGCCACCAGTGGTGCGCCGGCACCCACAATGCCGTTGGCACCAAGCATGCCTTTTTCCAGGTCGGCAATGTGCATCGAGCCGCCCTTGCCGCCGCACACGCCGGTCTTCTTGCCGTAGATCTCGGCCATCATGCCGTACACGTCCACGCCCTTGGCGATGCAGTGGCCATGGCCGCGGTGGGTCGAGGCGATGCAGTCGCTGTCGCGCAGGTGGGCCATGACCCCGGCAGCGGAAGCTTCTTCGCCGGCATACAGGTGGACGAAGCCGGGGATTTCGCCGGTGGCGAATTCCACGTGCAGGCGTTCTTCGAAGGCGCGGATGGTGCGCATCACTTCATAGGCATGCAGCAGTTGTTCGGTACTGAGCTGATTGGACATCTTGTTGTTCTCCAGGGTTGTCTCAACACGGGTTTGCAGGGTGCAGCCGGTGGCCGCGCGGTACGGCCAGCAGGTGATGACGGGCGGCGTGTGCCAGCACAGCCTCGACGTCCACGCTGAGCGGGCCTTGGTGGTCGAGGGTGACGGTGGGGGTATCGCGTTCGGCGAATTCGATTTCACGTTCGCCATCTAGGGCCAACGTGCCGCTGAAAAGGCTCAGGCGATGAGCGACGCCGGGCGTCAGCGTGCCGCTGGCGGTGATGCCGCAGGCTTGCAGCAGGCCGGGCGCCAGCGGTGCGAGCAGGGCCTGGTCGGCGCCAGGGTTAATGCGTATCCAGGCGCCGTGCGGGTCCTGGCGCGACACCGGGCACCACAGGCCACACAGTGCCGACAGGCCGATGGCATGCGGCTCGGCGAAACAGGCGAAAATTTCGCAGAGGTCTTCGCTACGGCTGAGTGCGCGCGCACCGATGAAGCGCTGGGGTGACACCGCCACTTCCACCAGCGCCCATTCAGCCAGTTGTTGTTCAGGCACTTTCACCAGCAGGCGCTTGTTGCGGCGCAGGCCGATGCTGGCCGGTACCTGGCCACTGGCGAGCAGGCCGCCGGCCAGGCCCGCGCTGGTGGCTTCGCGCAGTTCGGGGAAGGCATTGTTGGTGCCGGTGGACAGGGTCAGCAGCGGCACATCACCGGCTTCGGCGGCGACCGCCTTGTGGGTGCCATCGCCACCCAGCACGGCGATCATCGCCACGCCGCGTTCGACCATGCGCCGGGTGGCCAGGCGGGTGTCGGCCACGGTCTGGGTCAGCGGCAGGTCGAGTATCTCGATGGCCGGCCAGTGCTGGTCGCGGGCCCCCGGGCCCTGGCGGGCCTTGAGCACGGCGGCGGCGATGCCGGTCATGTCGCTGGGCAGCAGCACCCGACCGATGCCGGTGGCGCCAAAGGCCGCCAGCAGGCGCTGGATCGCTGATGCCTTGTCCGTACTCGAATAGAGCCCGGCGTTGGCAGTCAGGCGGCGCAGGTCGCGACCGGAGGCAGGGTTGGCAATGATCCCGACAATCGGGGCGGGTAGCGGCATGGCGCACCTCGTATTGTTGTTTGCCAAGGCAGGAGCAAGCGCGGTGCCAGCTTTTATCGCAGTGCTTGAAAGGGCCGGAACAGAGCGCTTTGGCGCTGCTTGAACGTGCCAGTTCAGCGATGGCGGCGAGACGCCGGGTGCCAGTGCGCGGCCGCCTTGGCCGAGACGCTGAGACGCTGCGTCTCAAGCCAGCCGGTAATCACACGGTGCTTGTCGGGGCATGCCGGGAAGCGCTTAATGGCTGCACAACGACAAAAACAGCAACGAGAACCGGAGGGCCTGCATGCTTGCCGCGAACTCCCGAGCCCATGTCGACTGCGTCAGCCGGGTGCTGAAGAATGCCGACCGCCTGCCGCAGGCGCCGGTGCCACCGCTGATCCTCGATTCATGGCGCCGATCCATGGAGCTGTACCGCCTCGACCCCGGGTCCCAGCAGGGGCCGCGCATCCTGTCCCAAAGCCTGCTCAACGAATGCCGCGAACGCGCCGAGCTGTTTCTGCGCATCGCCAGCGATGCCGTGGCGCGCCTGCACGAGCGGGTGCGTGGCGCCGACTACTGCGTGCTGTTGACCGACGCCCAAGGGCGCACCATCGATTACCGGGTCGAGTCGGCCATCCGCAACGACTGCCGCAAGGCCGGGCTGTACCTGGGTACCTGCTGGTCGGAGGGCGAGGAGGGCACCTGCGGCGTGGCGGCGGTGCTGACCAGCAAGGCCCCGGTCACGGTGCATAAGCGCGACCACTTCCGCGCGGCCTTCATCGGCCTGACCTGCACCGCAGCGCCGGTGTTCGACCCGTTGGGCGAGTTGCTGGGCGTGGTGGATGTATCGGCATTGCAGTCACCGGACGACCGCCGCAGCCAGCACCTGATCCGGCAGTTGGTCGAGCAAACCGCCCGTGAAATCGAAAACGCCTTCTTCATGCACAGCGCCCAGGGCCACTGGGTGATGCGCGCCCACGGCACGCCGGGCTATGTGGAAAGCCAGCCTGACTACCTGCTGGCCTGGGATGCCGATGGCCGCCTGCGGGCGATCAACAGCCTGGCGCGGCAACGCCTGGTGGAACGGCTGGGGCGCTTGCCCGAGCATATTGGCGAGCTGTTCGACATCGACCAGTTGCGCCGGGTGAGTACATCGTCGGCACAGCGTCTGCCCGGCTTGGGCGGGCTGTATGGCCGGGTCAGCGCACCGCAGCAGCGCCAGCGCGCACAGCCCTTGCGCCAGGCCCAGGACGCCCGCATCGAGCAGCACTTGCGGTTGGCCACGCGGGTCAAGGACTGCAACCTGGCGGTGCTGGTGCAGGGTGAGACCGGGGCTGGCAAAGAAGTATTCGCCCGTCAGCTGCACCAGCAGAGCCAGCGCCGCGATGGCCCGTTTGTCACACTGAACTGCGCAGCCATTCCAGAAAGCCTGATCGAGAGCGAGTTGTTCGGCTATGTGGCCGGGGCCTTTACCGGGGCCTCCAGCAAAGGCATGCAAGGGCTGTTGCAGCAGGCTGATGGCGGCACGCTATTCCTTGATGAGATCGGCGACATGCCGCTGAACCTGCAAACCCGGTTGCTACGGGTGCTGGCCGAGGGCGAAGTGGCGCCGCTGGGCGCGGCGCGGCGGGAGCGGGTGGATATCCAGGTGATTTGTGCCACCCACCGTGATTTGGCGGTGATGGTGGAGGATGGGCGTTTTCGCGAAGATTTGTACTTCCGCCTGGCCAATGCCCGCTTCGAGCTGCCGCCGCTGCGTGAGCGGGAGGACCGGTTGGGGCTGATTCACCAGTTGCTGACTGAGGAAGCTGCAGCCTGTGGGGTGGATGTGGTGTTGGCGGATGATGCCTTGCAGGCGCTGCTGGTTTATCGCTGGCCGGGGAACTTGCGCCAGCTGCGGCAGGTGTTGCGCTATGCCTGTGCGGTCAGTGACGGCGGGCAGGTGCGGGTGCAGGATTTGCCGCAGGAAGTGCGGGGAGAAGTGGTTGGCACAGCTGAAAGTGCGGTGTCCTGCCCGGCGCGGCAGTTGTTGCTGGATGCGCTGATTCGCCACCGCTGGAAGCCGGCCGATGCGGCGCGGGCATTGGGTATTTCGCGGGCTACCCTGTATCGGCGGGTGCATGAACACCGTATCGAGATGCCACGGATGAAGGGGTAGGGCACCGGCGATTCGCGGTAACTGTGGGAGCGGGTTTACCCGCGAAGAGTGCGGCGCGGTGCATGGCACCGGCTTCGCCGGTGTTCGCGGGTGAACCCGCTCCCACAGGAATAGCGCCGGTCGAGAAGGGCCGCAACGCGGCCCGAGGTTCTGGCAGGCAATAAAAAACCCCGGCACAAGTCCGGGGTTTTGATACATCACACTACACGATCACTCCTGGTTGGCCAGTTTGTGCTCGAGGTAGTGAATGTTGACGCCGCCTTTGCAGAAACCTTCATCACGCACCAGGTCGCGGTGCAGCGGGATGTTGGTCTTGATGCCGTCGACGACGATCTCGTCCAGGGCATTGCGCATGCGCGCCATGGCTTCGTCGCGGTCCTTGCCGTAGGTGATCAGCTTGCCGATCAGCGAGTCGTAGTTCGGCGGAACCGAATAACCGCTGTACAGGTGCGAATCGACGCGAACGCCGTTGCCACCCGGGGCGTGGAAGTGCTTGACCTTGCCTGGGCTCGGGATGAACTTCTTCGGGTCTTCGGCGTTGATCCGGCACTCCAGCGAGTGGCCACGGATAACCACGTCCTCCTGGCGGAACGACAGCTTGTTGCCAGCGGCGATGCTCAGCATCTCCTTGACGATGTCGATGCCAGTGACCATCTCCGACACCGGGTGCTCAACCTGCACACGGGTGTTCATCTCGATGAAGTAGAAGCGGCCGTTTTCGTACAGGAACTCGAAAGTACCGGCACCACGGTAGCCGATCTCGATGCACGCATCGACGCAGCGCTTGTACACTTCCTGACGGGCTTTTTCATCGATGCCCGGGGCTGGCGCTTCTTCCAGCACCTTCTGGTGACGACGCTGCAGCGAGCAGTCACGGTCACCCAGGTGGATGGCATTGCCCTGGCCGTCGGACAGCACCTGCACTTCCACGTGGCGTGGGTTGGTCAGGAACTTCTCCAGGTAGACCATCGGGTTGCCGAAGGCAGCACCGGCTTCGGTACGGGTGAGCTTGGCCGAGGAAATCAGGTCCTCTTCCTTGTGCACCACGCGCATGCCGCGACCACCACCGCCACCGGCGGCCTTGATGATCACCGGGTAGCCGACGTCACGGGCAATCGCCAGGGCGACTTCTTCGTCTTCCGGCAGCGGGCCATCGGAGCCCGGTACGGTCGGTACGCCCGACTTGATCATCGCGTCCTTGGCCGAAACCTTGTCGCCCATCAGGCGAATGGTGTCGGCTTTCGGGCCGATGAAGGCGAAGCCGGATTTTTCCACCTGCTCGGCGAAATCGGCGTTTTCCGCCAGGAAGCCGTAACCCGGGTGAATCGCGGTGGCGCCGGTGACTTCGGCGGCAGCGATGATTGCCGGGATGTGCAGGTAGGAATCCTTGGATGGCGCGGGGCCGATGCAGACCGATTCGTCTGCCAGGCCCAGGTGCATCAGTTCACGGTCGGCAGTGGAGTGCACGGCGACGGTCTTGATGCCCAGCTCTTTGCAGGCACGCAGGATCCGCAGGGCAATTTCCCCGCGGTTGGCGATCAGGACTTTTTCGAGCTTCCCAGACATCGTTGGCTCTCCGCGATTCAAACGATGGTGAACAGCGGCTGGTCGAACTCAACCGGCTGGCCGTCTTCTACCAGGATGGCGTCGATCACACCGCCGATTTCGGCTTCGATGTGGTTCATCATCTTCATGGCTTCGACGATGCACAGGGTGTCGCCTTTCTTCACGCTCTGGCCAACTTCAGCGAAGTTCGGCGAGGTCGGCGATGGCTTGCGGTAGAAAGTACCGACCATTGGCGAGCGAACCACGGTGCCTTTCAGGGCCGGGGCAGCAGCAGCGGCTTCGGCAGCTGGAGCAGCAGCGGCAACCGGGGCAGCAGCCGGGGCAGCGGCCATCGGGGCCGGTGCGTAGAACTGCTGGGCAGCTGGGGTCTTGCTGTGACGGCTGATACGGACCGACTCTTCGCCTTCCTTGATCTCCAGTTCGTCGATGCCAGACTCTTCCAGCAGCTCGATCAGTTTCTTGACTTTACGGATATCCATTAATCATCAACTCCCAAAGGTTCGGTCAGGGGGCGAAATACAAAAAAACGTATCTGAAACGTTTCTCTCGAACCCCGGCCCACTTAGGCCAGGGTTTTCATCATTTGGGCTGTGCGTTGGCAGCCAGTTGTTCCAGTGCAGACTCCAGGGCCAGGCGATAACCGCTGGCGCCCAGGCCGCAAATCACCCCTACGGCAACATCGGAAAAGTAGGAGTGGTGACGGAACGTTTCGCGTTTGTGCACGTTGGACAGGTGCACTTCGATGAATGGGATGCTCACCGCAAGCAATGCGTCACGTAATGCGACGCTTGTGTGGGTGAAAGCAGCCGGATTGATCAGGATGAAGTCCACACCCTCGTTGCGTGCCGCGTGAATGCGGTCGATCAGTTCGTATTCGGCATTGCTCTGCAGGTACTGCAGGTGGTGGCCTGCGGCGCGGGCACGTTGCTCCAGGTCCTGGTTGATCTGGGCCAGGGTCACGGCGCCGTAGTGGCCAGGCTCGCGGGTACCGAGCAGGTTGAGGTTTGGGCCGTGGAGCACCAGTAGCGTTGCCATCTGCGGATTCCTTGGATTTGTAGGGCAATTCGACACAGCGCGGCGAGTGTGCCGTAAAGCGACGGCAAGTGTCCAGTTCCCGGCAATAGCCAGCACGTTGTCCGAGATTCGCGCGAAGTATGTGACCAAATAATTAAATCTGGTCACCGATTTGAGGAATTTTCCCGGCACGCGGGAAGTTATAGACCGAGTTTGCCGCGCACGCGTGTCAGAATCTGCGCAAATTCACCGGCGTTTATCTCGCCAATCACCCGATCAGCGGTAATTTCGCTGCCGTTCGCGGCAAAGAACAACAGCGCAGGTGGGCCGAACAACTGGTAGCGGTCGAGCAGCTTGCGTTGCTCGGCATTGCTCTCGGTGATGTCGAAACGCAGCAACTTGAAGGTCGCCAGTTGCGGCTGCACCTGGGGTGCGTTGAGCACTTCATGTTCGATCACCTTGCAGCTGATGCACCAGTCGGCGTACCAGTCCAGCAACACCGGCTGGCCATTCACCTTCGCCTCGGCCAGGGCCGCGTCCAGCGCCTCAGGGGTGCTGATGGTCTGCCAGGCATCTGCCTTTGCCGCCGTGCCGCTGCCGCTGGCTGTAACCGTGGCCACCGGCAGTGGCCGCAGCGGGTCACCCTGGCCACTGAGGGCGCCATACCAGCAGGCCAGCGCGTACACCAGCAAGGCCAGGCCCAATAGTTGCGCCAGGCGCTGGCGCGCAGTCTTGACCACGAACTCCAGGGCGCCGAGGAACAGTGCCACGCCAGCGGCGAGGAAACCGACCAGCAGCAGGGTCACTTGGCCCGGCAATACGCGGCTGAGCAAGCCGATGGCCAAGCCCAGCAGCAGCACGCCGATGGCGTTCTTCACCGTATTCATCCAGGGGCCGCTTTTCGGCAGCCAGGCCGCGCCACCGGTGGCCACCAGCAGCAACGGTGCACCCATGCCCAGGCCCAGGGCGAACAGCTTGAGCGCGCCGCCCAAGGCATCGCCGCTGGCGCTGATATATAGCAGCGCGCCCGCCAGGGGCGCCGATACACAGGGCGAGACCAACAGGCTGGAGAGCACGCCGAGCACCGCCGCGCCCAGCAGCGAGCCGCCCCGGGTGTGGTTGGCGACGTTGTTCAGGCGGTTGTTCAGGGCCTGCGGCAGCTTCAGTTCGAACAGGCCGAACATGGCCAGGGCGAACACCACGAAGAACAGCGCGAAGGGCACCAGCACCCAGGCCGATTGCAGGCGCGCCTGCAGGTTCAGGCCGGCGCCGAACAACCCCATCAGCGCGCCGAGAGCTGCGAAGCTGGCGGCCATAGGCAGCACGTAGGCCAGCGACAGCGCCAGCCCGCGCAGGCCGCCGACCTGGCCGCGCAATACCACGCCGGAAAGGATAGGCAGCATCGGTAGCACGCAGGGGGTGAACGTCAGGCCGATCCCGGCGAGGAAGAACAGCAGCAGCGATTTCCAGCTCCACGCTTGTTCGATTGTGCCAGGGGTGTTTGTGGCGCCTTCGCCATCGATGCTCAGGCGTGCGGTTTCCGGTGGGTAGCACAGGCCTTTGTCGGCACAACCCTGGTAGCCCACCAGCAGGGTAAAGGCGCGCGGGTCTTTGCGTGGCAGCTCGATGTCGAGCACGCCGTGGTACACCTCGACGTCGCCGAAGAACTCATCGTGCTTGGCCTCGCCCTTGGGGATGTTCGGCGTGCCCAGGGCGATGTCGGCCGGTTCCGTACGGAACTGGAAGCGGTGGCGGTAGAGGTAATAGCCATCGGTGGCGATGAAGCGCAACTTGATGGTTTGCGCATCGGCCTGGATCAGGTTGAGCTTGAAAGCCTCGTGTACCGGCAGGAAGTCGGCGTCGTTGGCCAGCGAAGCGGCGCCGAGGGTGGCGCTGGGGCGGTTGTCGAGCAGGCCCGTGGCAAAGGCAGGGCTGGCCAGCAGCAGGAACAGCAGGAAAAACAGGCGGCGCATGGCGGACTCGCGAGGTGGAACTTGGTGGGCATGATAGCGGAAGTGCTGCGGGTTGGGGCTATACGGGTGGTGGGGGCGACACATGGCCGCTGGCTGCACCGGCCTCTTCGCGGGTAAACCCGCTCCCACAGGATTTGTGCTGCAGGTGAGTTTTGTAGGCACATGCACTGGCCCTATCGAGGCCAGCAGCAGCGCGGTCCTTGTGGGAGCGGGTTTACCCGCGAAGAGGCCAGTGCAGGCCGGCTCAAACCCTGAACGCCCGCACCGCCCGGTTCAGCTCACCCCCCAAACTCAGCAACTGCTCCCCTTGCTCCCGCCCTTCGCCAATGCGCTGCAGGTTATCTTCACCCAGCTCATGAATCCGCTCGCTGTGATCACGAATCTCACTCACCGCGCCGCTCTGCTGCGCCGTCACATCGGCAATGCGCACGGCGGTATCCGAGATGGTTCGAATGGCACAGACAATCTCGTCCAGCGCACCATCCGCCGCCTGCGCCCGGCTAGCCGTGGCTTCGGCATGCTCCAGCTGCGCGCGCATGCCGGCCACCGAACCTTTGGCCGCCTGCTGCAAGCGGTCGATCAGCAGCTGAATCTCGCCAGTAGCCCCGGTGGTGCGCTGCGCCAGCGAACGCACTTCATCAGCCACCACGGCAAACCCCCGGCCCATCTCGCCCGCACGGGCCGCTTCGATCGCGGCGTTCAGCGCCAGCAGGTTGGTCTGTTCGGCAATCGAGCGGATCACTGTCAGCACCCCGCCGATGGTGGCCGACTCTTCCGCCAGTTGCTCGATCATGCGCGCATTGCCCTGCACTTCATCGACCAGCTCACGCAACCCCGACAGGCTCTGGCCAATCACCGCCTGGCCTTGTTCCACCGCGCGCCCGGCATCACGGCTGGCGTCGGCGGCGGCGCTGGCATCACCGGCCACTTGCTGGATGGTCGCTTCCAGCTCGCCCAGGGCATCTCGGATTTGCCCGGTATCGCCGGCCTGGCGTTCGGCACCGTCATGCAGGGCGGCGCTCATGCCGGCCAGGGCGTGGCTGCTGCCGGCGACCTGTTCGGCGTTGTGACGAATGGTGCCAACCAGTTCGACCAAGTACTGGCGCAGGCGATTGAGCGACTCCTGAATGTCATGCAGTTCGCGGTTGGTCTTGCCCAGGGCGATCACTTGGGCGAAGTCGCCTTCGGCCCAGCGCGACAGGGCTGGGGCGAGGCCGGTCAGGGTGCGGGCCAAGCGCCGCTGCAGGGTATCGATCAACAGGGCGATGAGCAGGATCAGGCCGATCATCAGGCCCTGGATGATGCGCACTTCGGCGGCAATTTTCGCATGCTGGCTGCGCACTTCCGGTTCCAGCGCAGCAATGGCTTGCTGTACGGCCTCCAGGCGCTGGCCGGTGCTGGCAGCCAGGGCGGCGCGGCGCTCAATCTGTTCGCGGGTGCGTTGCAGTTCGGCCGGGTAGCGGCCCAGCAGGCTCTGCAGTTCACGCTTGAGGCCCACGGCGATGTCTTCCTGTTGGGCGCTGGCCTGGGTTTCCAGGCCCATCATGGCGGCGAAGTCGTCGGCACCGGACTCGGCAGCGCGGGTAACGCCAAGCAAGGGCAGGGCGTCGATGATCTGCGCCTGAGCGCGGATCAGTTGCAGTTCGCGCTCCACTTCGTCAGCAAGTTCCGGGCGTCCGCTGCTGACCAGCTTGTCGCGGGCCAGTGATAACCGGCCCAAGTGCACGGTGGCGTCGAGCAGGGGTAGCAAATAGCGGTTGGCCTCGGCATTGCCACTGTCGCGGGCGTAGCCGGCCAGTTGCTCGAAATTAGCCCCCAACTCCCGTTCCGCTTGCAGCAGCAGGGCTTGAGGGTCGCCAGCCAGCTTGCCGGCGGCCAGCAGTTCGTTGGCGGTAAAGGCTTGCAGGCTGCCCAGGCTGGGGCGCAGCTTGTCGGCCAGCTCGACGGGCCAATCAGCCAGTGCCGCCTGTAGCTGCTGGTTGGCCTCCATGGCGGCGGCATGGCGCAGGGCATCGCCACTGCCCAGGTACGCCTGGATGTTGCGCGCTGTCTGGTTCTGAAACTGCTGGGACAGGCCCAGGTAGCGTTCCATCATCTGGTAGGGGCGCTCCAGCGCCCGTTGCGACCACCAAAGGGTAGCGCCCAGGGCGAGGCACACGGTCACCAGCAACAGGGTGTTGAAATTGGTCAGCCACTTCAGGCGCATAGCCGCGAACTTCCTGCGGAGGGGAGTGGAGGTAGGCGCCTGAAGTTATTGCGATTTTGTGACCGGGTGATGACGCCGGAGGGTTGGCGTCAGAAAAAAGTGGCACAGTGCCTGTATCTGTTTGGTCAGTACCGGCCTCTTCGCGGGTGAACCCGCTCCCACAGAGATTGCACAGCCATCAACCCTGGTGGAGAACCTGTGGGAGCGGGTTTACCCGCGAAGAGGCCGGTACTGGCAATGCAAACCTCAGGGCTCTACGCGCACCACACAATTGCGCCCCGCATGCTTGGCCCGGTACAGCGCCTCATCCGCCGCACTGGCCATGGTCAGCGCATCCAGCCCGTCATCCAGCTGCACCACCCCGGCACTGAAGGTGCACTGCAAATCCCGCGGTTGCGCCGGGTAGAGAATCTCGGCAAAGCGTCGGCGAATGTCGTCCAGCACCTTGTGCGCTGCCTCCAGCGCGGTATTGGGCATGACGATTGCGAACTCTTCGCCGCCATAGCGGCCAATGAAGTCGGTCTTGCGCAAACGCTGCTTGAGAAACAGCGCCAGGCTCTTGATCACCCGGTCGCCCATGGGGTGGCCGTGGCGGTCGTTGATCTTCTTGAAATGGTCGATGTCGAGCATGGCAAAGCTCAACGGCTGCTGCTCACGGCGGGCGCGGAAGCTGCAGTCTTCCAGCAATTGCAGGATGTGCGTGTGGTTGTACAGCCCGGTCAGGCTGTCGCGCACCATGCGTGCCTTAAGGTGGCGGGCGCGGGCGGCGCGGTTGCGTACGGTGGTGATCAGGTGGCGTGAGCGAAACGGCTTGGTCAGGAAGTCATCACCGCCTTCGCTCATGGCATCCAGTTGCTTGTCCAGGTCGTCTTCGGCGGACAGGTAAATGATCGGTACGCTCACATAGCGGTCACTGTGGCGGATCACCTTGGCCAGTTCCGGGCCGGTGCAGGCCGGCATGTACAGGTCGAGGATGATCAGGTCGGGCTGGAAATCAGCCAGCTCGGCCATGGTGCGGATCGGGTCGGTCAGGCTGCGGGTGACCATGCCGGCGCTGACCAGTACGCGTTCGGTGTGCAGCGCCTGGGTGCGCGAATCGTCGATGATCAGCACGCGCAAAGGGTCGTGCTGGGCGGCGTTGGTCAGCCGTTCGACCTTTTCCAGCAGGCTGGAAGCTTCCAGGCTGCCGGTCAGAAAGTCCTGCCCGCCGGCGCGCACGGCGGCCAGCCGGGTCGGGGTGTCGGCTTCGTGGTGGCTGAAGAACAGCAGCGGAATGCACTGCGCCAGGCCTCGTTGCACCTGGTCGGCCAGCAACAGGCCCTGGCCGATGCCGGTGAAGTCGACATCCATGATGATGGCCGAGGGCGGGTATTCGCTGATCGAAGCAAGAAAGGCAGCAGCACTGGGCAGCGCCTGCACAACGAGGCCAAAGAACTCCAGTTGCTGGGCCAGGCGCTGGGCCCGGCCGTGGTCCTGCAGCAGGATGTACACCGGCTTGCGCAGGGGTAGCAGTACCTGATCCAGTGGGTCGTCCTTGCGCAGGCCGCTACGCGACAGGTGCGGGTCGGGGCACTGCGGGCTTGGCTCGACGGCTTGGCTCATGTCCTGGCTACTTATAGGTTGGGATATGCAGGGGCAATGATGGCTCTATGCTAGCAGCTCTTTTCCAATGCACGAGTGCCCTGTATCAACAATCCGTTCAGAACGAATATTCAGTTACTGACTGAATGGTCGCTTATGCGCAAGGCAGTGTCTGCTTTATAGTGCTGCCACGCGGGCTTGCCGTGGCACCCTGGCGCAGGCCTGTGGTCCAAGCCCCTGAACCGTCGTGACTGATTAAGGACAAAAGCCATGCTGGACTGGAAAAACCGCGAGGCCAAAGCCGAGCCCCGCGAGCGTGTCGATGGCCGCGGTGCTGCCGCCCGTAGCTACCTTGGCGGCCTTTGGAGCCGTGCCCTGGGGACCCTGATCGGGTTGTACCTGCTGGTGTGTATCGGCCTGGGCTGGTACTGGAGCCAGGAGCCTGCGCTGTTCCCGGTGCAGCAGAACGCCCAGGCTGCCGCCGAGCACAATGGCCAGCAGATGGTTGTGGGCTACACCACCATCGAAACCCTCAAGACCGTGGCCGGCACCCTGCTGAACAAGCCAGGTGGCTATATTTCCAACGACCGCTTCCCGCCAGGGTTGTGGATGGACAACATGCCAAGCTGGGAATACGGCGTGCTGGTGCAGGTGCGTGACTTGTCCCGTGCCTTGCGCAAGGACTTTGCCCGCTCGCAGTCGCAGTCCACCGAAGACGCCGACCTGGCCAAGGCCGAGCCGCGCTTCAACTTCGACAACAAGAGCTGGATCCTGCCATCGAGCGAATCGGAGTTCGAAGAGGGCATCAAGTCGCTGACCCGCTACCAGACCCGTCTGGCAGCCGGTGACAAAGGCGCTATCTTCTATACCCGCGCCGACAACCTGAACAACTGGCTGGGTGACGTTGCCACTCGCCTGGGCTCGCTGTCGCAGCGCCTGTCGGCCAGCGTTGGCCGGGTCAAGCTCAACACCACGCTGAAGACCGAGTCGGTGGTTGCCGGCCAGGCGCCGCAGGTGGACGAAGAGCTGGTGGAAACCCCATGGCTGCAGATCGACAACGTATTCTACGAAGCCCGTGGCCAGGCCTGGGCGCTGTCGCACCTGCTGCGCGCCATCGAGGTGGACTTTGCCGACGTGCTGGCGAAGAAGAACGCCACGGTCAGCGTGCGCCAGATCATCCGTGAACTGGAAGCCTCGCAAGAACCGCTGTGGAGCCCAATGGTGCTGAACGGCAGCGGCTTTGGCATGTGGGCCAACCACTCGCTGGTCATGGCCAACTACATTTCCCGGGCCAACGCTGCGGTCATCGACCTGCGTCAGTTGCTGTCGCAGGGTTGATGATGGCTATCAGCCAGAACGAGGCCGCCCACCGGGCGGCTTCCGACCGTGAACTGGTTACCTGGGTAGACGATGCCGACCAGGTGCTGGGTGCCTTGCCCCGGGCCGAGCTGCGTGAGCGCGGCCTGATCGGCCGTTGCACGTTCATCCTGCTGTTCAACAGTGCCGGTGAGTTGTGCGTGCACCGGCGGACCTTGAGCAAGGCGCTGTACCCAGGGTACTGGGATGTGGCGGCGGGCGGCATGGTCGCGGCGGGGGAGGCGTATGCCGAATCGGCCGCGCGTGAACTGGCCGAGGAGCTGGGGATTGAAGGCGCCGAGTTGCGCTTTCATGAGCGGTTCTACTTTGACCAGCCGGATAACCACTTGTGGTGTGCGGTGTATTCGGCGGTGTCGGATGCGCCGCTGCGGTTGCAGCCGGAAGAGGTGATCGAGGCGCGGTTCATTGGCCTGGCGCAGGCTGAGGAAGAAAGCCTGACGAAACCGTATTGCCCGGATTCGCTGGCGGCTTTGCAGCGGTATAAGGCCAGCCTGAAATAGTTGCTTTGCCTGTGCCGGCCCTTTCGCGGGTGAACCCGCTCCCACAGGATCTGGGCAGTGCTCAGGGGGGCGCAGCACCTGTGGGAGCGGGTTTACCCGCGAAGGGTCGCAAATCATTCGTAAAATGCCGCAATCCGGTACTTAGCAACCGCCGGATTTATCGTTACACTGCGCGCCCTTTTCGGGCTGCCGCATTTCTTGCAGCAGTAGCGCCGCCCCTGCCAGAGTGGGGCTTCGCGGTCGGCCTCTACCCCAAGGCACGACCAGTTTTTGTCCTCAGCACCGAGGAACAAAAGTGGCCAAGAAAGCTTCTTCCTTCGCCGCCCTTGGCGGTCTCGTTTACTCCACCGACGCCGGTCGGCACTGCCCCGACTGTGGCCAGCCGGTGGATGCCTGTACCTGCAAGCAGCAGGTCATCCCCGAAGGCGATGGCATTGCCCGTGTGCGCCGTGAAAGCAAAGGCCGGGGCGGCAAGACCGTGACGACTGTCACCGGCGTGCCGCTGCCGCTCGACCAGCTCAAGGAGCTGGCCACCACCCTCAAGCGCCGTTGCGGTACCGGCGGCGCGCTGAAGGATGGGGTCATCGAAATCCAGGGCGACCATGTCGAGCTGCTGATCGCCGAGCTGATCAAGCAGGGCTTCAAGGCGAAAAAGTCCGGCGGCTGATTCCCCCGCGCGCTTTTTTGCCCAGTGCTTTCTAAACTCGTTGCCGTGACCAGGGTCTATTCGCTGGGCACGGACGAATCGTCATTTTTGGCTTTTACACTGCGCCCGCCTCCTTGCGGGGCAGTGTCTTCGACTTATCTATAGGGGACTTGAATGTCCGTACGACGCACACGCAAAGACGATGGTAGCCAATGGACCGTGGCCGACAGCCGCAGTGTTTATGGCATCCGCCATTGGGGCGCTGGTTATTTCGCCATCAATGAAGCCGGGCGCGTCGAAGTGCGCCCCAACGGCCCCGACAGCGCGCCGATCGACCTGTACGAGCAGGTTGACGAACTGCGCCAGAGCGGCCTGTCGCTGCCCTTGCTGGTGCGCTTCCCCGACATTCTGCAGGACCGCGTACGCCAGCTGACCGGCGCTTTCGACGCCAACATTGCGCGCCTGGAGTACCAGAGCCAGTACACCGCGCTGTACCCGATCAAGGTCAACCAGCAGGAAGCGGTGGTGGAAAACATCATCGCCACGCAGAACGTGTCGATCGGCCTGGAAGCCGGTTCCAAGCCAGAACTGCTGGCCGTGCTGGCGCTGGCCCCTAAGGGCGGCACCATCGTCTGCAACGGCTACAAGGACCGCGAGTTCATTCGCCTGGCGCTGATGGGCCAGAAGCTCGGCCACAACGTGTTCATCGTCATCGAGAAAGAGTCGGAAGTGGCCCTGGTGATCGAAGAGGCCGCCGAGCTGAAGGTGAAGCCGCAGGTTGGCCTGCGCGTGCGTCTGTCGTCGCTGGCGTCGAGCAAATGGGCCGACACCGGTGGCGAGAAGTCCAAGTTCGGCTTGTCTGCCGCCCAGCTGCTTTCCGTGGTGCAGCGTTTCCGCGATGCCGGCCTGGACCAGGGCATTCGCCTGCTGCACTTCCACATGGGCTCGCAGATCGCCAACCTGGCCGACTACCAGCACGGCTTCAAGGAAGCCATCCGCTACTATGGCGAGCTGCGTGCGCTGGGCCTGCCGGTTGACCATATCGACGTGGGTGGCGGCCTGGGCGTGGACTACGACGGTACCCACTCGCGCAATGCCAGCTCGATCAACTACGACATGGACGACTACGCCGGCGTGGTGGTGGGCATGCTCAAGGAGTTCTGCGATGCGCAGGGCCTGCCGCACCCTCACATTTTCTCCGAGAGCGGCCGCTCGCTGACCGCGCACCACGCCATGCTGGTGATCCAGGTGACCGACGTCGAAAGGCACAACGACGACGTGCCGACCATCGAGAACAAGGAAGCCCTGCCCGAGACCGTGCAGTGGCTGGTCGACCTGCTCGGCCCGACCGACATCGAAATGGTCACCGAGACCTACTGGCGGGCCACCCACTACATGGGTGACGTGGCCGCGCAGTATGCCGATGGCAAGCTCACCCTGGGCGAGAAAGCCCTGGCCGAGCAATGCTATTTTGCCGTGTGCCGCCGCCTGCACAACTCGCTGAAGGCGCGCCAGCGCTCGCACCGCCAGGTGCTGGACGAGCTGAACGACAAGTTGGCCGACAAGTACATCTGCAATTTCTCGGTGTTCCAGAGCCTGCCGGACACCTGGGCCATCGGCCAGGTACTGCCGATCATTCCGCTGCACCGCCTGGACGAAGAACCGATGCGTCGCGCGGTACTGCAGGACCTGACCTGCGACTCCGACGGCAAGATCAACCAGTACGTCGACGAGCAGAGCATCGAGACCAGCATGCCGGTGCATGCGGTGAAGGAAGGCGAGGACTACCTGCTGGGCGTGTTCCTGGTCGGTGCCTACCAGGAAATCCTCGGCGACATGCACAACCTGTTCGGTGACACCGACTCGGTGAACATCTACCAGAACGCCGATGGCAGCGTGTACCACGCCGGCATCGAGACCCACGACACCATCGAAGACATGCTGCGCTACGTGCACCTGTCGCCGGAGGAGTTGATGACCCATTACCGTGACAAGGTCGCCAGCGCCAAGATTACTGCGCGTGAGCGGACGCAATATCTGGATGCCTTGCGGCTTGGGTTGACCCGGTCTTCGTACTTGTCGTCGTAATTGCCAAGGCCGCTTCTACAGGTGTACGAGCAATATTTGCCGTACGCGATTCCCTTGTAGGAGCGGCCTTGCGTCGCGATCTGAGGGCGCAGCCCTCACCACGTCATACCCGGTAATGATCCACTCACGCCACCTCTCGTCACGACACCTATCCTGCGAATGCAATGTTCAAAGGAAGTCGACATGGATCGTCATGGCAATCACAGCTTGCGCCAAGGGCGCTATTCAGAGCCAGGCAGGCTCTACCTGCTAACCACTATTACCCGCCAGCGCCTACCCCTGTTCCAGAATCTCTGGTTTGCACGAGCGGCCATCCATCAATTGTGCCTGAGTGAACAAGAAGGGAATTGTCGCTCTCTTGCCTGGGTCTTGATGCCAGACCACCTGCCTTGGCTGATCGAGCTTGGGCCGACCAGCCTGGACAAACTCATGTGTGCCTTCAAGTCGCGAAGCAGCTGTGCGCTTTATCGAAATGGTGCCGAGCGAAAGCGCATCTGGCAGCCTGGCTTTTATGACCGGGCGTTGCGCAAGGAAGAGGATGTCAGGGCCGCAGCCCGCTACATCATCGCCAACCCCATTCGGGCTGGACTGGTGCAGCGGGCTGGCGAGTATCCACATTGGGATTGTGTTTGGTTGTGAGATCGCAGGTGAGGGCTTTGCCCTCATTTCGCGACACAAGGCCGCTCCTACACAGACCTGCATACGCCGATCGATGTAGGAGCGACCTTGCGTCGCGATGGGCCGCAAAGCGGCCCCAATCAGCCAACCCACAGACCTCTCTGCTGCAACCGCCACCCCACCCACCCCAACGTCACCGCCCGCAACCCCATGAACCCGAGAAACGCCAACCACAACCCATGGTTGCCAAACCCGCTCATGGCCACCGCCACCGGCAGCGCAATCAGCACCGAAACCAGCATCGCATTCCGCATCTCCCGCGCCCGCGTAGCGCCAATGAACAACCCATCCAGCAAGTAACTCCATACTGCAATCAACGGCAGCAACGCCAGGTACGGCAAGTACGGGTAAGCCGCCGCCCGCACACTGTCAATATCAGTCTGCAAGTCGATGAACAGGTGCCCACCCAGCAGGAACAACCCGGCAAACCCCACGCTGGTAATCAGCGACCAACCACAGGCCACCACCAGTGAACGGCGCAAGGTATCGCGGTCGCGGGCACCGATGGCATGGCCGCACAACGCCTCCACCGCATGCGCCAGTCCATCCAGTGCATAGGCAGTCAGCAGCAGGCCATTGAGCAGCAGGGCGTTGGCCGCCACCGTGGCTTCGCCCAGGCGGGCGCCTTGCACGGTAATCAGCAGGAACACCAGCTGCAGCGCCAGGCTGCGCAGGAAGATATCGCGGTTCACCGCAAGCAGTGGCCGCCAGGCTTGCCAGCGCTTGAGCGCCGCCCACACGACTTGCCCCGGGTAGGCGCGTAGGGCGGGGCGGGTCAGGGCCAAGCCGAGCAGGGCGGCACTCCACTCGGCAATCACCGATGCCCGTGCCGAACCCAGCACACCCCAGTCCAGGCCCAGCACGAACCACAGGTTCAGCACGATGTTCAGCAGGTTGGTGGTCAGCAGGATCGCCAGTGGCGCCCGGGCATTCTGCGTGCCGAGGAACCAGCCGACCAGTGCGTAGCTGGCCAATGCCGCCGGCAGGCCAAGCAGGCGGGTATGGAAGAAGTTTTCGGTGGATTGCTGCAGGGCGGCACTGGGTTGCATCGCGTGCAGCGCCAGCTGGCTGAAGGGAATGGCCAACAGGCCGATCAGCAGGGCGAAGCCAACTGCCAGCAGCAGCCCTTGTACCAGCACCTGACGCAACGCCGCACCGTCGCCGCGGCCGGCGGCCTGGGCGGCGAAACCGGTGGAACCCATGCGCAGGAAGCCCATCAGGCCGACCATGAAGGTGAACAAGGTGGCGCCCACGGCCACGGCGCCCAGTTGATGGGCGTGGGGCAGGTGGCCGATGACAGTGCTGTCGACAAGGGCTACCAAGGGCACGGAGATGTTGGACAGGATCATCGGCGCGGCCAGGGCCCAGACCTTGTGGTGGGTGGGGCGGTGGCGCCAGTCGGCGGTCAGTGCAGTCATTGGGGTCCTTGGGAATCTGGGGCTGCTGCGCAGCCCAATCGCGACACAAGGCCGCTCCCACATTGATCGGCGTACGCGGGCCTTTTGTGGGAGCGGCCTTGTGTCGCGAAAGGGGCGCAAAGCGCCCCCGGCTATTCTGAATGGCCACAGTGTAACGGCCAGGCAACCAAATCGCGCGAACATGGTCTCAGCCAGCTATAGTTGCTGCCCTCAAGTACCCGCTGCCAAAGAGTTCCTACTCCATGTTCAACAAAGGATTGTTGCTGGCCTGCGCGCTGGCCTTGCTCAGTGCCTGTGACTCTTCCACGCCGGATAAACCGGCGCCGGCCGAGAAGCCGGCAGCCACCGCGCCCGCCGAGACGCCCGCTGCCAAACGCGAAGACCCTGCCGTGCTCGGCAAGCGCTACGAGGGCCGCGAGCTGACTTTACTCGACGTCTCCGAAGTGCAGCTCGACGGCGCCGCGACTCTGTCGATCAGCTTTTCCGCACCGCTGGATGCCAAACAGGACTTCGCCAGCAAGGTGCACCTGGTCGACACTGTCAAAGGCAAGCTCGACGGCGCCTGGGAACTCTCCGACAACCAGATGGAGCTGCGCCTGCGCCACCTGGAACCGCAGCGCAAGCTGGTGCTGACTGTCGACAAGGGCCTGCTGGCAGTCAACGGCAAGCAACTCGACAGCGAGTCGATCACCCGCCTGGAAACCCGCGACATGCAGCCGACCATCGGCTTCGCCAGCCGTGGTTCGCTGCTGCCCACGCGCCTGGCCGAAGGCCTGCCGGTGATTGCCCTGAACGTCGACAAGGTCGATGTCGAGTTCTTCCGGGTCAAGCCGGACATGCTCTCGAGCTTCCTGGCCAGCTGGGGGCGCAACAGCAGCCTGTACTACTACCAGTCCAAAGAAACCCTGGACATGGCAGAGCTGGTCTACAGCGGCCGCTTCGACCTGAACCCTGCGCGCAACACGCGCGAGACTGTGCTGCTGCCGATTGCCGGCATCAAGCCGCTGCAGGAGCCTGGCGTGTACCTGGCGGTCATGCGTGCCTCTGGCACCTACGACTATTCGCAGCCGGCAACCCTGTTCACCCTCAGCGACATCGGTGTGTCTGCCCACCGCTACCGCGACCGCCTCGACGTGTTTGCCCAGGCGCTGGAAGGCGGCAAGGCGATGAACGGCGTCAACCTGGAAATCCATGACGACAAGGGCAAGCTGCTGGCCCAGGGCACAACCGATGGCAAGGGCCACGCCCAACTGCCGATCACGCCCAAGGCCGACACCCTGATCGCCACCCAGGGCGTGCATACCACGCTGTTGCGGCTGAACACCGCGGCGCTCGACCTGGCCGAGTTCGACATCACCGGGCCCCAGGCCAACCCGTTGCAGTTTTTCATCTTCGGCCCGCGCGACCTGTATCGCCCTGGTGAGACCGTGCTGCTCAATGGCCTGCTGCGTGACCAGGACGGCAAACCGGTCAAGGCCCAGCCGGTGAGCGTGGAAGTGCGCCGCCCGGATGAGCAGGTCAGCCGCAAGTTTGTCTGGGAAGCCGATGCCAATGGCCTGTACCAGTATCAGCTGCAGTTGGCCACCGAAGCCCCGACCGGTCGCTGGCAGCTGTTGCTTGACCTCGGCGGCGGGCGCAAGCAGGTTTATGAATTCCTCGTCGAAGACTTCTTGCCCGAGCGCCTGGCGCTGGAGCTGAAGGGCAGCAGCAAGCCGCTGGCGCCGGATGAAGATGCACGCATCCAGGTCAATGGCCGTTACCTGTATGGTGCCCCGGCTGCCGGCAACCGCCTGAGCGGCCAGGCTTATGTGCGCCCGCTGCGAGAGGCCGTGCCGGCGTTGCCGGGCTACCAGTTTGGCTCGGTCACTGAAACCGAACTGAACCAGGACCTGGAGCTGGACGAAGTCACCCTCGACCAGGCCGGCAAGGCTGTGGTCGATATCGAAAGCCGTTGGGCCGAAGCCCGCTCGCCGCTGCAACTGACCGTGCAGGCCAGCCTGCAGGAGTCCGGTGGCCGACCCATTACCCGGCGCCTGGAACAACCGATCTGGCCAGCCGAGCGCCTGCCGGGCCTGCGCGGCCTGTTCGATGGCGAGGAAACCGATAGTGACGGCCCCGTGGAATTCGAGTTCCTGGTCGCCGACCGCGACGGCAATAAACTGGCCGCCAACGACCTCAAGGTACGGCTGGTGCGCGAGCGCCGCGACTATTACTGGAACTACTCGCAGAGCGACGGCTGGAGCTACGCCTACAACGAGAAGTTCCTGACCCAGAGCGAAGAGACTGTCAGCGTCAAGGCCGGCTCTACCGCCAAACTGAGCTTCCAGGTGGAGTGGGGCCCATACCGCGTCGAAGTGGAAGACCCGCAAACCGGGCTGGTGTCCAGCGAGCGATTCTGGGCCGGTTACCGCGCCCAGGACAACGCCGAAGGCGGCGCGGTGCGCCCGGACCAGGTCAAGCTGGCGCTGGACAAACCGTCCTATGCCGACGGCGCCACGGCCAAGGTTACCGTTACCCCGCCTGCCGCCGGTAGCGGCTACCTGATGATCGAGTCCAGCGATGGCCCGCTGTGGTGGCAGGAGATCGACGTGCCAGCCGAGGGCAAGACCTTCGACGTGCAGTTGGACAAGGCCTGGGCGCGCCACGACCTGTACATCAGTGCGCTGGTGATCCGCCCTGGTGAGCGCAAGGCCAACGCCACGCCCAAGCGTTCGGTAGGTGTGCTGCACCTGCCGCTGGACCGTGCCGAGCGCAAGCTGGCCGTAAGCCTGCAAGCACCCGAGAAGATGCGCCCGAAACAGCCGCTGACCGTGAAGGTGAAAGCCGCCAATGCCGATGGCAGCGTGCCCAGGCAGGTGCATGTGCTGTTGTCGGCCGTGGACGTGGGCATCCTCAACATCACCGATTTCAAGACCCCCGACCCGTTCGCCAGCCTGTTCGGGCGCAAGGCCTACGGCGCCGACCAGCTGGACATCTACGGCCAGTTGATAGAAGCCGGGCAAGGCCGCCTGGCCAGCCTGGCGTTTGGTGGTGACGCGGCCATGGCCAAGGGCGGCAAACGCCCCAACACCACGGTGACCATCGTTGCCCAGCAGAGCCTGCCGGTAACCCTGGATGACAAGGGCGAGGGCCAGGTGACGGTCGATATCCCGGACTTCAATGGCGAACTGCGGCTGATGGCCCAGGCCTGGACCGAGGAGCACTTCGGCATGGCCGAAGGCAAGACCGTGGTGGCCGCGCCGCTGATTGCCGAGCTGTCGGCGCCGCGCTTCCTGGCGGGTGGCGACCGTACCAGCCTGGCGCTGGACCTGGCCAACCTGTCGGGCCGGGCCCAGCAACTGAATGTTGAAATCACTACCGAAGGGCAACTGAGCCTGGCCGCCAATGCCATGCAGGCCGTTGCCCTGGCTGAAGGCCAGCGCTCGACGCTGATGATCCCGGTGCAGGCCCAGGGTGGCCTGGGGCAGGGCAAGGTGCATGTACGGGTTACTGGCCTGCAACTGCCTGATGAGCCGACCACCGCGTTCGAGCGGGAGTGGACACTGGGCGTGCGCCCAGCCTACCCGGCAATGCTCAAGCACTACCGTGTGGCCTTGAAGGACCAGCCGTGGACCCTGCCCG
This sequence comes from Pseudomonas sp. S37, assembly GCF_016658545.1. Classification (GTDB taxonomy): domain Bacteria; phylum Pseudomonadota; class Gammaproteobacteria; order Pseudomonadales; family Pseudomonadaceae; genus Aquipseudomonas. Next base: position 42,797 of record NZ_JACVZC010000021.1, on the reverse strand, counting down.
AAGCAGACCTGGCCGCCTTCGAACCCGCCGGCCTGGAAGCCAGCCTGGCCTTGTCGAGCCGGCCACCACTGAACCTGGCCGAGCAGATTCGCGCCCTCGAAGCCTACCCTTACGGTTGCCTGGAGCAGACCACCAGCGGCCTGTACCCGTCGCTGTACGCCGATGCCGACAGCCTCAAGCGCCTGGGCATCAAGGGTGAGCCGGCGGACGTGCGCAAGCGCAAAATCGAAATGGGCATCGAGCACTTGCTGGGCATGCAGCGCTACAACGGCAGCTTTGGCTTGTGGAGTTCGGACAGCGAAGAAGAGTACTGGTTGACCGCCTACGTCACCGACTTCCTGCTGCGTGCCCGCGAACAGGGTTATGGCGTGCCGGCCGAAGCGCTGAAGAAGGCCAGCGAGCGCCTGTTGCGTTACCTGCAAGAGCGCAACCTGATCGAAGTCGACTACAGCGAAAACGCCGACCACACGCGCTTTGCCGTGCAGGCTTATGCCGCCTTGGTGCTGTCGCGCAGCCAGCAGGCGCCGCTGGGCGCCCTGCGGGGCTTGTTCGACCGCCGCGCCGACGCCCGCTCCGGCTTGCCGCTGGTGCAACTGGCGGTGGCACTGGACAAGATGGGCGACAAGCCGCGAGCCGAGCAAGCCTTGCAGGCGGGCCTGGGCATCAGCCGTGGCAAAGGCTGGATGGCCGACTACGGCAGCGCCCTGCGTGACCAGGCGCTGATCCTGGCGTTGTTGCAGGAAAGCAACCTGGCCAGCAACCAGGTCGACCAGCGCCTGTTCGCCTTGTCGGATGAACTGGCGGCCAACCGCTGGTTGTCGACCCAGGAGCGTAACGCCTTGTTCCTCGCCGGCCGTGGCCTGCTGGGCAAGCCGGAAGGCAAGTGGCAAGCCCGCCTGGACAGTGCTGGCGAAGTGCGTGAGTTCGACAATTCCGAGTCTGGCATGAAGCTGGAAGGCCCGTTGCTGGCCTCACCGCTGAGTGTGCAGAACGAAGGTAGCGAGACGCTCTACCAGCAGCTGACCCTGTCCGGTTACCCGCGCCAGGCGCCGGCAGCCGGTGGCAATGGCATGCAGATTCGCCGCGAGTACCTGGGCATGAACGGCCAGGCGCTGGACCTGCACAACCTGCGCAGTGGCGACCTGGTGCTGGTGCACCTGGCGCTCAAGGCCGAAGACCGCGTGCCGGATGCACTGGTGGTGGACTTGCTGCCGGCGGGCCTGGAGCTGGAAAACCAGAACCTGGCGCAAAGTGCAGCCAGCCTGGACAACGCCAGCAGTGCGGTGAAGGAGTGGCGCGAGTCGATGCAGAATGCCAGTGTGGTGCACCAGGAATACCGTGATGACCGTTATGTCGCCGCGCTCAAGCTCGACGGCTACGGCACCACACACCTGCTGTACCTGGCGCGGGCGGTGACGCCGGGCACTTACCGCGTGCCGCCGCCGCAGGTCGAGTCGATGTACCGGCCGAACCTGCAGGCGGTGGGCGAGGGGCAGGGCGAGATGACCGTAAAAGCCCGCTAAGGCATGCGGTTTGTTGTAGGAGCGGCCTTGTGTCGCGATCGGGCCGCACAGCGGCCCCAGGTTTTCAGCTCCGCCGCTGGAATTGCTGGGGCCGCCTTGCGGCCCGATCGCGACACAAGGCCGCTCCTACAACGACCGCAACAGGCTTCAATCAGCTGGAAGTAGCTGCAACCCCAGGTACAGGCTCAGCATCCCTTCCATGCGCAGCGGGTCAACCTCGCCCAGCTCGGCAACCCGCTCCAGGCGATAGCGCAGGCTGTTGCGGTGGATGCCCAAGGCATCGGCACAGGCCTGGCTCTGGCCGTCATGCGCGCACCAGGCACGCAGGGTGGTCAGCAACTGGCCGCTGCTGTCTTTGGCACGTATGCGATGCAACGGCTCTAGCAGTTCGTCCAGCGCGTCATCGTTGCGGTGGCGCCACAGCAGTGCCGGCAGCCGGTAGCGTTGCAGGCTTAGCAGGCGTTCACCCGGCAGTACTTCGCGGCCATAGGCCAACAAGTCACGTACCCGGCGGTAACCCCGGCGCAGCTGCTCCAGGCTCTGCGCAGGGCTGCCCAGGGCCAGCCGCTCCACTTCCCAGCCGTGCCGTTGCAAGCGCTCCAGCAGGCGCGCCTCATCCAGCACGGCACCCGCCGGGCGACACCACAGCAGCGACTGCCGCGCAGGGCTGACGCACCAGCTGTCCGGGTAACGGCTGGTCAACCATGCCGCCAGTGCTTCGGCGGCGGGCCCGCAGGCCAGTTCGAACAGGCACGGCACCCGCGGTAGCTGGGGTTTCAGGCCCAATTGCCGGGCTTCATCAAGCAAACGCGGAGAATCGCCGCTGCCGCCCAGCAACAGGGCCAGCAAGTCGTCACAGCGCTGCCGCCGCCATTGCTGGTCAGCCTGTAAATGGCGCTGGGCCAGCAGCATTTCGGCGGTCATGCGCACCAGTTCGCCGTACGTGCGCACCTGCTGCGGGTCGCCGGTCAGGCCGAGCACGCCCATCAGCCGGCCATCGAGCATCAACGGCAGGTTCACCCCCGGCTGCACGCCCTTCAGGCATTTCGCTGCATCCACGTCCAGCTCGACGATGCGGCCGTTGGCCAATACCAGCTGCGCGCCCTCGTGGCGAGTATTGATGCGTTCCGGCTCGCCACTGCCGAGGATCAGGCCCTGGCTGTCCATGACATTGACGTTGCACGGCAAAATGGCCATTGCCCGGTCAACGATATCCTGTGCCAGGTCATGGTCGAGTTCGAACATTGCGTAATCCCAATAGGTGTCAGGCTTTTTGGGCCCGGGCACAGCAGCCCGGGCCAAGTGCTGTGCAAAAGCACAAAGACAGGCACGCCGCAGTCCCCGAGACTCGTCAGGGCGAGCGCCGGAACAGGCGACGCGGCGACAACCATAACAACAGAGAACCCGATCATGGCACACAGCCCCGCCCCTGACCAAGGCACGGACACCACCCGCAACGCGCTGTACCGGCGCATCACCCTGCGGCTGATTCCGTTCATTTTCATCTGCTACCTGTTCAACTACCTGGACCGCGTCAACGTCGGCTTTGCCAAGCTGCAGATGCTCGACGCCCTGAAATTCAGCGAAACGGTGTACGGCCTTGGCGCCGGCATCTTCTTCATCGGCTACGTATTGTGCGGCCTGCCGAGCAACCTGGCGCTCAACCGCTTCGGCCCGCGGCGCTGGATTGCGCTGATGATGATTGCCTGGGGCAGTTTGTCCACCTGCCTGCTGTTCGTCACCACCCCCACCGAGTTCTACACCCTGCGCCTGCTCACCGGCGCCGCCGAAGCCGGCTTCTTCCCGGGTGTGGTGCTGTACCTCTCGCGCTGGTTCCCGGCGGCCCGCCGCGGGCGCATCATGGCGCTGTTCATGTCGGCCATTCCGGTGTCCGGCCTGCTGGGTGGGCCATTCTCCGGCTGGATCCTCGAACACTTCGCCACTGGCCAGCATGGCCTGGCCGGCTGGCAGTGGATGTTCCTGATCCAGGGCCTGCCGACCGTGGCACTGGGTATCCTGGCGGTGTTCCTGCTCAGTGACGGCTACCAGAAAGCCGCCTGGCTGAGCCCGGCCGAGCGCCAGCTGATTGCAGCCGACCTGGAGGCCGACGCCGCCAGCAAGCCCAACACCACCGGCGATAGCGTACTGGCGGTGCTGACCAACCCGCTGATCTGGACCTTCGGCTTCGTCTACTTCTGCATCCAGAGCGGCGTGTACGCCATCAACTTCTGGCTGCCGTCGATCATCAAGGGCATGGGCTTCGACAACCCACTGCTGATCGGCTGGCTCAGCGCCATTCCGTACCTGCTGGCCGGCGTCTTCATGATCCTCTGCGGGCGTTCCGCCGACCTGCGCAACGAGCGCCGCTGGCACCTTGTAGTGCCGATGCTGATGGGCGCTATCGGCCTGCTGATCGCCGTGAACTTCTCGGGCAACCCGGCCATCGCCATCCTTGGCCTGTCGATCGCCACCATGGGCGCCCTCACCGGCTTGCCGATGTTCTGGCCGATGCCGACGGCACTGCTCAGTGCCAGTGCCGCCGTGGCGGGCCTGGCGATCATCAACTCGGTGGGGCAGATGGCCGGCTTCCTCAGCCCGTACCTGGTCGGCTTCATCAAGGACCAGACCGGTTCCACCGATGCCGCGCTGTACTCGCTGGCGGCGCTGATCGTGGTCGGTAGCCTGGTGGCCTTGCGTGTAACCCGTGCGGGTGCGTTGAGTTCTGCTCGGGCCAATTAAGACCATTCGCGGGTAAACCCGCTCCCACAGGGTCGCCACATGCCAGAACATTGTGGTGTCCCCTGTAGGAGCGGGTTCACCCGCGAAGAGGCCCGCTCAGGCCGCTGCAAAACCCACATGTTCCACCGGTCGTCAGCCCAACGCACCCCTTCCCCACCCCAGGCGTCAAATGGTTCCAAAGGCCCCCTTTGGAGAAGCCCCATGACCCAGCACGCCGTAGCCCGCCTGGCCCAACTCGACGAACACCGCCCTTTGCGCGTCCAGGCCGGCAACGAAGAACTCATCCTCGTCCGCCAGGGCGACCAGGTATATGCCTACCAGGGCAACTGCCCCCATGCAGGCGCCCCGCTGGACGAAGGGGTGGTCTGCGCCGGCCTGCTGGTCTGCCCCTGGCACAAAGCCGCGTTCGCCATTGATGACGGCGTGGTCTGCGAACCTCCGGCACTGGCAGACCTGCGCCGTTACAAGGCCTGGGTCAAGGGTGATGAAGTGTGGGTCGACGACCAGCCTCTGCCGGCAATCGAGCCGCCCAGGCACAGCGATGCCCGCTGTTTTGTGGTCGTCGGTGCCGGTGCTGCGGGTAGCGCTGCCGTCGCCACCCTGCTCAACCACGGCTTCGCCGGCAGGCTGGTGTGGATCGACCAGGAACGCCAGCCAGCCTACGACCGCACCTCGCTGAGCAAATTCGTGATCGCCGGGCAGATGGTGCCCGACGAAGTCCCTGCGCTGCTCGAAGCCGATGCGCTGCGCAAAGGCCACCTGGAGCGTAAACACGGCAAGGTCCGCAGCTTGAACAGCCAGAAGCGCCAACTCACCCTCGCCGACGGCGAGCAGATCCAGTACGACGCCTGCCTGCTGGCCACCGGCGGCAAAGCGCTGCGCCCGGAACTGCCCGGCGTCGACCTGCCTGGGGTGTTTACCCTGCGTTCGCGCGAGGATGCTGCCCAGATTCTCGATGCCGCCGAAGCTGGCCAACCGGTGGTCATCGTGGGTGATGGTTTCATTGGCCTGGAGGCCGCCTCGGCATTGCGCAAGTACGGCGCACAGGTCCATCTTGTCACACGCCACCAAGTCCCGCTGGTGCGGCAACTGGGTGAACGCATCGGCCGCAGCATCCGCGAGCTGCATGAACGCAAAGGCGTCACCTTTCATGGCCCCACCGAGGTGGAGCGGATTGTGGGCCAGGACAAGGTCGAAGCCGTGCTGCTGGCCAGCGGCGAGCGCCTGCAAACGCCGTTGGTCTTGCTAGGTACAGGGGTAAAACCGGCCACGGCGTTCCTTCAGGGCGTGCCGCTGGGCGAGGACAAGTCGGTGCGGGTCGACGCCGAAATGCGCGCTGCCGATGGCCTGTGGGCGGCGGGCGATATCGCCACCTTCCCGCTCACGGGTCGCCCGGTACGCATCGAACACTGGCGCCTGGCTCAGCAGCACGGGGTGATTGCCGCCGCCAACATGCTGGGTGAGCAGCGCCGTTATGCTGACGTGCCGTTCTTCTGGACCTACCAGCATGGGCGCACCTACGAGGTGTTGGGACACGCGCGGGACTGGAACAGGATCGAGTTCGTCGGCAAGCCGGAGAAAGGTGATTTCATTGCCCTGCAGTGTGTAGATGAGCAGGTCGAGGCGGTGATTGCCAAGGGCTATTCCGATGCCATGGCAGCGTTGTCGCAGCGCATGAAGCGCCCTATGAATATCGGGGAAGCACTCACGCTGATTGGATGAGACCTTCTCCCCATTACAAGCAGTGCGAGACAAACTGAGCGCCGGCATCAGGGATGCGGATGCCTGCTGCCTGGCATCATCATTGCCTGACTTTTTTAAGTTCCTCGGCAGCAAAATACAGCGCCGTAATGATAATTGCTGCACCTGCTGCGGTTTGCAAGAAAGTCCCCAAGGTACTTTTCCTGAATGTGTCAACTGACCTGAGCATAATGCCGAGTCGGCTTTGTTCAACATCGGAATCGATAAGTTGCCTACTCTGCAAATGTCCCGTTCCCGAAAAATCGTCCTTGAACCGGTACTTGGCCAGCCCCTCGGGATCTGTCGCTTGGGCATAAGTAGGTAGTACTTTGTTGCGTTGTGTATTTGATGAATATCGCACAGCATCAACACGATCTGGATCAAGATGGCGCGACTCGTGAAATGTAGGTAATGTTTCCCGATCCTTCCACGCTTTTGGCAGGCTGTCGCTGCGGGTGACCGCTTTCCTGTAGTACGGCATGTTGGAGGGTTCAGAGAAGCGGCGTCGTGGGCTGTAGGCCGGAGGAGAAGGCTTGTACCAAATTCGGCTTAATCCAGACGGGTCAATGAAGTTGGCAGGATCACCAACGCAGTACATGTAACCATTCATCCCGCCACTATCCCAAGGGCTCAGCGGGTCTGGACTGAGAAATCTGCCCAGCGCAGGGCTATAGAGTCGCTTGCCCTGCCCTAGGTGATAGCCTCGCGTCACCCGATCGAGTAGCTGCCCGTTAAACCCTGACACGGTCTCCCCGGTCATGTCTGGGCCATAACCGTAGGCGGTGTAAGCTCGAGGTTTGTTGGCGCCAGTTTGCACCACCAGATTGTCGTCTAGGTAAGCTTTGCGCTTGTTACTCATGGGTGCCCTCCCTTAAAAAAGCAAGCCATGGCAAACAATATAGGGATGCCCACGCTTGGCCTACTGACAGAATTACCAGGAAGGCAGCAAGTCGCACCCAGCCTTTCAATGCCTTCTCGTTGCGTGTAAAACAGCTGAATCAGTCGAACGACGAGGACCCACGCGCATGATCTACCGCCCCCTCGGCCACAGTGGCCTGCAGGTTTCCGCCCTTACGCTGGGCAGCATGATGTTCGGCGAGCAGACCAGCACCGAAGACGCCCTGCGCATCATCGACAAGGCCTGGGACCAGGGCATCAACTTCATCGACACTGCCGACGTGTACAACGCCGGGCGTTCGGAAGAAATCGTCGGGGAGGCGGTGGCCCGCCATCGTCAGGACTGGATCGTCGCCAGCAAGGTCGGCTTCGGCCCGGCTGATGGCCTGCCCAACCGCAGCGGGTTGTCGCGAAAGCACATTTTCAACGGCCTGGAAGCCACGTTGACCCGCATGCATATGGATTACCTCGACGTCTACTACCTGCACCGTGAAGACCACCAGGTGCCACTGGAAGAGACCGTGCAGGCCATTGGCGACCTGCTGCGCCAGGGCAAGATCCGCTACTGGGGGGTGTCCAACTTCCGCGGCTGGCGTATTGCCGAGGTCTGCCATGTTGCCGAGCGCCTCGGTGTGCCCAAGCCGGTCGTCAGCCAGCCGTTGTACAACATCGTCAACCGCCAGGCCGAACCCGAGCAACTGACTGCCGCTGCCGCCCATGGCCTGGGTGTGGTGCCGTTCAGCCCATTGGCACGTGGCGTACTCAGTGGCAAGTACGCACCCGGTGCGGTGCCGGATGCGGGCAGCCGCGCCGGGCGCCAGGACAAGCGCATCATGGAAGTGGAATGGCGCCAGGAGTCGCTGGCCATCGCCCGGCAGATCCAGGCGTATGTCGAGGCCAAGGGGGTGGGCATTGTCGAGTTTGCCATTGCCTGGGTGCTGAACAACCCGCTGGTCAGTTCGGCGATTGTGGGGCCACGGACCGAGGAACAGTGGGATACCTATGGCGGTGCGCTGACGGTGAAGGTCACGGCGGAGGATGAAGCGTTCATCGATTCGCTGGTGACGCCGGGGCATGCGTCGACGCCGGGGTTCAATGATGTGGCGCATTATGTGACAGGGCGACCGTTGTAGGAGCGGGTTCACCCGCGAATAGGCCGCAACAGGCAGCACACAAATATCAGCCACAGCCATTGGGGAGCCCAACGCCGGGCTCCCGGTCCCCCCTTTCCCCAATCATCCCGGTATCGTGCGCCCCATTGGTTTTCCACCTCTGGAGCTGCGATGAAACTGCTACAACCGCTGCAAATCGGCCCCCTCACCCTGCCCAACCGTGTGCTGATGGCGCCCCTCACCCGCCTGCGCAGCCTGGAGCCGGGTGACATCCCCACCCCACTGATGGCCGAGTACTACCGCCAACGCGCCAGCGCCGGGCTGATCATTACCGAAGCCACGCAGATCTCCTTCCAGGCCAAGGGCTACTCGGGCTCGCCGGGCATACACAGCGCCGAACAGATAGCAGCCTGGAAGCAGATCAACGAAGGCATCCACGCTGACGGCGGCCACAGCGCCGTGCAGGTGTGGCACACCGGGCGGGTGTCGCATACCTCACTGCAACCTGGCGGCGAAGCACCCGTGGCGCCTTCGGCACTGCCAGCCGGCGCGCGTACTACCCTGCGTGACGAGCAAGGCAACCTGATGCGGGTCGAAACCTCGGCACCGCGTGCATTGAGCGAAGCGGAAATCGCCGGGATCGTCGCCGACTTCGGCCAGGCGGCAGTCAACGCCCGTGAAGCCGGCTTCGACTTTATCGAACTGCACGCCGCCCACGGTTACCTGCTGCACCAGTTCCTGACCCCGAGCGCCAACCAGCGTGACGACCGCTACGGCGGCAGCGTCGAGAACCGTGCGCGCATCGTGCTGGAAGCGGTTGATGCGGCGATTGCCAGCTGGAGCGCCGAACGCGTCGGTATCCGGGTGTTCCCGCTGGGTGGTTTCAATGGGGTGGACAATGGCGAAGACCAGGAAGCCGCAGGCCTGTACCTGATCCGCGAACTGGCCAAGCGCAACCTGGCCTACCTGCACCTGTCCGAGCCGGACTGGGCCGGCGGCAAGCCCCTGCGCGACGAGTTCCGTGAGGCAATCCGCGCAGCCTACCCGGGGGTGATCATTGCTGCCGGTGCGTACACCGCCGAGAAAGGCGAAGACCTGATCGGGCGAGGCTTGATCGATGCCGTGGCGTTCGGGCGCAGCTACATTGCCAACCCGGACCTGGTCGAGCGGCTGCGGCTGCAGGCGCCGCTGAATGAGCACCGGGCACAGTTCGATTATGCCAACGGGCCTGAGGGGTACACGGATTATCCGTTCCTCAAGCAGGCTTGATTGAAACGGAGCCGCAAGTGGCTCCGTTTTCTCGCTGGCGTGTGCAACCAACCCAAGGTCGGCTGCACACGCGTAGCGCGGTTACTCGGGGCGCACCTGTGCAGCCTGCATGCCCTTTTGCCCTTTTTCAGCAACGAAAGAGACCTTCTGGCCCTCTTTCAGCGACTTGAAACCGTCCGACTCAATGGCTTTGAAGTGAACGAAAAGGTCGTCGCCACCGCCATCCGGGGTGATGAAGCCGAACCCCTTCTCATCGTTGAACCATTTGACTGTACCGGTTTGTCTGTTGGACATGCTCTGAATCCTCGAATGCTGTTAGATGCGTTGAAGTGGCCATGTCAACCGACATGGCCTCTGCACGTTATAGAGTGGGCGATAGGGAGCAAATTGGCCACTGGCATTTCTCCCAGTAGGCATGCCCGCCGCCCACAACGCTGGCACTACAGCAGATCAGCCAGGGCCTGCGCTGCATAGGCATGCGACCGCTGCCGCGCCAGCGGGTCATGCATGCGGCAGTCGATCATCAACTCATCCGCCCCGGTTTGCTCGATCAGCGAGCGCAGCCCTTCCCTTACCCGCTCAGGCCCACCGGCCACGGTGCAGGCCATCACCTGCTCAAGCACCGCGCGCTCATGCTCAGGCAAGCTTTCCACATAGCCTTCCTGCGGCTTGGGCAACAAGCCAAAGCGCCCGACATGCAGGTCGAGCATCCACTTGCGATGGGAGCTGGCTAGGTAATCCGCCTCGGCATCGCTGGCGGCAGCGAACAGGTTCATGCCGACCATTACATAGGGTTTGGCCAGTTGAGCCGAAGGCTGGAAGTTGGCACGGTAATGGGCAATCGCCTGCAGCAGGTAACGGGGGGCAAAGTGCGAGGCGAACGCATACGGCAGGCCGAGCTTGGCTGCCAGGTCGGCGCCGAACAGGCTGGAGCCGAGGATCCACACCGGCACCTCGTGCTTGCCTGGCACAACCCGCACCCGGCGCTTGCCATTGTCGGCCAGGTAATCACGCAGTTCGGCGATGTCCTGGCTGAAGTCACGCTCCGGCGCGGCGCCGCGCAGGGCACGCACGGTGGGCCCGGAGGTGCCTGGCGCGCGCCCAAGGCCGAGGTCGATACGGCCCGGGTGCAGGGTGTCGAGGGTGCCAAACTGCTCGGCAACCACCAGCGGTGCGTGGTTGGGCAGCATGATCCCGCCAGCACCGACGCGAATGTGCCGGGTGGCATTGGCCACTTCGTTGATTACCAGCGACGTGGCCGCCGAGCCAATGCCCGGCATGTCGTGGTGTTCGGCGATCCAGTAGCGGCTGTAGTGCTGTTGCTCGACATGCCGCGCCAGTTGGCGGGATTCTTCGATCGCATCGGCAAAGGTCTTGCCTTCGCCGATCATGACCAGATCCAGTACGGACAGTGCAGTCATGGGGTCTCCAGAGGGATTATCAGTGGCTGCCAGTTTCCCTGCTGCGCCGCCAGTGATAAACCCGGTTACAGGCCCGGCATAGGGGCCTGACAGTCCCCAATCAGGATTCCCAGGGCACGCCCGCCTCCCAGCTGGCCACCAGCAGGTCGATGAAGCCGCGTACCCGCGGAGAAAGGTGGCGCTTGCTTGGGTACACGATACGAATCGGGTCTGCCGGTGGCCGGTAGGCTTGCAGCACTTCCACCAGGGTGCCAGCGCGCAGGTCCTCGCCGGTGATGTAGGTGGGCAGGTGGATCAGCCCGAAGCCGGCCCGGGCACCGTCCAGCATGGCCTCGGAACTGTCGATATTCAGCCGCCCGGGGTCTTCGCACAGGTGCAGGCCGGCTTCGGTGTGAAAGCGCCAGGGCATGGCTTTTTCGCCGGCGAGGAAGGCGATCTTGTCGTGGCCGTAGAGGTCACCGGGCACCTGCGGCATGCCACGCGCCGCGAGGTACGCGGGTGAAGCACAGGTGACGAACTGCTGCCAGGCCACGGTGCGGGTCAGCAGCTGTGAATCCTCCTTGGGCGCTCCGATGCGCACAGCAACGTCGACGCCCTCCTCGACCAGGTCGACAAAGCGGTCGGTGAAGCGGATGTCGGCGCGCAATTCGGGCCATTGCTTGAGGTACTGGTCCAGAATGGGCAACACATGGCGCTGGCCCAGTGACAGCGGCGCCGTCAGGCGCAGGGTGCCGGTGGGTTTGCCGCGGCGCTGGGCCATGGTGCTTTCGACCTCGTCGAGGTCGTCCAGAATCTGCCGCCAGCGCTCGAACGCCACCAGGCCCTCGTCGGTCAGGCTCAGCTTGCGCGTGGTGCGGTTGAGCAGGCGCACGGCCATGCGCGCTTCCAGGCGGGCAATGCTCTTGCCAACCGCCGAACGGGTCAGGCCCAGGCTGGCGGCGGCTGCGGTAAAGCTGCCGGCCTTCGCGGCGCTGACGAAGGCGGCGATGTCGCCGAAGCGGTTGGGTTCCATGGGTAGATCCTGAAGCGGGTAGACCGCTGTAAATGGGTATGGATTTGCCGATTGCAAGCTGGGGCGCGGTCCATGTAGGAGCGGCCTTGCGTCGCGATAGGGCCGCAAAGCGGCCCCGGCAATCTTCAAGGTTACCCCGAATACCCCGCCGCCTCCCGCTCCAACCACCCCGCCAGTTCCTTGCGCTTCACCTTCTCCACCCGCGCCTGCTCCAACCTCTTCAACATAAAGTCGCGCTTCCCCGGGTCAGCCCCCGCCAGTGACAATGCCAGGTCACGGTCCATCCAGCGGCGCATGCGCACATACAACCACCCGTGGAAATAAAGCCCCGCAATGGTTGTAACCACGACGATGAAGTAATCCATGGCTATCCTTGGTCTCAATTGAAGCGCCATGGCACAGCTGCACTGGCTGTACCCCGGCTGAATGAAAACAATTTTATTACGTTTGTACCGTGACAGCCGTCAATGTGCAGCGTCTAATGAGCACCTGACTTATGGAGACTTTACCCATGCGTAAATCCGCTTTGCTGGTGGCAACCTTTACCACCATGTCGCTGCTGCTGGGGGGCTGCGCCTCAAGCCTGACCGGTGACAGCTACTCCCGTGATGAGGCCCGCCGCGTGCAAACCGTACGTATGGGCACCATCGAATCCCTGCGTCCGGTCAAGATCGAGGGTACCAAGACCCCGATCGGCGGTGGTGCTGGCGCCATCGTCGGTGGCGTTGCCGGTAGTGCCGTGGGTGGTGGCCGTGGCAGCATCGTTGCCGCGGTAATCGGTGCCGTGGCCGGTGGCCTGGCCGGTTCCGCTGCTGAAGAAGGCCTGACCCGCACCCAAGGCGTCGAAATCACCGTGCGTGAAGATGACGGCAGCATGCGTGCCTATGTGCAGGCTGTGCAGGAGAACGAAATCTTCCGCGTTGGCGAGCGTGTGCGCATCATGACCGTTGACGGTACCAGCCGCGTCTCGCACTGACAGCCGCGCAGTAAAACAAAACCCCGACATGGCTTGCGCCAGTCGGGGTTTTTTATGCTGCAGCCCTTCAGCTGTTGATGTTCTTGCGGCTGGCCATGGCGGTGACGGCATAGCCGACCACAGCCGCGAAGAACGAGCCGGTCAGGATGCCCATGCGGTCCATGCCGGCGTAGTCACTGCTGCCCGGGACAAAGGCCAGCGAGCCAACGAACAGGCTCATGGTGAAGCCAATGCCGCAGAGTATCGCCACCCCCAGCAATTGCCCCCAGCCAGCACCCGCGGGCAGCGCGGCGAGGCGCAGCTTGACCGCCACCCAGGTCAGGCCGAAAACCCCCACGGTCTTGCCCAGCAGCAGGCCAACCGTGATGCCCATTGGCACGGGGTGGGTGAAGCTGTCCAGGGTCATGCCGGCCAGTGAAACGCCGGCATTGGCAAAGGCGAACAGTGGCAGGATGGCGTAAGCCACCCATGGGTGCAGGGCATGTTCCAGCGCCAGCAGTGGTGAAGATTCGGCATTGCGTGTGCGCAGCGGGATACACAAGGCCAGGGCGACACCGGCCAGGGTGGCATGCACGCCGCTCTTGAGCACGCAGACCCACAGGATCAGGCCAATGACCAAATACGGGCCGAGCTTGACCACGCCCAGCCGGTTCATGGCCACCAGCACCACCAGGCAAGCCGCAGCCAGCAGCAGCGATACGCTCGACAAGGTGCCGGAGTAGAACAGGGCGATGACAATGATCGCACCCAGGTCGTCAATGATCGCCAGGGTCATCAGGAACAGCTTCAGCGACACTGGCACGCGCTTGCCCAGCAGGGCCAGCACGCCGAGGGCGAAGGCGATGTCGGTGGCGGTGGGGATCGCCCAGCCCGCTACGGCGGCAGGGTCTTCGCGGTTGATGAACCAGTAGATCAGCGCCGGCACCACCATGCCACCGATCGCGGCCGTGGCAGGCAGCACGATCTGCGAGGGTTTGGACAGGTGGCCGTCGACCACCTCGCGTTTGACCTCAAGGCCGATCAGCAGGAAGAACAGGGCCATCAGGCCGTCGTTGATCCACAGCAGCAACGGCTTGGCGATGTTCAGTGCGCCGACCTGAACGGCGACGGGAACGTCGAGCAGGCCGCTGTACAAGTAGGACAGTGGCGAGTTGTTGATGACCAGGGCCAATACGGCGGCGGCGATCAGCAGCAGGCCGCTGGCGGCTTCGAGCTGGAAGAAACGGGTAAACAGGCTACGCACGGGCTATAGGCTCTCCATGAGCAGTTTACGAATGGAACGGGCGTACACCCTAGCCTGTGGCGATATGCTTTAAAACAAAAACTATATTCGTTTTTGTTATATGGTGTTGCTGGCTGGGCTGTTGCAAGCCTAGATGCAGGTGGGGAAGGATGGGGGAGGGGAAGTCTGATGTTTGTATCGGATTTCTCTTATGTGTTTCAGGCCCCTTTCGCGGGTGAACCCGCTCCCACAGGTACTGCACTATCACTGTGGGAGCGGGTTTACCCGCGAAGAGGCCAGGGCAGGCAAAAAAAGGATCAGAGGCCGAGCATATCCCGCGCCACCGCCTCGGCAATCCGAATGCCATCGACACCCGCCGACAGGATCCCGCCGGCATAACCAGCCCCTTCACCTGCCGGGAACAGCCCCTTCATGTTCAGGCTCTGGTAATCCTCACCCCGGGTAATCCGCAGCGGCGACGAGGTACGCGTCTCGATTCCGGTCAACACCGCATCATGCAGGTTGTAGCCTTTGATCTGCCGGTCGAACGCCGGCAGTGCCTCGCGGATCGCCTCAATGGCGAAGTCCGGCAGGCTCGGTGCCAGGTCACCCAGGGTCACGCCCGGCTTGTAGGACGGCTCAACGCTACCCAGCGCGGTCGAGGGGCGGCCAGCGACAAAGTCGCCCACCAGCTGCGCCGGGGCTTGGTAGTTGCTGCCACCCATCACGTAGGCGTGGGCCTCCAGGCGCTCCTGCAGCTCGATACCGGCCAGCGGGCCACCCGGGTAGTCGCGCTCGGGGTCGATGCCGACGACGATGCCGGAGTTGGCGTTGCGCTCGTTACGCGAGTACTGGCTCATGCCGTTGGTCACCACCCGCCCAGGTTCGCTGGTGGCGGCAACCACGGTGCCCCCTGGGCACATGCAGAAGCTGTACACCGAGCGGCCGTTCTTGGCGTGGTACACCAGCTTGTAGTCGGCCGCGCCGAGCTTCGGGTGGCCGGCGTACTTGCCCAGGCGCGCCTTGTCGATCAGCGTTTGCGGGTGCTCGATACGGAAGCCCACCGAGAACGGCTTGGCTTCCATGTACACACCCTTGGCGTGCAGCATGCGGAAGGTGTCGCGGGCGCTGTGGCCCAGGGCCAATACTACGTGGCGCGAGTGCAGCTGTTCGCCGCTCTCCAGCACCACGCCAGTCAGCTGGCCATCGTCGATCAGCAGGTCGGTGACCTTTTCCTGGAAACGCACTTCTGCGCCCATGGCGATCATGTCCTGACGCATCTGCTCGACCATGCCGGTCAGGCGGAAGGTGCCGATGTGCGGTTTGTTGATGTACAGGATCTCGTCCGGCGCGCCGGCCTTGACGAACTCTTCCAGCACCTTGCGGCCGTGGTGCTGCGGGTCCTTGATCTGGCTGTACAGCTTGCCGTCGGAGAAGGTACCGGCGCCGCCTTCGCCGAACTGCACGTTGGACTCGGGGTTGAGCACGCTTTTGCGCCACAGGCCCCAGGTGTCCTTGGTGCGCTGGCGCACTTCCTTGCCGCGCTCGAGAATGATCGGTTTGAAACCCATTTGTGCCAGCAGCAGGCCGGCAAAGATGCCGCACGGGCCAAAGCCGACCACGATCGGGCGCTCCTGCAGGTCGGCCGGGGCCTGGCCAACGAACTTGTAGGTAACGTCCGGGGCCGGGCCGATGTTGCGATCGTCGGCGAACTTGCCGAGCAGTTCGGCTTCGTTGCTGGCTTCCAGGTCGATGGTGTAGATGAACAGCAGTTCGCTGTTCTTCTTGCGCGCATCGTAGCTGCGCTTGAACAGGTTGAAGCTGAGCAGTTGCTCGTCGCGGATGCCCAGGCGCTGGACGATGGCCTCTCGCAGCGCTTCGTCAGGGTGGTCCAGGGGCAGCTTCAATTCGGTGATTCGTAGCATGGCAGGGTCCAGTATCCCGGCCATGGGCGGCCGGCGGCTTTACACAAACCGCCAAGTATAAGCTGTTAGCCGCCCTGACTGGCAGGATAAAAGCGCCCGGCGATCAGTTGTCGCGTGCGCCGCCGTAGTAACCGCAGCCTTGCAGGGTCTTGCCGTCGATGCGCAGTTCGGCGCGCAGGTGGTGTACGGCGCCGCTCATGCTGTCGACGCAGCGTTGTGGGGCGACCCACAGCTCCACATGCTGGCCGTTGGCTTCGCTGGTCAGGGTCAGGCCGCCGCCGGGCACTTCTTCTTCGAGGAACGGCAGGGGCAATGGCGCCTGGCCGACACGGTTGAGGACCATGCCCTTGCCGCTGGCCTTGATGTCCCAGTCTGGCTCATGACCGCTGGCGCGCAGGGTCAGCTGCTTGAAGTTGGGGTCTTCACAGGCCCGAGTGGAAGGTTCCAGGCGGTACAGCCGGCGTACTTCCAGCTGGCCGTCATTGTTAGCCTGCTTGCTGCCGGTGAGGCGGCCGCGGACGTCGGCGAAGAGTTTGTCGTTGGCGTCTTTGGCGAGGTTTGCGGCTTCCTGCAGGATACCGGTGGCGCCCACGTCGTTGATCACGAAGGTGCGGTTTTCGCTGCACGGCTTGAACAGCAGCTGGCCGCCTGCGGCGCGCAGCTCGCCCTGCATGCGCGTGGTGCCGATGTTCGGGTCGCTGGGGGCGTCAGCCATCAGTTGGCAGCCGGCGAACAGGGGCAGCAGGGCGGTGAACAGCAGGGAGGGGGTGAGGCGCATGGGGCGGGCTCCGGGGATCTTTGCCGTGAAAGCTCGCCACGTTACGCAGGCTGGTGGTGGATCACAAGTTAATGGTTGCCTGTGCGGGCCCTTTCGCGGGTAAACCCGCTCCTACAACGGTCGTGCAGCGCCTGTTGTAGGAGCGGGTTTACCCGCGAAAGGGCCAGCACTGGCAACACATTCCTTGCAGGCAAAAAAAGGGCCTGCGAAGGCCCTTTCCCAATCAACCACCCAGATACGCGTCGCGCACCTTCGGGTCGGTCAACAATGCCTCACCGGTCCCCTGCATCACCACCCGGCCGTTCTCCAGCACATACGCAC
The DNA here is from genome assembly GCF_016658545.1 of Pseudomonas sp. S37. Classification (GTDB taxonomy): domain Bacteria; phylum Pseudomonadota; class Gammaproteobacteria; order Pseudomonadales; family Pseudomonadaceae; genus Aquipseudomonas. Next base: position 25,862 of record NZ_JACVZC010000021.1, on the reverse strand, counting down.
GGTCGGCGATCTTCAGCGCCTGGTTGGCGTTCTGCTCCACCAGGAATACCGTCACGCCGTCGCGGCGCAGCTGTTCGATGATGTCGAAGATCTGCTGGATGATGATGGGCGCCAGGCCCAGCGAGGGCTCGTCAAGCAGCAGCAGCTTGGGCTTGCTCATCAGCGCCCGGCCAATGGCGAGCATTTGCTGCTCGCCACCGGACATGGTGCCGCCACGCTGGATATAGCGCTCCTTCAGGCGTGGGAACAGCTGCAATACCTTGTCCAGCTGTTCCTGATAGTCACCCTTGTCGGTGAAGAAACCGCCCATCGCCAGGTTTTCCTCAACGGTCAGGCGGGCGAACACACGGCGGCCTTCCGGCACCACCGCGATGCTCTTGCGCATGATGTGCGAGGACGGCTGGCCGACCAGTTCTTCACCCAGGTACTTGATGCTGCCGCTGTGCGCCTGCGGTGAGCCGCACAGGGTCATCAGCAAGGTCGACTTGCCAGCGCCGTTGGCGCCGATCAGGGTGACGATTTCGCCCTGGTTGATTTCCACGTTGACGCTGTGCAGCGCCTGGATCTTGCCGTAGAAGGTGGAAACGTTTTCGAACTTCAGCATTTACGCTTCCCCCAGGTAGGCTTTGATCACATCAGGGTTGTCGCGGATCTCTTCCGGCGTGCCGTGGGCCAGGGGGGTGCCCTGGTTGATTACCACGATATGGTCGGAAATGCTCATCACCAGCTTCATGTCATGCTCGATCAGCAGCACGGTGACGTTGTGCGATTCGCGCAGGTAGGCGATCAGTGCCTTGAGGTCTTCGGTTTCCTTCGGGTTCAGCCCGGCCGCCGGTTCATCGAGCATGATGATGCGAGGCTGGGTCATCATGCAGCGGGCGATTTCCAGGCGGCGCTGCTGGCCGTAGGCGAGGGTGCCGGCGGTACGGTTGGCGAACTCGGTCAGGTTGACCTTCTCCAGCCAGTACTGCGCGCGTTCCATGGCCTCCTTCTCGCTGCGGCGGAAGCTCGGGGTCTTGAACAGGCCGGCGAAGAAGTTGGTGTTGAGGTGGCGGTGCTGGGCAATCAGCAGGTTTTCCAGTGCGGTCATTTCCTTGAACAGGCGCACGTTCTGGAAGGTCCGCACCACGCCCTTGCGGGCGATCTGGTGGCCGGCCAGGCCCTGGATCGGCTGGCCATCGAGCAGGATGGTGCCGCCGCTGGGCTTGTAGAAGCCGGTCAGGCAGTTGAATACCGTGGTCTTGCCGGCGCCGTTCGGGCCGATCAGCGCCACAACCTGTTTTTCCTTGACGGTCAGGGCCACGCCGTTGACCGCCAACAAGCCGCCGAAGCGCATGCTCAGGCCGCTGACTTGCAGAATTTCGCGGCTCATCGACGCAGCTCCATGTGTGGACGTTGCATAGGCAGCAGGCCCTGCGGACGCCAGATCATCATCAACACCATCAGCGCACCGAACATCAACATGCGGTACTCGCTGAACTCACGCATCAGCTCGGGCAGCAGGATCATCACGATGGCCGCGAGAATCACGCCCAGCTGTGAGCCCATGCCGCCAAGCACGACGATGGCGAGGATGATCGCCGACTCGATGAAGGTGAACGACTCCGGCGTCACCAGGCCTTGCCGCGCAGCAAAGAAGCTGCCGGCGAAACCGGCGAAGCAGGCGCCCAGGGTGAAGGCCGAGAGCTTGATCACGGTCGGGTTCAGGCCCAGTGCACGGCAGGCGATCTCGTCTTCGCGCAGGGCTTCCCAGGCACGGCCGATCGGCATGCGCAGCAGGCGGTTGATCACGAACAGCGCCAGCAGGGCCAGCAGCAGGGCCACCAGGTAAAGGAAGATCACCTTGTTGATCGAGTTGTATTCCAGCCCGAAGAACTCGTGGAAGGTCTGCATGCCCTCGGCGGCGCGGCGTTCGAAGGTGAGGCCGAAGAACTCCGGTTTGGGGATGTTGCTGATGCCGTTGGGGCCGCCGGTCCAGTCGGTGAGGTTACGCAGGAACAGGCGGATGATCTCACCGAAACCGAGCGTCACGATCGCCAGGTAGTCACCACGCAAGCGCAGCACCGGGAAGCCGAGCAGGAAGCCGAAAGTGGCGGCCATCAGGCCGGCGATCGGCAGGCATACCCAGAAGCTCCAGCCCAGGTAGTGCGAGAGCATCGCGTAGCTGTAGGCGCCGACGGCGTAGAAGCCGACATAACCCAGGTCGAGCAGGCCCGCCAGGCCGACCACGATGTTCAGGCCCAGGCCCAGCAGCACGTAGATCAGGATCAGCGTGGCAATGTCGACTGCTCCGCGCGAACCGAAGAACGGCCACACCAGGGCGGCAACAATCAGGCCGATGATCACGTAACGCTGGGTTTTCGGCAGGGTCAGGTAGTTGCTTACGGCCGGTGGGATCAGCTTGCGATCCGAACGGCGGCCCATCACCGCGCTCCACTGCCGATCAAACAGCACACGCAGGAACATCAGCACCGAACACACGGCAATAATGCTGATGGTGAACGAGCCCTGGCTGTGCACCACCAGGCTGATGCCGTCGATGCTCAGTTTCAGGCCCAGCACCGGGAAGGCCACGGCCCAGACCAGCAAGGCGCTGAAGAACGCCTGTTTGAGATTTCTGTTCATACTTTTTCAACCTCCGGGCGGCCCAGGATGCCGGTCGGCCGGAATAGCAGGACAAGAACCAACAAGCCGAATGCCACCACGTCCTTGTACTGGTCGCCGAAGATATCGGCGCCAAACGCTTCGGCCACGCCCAGCACCAGCCCGCCGAGCATGGCGCCCGGGATACTGCCGATGCCACCCAGTACCGCCGCGGTAAAGGCCTTCAGGCCCACCAGGAAACCGGCGTTGGGGTTGATCACCCCGTACTGCATGCTCAGCAGCACGGCCGCCACGGCGGCCAGGGCGGCACCGATGACGAAGGTGAGGGCGATGATGTTGTTGGTGTTGATGCCCAGCAGGTTGGCCATCTTGATGTCCTCGGCGCAGGCGCGGCAGGCGCGGCCCAGGCGGGAACGGGAGATGAACAGGGTGAGCAGGGTCATGGCCACCAGAGTGACCACGAACACCAGGATCTGCATGTAGGAAACCAGGACCTCTTCCGCACCACCTGGGCCGAACGAGAAGCTGCCGGGGATCAGGTTGGGGATGGATTTGTCCTTGGAGTCTTGCGACAGCAAGACCGTGTTCTGCAGGAAGATCGACATGCCGATGGCAGAAATCAGCGGGATCAACCGGTTGCTATTGCGCAAGGGGCGGTAGGCAACCCGTTCGATGCTGTAGCCATAGGCACTGGTGACACAGATGGTCGCGACGAAGGCGACGGTCATCAGGATGGGCAGCGAGTGGATACCCATCATGGCCAGGCCCGCCAGGGCAATGAAGGCCACGTAGGAACCGATCATGTACACCTCGCCGTGGGCGAAGTTGATCATGCCAATGATGCCGTACACCATCGTGTAACCGATGGCGATCAAGGCATAGGTGCTGCCGATGGTCAATCCATTAACCAGTTGTTGGAAGAAATGGTAGATCTCAGGCATTACAGCGCTCCTAAAAACCTGATTTGCATTTCGCTGGCGGGGGTAAGGCCAGGAAACCGCGGGTGACGGTTTTAAGATTTTCAGGTGGGCCCGCCCCCGGATCGCGGGGATCAGGCCCATGAACCTCGTAAAACAAAGCCCACTGCTCGCACAGTGGGCTTCTACGGTCAGCTATTAGTCACGCAGTTACTGAGGGGAGACTTCGGTCTTCGGCTTGCCGAAGTGCCATTCGTAGACCACGAACTTGAAGTCTTTCAGGTCGCCTTTCTCGTCGTAGGACAGGGTGCCGGTCGGGGTCTTGAAGGAACCGGCGTGGATGGCCGCTGCCACCTTCTCGGCGTCTTCGGACTTGGCGGCCTTGATGCCCTGGGCGATCAGCTCAACAGCCGAGTAGGCCGGGAACACGAAGGGGCCGCTTGGGTCCTTGCCGTCAGCCTTGATGGCGTCGACGATCTTCTTGTTCTCCGGGTCGGCATCGAACGACTTCGGCAGGGTGACCAGCAGGCCTTCGGAGGCGCCCTGGGCGATCTGCGAGATGGAGTCGTTACCCACGCCTTCCGGGCCCATGAACTTGGCTTTCAGGCCTTTTTCCTGAGCCTGGCGCAGGATCAGGCCCAGCTCTGGGTGGTAGCCGCCGTAGTAGACGAAGTCGACGTTGTTCTGCTTGAGCTTCTGGATGATCGAGGAGAAGTCCTTGTCACCGGCGTTCAGGCCTTCGAATACTGCAACCTTGGTGCCTTTGCCTTCCAGGGTCTGCTTGACCGCGGTGGCGATACCTTCACCGTACTGTTGCTTGTCGTGCAGTACTGCAACCACTTTCGGCTTGACGTGGTCAGCGATGTAGTTGCCGGCAGCCGGGCCCTGGGCGCTGTCCAGGCCGATGGTGCGGAAGATCAGCTTGTAGCCACGGGCGGTGATTTCCGGCGAGGTGGCGGCCGGGGTGATCATGATCACGCCTTCGTCTTCGTAGATGTCGGACGCTGGCTGGGTGGAGCTGGAGCACAGGTGGCCGATGACGAACTTGACGCCGTCGTTGACCACTTTGTTGGCGACTGCCACGGCCTGTTTAGGGTCGCAGGCGTCATCGTATTCCTTGGCTTCGAGCATCTTGCCATCGACGCCGCCCGCGGCGTTGATATCCTTGATGGCTTGCTTGGCGCCGATGAACTGCATGTCGCCGTACTGGGTCACAGGGCCGGTTTTAGGGCCTGCGATCCCGATCTTGATGGTATCGGCGGCAAACGAATGGCTGGCTACCCCGGCCAGTACCATTGCGGCGAACAGCTTGGAAATCTTGATCATAGTGCTCCACTCATTCTGTTGTAATTCTTATAGTCCTGGCGGCCAGGGCTACAGACCGGGCGGGATTTGCGGCGTGGCCATGCCAACGCGCAAGCCCACCTTCCCCCGGAACATGTCCCGGAACTGTACCGGTACAGTGTAGAGCGCTGTTTGCGCGCTTGAAAAGCGGGCAAAAAGTGCCAGTTCCCCGGGTTGTCGCATGGTCGACACAAAGATACAAAAAGGCGCCATCAATTTGCCTGCATCTCGGGCCCCACCCCATAACTTCGGGGCCAATCGACCAAATTACGTATTTGAAACCGGGTTTTTCTGCAAAAATGCCGGCCATTTTTATTGGCCGAATTTAGCGGATACCGCCCATGACTGATCAAACAAGCACCCTCTATGCCAAATTGCTTGGCGAGACGGCAATCATCGAGTGGAAAGCGCTGGAGCGTTTCTGGGCCAAGGGTGACCTGATTTGGGTCGACACCCGCCTGGACCTGATCACCGTTGCCGAGGCGATGGCCGAGAATCGCAGCGAGATCTTCGCCAAGTGGCGTAGTGATGGCACTGTTGGGCCGGTGACCGCCGAGCAGGCCCTGGACCTGCAAAGCCGCGATCCAGAGATCTGGGCGGTGGTGGTTTCGCCGTTTATCGTGATTCAGGTAAAGGGCCCGGCTGAGGTGTGATCTTTTTTGGTGCGCAAAAATGCGCAGCAGCCCCGTTTTGGTGCTTGAAGGCGTTCAATACGGGTAGAGGTAAGTAACAATTCGGCGTGGCGGTAACAGTTTACGGGATGCGTAATGTGTCCTCAGTCCTGCCAGGCGGCGCAGCCCCCTGTAGGAGCGGCCTTGCCGGGGCGCCGGACCGGTCGGATGGGCTGCGCAGCAGCCCCGTGTTTTTGCGCTCTTGGTGAAATCCCGGGGCTGCTATGCAGCCCGTCGCGACACAAGGCCGCTCCTACAGGGAGCCGCTTCGCCTGGGCAATGTTCGAATTAGTCAGGAGTCATCAATGAGTACTGCACTACCTTCGCTTGGATTCGCCGGCATCGGCCTGATGGGCCTGCCCATGTGCCGCCGCCTGTTGGCCGCGGGTTACCCGCTGACCGTATGGAACCGCAGCCCGGACAAGTGTGCCGCTCTGGTGGCCGCGGGTGCGCGGCTGGCCAGCAGCCCGGCCGAACTGTGCCACGAAAGTGACATGGTGTTGCTGTGCCTGGCCGACACGGCAGTGGTGCGCGAGGTGGTATTCGGCGAACAGGGCATTGCCGAGGGCGGGCGCAGTGGGCAATTGCTGATCGACTTCTCAAGCCTGGAGCCTACTGCCACCCGCGAAATGGCCGCCGAGCTGGCAGCGTTGTGCGGCATGGCCTGGCTGGATGCACCGGTGTCTGGTGGTACGCCTGGCGCCGAGGCCGGCACCCTGGCAATCATGGTTGGCGGCGAAGTGGCCGACCTGCAGCGCGCGCGCCCGGTATTGGAGGTGCTTGGCCAGCGCGTGACGCACATGGGGGCGGTTGGCGCCGGCCAGGTCACCAAGGCTTGCAACCAGATGATTGTGGCGTGCAATGCGCTGGTGATTGCCGAAGTGGTGGCGCTGGCCGAACAGTCCGGGGTAGACGCAACGCTGATCGCCGAAGCCCTCGCGGGTGGTTTTGCCGATTCCAAACCCCTGCAGATCCTCGCGCCGCAAATGGCCGAGAGCCGCTTCGAGCCGATCAAGTGGCACGTGCGCACCTTGCTCAAGGACCTTGATGGCGCGGTCAAGTTCTCCCGCGAGCAGGGTTCGGCGACACCGCTCAGTGGCCTCGCCGCGCAACTGATGCGCCTGCATGGTAGCCAGGGTTACCTGCAAAAAGATCCGGCGACACTGGTAGAACTTTACCGCAGCAAGCCGTGAGCACACCGTTCTGGCGCTGCAGCCGCTCCAGCAGTGGCCGCAGTTCGGCCAGCGGTACCGGGCGCCCCAGCAGGTAGCCCTGCAGGTAGTCGCAGCCATGGTCTTTGAGGAATGCCTGTTGCTCGACGGTCTCCACGCCCTCACTGACCACCTGCAGGTGCAGGGTATGCGCCATGACGATGATCGCCTGAACGATTTCGCGGTCTTTCTGGTTGGCCGGTACATCCTGCAGGAAGCTTCGGTCGATCTTCAGTACGTCCAGCGGCAGGCGCTTGAGGTAGGCCAGTGACGAGTAGCCGGTGCCAAAATCATCGATGGACAAGGTCACACCCAGTGCGCGAACCCGCTTGAGCAGGCTGACCGTGCGCTGGATGTCCCCCATCAGGGCATTTTCGGTCACTTCCAGCTCCAGTTGGCGTGCTGCAAGGCCGGCATGCTGCAACGCCTTTTCCACTTCGTTGGGCAACTCGTCGTGGCTGAGGGTGACCGCCGAGCAATTGACCGTGACCTTGAGCTCGCCGTAGCCGTGGCGCTGCAAGTGGGCCAGGTCGGCGCAAGCGTGCCGCAGCACCCACAGGTCGAGGTCGATGATCAGGCCATTGGCTTCGGCGATACCGATGAAGCGGTCCGGCGCCAGCAGGCCGTGTTGGGGGTGCTGCCAGCGCACCAGCGCTTCCAGTTTGGCAACGTGCCCATTGCGCGGGTCGAAGATCGGCTGGTAGTGCACGCACAGCCCACGCTCTTCGAGCAGGGCCTGGCGCAGTTCTTCTTCCAGCTGCAAGGCAATCGAAGCACGCGCCTTCAGGCTGTCGTTGAAGAAATTCAGGCTGTTGCGCCCGTTGTCCTTGGATTGATACAGGGCCAGGTCGGCATGCTTGAGCAGCTCTTCGGCAGTGCTGCCGTCTTCCGGGAAGATGCTGATACCGATGCTGGTGGTCATGACCATGCGCCGGCCACCCAGGTCGATGGGCTCTTTCATGCGTTGCATGATGCGCTGGGCCAGGTGACGGGCTTCGTCACGGCCGTTGAGGCTGGTGACCACGCAAAACTCGTCGCCACCGAAGCGTGCAACCAGGTCCTGGCTGCGGGTAGCAGCCTTTATGTGGTTGGCGATCACCTTGAGCAGTTCGTCACCGGCGACGTGGCCGAGGCTGTCGTTGATGCGCTTGAAGTGGTCGATATCCAGGAACATCACCGCCAGGCGGCCTTCGCTGGCCTGGTGTTCGAGCAGGCGTTCGGCGAATACCTGGTTGAAACCACGGCGATTGACCAGATTGGTCAGCGCATCGTAGTGCGCAGCCTGCTGCAGCGAAGCGCGGGCCTGATCCAGTTGGCTGAGCAGTATGCTGACGCGACGCAGGTCATGTTCCTTGCTTTGCAGCTTCTTGTCGGCCAGTGCTGCGCTGATGCAGGCACCACTGATCAGCAAGGTAATGAAACCGATGCCCAGTGCCAGTTGCAGGCTGTTGTCACCAGACGGCAGGCGCAGGGCAGTATCGGCCGGGATCACCAGGGTCATGGCCGACATTGCAGTGAAGTGGGTGGCGACGATGCCGCCGGCCATCAGCAGGCTGGCACCGTACTTCATGGCCTGGTAAAGGGTGCCGCTGCCATTGCGAAAGTAGCGGGCCAGGCACAGTGCGGCCAGGCTGGTGAGCAAGGCAATGGCGGCAGAAGCCAGCAGCAGACCGGTCTGGTAGTACTGCCGGGCACCGGTTTCCATCGCGGCCATGCCGACAAAATGCATGAGGATGATGCCCAGGCCGATCAGCAGGGCGCTTTGTACGAAGTGCTGCGCACGCATCTGCTTGCGTTCAAGGCTGTGCATGGTCAGCCAGGCGACCGCCAGGGCGATGAGCAGTGAAAGGATGGTCAGTGACACGTCGTAGTGCACTTCCACCGGGGCCTGAAAGGCCAGCATGCTGATGAAGTGCATGGCCCAGATACCGCCGGCCAGGCAGCAGGCGCCCAGCATGTTCCACTGGCGATGGGCGGTGGGTTCTTCGCTGTGGGACTGGCGCTCGGCCATGTCGAGGGTGGCGAAGCAGGCCGCGCAGGCCACGAAGTAGGCGAGCAGTACCAGCATCGGTTCATGCCGGCAATCGATGACGATACGCCCGGTTGCCGGCAGGTCGGCGAACAGTTGCAGCCCCAGCCACTCCATGGAATGCCTCTTGGTCGAGTTTTCACTCGTCTGCGCTACAACCCTGTGCAGACTGTCCAGAGGCAGTATAGGAAGAGGTGTTTAAGCCTTCCTGAATAATGGCATATTGATTTCTACGATTTGGTTATAAACCCAATCGCAGCGGGGAATATTGATATTGGGCTGTACCTCGGTCTTTGTGGGAGCGGGTTTACCCGCGAAGAGGGCAGCGCGGTGGATGGCACCGGCTTTGCCGGTGTTCGCGGCGGTTCGACGCCTCGATGAACCCGCTCCCACAGGGGGCACAGTAGGCTCTGGATAGAGCAAGAAACCTGCGTCCTCAAGGGCTGCGCAATGCAGCCCTTGAGGACACATGGGCCGGGTTAACCCGCCACCAGCACGCGAATGGCTTCCAGGCGCAGTGCCGCCTTTTCCAGCATGGCCAGGCCGTCTTCGCGCTGCTTGCGCAGGGCGTCGATTTCGCTGTCACGCACGCTCGGGTTGACCGCTTGCAGCGCGACCAGGCGGGCCAGTTCTTCGTCGGCCTCGGCGGCCAGGCGGCGCTGGGCTTCGTCTACGCGCTCGACATGGGTTGGCAGAATCTTCTCTTCGCCACCACTGATGCGCTTGGCCAGCACGTCGCGCTGGGCCTGGACGAACTTGTTGGCGCTGGCACGCGGTACGCTTTCAAGCTGGTCGTTGAGGGTTTCGAAAGCCACGCGCGATGCCAGGTCGTTGCCATTGGCATCGAGCAGGCAGCGCAGCGCCGCCGGCGGCAGGTAGCGGCCCAGTTGCAGGCTGCGCGGTGCTACCACCTCACTGACGAACAGCAGTTCGAGCAGCACGGTACCCGGCTTGAGCGCCTTGTTCTTGATCAGCGCGACGGCGGTGTTACCCATCGAGCCGGACAGCACCAGGTCCATGCCGCCCTGCACCATCGGGTGTTCCCAGGTCAGGAACTGCATGTCTTCGCGCGACAGCGCCTGGGCACGGTCGTAGGTGATGGTCACACCTTCGTCGTCGCCCAGCGGGAAGCTGGCGTCGAGCATTTTCTCGCTCGGCTTGAGGATCAGCGCGTTCTCGGAATGGTCTTCGCTGTCGATGCCGAAGGCGTCGAACAGGGTCTCCATGTAGATCGGCAGGGCAAACTGGTCGTCCTGTTCGAGAATGGCCTCGACCAGCGCCTCGCCTTCACCGGCACCGCCAGAGTTGAGCTCCAGCAGGCGGTCGCGGCCGGTGTGCAGCTCGGCTTCAAGGCGCTCGCGCTCGCCACGGGCGTCGGCCACCAGGGCATCCCAAGCCTTGCTGTCGCCACCTTCAAGCAGCGGCAGCAGGCGCGGACCGAACTGGTGCTGCAGGGCGTTGCCGGTGGGGCAGGTATTCAGGAAGGCGTTGAGACCTTCGTGGTACCACTGGAACAGGCGCTCTTGCGGGCTTTCCTGCAGGTACGGGACATGCAGCTGGATGGTGTGCTTCTGGCCGATACGGTCGAGGCGGCCGATACGCTGCTCGAGCAGGTCCGGGTGGGCCGGCAGGTCGAACATCACCAGGTGGTGCGAGAACTGGAAGTTGCGGCCTTCACTGCCGATCTCGGAGCAGATCAGCACCTGGGCGCCGAATTCTTCATCGGCGAAGTAGGCGGCGGCACGGTCACGCTCGAGAATGCTCATGCCTTCATGGAACACCGAAGCCGGGATGCCGGAGCGCACGCGCAGGGCGTCTTCCAGGTCCATGGCGGTTTCGGCATGGGCACAGATCACCAGCACCTTGGTGCGTTTGAGCATTTTCAGGGTGTCGATCAGCCAGTCCACGCGCGGGTCGAAGCGCCACCAGCGCTCGTCATCGGCAACATCACCCTGGGCCTGGAAGGCCACTTCCGGGTACAACTCGGCCTTTTCACCTGGCGGCAGTTCGCGGTATTGCTCGGGCATGGCCACCGGGTAAGGGTGCAACTGGCGCTCAGGGAAGCCCTGGACCGCCGCGCGGGTGTTACGGAACAGTACGCGGCCGGTGCCGTGGCGGTCGAGCAGTTCGCGGATCAGCCGCGCGCTGGCCTGGGTATCGCCGTCGCTCACCGCAGCCAGCAGCGCTTCGCCTTCGGCACCCAGGAAGCCCTGGATGGTGGCGTGGGCCTTTGGCGACAGGCGGCCTTCGTCGAGCAGTTCCTGTACGGCTTCGGCCACCGGGCGATAGTGCTCGCTCTCGGCGCGGAAGGCGGCCAGGTCGTGGAAGCGGTTAGGGTCGAGCAGGCGCAGGCGGGCGAAGTGGCTGTCCTGGCCAAGCTGCTCGGGGGTGGCGGTAAGCAGCAGCACGCCCGGGATCACCTGGGCCAGTTGCTCGACCAGGCCATATTCGGCGCTGACCTGGTCTTCATGCCAGACCAGGTGGTGAGCTTCGTCGACCACCATCAGGTCCCAACCGGCAGCAAACAGCGCGTCCTGGGCCTTTTCGTCGTCCACCAGCCATTCCAGCGCAACCAGTGCCAGCTGGGCATCCTCGAACGGGTTGCTGGCGTCGCTTTCGATGAAGCGCTCGGCGTCGAACAGCGCAACTTGCAGGTTGAAACGCCGGCGCATCTCTACCAGCCACTGGTGCTGGAGGTTTTCCGGCACCAGGATCAGTACCCGGCTGGCACGGCCCGACAGCAGCTGGCGGTGAATAACCAGGCCGGCCTCGATGGTTTTACCCAGGCCTACTTCGTCGGCCAGCAGTACCCGTGGGGCGCTGCGGTCGGCGACTTCACGGGCGATGTGCAACTGGTGGGCGATCGGTTGTGCGCGGCAACCGCCCAAGCCCCACAGCGCCGACTGCATCTGCTTGCTGGTGTGCTGCAGGGTGTTGTAGCGCAGGCTGAACCACGACAGCGGGTCGATCTGCCCGGCGAACAGGCGGTCACTGGCCAGGCGGAACTGGATGAAGTTCGACAGCTGGGTTTCCGGCAGGGTGCGCGGCTGGTTCTGCCCGTCCAGGCCGTGATAGACCATCAGCCCGTCGATGTCCTCGACCTCGCGAACGGTCAGCTTCCAGCCTTCGAAGTGGGTGATCTGGTCACCTGGCGAGAAGCGCACGCGGGTCAGCGGCGCATTGCGCAGGGAATACTGACGGGTGTCGCCAGTGGCCGGGTAGAGCACGGTCAGCAGGCGGCCATCCTGCGCCAGGATGGTACCCAGGCCGAGCTCGGCTTCGCTGTCGCTGATCCAGCGTTGCCCCGGTTGATACTGCTGCGCCATACTGCCTGAACTCCCGCGATGAAAAAGCCGGTTATGTTAACGGATCGGCCGGTCAGACCAAAGTGCTGAGCGCACCGAAAGGTGCCGAAAGCCATCAGTCTAGTCGTTTCATCGCCCTGTACCGCACCGCCGACGAGGGCCCTGCACCAACATGTCTGCCAAGCACAGCTGGATCAGCGCTTCCATGGTCGCGGGCAGCCTGTTGCTGCTGAGCGCCTGCGAGCAGAAAAACTTCGAGGCTCTGCCGCCCATTCCGACGGAGCAGCTTGAAGTGTTGGGCGTGCAGACGCCGATCAAGAGCGTGCACTTTCGTGACCGCGATGGCGAAGGGGTGTTGGTACTGAGCCGCAGCGATGGCCAGGCCAGCGACCCGGAAAGCGAGCAGGAAGTGGACAAGGTAGTGCTCAAGGCCACCTTGTACGGGCGCGCCGCCGAAAGCGATGCCTTCAAGGCACGCTGGCAGATCGAGCAGGAAACCACGTGCCCGGGCCTGGACCTGGACGTGGACTTCTATACCGACGTCAGTGATGTCAGCGACCTGAACAAGGATGGTGTGGCCGAGGTGACGGTTGCCAGCCACGCCTTCTGTGGGGGGGGCATCGACCCGCACGACATCGCCATCGAAATGCGTGAAGGCCAGGCCAGCTACACCATCACCGGCCAGTCGCTGATCACCCCGGCGGGCGAGGAACCGGTCGGTGGCGAGCGAGCAGACAGCGCCTCGCTGAAAAACGCGCCGCAGGTATTGCGCGATCATATGGATGCGGTCTGGCAACAGGTTTACAAGCGGCCCTGGAGCGAGACCAGTCCGCCCAGTGACGACGACCCTGACGACGAAGCCGAGTAACGGTTGTCCAAGCCATCAAGGTAACGATGCGCCTGCCGATACAGTGGGCACAGGAGAACGTCCATGCTGCCACCGATCATTCCGCTCAGTGCCGCCCCGGTGACCTCGCAACAGGACCCGGTCAAGCCAACCCCCGACATCAAGCCGGTGGTGCCAGCGCAGCCTGCGTCCGGCGAAAGTGCCATCGACCTCAAGCAGCAGCGCGACCCGCAGGAGCAGGCGTTGCTGCTGCGCGAAGACCAGCGCCGCCAGCAGCAACGCCGCCAGCAGGGCGGGGCAGGGCACTACAGCGCCGAGCCTGGGGATGAGGTCAATGCCGACAATACCGTGCCGGTGGCCCCTTTGCTGGACGAACCCAAGCGCCAAGGCTTGCTTGTGGACATCGAAGTCTGACGCAGGGCTGGTCAGCGCCAGCGCCTGGCTTCATCATGCACGTCTCAGTTGATCGTCGAGCCCACCCATGAGCCAAGACAACCTCATCGATTTCGATGCCGAACGCGCCAAGCGCGTTCATGACCTGAAGGAAAAGCGCCTGAACGAAATGCGCAACGCGTTCGAGCAGGCCCTGCCGTTGAGCACCAGCAAGAAAAAGAAGCCCAAGGGCAAACCGAAGAAGCGCTGAAATTTGACGCAGGTCAACCCTGCACCCGCCTCGTGTGCCCGGCCCCGGGCACCATTGACCCCGGTCAATTTCCTCCCCCCGCACATTGGTTAACTTACTCCCATCGGACAACGGCAAACGAATGGGGAGGCCAGCATGTTCTTCGACAACGTGGTTATCGCCGGTGTGGTAACGGTCGGGTTGATGGTCGCTTTCTTTGCCGGTCTGGGCATTTTCATCTGGAAGGACTCGAACAAGCGCAAGCCGCGCTGACCTTCCGGGTATACGAGCACGCAAGGCATTTAGGGCGACTTCGGTCGCCCATTTTTTTTGCCCGGGATTTGAGGTTCGCTTGTATTCGCGGCTTCGCGGGTTGTATGGGTCCTTTGTAGGAGCGGGTTCACCCGCGAATAGGCCAGCACAGGAGACCCCAAACCCCCCAACAAAGATGATTAGCTAGCTAATTATTCATTTCCACCTTATCCTCCTCACCATTGTCTATCGTTTCAACAAGACCATTCCCCGCAAGGTCCGCGTCGTGCCCATCACCTTCCAGGCCCTGTTCGCCCCCAGCAGCCTCGCCCTCAAGTTCGCCATCAAGACCCTGCTGGGTGGCGGCCTGGCGCTGTGGCTGGCGATGCGCTGGGGCCTGGAGCAACCCTCATGGGCACTGATGACCGCCTTCATCGTCGCCCAGCCGCTATCGGGCATGGTGGTACAAAAGGGCTTGGCGCGGTTGGCCGGTACCTTGGTCGGTACTGTCATGTCGGTGCTGTTCATTGGCCTGTTTGCACAGACCCCGTGGTTGTTCCTGCTCACCCTGGCCCTGTGGCTGGCGCTGTGTACCGCAGCGTCCACCCAGCTGCGCAGCGCCTGGGCCTATGCCTTCGTGCTTGCCGGCTATACCGCTGCAATCATCGCCTTGCCGGCCATCGACCACCCGCTGCAGGTGTTCGACCAGGCGGTGGCCCGTTGCACCGAGATCTGCCTGGGCATTTTCTGCGCCACTGCCAGCAGTGCCTTGCTCTGGCCCATGCGGGTCGAGCAGCAACTGGGCGGGCAGGCGCGGCAGGCCTGGCAGAACGGCCTGCAGGCCGCCAGCGCCATGCTCGGCGGTGAAGACGAGGCGCGCAAAGGCTTGCTGGAGAGCCTGGGGCGTATCGTTGCCATCGACAGCCAGCGTGAACATGCCTGGTTCGAAGGCAATCGCGGGCGCCAACGCGCCCGTGCCATCCGTGGCCTTAGCCAGAAGCTGATGGTGCTGTTGCGCATTTCCCGCTCGGTGCGCCGCCAGTGGCGACAGCTGGATGAGCGCGAGGCCGGGCACCTCACGCCCTGGTTGCTGGAAGTGCGCACGCTGCTGGGCAAGCCCGATCAGCCCAGCCTGTTATTGCTGCGCCAGCGCATCTGGGATGCCGCTCATGATGAGCAGATCAGTTCGGCGGAGCATTTCTGCCTGGCGCGCATGGCCCTGCTGCTGGATTACGCCATGGCCGCCAGCCAGGCGCTGGACGATGTTGAAGCGGGCAGGGCACCGAAGGACATGGCCCAAGGCCTGGCTGCGCACCGCGACTGGTCGCTGGCGTTGTTGTTCGGTTCGCGTAGCGCACTGGCCTTTCTGGTAATGAGCGGTTTCTGGTTGGCCACTGCCTGGCCTTCGGCGCCGGGTGGCCTGGTGCTGACCTGCGTGGTCTGCAGCCTGTTCGCCAGCCGGGAGAACGGCGCGCAGATTGGCCTGAGTTTCTTGCGCGGGATTTTCCTGGCGATACCGGCAGCGTTTCTGGTCGGGCAGATCGTGCTGCCGCAGTGGAGCAGTTTCGCCCTGCTTTGCCTGGGCATGGGCGTGCCGCTGTTTCTGGGTGCGCTGGGCATGGCTCACCCACGTACCGGGGCCACGGCCACCTCCTATTGCCTGCATTTCATCGTGTTGGTGTCGCCGCTTAACGCCATGCAGTTCGGCGTGGCGGCCATGCTCAACAGCGCCCTGGCCATGCTGGTGGGGGTGTCGGCGGCGGTCATGGCCTTTCGCTTGTTGGTGTTCCGCCACCCCGCCTGGCTTGGCCGGCGCCTGCGCGCAGCAACCCAGAGCGACCTGGTACGCCTCACCCGGCGTGACCTGCGCGGGGCCGACACCTGGTTTGGCGGGCGCATGGCCGACCGCCTGATGCAACTGGCGCGGCATGCCAGTGAACTGCCGGAAGGCGAGCGCAAACGCTGGGATGATGGCCTGCACGGGCTGGATATCGGCGATGAGCTGGTGCACCTGCGCATGTGCCTGGCCGTCGCCCAGGCGCCTCTGGGGCGAGCCGAGCGCGACTACTTGCAGCAAGTGGAGGCGGTGCTGGCCAAGGGGCCGGCGGCCGGGCGCGGGCAGCGCCTGGACAGTGCCAGTGAACAGTTCATTGCCGCCTTGCGCCGGCTGCCTTCGAGCGACCCATTACGGTTGGCCGAGGGTGCGGTGTTGCAACTGCAGAAAAGCTGGGGCAAGTGGTGCCGCTGGCAGGAGGAAGCCCATGGGGTTGCGTGAGTGGGAAGTGGGCGGCGTGCTGCTCAGCCCGTTTCTGCTTTATGTATTGCTGGCGCTGGCGCTCACCGGCCTGCTGCGCCTGCTGGTGCAGGCCACGCCGTTGGGGCGCTGGATCTGGCATGAAGCGCTGTTCGACACGGCGTTGTTCGTTTGTGTGCTGTTCCTGGTGGTACGCCTGCTGGGAGCTTTATAAAGGAGTGTTTCGATGCGTGCGGCAGTACGTACCTTGGTAACCCTGTGCGTGGTGGCACTGGCCGTATTGGCCGGCTACCAGCTGTGGCAGTACTACATGCTTACCCCCTGGACCCGCGATGCCCGCGTGCGCGCCGATGTGGTGGTTATCGCCCCTGACGTGTCCGGCTGGGTGCGCGAGCTGAAGGTGCACGACAACCAGCAGGTGAAGGCGGGTGATTTGTTGATGAGTATCGACCGCGAGCGCTTCCAGGCCGCTTTCGACCAGGCCAGTGCGGTGACCGAGACCCGCGCCCAGCAACTGCGACTGCGCGAGCGTGAAGCGGCCCGGCGAACCGCCTTGGGGCCGGAGGCGATCAGTGCCGAGCTGCGTGAAAATGCGCAGATCAATGCGGCCATTGCCCGTGGCGAGTTGCACGAAGCCGAGGCACAGTTGCAAGTGGCCAGGATCAACCTGGCACGCAGTGAAGTGCGGGCACCGCGCAACGGGCATATCACCAACCTGCGCCTGGCCCAAGGCAACTATGTGAACACCGGGGAAGCGGTGATGGCCCTGGTGGATGACGCGACCTTTTATATCCAGGCGTATTTCGAGGAAACCAAGTTGCCGCGCATTCGCGTGGGCGACACGGTGAAGGTCTGGCTGATGGGGGCGGGCGAGCCGATGCAGGGGCATGTGGAGAGCATCAGCCGCGGCATCACCGACCGCAACAGCAACCCGGACAGCCAGTTGTTGCCGGAAGTGGAGCCGACCTTCAACTGGGTGCGGCTGGCGCAGCGGATTCCGGTGAGGATTCGCCTGGACCAGGTGCCGGAGGGGGTAGTCCTGAGTGCCGGGATGACAGCGAGTGTGCAGGTGCATGAGGTGCAGGAACAGCAGTGAGGCCATTGGGGCCGCTTTGCGGCCCAATCGCGACACAAGGCCGCTCCTACAGGAGATCGCGGTCCCCTGTAGGAGCGGCCTTGCCGGGGCGCCGGACCGGTCGGATGGGCTGCAAAGCAGCCCCAAAATCTCGAATCTAGAGAAACATCCCGCCAGAAACCTCCAGCCGCTGCCCGGTGATCCAGCCATTGCCATCTTCCAGCAACAACGCAATCGCCGCGCCGATATCATCCGGCAAACCCACCCGCCCCAGCGCGGTATTGCCCGCAATATAGTCATTCACCTGCTGGTTATCCCGCACCACGCCACCACCAAAATCGGTCTCGATCGCCCCCGGCGCCAGTATGTTCACGCGAATGCCGCGCGCGCCGAGTTCCTTGGCCTGGTAGCGGGTCAGCACCTCCATCGCACCCTTCATTGCCGCATAGGCGGCGTACCCCGGCAGGGCAAAGCGTGCCAGGCCGGTAGAAATGTTGACGATGCGGCCATTGTCCACCAGCAGCGGCAGCAGGCGCTGGGTGAGGAAGAACGGGCCTTTCAGCTGAATGTTCAACAACTGGTCGAACTGATCTTCGCTGGTTTCCACATAGGGCACGTTCAACCCGATTCCGGCATTGTTCACCAGAAAGTCGAAACGCTCGCGGCCAAAATGTTGTTGCAAGGTGATGTTCAGGCGCTCGGCAAAGTCGGCAAAACTGCTGCTGTCGCTGACGTCCAGTTGCAGCATGGCCGCCTTGACCCCGGCCTGCTCCAGCCTGGCCGCCACGGCCTGCGCTTCGTCCGCCTTGCTGTGGTAGGTACCGATGACATCGATGCCGCGAGCGGCCAGGTGCTCGGCGGTGTTGCGGCCAAGGCCGCGGCTGGCGCCAGTGATCAGGGCAATCTTGCGGGTCATGGTGAAAACCTCATGGTGGTGGATGAGCACAGGTTATTGGTCGGCTGGGTGCTGTTAAATCCTGCAAATATGGAAATACTGTTCGCTGAATTCGGACAATTGAGGTTGTGCGTGAACAAGCTGGAGTTGCTACGTACCTTTGTGCGGGTCAGTGAGGTCAGCAGTTTCACCCTGGCCGCAGAGAGCCTGGGGCTGCCACGCTCGACCGTGTCGGAGCAGGTTAGGGCGCTGGAGCGCTTGCTGGGCACGCAGTTGTTCAACCGCACCACCCGCCGGGTGCAGGCGACCCAGGATGGTGCCTTGCTGTACGAGCGTAGCAAGGACCTGCTGTCGGGCATGGATGAGATCGAAAGCCTGTTCAGCGCTGACGACGCCGAATTGACCGGGCGCCTGCGCATCGACCTGCCGACCATGATGGCGCGGCGGGTGATCATTCCGGCGCTACCGCAGTTTCTGCAGCGTTTTCCGCGCCTGGAAGTGGAACTCAGCTGCACCGATCGCCAGGTGGACCTGTTGCGGGAAGGGTTCGACTGCGTGATGCGCATTGGCGCGCTGCATGACCTGGACGTGGTGGCGCGGCCGGTCGGCCAGCTGAGCATGCGCAACTGTGCAAGCCCCGCCTATTTGGCCCGTTATGGCGTGCCGCACACACTGCAGGACCTCGCCGGGCATCATCTGGTGCACTACGTGCGCACCTTGGGCGCTCGCAGCACCGGCTTCGAGTACCAGCAGGGCGGTGAACTGCACTATCAGGCGATGGGCGGCGTGGTCACGGTCAACAATGCCGAGGCCTATTCGGCGGCGTGCCTGGCCGGGCTTGGGCTGATCCAGGTACCGGCGGTGGGGGTTGCCGAGCACCTGCAGCGCGGCGAACTGGTCTCTGTGCTGGAGGGTTGGCAGGCACCGGCCATGCCGGTGTCGCTGCTGTATGCACGGCAGCGGCATGTGCCGCGCCGGGTGCAGGCGTTCATGCAATGGTTGTCTGAGGTGCTGCGCAGCCAGGTCGATGCTTGAGCAAGGTCATGGCGCATGTACGGCCACTTGAATTAGTCTGACCGCTGCGAGTTGCCCGGCAGAGGCAACCCATTTCCGCCCGGCGTGCGTATCTTCCAATTTCATTGCGAGGTTGCGACATGGCCATCACTTCCCAGGACATCTGCAATGCTGCCGACCAGCTCAAGGGCTTTGTCGGTTTTCACGGCAAGCGCGGTGTTCATATCGTGCGGTTTTCCGAAGACGCGTTCGGCATGGATGTGGCCGACGACAGCATCACACCTTGTAACGAGTTTGTCTGGCGGCCCCAGCAAGGGCCGCGCATGGCGCTGTGCCGCGAACGGCTGGCGCTGTTGCTGGAGCAGCATGTGGATGACCGCCTGAACATCGGTGAGCCGCTGCGCGCCTACTTGCGCCGCAGCGACCTGCCGGAGATCGTGGCCGAGCGCAACCTGCAGCAGCGGCTGCACTGTCGTGCAGAGAGCTGAATTCGCAAGCGCTCCGCATACTCTGTGGGAGCGGCTTTAGCCGCGAAGACTCCGACGCGGTGCATGATGGCACCGGCTACGCCGGTGTTCGCGGCTAAAGCCGCTCCTACAGGGGGTGTGCGCTACTTTGAGAGGGACGCTGCAACAGCACAGCCACCCCCGCACTCTCCAGTGGCCGGCTCAGGTAATAGCCCTGCACTTCATGGCAGCGGTCCTTTTGCAGCATTTTTAGCTGCTGTTCGCTTTCCACGCCCTCGGCCGTTACCGTCAGCCCCATCGCCTCGCCCAGGTTGATGATGGCCTGAACCACCGCACGGTCGCTGCCGCCGTTGTTGGTCAGGCCGCTGATGAAGCGCTTGTCGATCTTGATGCTATCGAATGGGTAGGTCCGCAGGTAGCCCAGCGATGAATAGCCGGTACCGAAATCGTCCATGTTCAGCCGCACGCCCAGTTCCTTGAGCGACAGCATGGTGCCCAGCGCGCCCTCGATATCGTTGAGCATCACATTCTCGGTAATTTCCAGTTCCAGGCGCTGCGCCGGGAAGGCAGTGTCCAGCAGGATCTCGCGTACGTCGGCCACCACATCGCTGCGCAAGAACTGCGCGGGTGACAGGTTTACCGAAACCAGAATGTCGGCGGGCCAGTCATGGGCCGTGCGGCAAGCTTCGCGCAGCACCCAGCGGCCCAGTGCCACAATGATGTCGCTCTGCTCGGCCAGCGGAATGAAGGTGTCAGGCCCCAGCAACCCCTCCTGTGGGTGCTGCCAGCGTAGCAAGGCTTCGACCGCGACAATACGCAGGTCACTGAGGCGGTAGCGCGGCTGATAGTACAACTCGAATTCCTGGTTGCGCAGGGCCCGGCGCAGGTCGTTCTCCAGTTGTCGACGGTACTGGATCTGCTGGTTCATTTCGGCAGCGAAATAGCGCCAGGTGTTCTTGCCGTCGGCTTTGGCCTGGTACAGGGCGATGTCGGCGCAGCGGATCAGCTCGCCGGCATCGAAGCCTTGGGTACGGGTCTGGGCAACACCGATGCTGGCGCCTATGTGCAGGGGCTGGCCGTCAAAAACGACGGGTTGCTGCAGCAGGCCGATCAGGCGCGCGCAGAGCCGGTCGACCTCGCTGCGGTTATCCATGCCGTTGAGTACCAGAATGAACTCGTCGCCGCCCAGCCGCGCTACCAAGTCACCGTCGCGGGTGGTGTCGCGCAGGCGTGTGGCCACCTCCTGCAGTACGGCATCCCCGGCGGCATGGCCAAGCGAGTCGTTGATCGGCTTGAAGTTGTCCAGGTCCAGCAACAGCAAGGTCAGTGGCGGTGAGTCACTGCCGCGCAGCAGGGCCTGTTCCAGGTGCCGGGCCAGTTTGTTGCGGTTGGCCAACCCAGTCAGTGGGTCGTGCAGCGACAGGTGCTGGATGCGTGCGTGGGCGTCGACTTCGTCGGTGATATCGCTGGCCGTACCCCGAAAACCGACGGCCTTGTCGTGGTACCAGATGGCGCGGGCAGAGATCCGGCAGTAGCGGTTCTGGCCATTCTGGTCACGGTAGGTGCAACGCAGGTTGGCCAGTTGCTGCGGGTCGGCAGTAGCCAAGGCATCCAGCCAGGGAGAAAGGGGCGTGGTATCGCAGGCCAGTAGCTGGTTGAGCGGGTGCCCCAGCCAGCCATCTACCGGGTAACCGGTGACATTGGCAAAACGTTGCGACAGGTAAGTCAGGCGTTGTTGCCGATCGGTTTCCCAGATCCAGTCGGATGCTGACTCGGCCACCGCGCGAAAACGTTGCTCGCTGGCCTCCAGGGCCTGATTGCTCTGTTGCAGGTGCACAAGCGTCAGGCCGATTGCCCGCGAGCTGCGCAAAGCATGGCGGCACAGGTAGAGCAATACCAGGCCAAGGATCAGCAATGCACCCAACAAGGCCGGCAACACCGCCCACAGCAGCTGGCGCCCCGGTAGCGGGCTGCTCCAGGAAAGGTGGTAGCCGGTGTCGCCCAGATTGATGCGCAGGTGGTGGTGGTGCTGCCGGTCTTCCTTTTCCACGTGCATGCCGGCAAGGCCCGCACCTTTGCCCAGTTGCGCCAGCTTGTCTTCGGTGAGCTGGTCGACGAACAGCATTACCGGCGCCTGGCTTACTTCGTCGTCGGTGACCTCGCGGTCCGGGCGTACGGCTGCGGCACTGAGAACGGCCGGCCAGCCATTGAACAGCACGAAGCGGGTGATCTGCTCGCGTGCGATGGCCGCCGCACGTGCCTGATCGATGATCGGCTGAAGCGGTGCATCCATATAAGTGCTGGCGCCGGCCTGGCTGGGCTGGCCTTTGAACAGGGCATAGGTGGTACGGTCGTTTTCCACCACGAACACGCCCTCGTAGCCGCTGGCGCTGTAAAGCGACTCACCGACGTTCTTTTCTTCATAGGCCCATTGCCAGTCGGCCTGGCCCTTCAGGTGTTCGAAGGCGGCATCCCAAACGGCATAACTGGACAGGAACTGGCGCGAGGCGAGTAGCCGCTGTTCCAGCGCCTGGTTGGCATGGAAGGCGCTACGCTCGCGCTCCTGCTGGTCGAGCGTGGCGGCGATATTGAACAGCACACCGAGAATGACCAGGCAGGCCAGGCCGAACACGATGCTGAAACCGGCGATCAGGTGGCGTACTTGAAAGCGTGGGGTGGGGCTGGCGGGTGGAAGGTTGGCGGTCCTGGCCATGCGCGAGCGGCTCCTTCAGGCAACCTCCCGCCAGGCAATCAGGCAGCAGGTTCAATCAGGATAGGCCAGCTTGAGCGCGGCAGCTTCACTACGGGCGAAATTGACCTGGTCGCGGCCAGCGTGCTTGGCCGTGTAAAGCGCCTTGTCTGCCTGTTCGAGCCAATGTTCGGGGGACACCAGGCCGGGTTCGAAGGGTGACAGGCCGATACTCAGGCTGATGCGCAGGTGTGGCAACTGCGGGTTGCGGTAGCCGGAAACCCGCTCACGCAGGCGCTCCATGGCGAGGCAGGCCTGGGCTTCGCTGGTATCGGGCAGGATCACGCAGAACTCGTCGCCGCCATAACGCCCGGGCTGGTCGCCATCGCGCAGGTTGCGCCGCAGTTCGGCGCCGAGCTGGCGCAGGACACAGTCGCCGACCACGTGGCCGAAGGTATCGTTGATGGTCTTGAAGTGGTCGATGTCGATCAGGGCAACCACCGCGTGGCCTTGCTGTTGCTTGCAGGCTTGGTACTTGAGCAGCAACAGGTCTTTCCACGCACCGTGGTTGAGCAGCCCGGTCAGGCTGTCAGTCAGGCTCAGGGCGCTCAGCCGGCGTTTATGGTCGCCCAGCTTGATTGCCAGTTGGTAGCACACCCAACCCAAGGCCAGCGGGTACAGTGTCAGCATGGGCAAACAGGCGTAGACCTGCAGGGCGGTGGCGGTCAGTTGCAGGCCAGGGCCGAGCAGCAGAATGGCTACCAGCATGCCGGCCAGTTGTGCCAGTACCCCGCGAAAGACCATGCGCTTGCCACCGGCGGCGACGTTGTTCATGGTCATCATCGACAATACGGTAACGCTGGGGAGCGGGTTGAAATGCATGGCGGCGGTCCAGAAGCCGCCCATCAGCGAGTCCAGCAGCAGGTTGCGTTGTTCTGCCTGGTACGGTGCTGCCGAGCGGGCTGCCCACAGGTAGGCCACGTGTGGCCACAGCAGCCCGTTGAACAGCACCAGCACCCATACCCAGACGGGTGGCGACTGCGGCGCAATGCCTGCCATGACACTGAACAGCCCGATGCCCATGCCAATGACGCGCGGCAGGTAGATGCGCTTGACGAATGAAAGGCCTTTGCCGCTGCGGTTGTCCATCATGGTCATGTTCTTCTGCCGGGGTACCGTTTATCGCATAACTTGTATGAATATTGTTGAACAGTGTTTCATCGGCGAAAAATGACCTTACAAGCCAATTCACGGTTGATCCGATCACTGTGGGGTAACATGAAGGCTTTCCTGTTGCTCGGAGTGTTGCTGATGGTTCCTTTGGCCAATGCCGCCGGTGAACCGGCGCCACAGCGGGACGGACGTTTTCACAACCAGGCGCTGCTGCCGCAGGACGGTGTATTGAAAAAACTGCGCATCGGGCTCAAGTACCTGTTCCTGCGCAAGCCGCCGGAAACCCGCCCGGCCACGCCGATCAGCCTGCAGCCCATGACCCGTCAGCAGGTGCTCGATGCGCCTGACCACAGCTTGTGGCGCCTGGGCCATTCCACGGTATTGCTCAAGTTGCGTGGGCGCTTCTTTATTACCGACCCCGTGTTCGCCGAGCGCGCCTCACCCGTGCAATGGGCTGGCCCGCAGCGCTTCCATGCGCCACCGCTTGGGCTGGACCAGTTGCCGCCACTGGCTGCGGTGGTGTTGTCGCACGATCATTTTGACCACCTGGACGAGCATGCGATACGCCAGTTGGCATCGCGTACCGGGGTATTCCTGGCGCCCCTGGGCGTGGGTGACCTGCTGATCAGCTGGGGCGTAGCGCCAGCGAAGGTGCGCCAGCTGGACTGGTGGCAGGAAAGCATCGTTGACGGCGTGCGCTTTGTCGCCACCCCGGCACAGCACTTTTCCGGGCGAGGCCTGCTGGACAGCAATCGGACCTTGTGGGCGTCGTGGGTGATCGTCGACGACGATGTACGGGTGTTCTTCAGTGGCGATACCGGTTACTTCGATGGCTTCAAGCAGATTGGCGAGCGCTTGGGGCCGTTCGATTTGACCCTGATGGAAACCGGTGCCTACAACGTGGCCTGGCCGGACGTGCACATGCAGCCAGAGCAAAGCCTGCAGGCCCACCTGGATTTGCGCGGGCGCTGGATGCTGCCGATCCACAACGGCACGTTCGACTTGTCCCAGCACGGCTGGCAGGAACCGTTCGAGCGTATCCTGGCGCTGGCCAACCAGGCCCAGGTGCGGCTGAGTACGCCGCAGATGGGCGAACGGGTCAGCCTCGACTCGCCGCATGCCGGGCAGAACTGGTGGCAGCCACGGCCTGTGCGCCAGCACGGCCAGGGGCATGAGCGAACGATAGCGGCGCGCTGAGCGTCATTCCGCGCTGTTCTTGCTCTGCCTGGGCTGTGGTGGGTCGTCCTTTAATAGCCGCGAAGGTGGTTTGCCACTGTCACTGCGTACTTGTGCATGGCTGATCAAGCCGAAGATGAAGCTGCCGCCAATGATGTTGCCCGCCAGCGTCGGCAGGGCAAACTCCAGCCAGAAGCTGCGCCAGGTTTCATCGCCAGCCCAGACCAGGTAGGACACCTCGACCGAGCCCACGACTATATGGGTGAAATCGCCGAGGGCCATCAGGTAGGTGATCATCAGGATGATCCAGATCTTGGCGTGCTCCATTGATGGGATCATCCAGACCATGGTGGCGATCATCCAGCCCGAGACGATGCCCTTGGCGAACATCTGGCTGATGTCGTTCTTCATTACCTTGCGGCCAACCTCAAGGAAGGCCACATCGGTCTTGCTGTCGAAGATCGGCAGCTCCAGCATTACCCAGGCCACCAGCAAGGTTCCGGCCAGGTTGCCGAACAGCACCACGCTCCACAGCCGCAGCAGGCGCCCGAAGTTGGCCAGGGTAGGGCTGGTCATGACCGGCAGCACGGCGGTGAGGGTGTTTTCGGTAAACAGTTGCTGGCGGGCCAGGATCACAGCGAGAAAACCGGCGCTGTAGCCGATGCTGGCGACCACCTGGGCACTTTCGCCTTCCGGCAGCCGCGCATAGAACAGCCCCATCGCCATCAACGACAGGCCCATGGACAAGCCAGCGGCCAATGCCGACCACCACAGCGCGGCAAGGGTGCGCTCCAGTTCCTGGTCGCCCTGGTAGCGAATGATCTCGTGCAGCACCGCCGCCCGCGGCGGCTGGTTGTGGCTGACTTCCTGCTCTTCGTCTGCAGACAGGCCAGGTGTTTTCTCGCTTTGCGCATCGCTCATGGCCGCTACGCTCCGTTGGGGGGATTCTCTACAGATTCGCGGCGCTTTCATTAGTTGCCGGGTGACGGCGAAACGCTTTCGAAAAGTTTTTTAGAACAAGGTGTTGACTCTGATTTCAAAGCGCGTATTATTCGCCTCCTCGCAGCGATGAACGCTTCGGGGCAAGCGGTAAGTTGTTGAAGTTGTTAGCTTTCGAAAGGAAGCGGTGGTAAAAAACTTCAAAATAAACGCTTGACAGGCTCTGAGGAAAGCGTAGAATGCGCGCCTCGGTTGAGGCGAAAAGCTCTTAACCAAACGCTCTTTAACAAATCGAATCAAGCAATTCGTGTGGGTGCTTGTGAGTATGGACTGATAGTCAAAAAGATTATCAGCATCACAAGTGGCCATGCGAGAAAT
>NZ_JACVZC010000219.1 GCF_016658545.1 Pseudomonas sp. S37 | reverse complement strand
CCGGCCTGTCACGCCGGGGGTCGCGGGTTCGAGTCCCGTCCGCTGCGCCATCTTCGCCTCAAGGCCCCATGAACGCCTTGAAGCAACGTCAAAGCGACCTTCGGGTCGCTTTTTTCGTTCTGGCGCCTGGCAATTGCCTGTCTTAACCCAGATTTACACCTACCTGACAGGTTCTTCACCGACCAGTGGTTCCTGTGCCTGCCTGCTGT
The DNA here is from genome assembly GCF_016658545.1 of Pseudomonas sp. S37. Lineage (GTDB taxonomy): Bacteria > Pseudomonadota > Gammaproteobacteria > Pseudomonadales > Pseudomonadaceae > Aquipseudomonas. The sequence goes on along the minus strand of NZ_JACVZC010000219.1, from coordinate 2,130 downwards.
GTTGCACAATAGGCACCTTCTCGACATACCCGGAATTCGCAATGACCAGATCTTCCGTCTTTGGTGCGCTCGGGCTGGCCCTGGTGCTGGCGGGCGTGAGCGGTTGTTCCTCGAAAAAAGCGGCCGTCTACGAGCACGAGAACTTCGATGACTCGGGCACCTTTTCGCGCAGCTTCCCGGTGAGCGATGCCGGCTCCTGTGAGGCTGCCCGGCGCGCCTTGCTCAGCCAGGGCTACATCATTACCAACAGCGGCGCCAACCAGGTGGTGGGCAACAAGAGCTTCCAGCAGAACAGCGAGAACCACCTGCAGATCAGTTTCAACGTCACCTGTGCGCCAGACGTGAGCGACGAGCAGCGCTCGACCATGTTCGCCAACGCCTTGCAGGACCGCTACGCGCTGAAAAAGTCCAACACCTCCGCCAGCCTTGGCGTGGGCGTGCTGGGCTCGGTGTCGATGCCGATCGGCTCCAGTGACGACTCGATGGTCAAGGTGGCCAGCGAGACGGTGACAGCGGCGCAGTTCTATGACCGTTATTTTGCCTTGGTGGAGAGCTACCTGCCCAAGCCGAAGAAGGTGAGCAAGGCCAAGGTCGAGGCGCCCAAGGTTGAAAAGCCGGCGGTAGACCTGGGGCTGCCAGAGCAGGCAGCAGCGAACCCGGTGGCACCGGCTCCTGCTCCTGCTCCTGCTCCAGCGCCCGTGGCTGAGCCTGCACCAGCGCCCGCGGCCGTTGCCCCGGCCAGCGAGGCGGCAGCGGCGCCGGTGGTGGATGACAGCCAGGGTTCGCAGCCAGTAGCGCCACCGGTCGAGGCTGCGCCGATTCAGGTGCAACAGGATGCCCCGCCGGCCGAGGCTGCATCGCCCTCCCTTTGAGGCAAATACCTGTACAGCAGATTATGCTTGTACAGGTATCCCCAACAAGGTCAGGTCACATGGCGCGCAGGCTTCGATGGGTGGCCCTATGTGCAGTTATGCTGGCGACGCCGCTGCTTGGCGACTGGCGCGCCGCGCTACCGTCGGCGCAGCCGCTGGGCAGTGGCGACTTCACCTGGTGGGGTTTTCGGCTATACAGCGCCCGGCTCTGGACCGATGGGCAGGGCCAGGATTGGGCGCGGCCATTTGCCCTTGAACTGCTGTACCACCGTGCGTTGACCCGAGACAGCCTGGTGCAGGCCAGCTTGCAGGAGATGCGGCGCCTTGGCGGCGGCGGGGTCACCCCGCAGCAGTTGGCCAACTGGGCGCAGATCATGGAAACGGCCTTCACCGATGTGCGCCCCGGCATGCGCATCGCCGGCTTGTACCTGCCTGGGTCCGGGTGCCGCTTTTATGTGGACGGCAGGCTGACAGCCGAGGTGCAAGATGCCGCCTTTGCCAGGGCGTTTTTCGCCATCTGGCTGGACCCGCGGGCCCGCGACCCTCAACTTCGGCTGCGCCTGCTTGGGCAGGCTGCTGAAAGAGGAACATGACCATGAACAAGGCACTACTGCTGGTGGCCTGCCTGTTGCTGGGCAGTTGCGGGAATGTGGGTGTCGGGCATTACGCCAACCAGCAACCGAAACTTGACCTGGCGGCCTTCTTTTCACGCCCGGTCCAGGCTTGGGGTATTTTTCAGAAGCGCTCGGGGGAGGTGGCCAGGCGCTTTCATGTGTGTATTGCCAGCCACCGCGAAGGTGAGCGGTTGATCCTCGATGAGCGCTTCGTCTACAGCGATGGCGAACGCCAGCAACGTGTCTGGACCTTGGTGCCGGACGGCCCTGGCCGTTGGCGCGGCAGTGCGGGCGACGTGATCGGTGAAGCCTATGGTGAGGTCGCTGGCAACGCCCTGCGCTGGCGCTACCGGCTGAACCTGCCTGTTGACGGGCGGAACTGGCAGGTGGACCTGGACGACTGGATGTACCTGATGGACGACGATACCCTGATCAACCGCTCCAGCATGCGCAAGCTGGGCGTGGAAATCGGCCAGATCACGCTGTTCTTCCGCCCCTTGTCGGCGGGCATGTCATGCAACTGAGTACATGAGTGGCCCTGACTGGCATTAGCCTTTGCTTTTGCTTCTAAGCGCGCGATAGCCCAGGCGCCACAGATTGCGACTTCAGGAGGCCGAGCGAAGGGCATGCGGAGGGAGGTGACG
>NZ_JACVZC010000218.1 GCF_016658545.1 Pseudomonas sp. S37 | reverse complement strand
GTAAGCGTCCGACGAACTCACCTTGCGTAAGTCAGGCCGGCATCCACTGATGCGGTAGCAACTGTCCGATCTCACTAGCCCGTTGCGTCGGCAGCCGCATCAGCACATCTTTGAGGTAGGCATATGGATCATGCCCATTCATGCGCGCCGATTGGATCAAACTCATGATGGCCGCAGCCCGCTTACCGCTGCGCAGCGATCCAGCAAATAACCAGTTCGAGCGCCCGAGGGCCCATGGCCGTATCTGGTTCTCGACCTGGTTGTTGTCGATGGGCACAGCCCCATCGTCCAAGTAGCGCGTCAGCGCTACCCAGCGTTTCAGGCTGTAATCGAGTGCTTTGGCCGTGGCTGATCCATTGGGCACCAAGTCGCGTTGGGCCAACATCCAGTCATGCAGTTTTTTGAGGATCGGCACCGCCATTTCCTGACGTATTCGCCAACGATCATCGTTACTCATGTCCCGCGCTTGACGCTCGACCTCGTACAAGCCGCTGATCGAGTGCAGCGCTTGTTCGGCCAGCTGACTTTTGTTCGCCACGTGCAGGTCGAAAAACTTGCGACGGGCGTGAGCCATGCACCCGATTTCAGTGATGCCCTGCTCAAAACCAGCTTTGTAGCCAGCGAAGTCATCGCAAACCAGCTTGCCGTTCCAATCGCCCAGGAAGTTGCGTGCATGTTCGCCAGCACGGCTTGGGCTGAAGTCGTAGACCACTGCTTTGAGCGCCGAAAACGGCGTCGTGCTGTAAGCCCAGACGTAGGCCCGGCGGGTTTTCTTCTCGCCTGGCGCAAGCATTTGAACCGGTGTTTCGTCGGCGTGAATCACGCCCTGGTTCAGCACCGCTTCACGCAGTGCATCGACTAGCGGTTGAAGTCTCACGCCAGTTTGTCCGACCCATTGGGCCAAGGTCGAACGAGCAATTGCCAGTCCGGCGCGACCAAAGATTTTCTCTTGCCGGTACAGCGGCAAGTGATCGGCAAACTTGGCCACCATCACGTGAGCCAGCAGGCCTGCAGTTGGAATACCTTTGTCGATGACCTGCGCTGGCACCGGCGCCTGGATCAGTGTTTCGCACTGGCGGCAGGCCCATTTACCACGTACATGTTGCTCGACGGTAAACACGCCCGGCGTGTAATCCAGCTTCTCGCTGACGTCTTCGCCGATGCGTTGAAGTTGGCAGCCACAGGCGCACTGGGTGTTTTCGGGTTCGTGACGAATCACCGTGCGTGGAAACTGCGGTGGCAATGACGAACGTTTCGGTGATTGCCGGGGCTCGGCCTGCGGCGCAGTTGGGAGAAGCTGTTTCAGCTCGGCCTCGATAGCTTCAAGGTCGGTGTCGAGCAGGTCATCCAGCAAGCTGCCTTGCGTCGGGCTGATCTGCTCGCTGCGCTTGGCAAACTTGTGGCGTTTGAGCAGGGCGATTTCGAACTTGAACTGTTCGATGAGGATTTCATCGTTCTGGATCTTCTTGCTCATCGCCTCGACTTGGGATTGCAACTGCAACGCCTGTGCCGCCAAGGCACGAAGCTGTTCCGGGGTCATCTGGTCGAGGTTGGTCGAGAAAGTCATGCCGCCGATTGTGCCAGAGCAGGCGCGGGACGACGACAAGTAGACCGGCCAAATGGCCGGCGTTTACAGCACGCTGATCACACCGCCGGCGCCGACACGCTGCCACGGCAGACCCAGTACCAATGCCTGAAGTTGGTCGTTATCGAGTTCGACCTCGCAGCCATGGCGAATGCCAGGCCAGTGGAACTTGCCTTGGTTCAGTCGACGCGCGGCAAGCCAGACGCCGACGCCATCGTGCACCAGCACTTTCATCCGATTAGCCCGGCGATTGGCGAAGAGGTAAGCGCAGTGCGGCTTCGCCGCACCGAATACCGAGATCACTCGCGCCAAGGCGGTTTCGGTACCGGCGCGCATGTCCATCGGCTCGGTGGCCAGCCAGATGGCATCAATGCGGATCATTGAGCGACAGCCCGAATAAACTGCGCACAACCCTCAGGATCCGAGGCTGGCCATTTCACCGTGATCATTTGCCCGGCCATGGGTAACTCGATGATCGCTGACGCCTCGGCTGGCCTTTTAGGTGCAGCCTTCAGAGGGACAAATGCCGGTAGTGGGGTTGCTGCGGATTGGTCTCGGTAGAGCGGCAGCCATTTACGAATGACATTGGCATTGATGCCGTGGCTGATAGCGACACTGGAAACGGTTGCACCAGGTTGCAGGCATTCCTGAACGACCTGGGCCTTGAACGGTTTGGGGTAAGAGCTTCGTTGGCGCATGAAAATCCTGGCGATAAGGGTAATCGCGTCCGCTTAAAAATACGCGGACACCATCGCCCTTAAAGCTGGAGTTCGGAAGGTGAGTTCGCCGGACGCTTAC
>NZ_JACVZC010000217.1 GCF_016658545.1 Pseudomonas sp. S37 | reverse complement strand
CTGGCTTGTGTCATGCGGTGTATGCGACGGCTTTTTTCAGACAGAACCTAGGTCGAAACCATAGGCACCGTCAGTAAGCGGCACCAGTAGCTCGCTCTGCTTGTTCTTGATTGACTTCCCCTCCCCTGCCTCATTGATGTGAATGGCAACAAGGCCAGATTTCATGGCTACAACGTCACCCGGAGTCAACTGGCATATCTCCTTCAACCGCCCGCCAGTGATGATTCCCAAGCTGAGCAGCCATCGTTTCCATGACGCTGCTGGAAGGCCGTTCGCATAGTCCATGAGCTTGCGCACCTGCGGTTGGGAGAACGCCTTACGGGTCGATTCAACCCCCTTTGTAAGCTTCAGCTTCTTGTCGTAAGTCTTGCTCAGGTGTCCATTCTCGACAGCCCAGGCAAAGACAGCTGAAAGCTTCACGATCAGTTTGTTCACAGTCGAAGGCATCCGACCCTCTGACAGACGCTCTCGGAACTGCACAAGGTCTGCTCTGGAATGTGTCCTCAAATCCAAACCTTCCAGATTCTCAGCAATCACCTTGTGGCACAGGGTCGTCTCCTTCAAGGTCGTGGGCTTCTGGTCCCCTCCACGATCAGCCATGTAAAGCTGCGACAGCACATCGAAGGTCATAGGGGTTGCTGATGGTTCTGTTGCCGTACTCATCACCTCACCATTCGGAGCAAACACCGACGAGGGGCTAACAGCAACGTTCCGGTACATGTCACCCCAATGGCGTAATGGGTGGCCGTCATCAGTAGACATCAGCGTACTGCTCACCAACGTCAGCAGATTCTCCCGCAGATCGTTCCATGAGGCATCAGGATGATCCAAGTGGAATGCCTGAAGTGATGACGTGAGATGAGCAGATGTCTGCATTGCCCATCTGCGATCAGTGGTCTTCAGAGAGACAGAAACCGTCCTGTTCACGCTGCCAGTCACACGAAGGCGTAGGTAGTAGATACCGTGTCGTCGGTAATGGTACGGACTCGCCAGCCGGCACGTTGGCCTCAAGGGAAGCGTGCGGTTTGTGACAGCACCTGTGACAGGGTGCTCCTGTGGAAGGGTGTTCATGGTGGTTAAGCCCCTGTAATCACTGGGTTAACCCTTTCCCTCTTTGTCGTTCTGGATCTATTGCCGGGAGGATTTGAGGAAGTTGAAGCGGATCACCCTGCTGTGGGATTACATCCGCGGGGTGACGGAGGCGAATGCGCCGTTGTTGATGGGAGGTGGCCAGGAAATGTGCTTCGCTGAGGTTTGAGCGCTGACATCATCGCGACCAATGAGTCAGTGTTGGCAACGAAAAACAATTGCAACTCAACTAGCATTTTTGACAGTTGCCCCGTCCTGTTTGTACAGCTCAAATTCCCGCAGACAAGCCCTGACAAACGAAGGACGCGTTTATGATACAGCAACCTAAAAATCCAAGTATCAGAGTAGTCATTATTGGGAAAATTAATGAGGAGACCAGGACTTATTGCAAGGACTTGGTCCAGGTCACCAGCTACCCAGAGTTATTCATTTACTCTACCGACGGTGCCCTTTTGGAAATCTCAGCAACTGAAGGTGTAGATGCCCTCCCCTGTGAAGAAATCAAGGCTTGCCACTTAGCAGGTGTTTCTCATCTAACTGTGCTCCTCAATGAAACTGGGAGTGTGTCTGACTTAACGAAGCTTAAGAGCTTCAAAGAACAGATTACCAAAATTCTGTCGAACTGCGGATTTCAGGGCAAGAATGCCTCATTGATTGATGATAAAGCGGCGCTAGAGAAAACTTTTGACGCTGGTATCGTTATCCAGCCAGTGCCGAATGATAGGTCCTTGCTTGTATGGGTAAGCGATCCAGCAAACTACCCGGGCGTTCGAGACGTCTGTGCTCGTGTATATCAAGGCACGCTCAATATTAATGACTCATTGGACTTGGTCGGGCCGGGTAAAACGCTTAAAACGAAATGCATTTCACTGAGAGATTTCCGCAACGAAGTCAAAGATCGCCGTACTGGCGAGGAATGCTACATTGTGTTAAGCGACGTTAAAAAAAGTCAGATCAGCAACAAACATGCCTTAGCTAAGCCCGATTCGATCACAGCACACACAGCATTCAATGCAATTATCTACGCGTGCCCCGAAGGATTCGCTCCCACTGCCAAAGCGCTGGAGCCCAAAACCTATGATATACGTTTCAGGCACGGCGCCAGCACGAGAGGGAGCCTCACGCTGCCCAACGATACAAAAACGGTAGCTATTGGCACATTCAAGGAAATTGGCGTCACTCTCGACGATGCCCTCGCACTGCAGGAAGGTATGCGTTTCGAAGTTATGGAACGTGGATACCCCCTCGGTTTTGGCGTCGTGATAAGCATCCCTGCTTAGGTTCTGTCTGAAAAAAGCCGTCGCATACACCGCATGACACAAGCCAG
>NZ_JACVZC010000216.1 GCF_016658545.1 Pseudomonas sp. S37 | reverse complement strand
TGTGGGAGCGGGTTTACCCGCGAAGAATGCGACGCGGTGTATGGCACCGGCTATGCCGGTGTTCGCGGCGGTTCGACGCCTCGATAAACCCGCTCCCACAGGGATTTGGCACCTGGATTACCGAGCCTTGCGCGGTAGTTCGATAATCACCCGCAGCCCGCCCTGGCGACTTTCCGACAGCGCCAACCGCCCACCCCAAGCCTCGACGATATCGCGCACAATCCCCAGCCCCAGGCCATGCCCGTCAACCTGCTCATCCAGCCGCGAACCGCGCTCCAGCACCTGCTGCCGCTGCCCCTGGGGAACACCCGGCCCATCGTCATCAACCCACAGCCGGTAACCCTCGGCATCCGACGCAATCCCCAGGCGCACTTCGCTGTCCGCCCATTTGCAGGCGTTGTCCAGCAGGTTGCCCAGCAGTTCCAGCACGTCTTCCCGATCCCACGGCAGCAGCAACCCAGGTGGCACATCGCTGGCCAGCAGCAACCCCTCGCCATGGATCATGCCCAAGGTCCCGAGCAACCCTGGCAACTCGGCATCACAATCGAACTGCGCCCCCGGCAGCGCGTCACCCGCCAGGCGCGCACGGTTCAACTCACGTGCCAGGCGTTGCTGAATCTGCTCCAGTTGCTCACGCATCTGCGCGCGCACCTCGGGCAAGTCCTTCAGGCGCTCGCTGGACGCCAGGCTCAGCAGCACCGCCAGCGGTGTCTTCAGCGCATGGCCGAGGTTGCCCAACGCATTGCGCGAGCGCCGCAGGCTGTCTTCGGTGTGGCTGAGCAAGTGGTTGATCTGCCCCACCAGCGGCGCCAGCTCACTGGGCACTTCGGCATCCAGTTGCGAACGCTGGCCCTGCTGCAGCTGGGCAATCTGCTGGCGGGCCCGCTCCAGCGGCCGTAGCGAACGGGTTACGGTAATGCGCTGTAACACCAGCACCAGGATCAGCGCGATCAGGCCCATGCCCAGGCCGATCTGCTGCAGGCGCCGGAAACCTTCACGTACCGGTGAGTAGTCCTGCGCCACACTGATCGAAATGTCCTGGCCCAGGCGCCGGTAGTCGGCGCGCAAAGCCAGCAACTGCTGGCCTTCAGGGCCAAGTTCATGGCTATCGGAAAGCCCCGGCACGGCTGGCTTGGGCATATCCAGGTCCCACAATGAACGTGAGCGCCAGGTGTTCTGCTGAAGGGCGCCGTTGTCGAAGTCGATGCGGAAGTAGTAACCCGAGAACGGCCGCTGATAGGCTGCCGAGATCCGCCGTTCGTCCAGCTGCAAACCAGACGGCCCGCGCACCAGGGCCACCAGCAGGTTCTCGCTTTCCTTGCGCAGGCCGTTCTCCAGGTAGCGCTGCAGGCCGGCTTCGAACAGCCACAAGGTCAGTTGCGCCAGCACCACGCCGACCACCACCAGCACGGCAACCAGGCCCAGGCTCAGGCGCGCCTGGATCGACTTCACTCGCCGCTCCCGGCGTAGATGTAGCCTTGGCCGCGGCGGGTTTCGATGACACTGCGGCCGAGCTTGCGGCGCAGGTGGTTGACGTGCACTTCCAGCACGTTGGAATCACGCTCGGTCTCGCCGTCGTAGAGGTGCTCGGCCAGGTGGCTCTTGGACAGGATCTGCTGCGGGTGCAGCATGAAGTAGCGCAGCAGGCGGAACTCGGCGGCGGTCAGCTGGATATCCACGCCATCACGGCTGACGCACTGGCGGCTTTCGTCCAGGTGCAAGCCGGCCGCTTCCAGCCTCGGCTGGTTGGCCAGGCCACGGGCACGGCGCAACAGGGCCTGGATGCGCAGTTGCAGCTCTTCGGGGTGAAAGGGCTTGCTCAGGTAGTCATCGGCCCCGGCCTTCAGCCCCTCGATACGCTCAGCCCACGAACCGCGGGCGGTCAGGATCAGCACCGGCGTGGCCAGGCCGGCGGCACGCCACTGGGCCAACACCTCCAGGCCCGGCAAGCCTGGCAGGCCGAGGTCGAGAATGATCAGGTCGTAAGGTTCGCTCTGGCCCTGGTATACCGCGTCACGGCCGTCGGCCAGCCAGTCCACGGCATAGCCCTGGCGTTGCAGGCCGGCGATCAGCTCATCGGCCAGCGGTACGTTGTCCTCGACAAGCAACAGGCGCATTCAGTCGTCTTCCTCGTCTTTGAGCAGTGCGCCGGTGCTGGCGTCGAGCTTGATCTCGCGCACCACACCTTCAGCCGTCAGCAACTCGACTTCATATTCGTAGCGATCATCGTCCTCTTCCAGCTCGGCTTCCAGCAAACGCGCCCCGGGGTAACGCCCCAGGGCGGTTTCCAGCAATTGTTCGAGTGGCAGGATAACGCCCTTCTGCCGTAGCTTCAGGGCTTCGTCCTGGTCGAGGTCGCGGGCAGCGGCCAGGGAGCACACGGCCAGCAGCGCCAGCGCAAGGTAACGCGCCGGCCGCGGTAAGTGGATCATCAGTTGTCCCGCTCGTCCTTCAGTACTTCACCGGTCTTGGCGTCCAGCGCCACGTCCCACTCGACGTTCTGCGTGTCGCGCAACTCGACCTTGTAGATGTAGCGGCCGTACTCGTCTTCAAGCTCCGAGTCAGTGACGGTGGCGCCCGGGTGCTTGGCCACGGCGGTGGCCTTGAGTTCGTCCAGCGACTTGATGGTCTTGGCGTTGACCAGTTTGACCACTTCATCGGGCTGCACGTCCTTGGCGAAGGCGGCATTGGCACCCAGGGCAAGGGCGGCGGCGGTGAACAGGGCAGTCAAGGTTTTCATCGTTCTTCTCTCCTGAGAACTGTGCAAGTTGTCTACGGGGTTAAGATTAACCAGCGGTCCTTAATTCAACCTGAAAACAGCTGGCGGGATGATAGCGCGATTACCGCAACATCTTCAGCGCCTGTCAGATCGAGCGCCGCCCGCGCGGCGCTTCGCGGGTAAACCCGCTCCTACG
>NZ_JACVZC010000215.1 GCF_016658545.1 Pseudomonas sp. S37 | reverse complement strand
CCCCCCCCCCCCCCCCCCCCCCCCCCCCCCCCCCCCCCCCCCCCCCGCCCCAACAAGGGACGGCGAACAGGCCTGAATCGAGGTCAGGCCAGCACCACCTCCAACACCCGGATCACATCCGGCTGCGGGTAATGCCACCGCACCTGCACATCCCAGAACCTCACCCCATATACCCGCTCCGCCGGTGGCACCTGGTAGGCCGGCCGTGGGTCCTGCGCCAGGCATTGCTCGATCAGCTCCACCAGCGGCTCACCCAACCGCAGCGCATGCTCGCGGGCCTGGGGCAGGGCGCTTTCGGCCCACTGCACGGAAATGGCCGCAGGCGCGGCGCTGGCCATCTGGTTGCTGGCGCCAGCAATGCTGTCGGCATAGGGCACATAGGGCTTGATGTCCAGCACTGGCGTGCCGTCCAGCAGGTCGATCCCGGACAGCAACAGGCGCCCTGGCTCGACGCCTTCCAGGCGCACCACCGACTGGCCAATGCCATTGGGCCGGTGGGTGGCGCGGGTGGCGAACACGCCCATGCTCTTGTTGCCACCCAGGCGCGGTGGCCGCACCTTCAGGCGCGGCTTGTCTTCAAGGGCCTGGTGGAACAGAAACAGCAGCCAAACATGGCTGACCTGCTCCAGGCCTTCGACGGCGTCACCCTGGTCGAACGGCGGCAGCAGCTCCAGCACACCGCGCGCGGCGGGAGCCAGCTGTGGTTGCCGCGGGATGGCGAACTTTTCCTTGAAGCAGGAGCGGACGATACCGACCGGGGCAACCGTATGCTGCATGGCCACTCAGCCGCGCACGCGCAAGGTCAGGCCCTTGAGGAAGTTGCGCAGCAACTGGTCTCCGCACGGGCGGTAATTGTCGTGGCCAGCCTTGCGGAACAGCGCGCTCAGTTCGGGCTTGCTGACCGGGAAATTGACTGACTTGAGGATCGCGTGCAGGTCGTCTTCCTTGAGTTCGAAGGCTACCCGCAGCTTTTTGAGGATCAGGTTGTTGGTGACGGGTAGCTCGACCGGTTGTGGCGGGCGGCTGTCGTCCTTGCCGCGGCGGTAGATCACCAGGCCATCAAGGAAGTGCGCCATCACCCGTTCCGGGCAGCGCACAAAGCCTTCCTCTTCCTCTTTTTTCAGGTAGGTGGCCAGCACCAAGGGGTTCACTTCAAGCCCGGAGAGCCCGATGATCTCGGCCATCTTGGCGTCGTTCACCTTGAGCATGTAGCGCAGGCTGCGCAGGACGTCGTTGTGGTTCATTGCTGCAAAATCCTGTTCAGTAGCCGCGCGTTCCAGCGCGGCGTATTGCTTAGAAACGTTCGGTAGTGGCCAGGTAGCGCCATTGGCCCAGCGGCAATTTGCCCATCGACACGCCACCCAGGCGAATACGGCGCATGCCGACCAGCTCCAGGCGCAGGTAGGCGCACAGCTCGGCGATCTGACCGGGCTGCGGGTTTTTCAGGGCCATGCGCAGGTGGGTTTCGTTCTGCCAGCTGGCCTTGGCCTTGGGCAGCTCGCGGTCATTGCGGGTGGCACCGCGGGCCAGGCGTTCCAGCGCCTGAGGCGTGGTCTCGCCACGTACTTCAACGATGAACTCTTGCTCCAGGCGGCGCAGGTCGGCCTCGATCTTGCGGGTCACCCGCCAGTCCTGGGTAAACACCTGCAGGCCGCTGGCACCGCGCTCCAGCGGCGCGATGCAGGCCTGCCGGGCAAAGTGCCCGTGCAAGGCACGCACGCCCTCACGGTGGGCTTCGCTGAGGCTACCCATGTTCATGCTGGCACGGGCAGTTTCGCTGTCCATGCCGGCAGGCTGGTTCATCAGCAGGGTTACCGGCTCGAGGGTTTCGGCACGGGCGCCCGGCAGCAGTTCGACGCGCTGCTGCTCGACCTTGAACTGCGGTTGCTCGACCACCACGCCATCGACCGTTACCCAGCCTCCTTCAATGTACTGCTCGGCCTCGCGGCGGGAGCAGCCAAGTTGCTCGATGAGGCGTTTGGACAGGCGGACGGGTTCAGACATGGGGTAATTCGCAAAGGCAGGGAAAGACCACCATTGTACCTGCCCCTACGCGCTTGATGATGGGAATCTGTGTCAGTTGCGCCATTTTGCCGACCTGCCGCGGCATATTCAGTCGCCACTTCAGGGGTTGCTACGCATCAGCCTCATGTGCAGCAACGGGTAGGGTTGCCCCAGGCCGTCGGTGGCTGAGCGGCCGATCACTTCGAAACCTTCATGCAGGTAGAAGCCCAAGGCTTGCGGGTTCTGCTCGTTGACGTCCAGGCATTCGGCATTCAGTTCGTTGATGGCATAGCGCAGCAGGCGCTTGCCAACTCCTTGGCCACGGTAGGCCGGCGCGACGAACAGCATGTCTACGCGGCCATTGGCGACCCCGGCGAAGCCACAGATGCGCTGGCGGTCCTTGCAGCAGATCAGCATCACGGCGTCGAGGTAGCGGCGCAGCACATGTTCTCGCAACAGCAGGATGTAGCCCTCTGGCAGGAAGTCGTGGGTGGCGCGTACCGAATCCTCCCACACCTGGACCAGTTCGCTGTAGTCGCTCAAGCGCGGGGTTTGCAGCGTCAGTGGCGCAGGCATGCCGTGTTCCTCCGTGGCGATAGGGAAAACATAGCAGGCCAACCACTGGTCGGCTTGTTGGCGCGGCGCTTGAACGCCGGGCTGGCGGGGTCTATTAATTTGGTGTGGGAAAAAATCCCACGCAATGGAAAGAACAAACTGACAACAGAATTCCTGACTGATTTGGCGTTCTCGTGGCGAAGACCTGGAGACGGACTATGCAAATCCACCTGCTGTTCAAGAAGGCTCTACTCGCGGCTGCCGTAGCTGGCGTGCTGTCCGCGTCGATTGTGTTGATCCCTGATTCGATTTCCCACGGGTCCAGTGCCTATGCCAAAGATGGCGGTGGCGGTGGCGGCCATGGCGGCGGTGGTGGTGGAGGTCACGGCGGTGGTGGTG
>NZ_JACVZC010000214.1 GCF_016658545.1 Pseudomonas sp. S37 | reverse complement strand
AACAAATGTAGGAGCGGATTTATCCGCGATGCGCCGCGCGGGCGGCGCTCGGTCTCACAGGCGCTGCCCCCCTCAAGGCGAACACCCCGCAACCCCAGCACATTCCCAACGCCCACAAAAAAGCCCGCCGAAGCGGGCTTTCTCACACACCAGTCAATCAGTCATCACGACCCATGATGCCAAACAGCTGCAGCAGGCTGACAAACAGGTTGTAGATCGACACATACAAGCTGATGGTCGCCATGATGTAGTTACGCTCACCACCATGAATGATCGCGCTGGTCTGGAACAGGATGCACACCGACGAGAACAGCACGAAGCCAGCGCTGATCGCCAGTTGCAGGCCGCTGATCTGGAAGAAGAAGCTGGCCACGACCGCACCCAGCAGAACAAAGAAGCCAGCAGTGATGAAGCCACTGAGGAAGCTCATGTCCTTGCGGGTAATCAGCACGTAAGCCGACAGGCCACCAAACACCAGCGCCGTCATGGCAAACGCCGAGCTGACCACTTCAGCGCCACCGGCCATGCCCAGGTAGCGGTTGAGGATCGGGCCGAGGATGAAGCCCATGAAGCCGGTGAGGGCAAAGGTAGACACCAGGCCCCAGGCCGAATCACGCAGTTTGTTGGTAAGGAAGAACAGCCCGTAGAAGCCGATCAGCACCACGAACACGTTCGGGTAGCCGACGCGCATCTGCTGGGCAACGAAGGCCATGACACCGCTGAAGGCGAGGGTGAGCGCCAGCAGGCTGTACGTGTTGCGCAGGACCTTGCTGATCTCCTGCTGCTCGACCTGCTGGCCGTGGTGTACGGCGTAATCCTGTTCGCGCATGGCGACACTCCTTGGGTAAACCTGTGGTTTCGAACGTTCAGATGCTAGGAGTCTATCAGAGCTCCTGCAACCCGCGACACAGAGAGTTTGACAGCGTGTTTCATTACGGTATGATGGCGGCCGCAAAACAAGCTGGAAGCGTGGCCGAGTGGTTTAAGGCAACGGTCTTGAAAACCGTCGATGGGCAACTATCCTAGAGTTCGAATCTCTACGCTTCCGCCATACAAACGCCTGATTTCTTTGATGTTTTTCTTGGAGTTCCTCTCAAAAAGGAACGTTTCGGGAACATTTTGGGAGTCGAAGGCAAAAAAAGGGGCCTTTATGGCCCCTTTTTTTCGTTCTCTCAGCAGCACCAGATTCAGAAAATCCCTCACTCCGTGGCATGCTGGCTAATCCATCAGTCGTGCCATGCCTCTACCGAGACTGGTTCGTGTACAACTCGAGATGGTCAGTGCCTATACAGAGGTGCTTCAGCGCCGCCCCAGTGCAACGTCTCTGTTGATAACCTTTTCATTAACAACACGGCGAACAACCGGTTCGCTAGGTTTCCTGGGTGGGGTTGGTTTAGGCCCAGTAGGCTTTGATGGGTTATCTTCGTTTTTCATTTTGGATTCCTATTCGAGCCACCTTTACTATCATCGTACGCCATGTGATGCGGTGGTGCACTTGGTTTCATTGGCGGCTGAGGATTAGGTGGCTGTTCGGTGCTTTTGCGTTCTTTTGATTCGCTCAACTGCGTTTCTTTCAATTCGGAAACAATGCTTTCCAAAATTATAGTTCTTTTCTCCAGGTTCGCTATGTCATCATGTTTTGTAGATATTGCGAGTTGCTCTCTCAAAGCGGTAATCTGGTCGCCGACATAGGTGTCTTTTATTGCCAGGTTCTTTCTGGGTGAGGAGGTGTCCATGTCAAACACCACAAATAGGAGGCTGGCATTAGCCAGTGGGATGCATGCTACCAGCAAGGCAGAAAACGCTTTGAAGGCCAATCGTGAACGATCTTCGTTTCGCAGGGCGTTATGTGTTGCGCAGTCGATGTAGGTTTTGGTGATAAAGATATGGGTTTCTTGTTCAGGGTCAATGAGTGGTATTTTCTCTGTCGGGTTGGCAGAGGCATTGTACTCCTTTACCTGGCTGTTATATTCTATCTGTTGCTCGTGGTATTTTCTTAACTCGCGGGCGTAGGGCGGTCTGTTATATTCGGATCCGGTGAAAGCCCTGCAGTTGTAGTATATTGAAGTGGCAGTGATTATGGCTGCCAGGCAGATGAGAGAAGCGATGATGTAGGCAATAGAGGGTCTTGTGGAAAAATCCAGAAAGCGGGCAAGGTACACTGCTGTTGAGCAAACTATGAAAATGGCGGTAAATATCAGCTGTGTTTTTATGCCTATGCTAGCTACTTTTTATGCTTTCTTCGTAGTTGTACATTTTTTCGTATATGGATTTTTGGTCTGCATCGCTCAAAGTCAAATGTCCTTATTAAGTGGTGTGGCGGGGGTGTTGTGCAATAGGTTTTATGTACGGGCCATGCAGCATGGAAAGTTAGTCGGCAAAGAATAAGGTGGCACTGTTCTCATGCTGAGCAAGGCTGTTCGAATAGCGCATCGATGCCAACTCGGAATCATCTGTAAGCGCCTAGGTCAACGTATTCTGGTAATGCGCAGCCCCATCGTCGTCGGTTTCTCTTTCGTTAATCCGACAATTGTCCGTTCCCTCACATATCTCGGCAACTCCAATGACTGCTCTCGGATACTTCTGTAGCAGTACGTGGGTTGAAGAACCGGCGGTATTGAGAAACTCGGGCGCACGCAAGCGTGCACGCACGTACAGCCACCATATAGGTGTGCCATGACTCAAAACCATCGCGGCCTGTCAAAGCCGTGTCACTGATATGCAGCGACAGGCCCAGACTAGAGGCCCAATTGGGCACCCGCAACGGAAAATAGGCGGCAACAGTATCTTTGGGAAATGCCCTACAAGAAAGCGTTAAATTCTGATTTTTCGAGGCAAATAGACATCATTTTTGAGTGACGGTTTGCTGGGGGGCGCAGGGTGAGGCGGAGTAGAGATTGGGGAAGTGGTTGTTGGTTTGGGCCATGGGGCTGCTTTGCAGCCCTTTCGCGACGCAAGGCCGCTCTCATCAAACAAAACGCAACCCATTGATTTATA
>NZ_JACVZC010000213.1 GCF_016658545.1 Pseudomonas sp. S37 | reverse complement strand
CGACTTGATGCCCACGGTGATCTCACCGGCGTCTTTGTAGACGTCATCGCCCTGTGCTGCATGCTCGTAAGGCGCGCTGGTTTCGCCGGCCTTGATCGTGACCTGGGCGTTGTTGCTCAGGGTCACGACCAGGTCGTGGGCCAGAGCCTGATTGATGTGCACGGTAAACGTCGGTTTGACGTTCTCGGCGACAGAAACCTGGTCGGCAGTGATGGTGACTTTGACGATGTCGCCTTCGTTGCCCGGGGTACCTGGCTCGTCGGTGACCTGGGTTTTGACCTCGGTCTTGTCCAGGTTCAGGTTTTCGAACTTCCACGCGTCTGCGCCGCTGACCGAGTCGATGGCATTGACCACCGCTGGGTTGGCGCCAACGTAGACGTTGTCTGGAGCGATGGCAGTAGCCGAGCCGGTGGTGCTGTTGGCTGCCACGACAACCGTGGTGCCGTCGGTGAGCTTGAAGTACAGCTCCGCGTGGTTGTTGATCGGCAGACCGTCTTTGTTGGTCAGCGTGATGGTGTAGGTGATCTCGCCGCCTTCAGTGACCGAAGGCGTCGCGGTCAGTTTCGCCACAACTTCGTCGATAGTGTCGGTAATTTGAACCGAAGCGTCGCCGCCCAGCTGCAGGTTCTCGAAGGCTGCACCGGTAGCGTCGACCGCCGACTTGATGCCCACGGTGATCTCACCGGCGTCTTTGTAGACGTCATCGCCTTGTGCCGCATGCTCGTAAGGCGCGCTGGTTTCACCCGCCTTGATGGTGACCTGGGCATTGTTGCTCAGGGTCACGACCAGGTCGTGGGCCAGGGCTTGATTGATGTGCACAGTGAACGTCGGTTTGACGTTCTCGGCTACCGAAACCTGGTCAGCCGTGATGGTGACCTTGACGATGTCGCCTTCGTTGCCCGGGGTGCCTGGCTCGTCGGTGACCTGGGTTTTAACCTCGGTCTTGTCCAGGTTCAGGTTTTCAAACTTCCACGCGTCTGCGCCACTGACCGAGTCGATGGCATTGACCACCGCTGGGTTAGCGCCAACGTAGACGTTGTCCGGCGCAATAACAGTGGCCGAACCCGTGGTGCTGTTGGCTGCAATCACGACGTTGGTGCCGTCGGTCAGCTTGAAGTACAGCTCCGCGTGGTTGTTGATCGGCAGACCGTCTTTGTTGGTCAGCGTGATGGTGTAGGTGATCTCGCCGCCTTCGGTGACCGAAGGCGTCGCGGTCAGTTTCGCCACAACTTCGTCGATGGTGTCGGTAACTTGAACCGAAGCATCGCCGCCCAGTTGCAGATTCTCGAAGGCAGCGCCGGTAGCGTCGACGGCCGACTTGATGCCCACGGTGATTTCACCGGCGTCTTTGTAGACGTCATCGCCTTGAGCAGCGTGCTCGTAAGGCGCGCTGGTTTCACCCGCCTTGATGGTGACCTGGGCATTGTTGCTCAGGGTCACAACCAGGTCGTGGGCCAAGGCCTGATTGATGTGCACGGTGAACGTCGGTTTGACGTTCTCGGCCACCGAAACCTGATCGGCCGTGATGGTGACCTTGACCAGGTCACCTTCGTTGCCTGGCGTGCCCGGTTCGTCGGTAACCTGGGTTTTGACCTCGGTCTTGTCCAGGGTCAGTTGCTCGAACTTCCACGCATCAGCGCCACTCACCGAGTCGATGGCATTGACGACGGGCGGATTGCTGCCGGAATAGACGTTGTCCGGCGCAACCACGGTGGCCGAGCCCGTGGTGCTGTTGGCCGCTACGACAACCGTGGTGCCATCGGTCAGCTTGAAGTACAGCTCCGAATGGTTGTTGATCGGCAGACCGTCTTTGTTGGTCAGCGTGATGGTGTAGGTGATTTCACCACCTTCGGTGACCGAAGGGGTAGCCGTCAGCTTGGCTACTACTTCGTCGATGGTATCGGTGACTTTGACCGATGCATCGCCGCCAAACTGCAGGTTTTCGAAGGCATTGCCCTTGGCATCTTCAGCCGCCTTGATGCCGAGCGTGATCTCACCGGCATCCTGATAGACGTCGTCACCTTGCTCATCGTGCGTGTACTGCGCGCTGGTCTCGCCCGCCTTGATGGTCACCTGAGCGTTGTTGCTCAGGGTCACGACCAGGTCGTTGGCCAGTGCGGTATTGATGTGCACGGTGAAGGTGGGCTTGACGTTCTCGGCGACCGAAACCTGGTCGGCGGTGATGGTGACCTTGACGATGTCGCCTTCGTTGCCGCCACCCGGGTTGGGATTGCCAGGGGTACCGGGTTCATCGGTCACGGTGGTGCTGACCGGGGTCTTGTCCAGGGTCAGCTGTTCGAACTTCCACGCATCGGCACCGCTGACGTCGGCAATCGACACCACGACAGGGTCGTTGGCACCTACATAGACGTTGTCGGGGGCGGTTACAGTGATCGAGCCAGTGGTGCTGTTGGCCGGCACCACCACAACGGTCTTGCCGTCGCTCAGGGTGAAGTACAGCGCCGAATGGCTATCGATCGGCAGGCCGTCCTTGTTGGTCAGCGTGACGGTATAGGTGATCTCGCCGCCTTCCGTAACCGAAGGGGTGGCGGTCAGCTTGGCTACAACTTCACTGATGGTGTCCGAGATTTCAACAGTCGCCGGGGCACCGAACTTCAGCTTCTCGAACGTTGCGCCTGGTACAGTTGCATCAGTAACGCTGAGGGTGAGCGAGCCAGCATCCTTGATGACGTCATCACCCTGGGCCGCTGCTTTGTACTCGACTTCGGTTTTACCGGCCTCGATGGTCACCTTGTCGCCGTTGGACAGGGTCACAGTCAATGGCCGGTCCAGAGCCTGGCTGACTTTCACAGTGAAGGATGGCTGCTGGTCTTCGGTCACATTGCCATTGCTGACGATGCTCACGGTTACCGGGTCGATGCTGTCATGGATGACAGTCGATGCGGGCGTTGGGTCAGGCGTCAGCTGCTCGAAGTTGCCACCGGTGGCTTTCTCGATGGTGACGTTGACGGTCGAACCGTTGTTGTAGACGTCGTTCGCCGGGGTCTGGAAGTCGACGCTGCCCTGG
>NZ_JACVZC010000212.1 GCF_016658545.1 Pseudomonas sp. S37 | reverse complement strand
CGTTCTTTAAAAATTCGGATATGTGATAGATATAGACTGACATGCACTTTCACTGGTGTGTGATCAGGCTAAGGTAAAATTTGTGAGTTCTGCTCTTAATTGAGCGAAATGCGAATTTTCGGCGAATGTCGTCTTCACAGTATAACCAGATTGCTTGGGGTTATATGGTCAAGTGAAGAAGCGCATACGGTGGATGCCTTGGCAGTCAGAGGCGATGAAAGACGTGGTAGCCTGCGATAAGCTTTGGGGAGTCGGCAAACAGACTGTGATCCAGAGATCTCTGAATGGGGGAACCCACTCAGCATAAGCTGAGTATCTTGTACTGAATACATAGGTGCAAGAGGCGAACCAGGGGAACTGAAACATCTAAGTACCCTGAGGAAAAGAAATCAACCGAGATTCCCTTAGTAGTGGCGAGCGAACGGGGACCAGCCCTTAAGTTGGTTTGAGATTAGTGGAACGCTCTGGAAAGTGCGGCCATAGTGGGTGATAGCCCCGTACACGAAAATCTCTTGTCAATGAAATCGAGTAGGACGGAGCACGAGAAACTTTGTCTGAATATGGGGGGACCATCCTCCAAGGCTAAATACTACTGACTGACCGATAGTGAACCAGTACCGTGAGGGAAAGGCGAAAAGAACCCCGGAGAGGGGAGTGAAATAGAACCTGAAACCGTATGCGTACAAGCAGTGGGAGCCTACTTTGTTAGGTGACTGCGTACCTTTTGTATAATGGGTCAGCGACTTATATTCAGTGGCGAGCTTAACCGAATAGGGGAGGCGTAGCGAAAGCGAGTCTTAATAGGGCGTTTAGTCGCTGGGTATAGACCCGAAACCGGGCGATCTATCCATGGGCAGGTTGAAGGTTAGGTAACACTGACTGGAGGACCGAACCGACTACCGTTGAAAAGTTAGCGGATGACCTGTGGATCGGAGTGAAAGGCTAATCAAGCTCGGAGATAGCTGGTTCTCCTCGAAAGCTATTTAGGTAGCGCCTCATGTATCACTGTAGGGGGTAGAGCACTGTTTCGGCTAGGGGGTCATCCCGACTTACCAAACCGATGCAAACTCCGAATACCTACAAGTGCCGAGCATGGGAGACACACGGCGGGTGCTAACGTCCGTCGTGAAAAGGGAAACAACCCAGACCGTCAGCTAAGGTCCCAAAGTCATGGTTAAGTGGGAAACGATGTGGGAAGGCTTAGACAGCTAGGAGGTTGGCTTAGAAGCAGCCACCCTTTAAAGAAAGCGTAATAGCTCACTAGTCGAGTCGGCCTGCGCGGAAGATGTAACGGGGCTCAAACCATGCACCGAAGCTACGGGTATCACCTTTTGGTGATGCGGTAGAGGAGCGTTCTGTAAGCCTGTGAAGGTGAGTTGAGAAGCTTGCTGGAGGTATCAGAAGTGCGAATGCTGACATGAGTAACGACAATGCGAGTGAAAAACTCGCACGCCGAAAGACCAAGGTTTCCTGCGCAACGTTAATCGACGCAGGGTTAGTCGGTCCCTAAGGCGAGGCTGAAAAGCGTAGTCGATGGAAAACAGGTTAATATTCCTGTACTTCCAGTTATTGCGATGGAGGGACGGAGAAGGTTAGGCCAGCCTGGCGTTGGTTGTCCAGGTTTAAGGTGGTAGGCTGGAATCTTAGGCAAATCCGGGATTTCAAGGCCGAGAGCTGATGACGAGTTGCCTTTAGGCGACGAAGTGGTTGATACCATGCTTCCAAGAAAAGCTCCTAAGCTTCAGATAACTGGGAACCGTACCCCAAACCGACACAGGTGGTTAGGTAGAGAATACCAAGGCGCTTGAGAGAACTCGGGTGAAGGAACTAGGCAAAATGGCACCGTAACTTCGGGAGAAGGTGCGCCGGCGAGGGTGAAGGACTTGCTCCGTAAGCCCATGCCGGTCGAAGATACCAGGCCGCTGCGACTGTTTATTAAAAACACAGCACTCTGCAAACACGAAAGTGGACGTATAGGGTGTGACGCCTGCCCGGTGCCGGAAGGTTAATTGATGGGGTTAGCGCAAGCGAAGCTCTTGATCGAAGCCCCGGTAAACGGCGGCCGTAACTATAACGGTCCTAAGGTAGCGAAATTCCTTGTCGGGTAAGTTCCGACCTGCACGAATGGCGTAACGATGGCGGCGCTGTCTCCACCCGAGACTCAGTGAAATTGAAATCGCTGTGAAGATGCAGTGTATCCGCGGCTAGACGGAAAGACCCCGTGAACCTTTACTATAGCTTTGCACTGGACTTTGAATTTGCTTGTGTAGGATAGGTGGGAGGCTTTGAAGTGGGGACGCCAGTTCTCATGGAGCCATCCTTGAAATACCACCCTGGCAACTTTGAGGTTCTAACTCAGGTCCGTTATCCGGATCGAGGACAGTGTATGGTGGGTAGTTTGACTGGGGCGGTCTCCTCCCAAAGAGTAACGGAGGAGTACGAAGGTGCGCTCAGACCGGTCGGAAATCGGTCGTAGAGTATAAAGGCAAAAGCGCGCTTGACTGCGAGACAAACACGTCGAGCAGGTACGAAAGTAGGTCTTAGTGATCCGGTGGTTCTGTATGGAAGGGCCATCGCTCAACGGATAAAAGGTACTCCGGGGATAACAGGCTGATACCGCCCAAGAGTTCATATCGACGGCGGTGTTTGGCACCTCGATGTCGGCTCATCACATCCTGGGGCTGAAGCCGGTCCCAAGGGTATGGCTGTTCGCCATTTAAAGTGGTACGCGAGCTGGGTTTAGAACGTCGTGAGACAGTTCGGTCCCTATCTGCCGTGGACGTTTGAGATTTGAGAGGGGCTGCTCCTAGTACGAGAGGACCGGAGTGGACGAACCTCTGGTGTTCCGGTTGTCACGCCAGTGGCATTGCCGGGTAGCTATGTTCGGAAGAGATAACCGCTGAAAGCATCTAAGCGGGAAACTTGCCTCAAGATGAGATCTCACTGGGATCTTGAATCCCCTAAAGGGCCGTCGAAGACTACGACGTTGATAGGTTGGGTGTGTAAGCGCTGTGAGGCGTTGAGCTAACCAATACTAATTGCCCGTGAGGCTTGACCATATAACACCCAAGCAATTTGCT
>NZ_JACVZC010000211.1 GCF_016658545.1 Pseudomonas sp. S37 | reverse complement strand
CCCCCCCCCCCCCCCCCCCCCCCCCCCCCCCCCCCCCACCCCCCCCCCCCCGCTCCTACAAGGGATCGCGCAAGCTTTCATGAACGCAAATAAAACGGGGCATGCCATTGCTGGCATGCCCCGTTTTCAAACCGCTAAAGCGCCTCAGGCGACTTTGACGATCCAGCCTGCCGGTGCTTCTACATCACCGCTCTGGATGCCAGTCAGCTCGTTGTAGAGCTTCTGGGTAACCGGGCCGACCTTCTCCAGGTCGTGGAACACGTGCAGCTTGCCGTTGTACTCGATGCCGCCAATCGGGGTGATCACCGCAGCAGTACCGCAGGCACCCGCTTCGATGAAGCGGTCCAGCTTGCTGATTTCCACGTCGCCTTCGATCACGGTCAGGCCCAGGCGCGATTGTGCCAGTTCCATCAGCGACAGGCGGGTAATGCCTGGCAGCACCGACGCCGATTTCGGGGTGACGAATTCGTTGTTGGCGGTGATGCCGAAGAAGTTGGCCGAACCGACTTCTTCGATTTTGGTGTGGGTCAGCGGGTCGAGGTAGATGGCGTCGGCGAAGTTGGCTTTCTTCGCTTCAGCACCCGGCTGCAGGCTGGCGGCGTAGTTGCCACCGACCTTGGCCGCGCCGGTGCCTTGCGGGGCAGCACGGTCGAAGCTGGAAATCTGGAAGTTGTGCGGCTTCATGCCGCCCTTGAAGTACGAGCCAACCGGGATGGCGAATACCGAGAAGATGAACTCGGGGGCGGTGCGCACGCCAATGTTGTCACCGGTGCCGATCACGAACGGGCGCAGGTACAGGGCGCCTTTGCCGTGCGGTGGCACGAACTTTTCGTTGGCCTTGACCACTTGCTTGCACGCCTCGATGAATACATCGGTGGGCACGTGCGGCATCAGCAGGCGGGCGCAGCTGCGCTGCATGCGGGCGGCGTTCTGGTCCGGGCGGAACAGGTTGATCGAGCCGTCCTTGCAACGGTAGGCCTTCAGGCCTTCGAAGCACTGCTGGCCGTAGTGCAGGGCAGTGGAGCCTTCACTGATGTGCAGCACGTTGTCTTCGGTCAGGGTGCCCTTGTCCCACTCCCCATTGCGCCATACGGACAGGTAGCGTTTGTCGGTCTTGATGTAGTCGAAACCCAGCTTGTCCCAGTTAATGCTTTCGTTGCTCATGACACCCTCATTGTCTTGCAAGTGCCCGATCGCTCGGGCTGCTGTTATATGCGCACCATGCCACCTTAATACATCCTTGGCGGATCGGGAACGGCCAGTCACGAATTGATAGCCTGCGATGCATTTTTTTCGATTGCTACAGCTGCAGGTACGCGTCAAGCGCCAGGTTTTGCAGCAATACCGCGTCGTGCGAGGCCACCACCAGCGCTCCGCGAAACTGGCCGAGCATGCGCTCCAGCGCTGCCAGCGATGGCAGGTCCAGATGGTTGCCGGGCTCGTCCAGCAGCAACAAGTCGAGCGGCCGCTCGCGGTACAGAACGGCGGCCAGTGCTGCCTTCATCCGCTCACCGCCGCTGAGCAGGCTGCTGGGCAGCTCGATACGCGCCGCATCCAGACCCAGTTGCGCCAGGCGGCTGCGTAACTCGCCCTGGGCCAGTGACGAGTTGGCCTGGTGCAGGTGCTCAAGCACGCTGGTGTCGCCTGGCAAGCTGCTGCAATGCTGGTCGAGCAGGGCGGTTTCGCCGCTGAGGCGCAGGCATTCGGCGGGTGCCGGCAGCTCGCCGTTCATCAGTTTGAGCAACGTGGACTTGCCACTGCCATTGGCACCGACCAGGCCCACCCGCTGGCCCAGGCACACGCGCAGGTCAAGCGGCTTGCGGGTGCCATGGGGCAGGCGCAGCGCCTGCAGGGCCAATACTTCACGACCCGCATGGCGCTGCGGCGTAGGTGCATGCAGGGTAATGGCAATGTCTTGCTCCATCTCGCGGGCGGCGTCACGTACTTTGCCTTGCAGCGCCTGCTGGGCGTCGCGATGATCGCGGCGTTGCTTACCTGCCGTGGCCTGGCTGCGCTGCTGCTGGCGGTCGAGCAGGATCCTGGCCTGATTGGCGTGCCTGGCCTGGCGCCCGGCTCGCGCTTGTTGCCGCTCCAGGTCTTCGCGCTGACGCTGGCGTTCACGGGCCTGGCGTTGTTGCTCCTGTTTCAGCCGGGCAAGGTGCTGTTGGGCCTGCTCCGTCTGGCTGGCCTTTTGTGCTGCATAAAAGCTGTAGTTGCCGCCGAAGGCCTGCGAACCCAGGCTGGACAACTCGACGATGCGCTCCATGTACGCCAGCAGGCTGCGGTCGTGGCTGATCACCAACAGGCCCCGGTCCCAGGCCTGGACCATGGCCAGCAGCTGGGCGCGGGCGTTGCTGTCCAGGTGATTGCTGGGTTCGTCGAGAATCAGGTAGTCGGCATCGCTGAGCCAGGCGCCGATCAGCGCCACGCGCATGGCTTGGCC
This sequence comes from Pseudomonas sp. S37, assembly GCF_016658545.1. Classification (GTDB taxonomy): domain Bacteria; phylum Pseudomonadota; class Gammaproteobacteria; order Pseudomonadales; family Pseudomonadaceae; genus Aquipseudomonas. The sequence continues at coordinate 763 of NZ_JACVZC010000211.1, read as the reverse complement.
GCCGCTTAGGCTATGGGCAGGCTGGCGCCAGTCGAGCTGGCCCAGGCCATGGCGTTGCAGTTGCGCTTGCAGTTGCTCGCGGATATCCCAACGCTCGCCAACGGTGTCGAAATCGCCGGGTTCGACGCTGCCTTGCTCGATGCGCTCAAGCGCTGCAATCACGCTGCTTACTTGAGCCAGGTCGGCAAGTGTGGCGCTTTGCTCGATCACTTGCTGGTTCAGCAGGTGAACAGGCCCAAGTCGCCGGCACTGGCCGCTGCTCGGTTCGCGCTGGCCGGCGAGTATCTGCCCGAGCAGGCTCTTGCCCACGCCATTGCGCCCGACCAGGCCGGTGCGGCGGCGGTCGAAGGTTTCGTTGAGGTCGGTAAACAGCAGCCTGCCATCAGGCAAGGCCAGGGTGACGCTGTCCAGCGTCAGGATCGACGTGTTCGTCATGTGCAACTCCACAAATGCCGCGACATCTCCGGAGCGAACCGGAGGCTGAAGGCTGGCCGTCGAAGGGACGGCGGCATTAATGGCGCATTGGACGAACACCTCTTTGTGGGGGAATGTGCAGCCTAATGGACTGGCGGGGGCGGGTAAAGTCTTGTCTGCTGTGTGGTTGGGTGTGGGCTGCAAGGTGTTTGCCGAGGGATCTGCAGTGTCTATGAGATCTAGCGCCGTGGATGTTCGCCGAAACATTTTCAGCGCCTGTGAGATCGAGCGCCGCGGATGTTCGCCGAAACATTTTCAGCGCCTATGAGATCGAGCGCCGCCCGCGCGG
>NZ_JACVZC010000210.1 GCF_016658545.1 Pseudomonas sp. S37 | reverse complement strand
CCCTGGGGCTGCTGCGCAGCCCATCGCGACACAAGGCCGCTCCTACAAGGGTATGCGGACCGCTTGCGAACTCAGCTCTCTGCGCGAAACAGGCCGCGCCAGTTAAAAGCTGACACCCACTTTCAGCCCATACTCGTCGCGGGTCTGTTCATCCGAGTCGGTCATCAGGAACTGCCCGTCCAGTTCATAGTTGTAACGGCTGAAGTAAAGCGAGGCGAGTATTGGCACGCTGCCTTGCTGATTGAACAGCACACTCAATTCGGCAAACGGGTTACTGGTTTCATTCAAATCAACGTCTTCGCTACTGATGCCATGTATTTTCAATTGCGAATCGCCATTGATAACCTGGCGTATACCGGCTTCGAAGCGCAAGGTGGCATTGTTGAAGCGGTAGTTGTAACCCGCCGCAATCTTGGCGAACGGTGTGCGGTTGGTCAGGTCGACGTCGTACTTGCTGGTATTGGGTGACAGCCGGTTCCATTTGTAGCCGGCACCCACCAACAGGTCGAGGGACTGGCGCTCGGCCACGGCCAGCCGCCAGCCCAGGTCCAGGTCGGCCTGGCCGTCCTTCAGCTTCTGGCTCTGCTTTTTCGAGTACATGCCGCTGGCCTCGGCGTGGTAGATCAGGCCGTCTTTGGCCGTCATCTTGTTACCGTAGTTTATGAACAACCCGCCCTCAGGCATATGCTCGGTATCATTGCCGCGCCCGTTCAACTCCAACAGGGTATAACTTCCCTGCACGCCAAGGGTTAATAACGGTGCCGTGGAAGTTTCGGCATGCCCCACCGTCGGAAACGCAACAAGCAGCAACGGGGTGGCCACAGCAGTAATCAGGGCTGTTTTCATGAAAAAGCTCCAGAGGGGCGCTACGGGTCCGAAGGGCGGGCCAGTTATCGATCACGATAGCGCTGTTTTTTAATTCGATAGTGGCAATTTAATATTTTTTTGTGCCCCACTATTGGCGCAAAATTAATGGCGTCAATGGGCCTAACTAAATATGCAATTGGAATAACTTGCAGATGAGTTTGCTTCAATTTAATTGGCACATTGGCCCGCGCATGGCAACTGTGCTGGCTACAATTCATGGCTTGTTGATAGCAGCCGCAGCGCCTGGCAAAACCGACCTCGACACAGCCAAAAACGACAAGACATAGCTATTTGACACTATTCTGGCGCCACCCCCTTGTTCATCGGCTGGCAAGGTTGCCACCCTTGGGGCTCGGATAACCTCACAGGCTGAAAGGGGATCGGCGATGGGCGCGAGCAAGCACGGTGTGCTGGCCAACCTGGGCATGGCCCGCAAACTCGGCCTGGGCTTTGCCCTTGTGCTGCTGCTGACCCTTGCGGTGGCGGCCATCGGCATCGCGGCGTTGCACAGTGTTGGCCAGCGCTTCGACAGTTTGCGCCAGTTGGCCCAGTTCAATACCGACTTGCTGCGCTTGCGCCAGCATGAGCAGGCCTTTGCCCTGCGTTCCGACCTGCAGCAGGCCGACGCCTTGCGCAGTGGCTTGCAGGGCCTGGCCGAGCGCGCCCGGGGCCTGCCGGCGCTGGCGGCGGCAGAATCGGACCTCGCGGCTTACGGCCAGGCTTTCGAGGCGTTTGTCGAGGCGGTGCAGGCCAAAGAGCTGGCGCTGGACATGGCCAGCTGGTCGGTGTCGAGCGTGGCCAACAACCTTGATGTGTTGCAGGCCGGCCTTGCCGATGATGGCGTGTACACCCTCAAACAGTCCCAGGGCCAGCAGGGCGGCGAATTCCTTGAGCAGGCCGCGCAGGTGGCGCAGGTGTCGCGGCTGATGCTGCAGGCCATGGACGAGGCGCGGGTACGCCTGGAAAAAAGCCGCAAAGGCGAGGAGGGTGTTGGCCAGGAACGCATCGCGCAAACTGTCGAGGCGGCCAGCCTGGTGGGCCAGCTGCAAGGTGCGGTAGGGGATGCCGGCTACCAGAGTGTGCTGGGTGAGGTGGCCGGGCACATTGGCAGCTTCTCGGAAAAGCTCAACGAATACACCGACCAGCTGGCCCGCGAGCAGGGGCTGAAGGCACAGTTGCAAGCCAGTGCCGAGCAGGTTACGGGCAAGGTCGACCAGGCTTATCTGGGGCAGGAGCAATCACTGCAAGCTGAACTGCAGCGCAATGCCCTGGCCATTGGCCTGGCCACGGCGCTGGCGCTGCTGGTCGGCGTGCTGGCGGCCTGGCTGATTACCCGTGCGGTGGTGGGCCCGCTCAAGCACGTGATTGCCCGCGCCCAGCGCATTGCTGCTGGCGAACTGGCGTTTGATGCCCAGGTGCCTCGCCGTGACGAAGTCGGCCAGCTGATGCAGGCGATGCAGCAGATGGCGGCGGGGCTTTCGGGGATTGTCAGCGGTTTGCAGCAGGGCATCGAGCAACTGGCCGGTAATGCCCAGGCGTTATCGGCAGTGACCGAGCAGACCAACCGCGAGGTGGGCAGCCAGAAGGAAGAAACCGAGCAGGTCGCCACGGCCATGCAGCAGATGACCGCCACCGTGCACGATGTGGCGCGCAATGCCGAAGAAGCGGCGCAAGCGGCCGAGGCGGCGGATGCCAAGGTCGGCACGGGGCAGCAGGTGGTGCGCCAGAGCATGCAGCGCATCGAGCAGCTGGCGGCGGCAGCCGAAACGGCCAGCGCCGGCATCGACAGCCTCAGTGCCGAAATCCACACCATTGGCGACGTGCTGGAAGTGATCAAGAGCGTGGCCGAGCAAACCAACTTGCTGGCGCTGAACGCCGCCATCGAAGCGGCCCGCGCCGGGGAACAGGGGCGGGGGTTTGCCGTGGTGGCCGATGAGGTGCGCGCCTTGGCCCGGCGTACCCGGCAGTCGACCGAGCAGATCGAAACCCTGGTTGCCAGCTTGCGCAGTAATGCCCAGCAGTCGGTGGCGCAGATCCGTGGCAGTACCGACCTGGTACGCCTGGCCGTGGCCGATGCGTTGCAGACGGAGAGTGCGCTGGGCAGCATTGCTGCGGCGGTGTCGTTGATTCAGCAGATGAACCAGCAGATAGCCGCGGCGGCCGAGCAGCAGGGGTCGGTGGCGGAAGAGATCAGCCGCAGCGTCACGCAGATTCGTGGCAGTGCCGACCAGGCGGCCTTGGCGATGCAGGACAATGCCCGGTCAAGTGTCGAGCTGGCGCAGTTGGGTACCGACCTGAAGGGCATGGTGGGGCATTTCAGGTTGTGATTATGGCCTGGTCTG